>NZ_JACJVR010000003.1 GCF_014212175.1 Cohnella xylanilytica | reverse complement strand
ACTTCTTTTCACGCTACATTCAAGCAAGGCGCCATTTTCGAGAAGGGTTTGTATGATTTTTCGTACAATTCAAGCCATTCAAGCCATTCAAGCCGCTCAAGCCAAAGCGCCTTCTCTCGAGGCAGACGGGTCCGAATCAAAATCGAACGGGACGGTTCCGTTAGGGAATGGGCATCCGTTGTTTTTCGGCCCCCTCGGCTCCGCCAAGATGGCAATCCATAAGAAACGAAAGGCCGCTAATCATGCTACGATATAGGTAAATCGAATCGATATGCGAGGAGGATAAACGATGACCGAGAAGATCTCCAGAGGAAGGTTCTGGACGGCATGGGTCCTGAGCGGAATTGTCGTCTTGTTTATGCTGTTCGACAGCATCTCCAAGCTGTTCAAGCCTTCTTCCGTCGTCGAGGGTACCGTGACGCTCGGATTCGCCGAGCATCATATCGTGCCCATCGGCATCATCGGGCTGATCTGCACCGTTCTGTACGCCATTCCGAGAACGTCCGTCCTGGGCGCGGTGCTGCTGACCGGCTATTTCGGCGGGGCCATCGCGACGCAGGTGCGCATGGATGCTCCTCTGTTCTCCAACACGTTGTTCGCCGTCTACTTGGGGATTCTCATGTGGGGCGGATTGTGGCTGCGAGACAAGAGGGTTCGCCGCTTGTTCGGGTAGTCCTAACGGAGCCGTGTTCGCCGCACGGCTCCGTTTGTTTTTATGCTTTTCGAAGCGAGTTCCAAGTCTCCTTATAGTGAGGGCTGTGGATCAAGCCGATGATGTTGCCGAACGGATCCGCCACAGACGAGGTGAACCAATCGACCCCGCGTTCCTTGAGAGGCTCGTATTCAACGGCTCCCAGCTCCTTCAGCCGATCCAGCATGCCGGCGACATCGTCCACGTGCCAGTACAGGATAGCGCCGCCCGCGCCCGTCAAGCCGGCCGCCGCAGGGGCATATCTCCGATCGATGATGCCCAGCTCGTTCTGGAAGTCGCCGATCCGATATTCGATGTAGGCGGGGTTCTCCGCGTCGGGGCGCTGGAAGTAGGGCTCCTCTCCCAACAGCTTCGAGTACCAATCTCTGGCCGCCTTCACGTCTTCCGCCCAGAAGCTGACGTTGGCCATTCCGCGTAATTTCGCCTTGTTTGTCATGGGGGTAACCTCCGATTTCGATTCTCGTTTACTCCATCCCCGGGAAGATGTATTTTTATTGTAGGTGATGAATATGGGCACTGTATTACAAAAAACCGCAGACCCGCATCGCGCCGGGGGGCACGGACGTTTGGACCCGGAAGGGTTCGCGCGGCATATCCGATTTCAAACCTACATTCCGCCTGCCGGCCTGGCGCCGTTTATCCGTCATTTCTGGACGCTGAGCTGGAATCGCGCCAGCCGAGAGCCCTATATCTCCGAGCAAGTGCTGCACCGGCCGTACGTGGACGTCTACGTCTCCAGACCGGATTCGGGCATTCAGTGCGCCTTCCGGGACAAGCGGGATTACGTGGCGAGCGACGACGGCCGAATCATAGGCGCACGCCTTCTGCCCGGCGCGTTTCGCGCCTTCTGGAGCGAGTCCCTGGCCGGACTGCATAACGGAACCCTTGCTCTGAGGCAAGTTTTCCCCGAAGCGGATGCATCCTTCGTAGAAGGCGTATTGGCCTTGGAGGACGATGCCGCCGCGGGAGCGTTGGCCGATCTTATTCAAGCCCGTCGCCCGCAGCCCGATCCCAACATCGCGTTGATTAACGAGATTCTGGCGGCGATCGACTCCGACGGCTTGCAGACGGTCGGCGACGTCGCGCAATGGATCGGCAAGAGCGAACGATGGCTGCAGAAGCTGTTCCAGGATTACGTCGGCATCGGCATCAAGTGGCAGCTTCAGAGGAACAAATTGCTGGATGCGGCCAAGTCCATCCGGGACAGCGACAATCCTTCGTGGGCGGATCTGGCTTATGACCTCGGGTACAGCAGCCAGCAGCATTTCATATCGGATTTCAAGCGGGTGCTCGGCAGAACGCCCGGGCAGTACAAGAGAGAGGTAAGCTCGAACAAGGGGGCGCAAGTATAGAGAGCGGCGCCGAATCCGGAGCTATCGCTGGATTCGGCGCCGGTCCGCGATCGGGGGAGTCGTCTTGCCTTAGAAGCCGGCGGCCCGGACGGGTCCGAACTTGACCAGTTGGTTCAAGGCGTTGACCATGTAGGACGGACTGTACATCAAGTCGTTCTCCAGCCACCACTCGATCAGGCCGAAGTGGGCGGAAGCGACATAGGCGCATTGAATGTCCCGCGGGATGGTCACGCCGTGTTCGTCCGTCAACATGAGATCCAGCTTCTGATAGAAGGCTTCCGCGATGGCGAGCTTCAACCTATTCGCGAAGTCGGGGATGCCCATCTCCCTTAACATGACCTTATAATAAGCTGCGTTGGCGGCGATATGCTCGAAGTGCTTCGTCGCGGAATCCATATTGGCCAGCCGGCATGGAGGCGGCGTATCCCTCGGTTCTTGAAGGGACGCGGCGAAGGCCTCCAGCATCTCCCGGTTGCTCTGCTCCAGCAGATCGTATTTATCCTGGAAATGAAAATAAAAAGTGGACCGGTTCACGTCCGCGCGCTCCACGATCTCCTGCACCGTCACGGCTTCGAATCCTTTCTCCCGGATCAAAGCGATCAACGCGTCCTGGATCGCCTGGCGCGTCCGCTTGACCCGTCGGTCCGGCTTCTCTTTGATTTCCGACATTTTATCCCCTCCTGTAGAAGATCTTCCGCTTATCCCACACCTGCGAACGACGATATCGGATATCCGATGAACGCAAGCGAACTGTCGGTTGGATGATTCCCGCTCTTCCTATAATATAGCAACAGGCCAATCATTAGGAGGGGTTAAGAGATGAACAAAATCGCCATCATTCTGGGAAGCACGCGTCCGGGCCGCAAAGGCGAGCCCGTCGCCCGCTGGGTGCATGAAGTCGCGTCGAAGCGCAACGATGCCGAATACGAGCTCGTCGATATCGCGGATTACGGATTGCCTCTGCTGGACGAACCGATGCCTCCGATCATGGGGCAATACGAATTCCCTTATACGAAGGCATGGTCGGACAAGATCGCTTCGTTCGACGGCTACGTCTTCGTCACGCCGACCTACAATCGCGCGACGTCCGGCGCCCTCAAGAACGCCATCGACTACCTGCACAAGGAGTGGAACAACAAGGCCGCCGGCCTGATCGCCTACGGAGGGGCCGACGGGATCAGCGCCATCGACAACCTTCGGTTGATCCTGTCGGAGCTTCGCATCGCCCATGTACGTACCCAGCTCAGCTTCTCGCTTCATACCGACTTCGAGAATTACAGCGTGTTCAAGCCGACGCCGTATCACGAAGAGAAGCTGCACCTGATTCTGGACGAAGTGCTGGCCTGGAGCGCGGCCATGAAGACGGTGAGGGCGACGGCGACGGCGTAATTCTGCGGATAGTCGCTCATAGACGAAGAAGGAGCCAGACCTCTCGCGGAGGCTGGCTCCTATCCGTTTACGGGTTGGGGGCTGCCCTTATTCCCCTGCCATAGACGAACGCAATCATCGACGCCCCCAGGAGAGCGCATATCAGATACATGGTCGAATAAGAAGAGAGATCCGCTACCGGTCCCATCAGCATTCCGCCCAGCGAGACTCCGAGATCGGCCATGGCGATGAACAGCCCGATCAGCACGTTGCGGCTCTCCCGAGGCAGAACGAAGGTCAGATACGAAGTCAGCGAGGGATAGAGGAGGGCTTGGGCGACTCCCATCAGGACCGCCCCCGGGTAGAACAAGAGAACTCCGCCGGCGACAGAGAGACTTGCGCATAACGCTGCCGCGGTAAGAGAGAGCATAATCCCCATCATATAAAAAGGATGCCACTTCCCGTCGGAGGGGATCCTCTTCCTCAGGAGGAACCGCGCCAGAACGACCGTCCCGGCCTGAAGCATGAGATACAAGGCGGCATTGCCGTATCGAATCTGCGCCGCGTACAGGGGGATGAAGGTCGTCGTCGCCCCGAATACAAGGGAAGCGGTCAGCATCAGGACGCTGCATCGGAACAGAGGGCGGTTCTTCGCCAACTGGCCGAAGGACCGCAGCATCTCCCCGGCCTGTCCCGTCCGGCCGGCGGCGGGCTCGTCTCTTTTCCCATCCATCTTGGCGCTGTAGCCTACGACTCCCGTCAGAACGGCAAGGGCGATCATCGCCGTCGCGAAGAGAGAGCCGTCTCCCGCCCGCCACATGCCCACAGCCAGCAAGGGGCCGATAATGCCCGGCATGGAAGCGCACAGCGAATACATCGAGATGCCTTGCGAGCGGTCCTTGTCCGGCAGAGCGTCGATAATGCCAAGCTGCAAGGCCATGGAGAAAAAAGCGGTGCAAACGCCTTGCAGCATGCGGGCCGCGAAGTAGCCTTCCAGACCGGTAAACGTATAGAGAATCAGGGCCAGCCCGTTAAGCGCCAGGATCGCCCGCAGCACCCGAATGGGCCCGTATCTCTGAATCATAAGGCCTGCCCACGGGCGCAACAGCATGGTCGTGAACAGATACGCCCCCATGACGATCCCGATCGTCGTGTTGTCGGCCCCCAGCGATTCCCCCTTCAACGGAAGGATGACGTTCAGGATCGCATTCGCGCTGAAGTAGAGCAGCGTCAGCAGGTATAACCGCATAAAAGGCCATGACAAGGCTCCTCTCAACAAGCTTGCTCCTCTCTCCGAATCCATCGGCGAATTCCGAACTTGAAGTCAAGCCATGACCATGTCCAGCAGCTTCTTGGCGTAAGGGGATTGAACGTCCCTTAATCGGTCGACATCGACGGTCTCTTCGATCCGGCCGTCCCGAACGATCATCACTCGGTCGCAAAGATAGGCGGCGGCCTGGATATCGTGGGTGATGAAGATATATCCCATGTCGTACGCGGTCTTCAAGCTTCGGAGCAGGTCGAGCACCTGGACTTGAACGGAACCGTCCAGAGAGCTGACGGCTTCGTCCAGCAGAATGCATCGAGGCTCCGTCGCCACGGCTCTCGCGATGCACACCCGCTGCGCTTCCCCGCCGGACAACTCGTGCGGGTACTTGTTCCGGTAGGACGAGTCCAATCCGACTTGTTCCAGCAGCCGGTCGATTCGGCGGCTATCGATCGCCGCGCGCTTGTTCCGAAGCGTCAGCGGCTCCATCAGCGCCTTCTCGACGGTGAAGAACGGATGGATGGAGGAGGTATAGTCCTGGAACACGGCGCTTACCGAGCCCCGTCTGGCCCTTCGTTCGTCCGCGGGCCGACCTTCCCAACGAACGCTTCCGCGATCCGGCCGCTCGATGCCGAGCAGCAGCCGGCCCAGGGTGGACTTGCCGCTTCCGCTCTCTCCGATAATGCCCAGACACTCGCCCGCCTTCCACTCGAAGCTGATGCCCGAGAGTACCTGCTTCCGTCTCCTCGCGAACAGTCCGCCCGTCCGGTACGACTTCTCGACCCGTTCAACGGTCAACAACGTCATCGCCTCCCATGACATGGTTGAAGCGGCGGTTCAGCGCCTCTTTCGCGGAGATCAGGTGACGGGTATAGGCATGCCGGGGTTCGGAGAAGATCTTCCGGGTCGGGCCGCTCTCTACGATCTCTCCGTCTCTCATGACCAGGATCTCGTCCGCCAACCGCCTGACGACGCCCAGATCGTGGGAGACGAAGATCATGGAGCAGCCGATTCGGGCCCGCAACGATGCGAACTGTTCGACCACCTCGTATTGGGAGACGGTATCCAGCGCCGTCGTCGGTTCGTCGGCGACGACTATATCGGGCTCCAGCACGAGAGCCAGCGCGATCATGATCCGCTGCAGCATGCCTCCCGACAGCTGGTGCGGGAAGCTGTTCATGACGGCGACGGGGTCCTTCAGCCTGACGCTCTCCATTGCTTTGCCCATCCGGGCGGTCATCTCCGCGCGGCTCCACCCGAAGTGACGGTTCAGCGTCTCTCTCAGATGAACCCCTACGACGGAGGAAGGATCGAAGGCGCGCATGCCGTTCTGAACGATCAGGCAGAGTCGTCTGCCTCTTATCTTCCTCATCTCCCGCTCGGAGAGCTTGGTCAGATCGACGCCGCCAAGCGCGATGCTTCCGGATTGACGGAGACCGGCCGGGTTCAACCGCAGGATCGCCCTGCAGGTCAGAGACTTGCCGCTTCCGCTCTCGCCGACGATGGCCGTGCAGCTGCCCGGTTCGACAAGGAAGGAGCTGTTCCGGACGAGCGCGCGGCCCGTGGCGTCATCCCCTATTTTCAAGTTGGATACTTCCAGGCTGTTCATCGCGGATTAGGCCACCTCGCTTCCTTGAAGCTTCGCGGATTCGGCAACCGTCCGGCTATGCGGCGCGCGGCGGGAAGTCGCAAGTCTCGGGTCCAGGGCCAGTTGAAGCGAATCGGACAAATAGTTGACGGCCGATACGACGAGGATGATCGCGATGCCGGGAGCCAGCATGAGCTCCGGCTTGGAGAACATGACCGTTCTGGCCTCGTTCAGCATCATTCCCCATTCCGCATGAGGGGCTTGAATGCCGAGCCCGAGGAAGGAGAAGCCCGATATTTGCAGGATCATGGAGCCGAACGTGCTGCTGGCGGCGACGGCCATATCCGGAAGAGCGGCCGGAACGAGGTGCCTCGCCATGATGCGGACGTCGCCGAAGCCGAGCGTCTTGGCGAACCTCACGTAATCGGAGTCGGCGTATTGCCTGACGGACGTCCGGATGACGCGGGCGAACCAGGCCCACTTCATCAGGGCGAATGCGATCAGGATATTCTCGAGACCGACGCCCAGGATGCCGATGACCGCCAAGGTCAGGACGTATCCCGGGAAGGACAGCATGCCGTCGCAGATTCTCATCAGGACGGCGTCCGTCGCGCCTCTGAAGTACCCCGCGACAAACCCTACTATCGTTCCGATTCCCGCCGACAGGGCCAGCGCGACCCCGACCCAGAGGACGCTGGGACGGATGCCGTAGAGAAGCCGGGACAGAACGCATCTCCCCAGTTGATCGTTGCCCAGCCAATATTCCCAAGAGGGAGCCGCGAAGCGAAGCTCCATATGAACCTCATCGGGGGCATGCGGCGCGAGGAAGGGAGCGAAGAGGCCGGCGAATAGGGTCGTCGAGATCAGGAAGAGGGAGAGCGCCGCCAACTTGTCTTGCCCGATTGGTCTCAACCATCTCATCTATAGATCATTCCTTAATTTGGGGTTCACCGCCGCGCTCGCAATGTCGGATACGGCATTGAAGAGAACGAAGGCGGCCGCGAGCACGAGCACATAGGCCTGGATCACCGGGAAATCCCGGCTCAAGACGGATCTCACGCTTAGAGTGCCGAGTCCGGGCCATGCGAACAGGTTCTCCACCACGACCGTGCTTCCCAGAATCGTGGGAATCGCCATGCCGAATATCGAGATGGCCACCTGCAGGGAATTTTTCAAGACGCGGCGGACGAGCGTGGATTCCGGCAATCCGCAGGCTCTTCCGTACAGCACGTAGTCTTCGTTCAAATTGCCGAGCATGGAGCTTCGGATTACTCGGAAGTAGATGCCGGCATAGCCGATCGCGATGACCGCGACCGGAAGCACGTAGCTGCGGGCGGAATCCATCCCGCTCGTCGGCAGCAGATCCAGCTTGACGGAGAAGTACCAGACCATCAGCGCGGCGAGCCAGTAAGAGGGCGCGGAGGTCAGGACGAACGACAGCCCCCGAATGGATTTATCCAGCCAGCGTCCTGCTTTTAAGGCGCACGCGACGCCTAACGCCACGGAGAGTGCGAGAATAGCCGCGACGGACACGAGCGTCAGCTTTAACGTATTCAGCAGGGCGGGCCCCAACAAGGACCACACCGGTTGGTTCGCGACATACGACTTGCCGAAGTCCAGTTGCAGGCACGAGACCAGCCAATCCAGGTAACGAATCAGGAAGGGACGGTCCATCCCGAGCTCCGCCCGGGTCTCGGCGATCAGCTCGTCCGTGATCTTCGGCACGCCTTGCGAGTGCAGGACGACCTCGGCCGGGTCCAGCGGGGACAGGTGCTGGAAGACGAACGCGGCGAACGAGATCATAGCGAGCAGCGGAATCGCAATCAACGCCCTTCGGACGATATAAGCGCCCATGGTTCCTCTCCTCTATTCGAAGTACATCTTCTCGAACGGCAGCTCGAATTGCGTCTGCTTGAAGGAGACGCCCTGCAAGTCCGAGGGAGCGACGACCGTGACGCTGCCGTTGGTAAGGGGAATGAAGATCGCTTCGTCGTGAACGATCGTCAGAATATCCTTGTACAGCACCTTCCTCGTCTCTTCGTTCGCGGACGCCGTCACTTCGTCGATCTTCCGGTACAGCTCGGCCGCGCTCGCAATGCCGCTTGTCGCGTGATAATAGGAAGATTCGGAAGCGAAGGCCGCGATCGTGCTCTGCGGATCGTACGCGAGTCCCCACGTTTGGTTGAACAGCAAATCGTAGTCTCCGCTCGACCTTCTGCTCGCGATGGACGAGGATTCTTCGCCGACAAGCTCGAGCTTCATGCCGATCTGCCGGGCGGTGCTCTGAATGAACTCGGCCTCGGTTTTTTGCGAAGCCGAGTTGGCGTCGTAGTACAGCTTGAGGACGAGCGGGGTCCCGTCCTTCGCGCGGATGCCGTCTCCGCCGCTCGGCTTCCATCCCGCGTCCTCCAGCTTCTTCTCCGCTTGATCCAGGTCGAAATCTCTCGGCTTCAAGCCGATATCGGCATAGTTGACGTTAGTCGAGAAGAGCGTCTCGGCAGGCGTCTCGGTTCCGCTCATGATTTGCTTGCCGATCGTCTCCCGGTCGATCGATTGCCAGAGCGCTTCGCGCACGGCCGTCTCCTGCGCGGGGCTGCCCTGCTTGCCGCTGTTGGCCACGATCATCTTCGTGTTCATCGGGTCGCTTCGGACGATCCGGTAATCGCCCGAGTCCTCGAGCCGGCGCATCGCCTCCACGTCGATGCTGTCGGTGCCGCGGTCGTCCGTGAAGAGGAAGTCGACCTCTCCTTTCTGCAGCGCCAGGAAGGTCGTCTCCCCGGCGGGAAGCACCTTCGCCGTCACTTTGGCTATTTTGGGCGCGCCGCCCCAATAGCTCTCGTTGGCTTCGAATACGGCGTATCGATCGGTTTGATGCTCGGCGAGCTTATACGGCCCCGTTCCGTGATACCCCTTCACGCCGTCTTTGGTCCCGCCGTCTACGAAGTCCCTGGGCGACAGGAAGACGTAAGGCCGGGTCATGGCCAATTCCAGCAAAGTCGGGTAGTACGGCTCCGTCAATGTCAGCCGGACCGTATGCTCGTCGGTAGCTTCGACGTCCGCGATCTTGGTCGACAGCTGGATCCAGGAGTGCTTGGCGGCATTGCTCTGGACCGCTTCGATGTTCTTGACTGCCGCTTCCGCGTCGAACGGTTCCCCGTCGTGGAAGGTCACGCCTTGTCTAAGATGGAAGGTATACGTCTTGCCGTCCTCGGAGATATCCCAGGATTCGGCCAGCAGGGGCTTGATGCCGTCCGGGGTGTTCTCGACCAGGGACTCGTACACCATCCCTTGCGCCGGCATGGACCCCGTGTACAGATGGGGGTTCATGTCGTTAATGTCCTTGGCCGCAGCGTACGTCAGCTCCGTTCTGACCTTGCCTTTATCCGACGGCGCTTCCGCATGATTCTTCTCGCCGCCGCTGCAGCCGGCCAGCAGCGCCATAACCATTGCCAGCGCGGCAAGTCCGATAACCGATCTTTGTCTCACGTGATATCCTCCAGTGCGTCCTTTTCATGAGTTGTATGAAAATCCTGCGTCGATGCTCTCGCAAATCCGTTCGATATCTTCTTCGAAGCTTCGAACTTGGAAGGCATCCGACAAGCGCTCGCCTCGAAGCTTGAGCGCGGCGTCCTCAAGCTTGCGCTCGTAGGTCGCGAGGTATCGGTCGATCGTCGGACAACCCGATTCGAGATGTCTGGCGATGCCTTGGATCATTTTGATCCGATAGTAGTCCTCTTTGGGCATTCTCGGGATGTCCCAGCAGCCTTCCCGGTTGACGAAGATCGTCCTTATCGGGACGGCGGAGAAGTCGTAATACCTTCCGTTCGAATCCGGTTCCGAGAACGGATCGATGAGCAAGGAGGCATACCGCACGTACAATAAGTACTCTTGACGAACGGTCTCCAATCGGGGGAACTCCTCGATATCGCGCCTCGGCAGGCTCTCGGGTCTTACCGGATAATTGTCGTCGACCATAAACTTGAGCAGGTTGACCCCTTTTAATCGCAGCTTGTCGAGAATGGCCGATATCTCTTTCCAAGAAGCGAGCATCTGCCGGATGAGCTCTGGGGTGATAGGCCCCTCGGGGAACAGTTTGTACACGTACTTCTTCACGGAAGCTTCGCCGAACAGGACGTCTAACGCGAACTCGTTCATGAACAACGGCGGGTGAACGTAGAGCGATATATTTCTCGTCTCGGCTTCGAACGGAGATTGCATGGGTTCCAAGACGATGCCGATCGACTGATATAACGTCCGAAGCTTCTCGACGAACGGAGAGCCGGCATGCGTCGAACCGATAAATACCTTCTTCTTCACCCCTGTCGTGACGACGCGGTGCGATGGACGGTCTTGCGCCCAGCGAGTGTCGCCCAAGTAGGTAGAGAAGCTGATGATCTCGACTTCGGAACTTCTGTCGTTCATGAACTGGCGGATTAACGAGTTGGAGCCGAAGGTCGGAGAGAGCAGCGCCACGCGCCGGATCCCCCTCAGCACGTCGTCGCTCAGCCGCTTCAGCACTTCCAAGTAAGCATCCGCCGTCACCGCTAGAATAAGGGTGTCCCATAGTCCCGCGACGGCTTCGTATTCTTGGAAGACATGATCCAAGCGGCATTCGCCTTCAAGCTCGCGGTGCTGCAGATTTTGGACGTCCGCGCGAACGCGGAGGCCGCTTGGACGAAGCGCCGCGAAGAAGGATTCGGAGCGCGCGGACGGTCGTCCGACGATTCCGACGGCGCAATTCCAACGGTTTTTGAGCAGAACCGCCATTTGTATGGAGGCGGGGCCCGTTCCCGCGATCAGGACGCTCGGATGATCGTTCATGCTAACCTCCTTCTGCCGTGGCCCGCCCGGCTATGCTCTTCGGTACAAGGCGATATCGAATACTTGCTCCGGACGCAATACGGTCTCAACAAGCCGCCATTTGCGCCCGTCGACCTCCCGCATGGGGTAATTGAACAGGGACTTCAACCGATCGCCGTATCGCATCGCGACGACGACTTGCCTGTCGGTTAACGCATGCAGCCGGTCCAGCAACTCGTACTTCTCGGAGACCGTCGAGCTGAAGATGAGATGCGTCGCCATTCGGAGCTCCTCGGGATGATGCTCCGCGGAGCCTCCCAACAGCCGAATGTTCAACCCGCGCCCTAACCGGTCGATCACCTTCCGTCCCAGCTCGACGGCTTCTTCGTCGATGTCGATTCCGACCACGGATGCGCCCGTCCGCTTGGCGATGAACAGCGGCGTCATCGGGAACGAGCCGGAGCCGATCAGGACGACCCGGGAGTCGGACGCGACCCGGAAGCTTCCGAACTCTTGTTCAATGCAGGCCTCGATATTCTGAAAATAATCGGTTCGTTCCGACTCGCCGCCCAGCAGCTTCAACGCTCGGTACTTCTCCATGATCGTGACGCATTGCGCCGAAGAACGTCTCAGACCGGCCGCAAGCCGATGAAGCTCGTCGGAGGAGTCTCGTTCCAGCCGGTCCCATAAGCTATGATTCTCTGCGTCCGTTATGAAATCGGAGTAGCGGTCGATAGTCGTCTCCAATTCCTCGCTGCTGGCCAAGGTGCCATCATAGCGATAGGCCAAAGTTGTGAATTTGTCATGATAGCTGGCCAATTCGGTTCGAATCCGATCGATCGTCATTCTTCTCGCCCCCATGCGGAGTTCTCGGTCCAGCTTCAAGAAAAGCCCTGCCCTGCGCGACGATTCCGACGGAGCCCTCTATGCTCAGGCTCGTGATCTCCCCGCGATCGACAAGGGAGGCGACCCGAATCGTTCCGCCTGGCTGCTTGATCGTCGCGGTGACGGGTCCTCCGTTTATCCAAGAGAGATAAGCTCCGATCGAGGCGGTACCCGATCCGCAGCCTCTCTCCCAGACCATGCTGTTCAAGGAAGGAATATAGATGAGCGGAGCCATCTCGTTGGAATCCGCCTTGAACAGCAAGACTCCGATCAAGCTCGCTCCCGTGGCGGCGCCGAGCAGCTTCGCCCATTCTTGAGCCCTCTTCCTCGCGATTTCGCCGAAGAAATCGACTTCGATCACCATGTGCCAGCAATCGGGATATCGGACGAAGGCCAATTGCCATTCCTCGTCCTCGTATGGAACGGTCCGTCGTTCGATCTCGCGGGGGATCGGCATGGCTACGCGGCAGAGATATGTCTCATTCGTTTTTCTCACTTGGCAGGCCACCAACCGATCCGTTCCCGAGGCTTCGAGAGAGAGCTCCGCGTCGTCGTCAGGCCGAAGTCCTTGCCCGGAGGCCAAGTAGGCGGCCAGAGCCATGCAGGCGTTCCCGCAAAACTCGCCTCCCGCCATCTGCAGGCGCGCGGCGGCTTCCGGATGGCGCGGCTGTTCGACGAAGCCTACTTGCTCGGCGTGAACATGGTCGTAGGACATCATTCGGGAAGCGATGAGCGGATACTCTTCCGGGGGATGCCGGGTCGTCACAAGGATGGTCATATTTTGCGTGGGATTGAACTTCACAAAATCGATCTCTCTCGTCGCTATCATGGACTCTCGAAGTCTCCCTCCCTCTATAATCGTAATAATTACGATTTAATTCCCGGGTCAATCATAACCAAAATATGGGCCTGCGTCAACGGTGATTTTCATGTATATGAAAAATCGAGGCAGACAAAAAGCCCCCGATCGTCATCCGATCGGGGGCTCGATTAGCGGCGGCCATGCTGCCGACGATGTTGCCGGGCAATGCTGCCGGGCAATGCCGCCGGGGGGCGATTCTACGCCTCCATCTTCTGGGCGGTGTACAGGTGATAGTATCGGCCCCGCCGCGCCATCAGCTCGTCGTGCGAGCCGGCTTCGGCGATGCCCTTGTCGGCGACGTACAGGATGCGGTCGCAGTTCTTCACCGTCGAGAGACGGTGCGCGATGATGAACGACGTGCGTCCCTTGAGCAGCTCGTTCAAGCCCTTCTGCAGCAGCCGCTCGGTCCGCGCGTCGATGGACGAGGTCGCTTCGTCCAAGATGAGGATGCGCGGGTTGGCGAGCAGCGTGCGGGCGAACGAGATGAGCTGGCGTTGCCCTTGGGACAGCTTCGAGCCTCGCTCGTTGACCTCGGTCATGTAGCCGTTCTCGAACTCGCGGATGAATTCGTCCGCGCAGACGATCTTCGCGGCGGCGACGACCTCCTCGTCGGTGGCGTCGAGCCTGCCGTAGCGGATGTTGTCCATGATCGTGCCGGAGAAGATGAAGCTGTCCTGCAGCATGATGCCCATCTGGCTGCGCAGCGACTTCAGCTTCGCTTCCGCGATGTCGTGGCCGTCGATGAGAATCCGGCCTCCCGTCACGTTATAGAAGCGCGAGATCAGGTTGACGACCGTCGTCTTGCCCGCGCCGGTCGGCCCGACGAGGGCGATGCTCTCGCCCGCCTTGACGTCGATGTTCAGATGCTCCAGAACGTTGTGCCCCGGATCGTAGGCGAAGGTCACGTCGTCGAAGGTGATCCGGCCTTGGATCGGCGGCAGCTCCCGCGCGTTCGGAACGTCGCTGACGGTGACCGGTTCGTCCAACGTCTCGAAGATGCGCTCGAGGTAGGCGACGGCGTTGATGAAGCTGTTGTACAGGTTCGACAGGTTGAGAATCGGCTGCCAGAAGCGCGCCGCGTAGCTGCTCATCGCGAGAATGACGCCGAAGGTCACTTCCGCCGGACCCATCGCCAGCAGCCCGACGAAGTAGATGGCCGTCGTGACGAGCGTCGTCAGGTTGTCGACCGAGAACGGGATGAGGAAGTTCAGGTACATCGTCTTCATCCACTCGCGGCGATAGTTGGTGGCCAGACGGGTGAAGATGCCCGCGTTGCGCTCCTCGCGGGTGAAGATCTGGGTGACGCGGATGCCGCTGATGCTCTCCTGCATGTACGCGTTCAGGTTGGAGCTCTTGTTGGAGACCGCCTGCCACGCCCGGCGCTGCCGGGTCTTGAGGAGCATCATGACGGCGAAGAAGACCGGGAGCCCCGCGAGAATGACGAGCGACAGCTTCGCGTCGACGGCGAACATGAAGGCTCCGATGAACAGCAGGTTCAGAATCTCGAGAATGAAGTTGATGATGCCGTTGGACAGCACGTCCGACACGGAGTTGACGTAGTTGACGACCCGGATCAGAATCTTGCCCTGCGGCCGGTCGTCGTAATATTGGAACGGCAGCTCCTGCAAGTGCTTGAACAAGTCCGTCCGAATGTCGAAAATGATGTCTTGCCCGACGCGGGTCATAATCCGCGAGCGGATCGTCGCCAGAATGACGCTGACGACGATGGTGGCCAGCATCAGCGCGGACCAGCCGACCAGCGGCCAGGCTTCCTTCGCGGGGATCGTCACGTCGACGACGTGCTGCATGATCAGCGGCGCGGAGAGCGCGATGCCAGCCGACAAGGCGCTCAGCACGAACGCGACGATCATCGGCGTTTTCTGCTTCTTGATATAGACGAGAGCGCGCCGGAAGTGCTTAATGTCGAAGGGCGACTCCAGATTCTCGTCGATGTCGAATTTATTCCTAGCCAAGTGCCGTCGCCTGCCTTCCGATGCCTTCGTTCTGCAGCATGAATACCTCGTAATAATAACCGCGCCGAGCCAGCAGCTCCTGGTGGGTGCCTTCCTCGATCACGCGGCCGTTGTCCAGGATCAGGATGCGGTCGGCCTGCGCGGTCGTGGACACGCGCTGCGCGATGATGATTTTCGTACAGGAATAGTCCAGCTCCCGCAAGCTCTTCTGGATGTGCTCCTCCGTCTCGAGGTCGACGGCCGAGGTCGTGTCGTCGAGGATCAGGATCGGAGGCTGCACCGCCATCGCCCGCGCCAGCGCGATCCGCTGCTTCTGGCCGCCGGACAGGCCGACGCCGCGTTCGCCGACGATCGTGTTGTAGCCCTCCGGCATCTTGCGGATGAAGTCGTGGGCGGCGGCGAGCCGGGCGAACTTCTCGACCTCGTCCTCGGGCATCTCCGGATCGCCGTACGCGATGTTCCCGTCGATCGTGTCGGAGAACAGCAGGACGTCCTGGGTCGCGACGCCGATATTGCCGCGCAGCTCGTCGAGCTCCAGCTTCCGCACGTCGGTGCCGTCCACGAGGACGCGGCCCTTCGTCACGTCGTAGAAGCGGGGAATCAGGTTGATCAGCGTCGTCTTGCCGGATCCCGTCGCGCCCATGATCGCGATCGTCTCGCCGGGCTCGACCGTGAAGCTGATGTCTTCCAGAACCGTCGCGTTGTCGTACTTGAAGCTTACGTTGTCGAACTGGATGCGGCCCTCGTAACGCCGTTTGACGGCGGCGTTGTGCTCGTTGACGATCTGCGGATGGGCGTAGTAGATCTCGACGATCTTGGTCAGGCTCGCGAAGAAGCGCTGGATATCGTTAATGATGATGCCGATGTTGCGCATCGGGTTGGACAGACCCCAGATGAGCGCGGAGAACGCGGAGAATTCCCCGAAGGTGATGCGCCCGTTCATGACGAACAGCCCGCCCGCCAGCATCAGAATGACGTTGAAGCCTTGGGCGAAGGTCTCGAGATACGGAAAATAATCGAGCCATACCATCGCGGCCGCCTTGTTGGCCTTGGAGTAATTGACGTTTTTCTCCGTGAACTTCTGAACCTCGAATTCCTCGCGCGCGAACGCCTTGACGACGCGGTTGCCCGCGATGTTCTCCTGCGTCGTGGTGTTCAGCTGCGACAGACGCTCCCGAAGATCGGTATACATCGGGCGGACGCGCCGGGCGAACAGGAACGCGACGATGAAGATCGGAGGGGACAGCAGCAGCAGCCACCAGGTCAGAGCGACGTCGATATAAAAGAAATAGACGACCGCTGCCGCGAAGACGGTCAGCGATTCGATAATCGTCTTGATGATCCACGCCATCGTATGGCGGACCATATCCAGATCGCCCGTCATCTTGGTCATGAGGTCGCCCGTTCGATTATGGTCGTAATAATGCATGTCTTGGCCCTGGATCTTGTTGTACAAGTAAATCCGGACCCGGTACAGCATGTTCTGCGAAGCCCGCTCGTACAGAAGGGTCGTGAAGTAAGCCAGGCCCGTGCGCAGCAAGGAGAAGCCGATCATGCCGAGGCAGAGGCCGATCAGGAGCGAGCGTTCTTCCGTCAGGTTCCGCAGCGCGTCGTCGCCCGAGATGAACGTGTCGACGATGCGTTGGCCGATGTACGGATTGATGATCGTCAGCGAGGAGCCCACGACCGACAGACATAGAGCGAGAATGTAGCGAGTTCGATCTCCTCGCAGGTTGTGCCATAACCACTTGAGCTGAAACATCTGATCACCGGCTTCTCTAAAGTTGTGAATCGCGGAGTTAACTAAAAGCTCCTCCCCGATAAGCAAACTATGGAGATTATATCACGCTTACCTAGAATGCAAATGGAAGGGATTCCAGCGCAGGAGCGGTAGGGGGGCAAATTGAACGAAGGATGGCCCCGAGAGCGGGGCAACCCTACTTTTTCGCGGAATGATTCGGTCGT
Organism: Cohnella xylanilytica; assembly: GCF_014212175.1. GTDB lineage: Bacteria > Bacillota > Bacilli > Paenibacillales > Paenibacillaceae > Cohnella > Cohnella xylanilytica. The sequence goes on along the minus strand of NZ_JACJVR010000003.1, from coordinate 27,713 downwards.
TCTCCCGATCTCTCCCGAACTTGAGAAGTATGCGGGCACCCGGTTGAGAAGCAACGAGGACAGGGGCTGGCGGCAGCCAGCCCCTTGCGTTAACGCGCGTTTTTGGTCAGATAGAGATAGAAGGAAGCCGGAACGAACGCGACGAGCAGCAGCAGGCAGACGCCGAACCCCGCCGCGAGATCCGCCGCGCCGGCGGTTCCCTCCATCAGCCCCCTCGCCGCCGTCACGGCGACGCTGATCGGATTGAGCTTCACGACCATGTCGATCCAACCCGGCATCGTGGACGAGTCGACCAGAATATTGCTGGCGAACAGAAGGGGATAGAGGACCATTATGCTCGTGCCCGAGACGGTCTCGGGCCGCTTCGCGATCAGGCCGATCGTCGAGAAGATCCAGCTGACGCTGAAGGCGAAGAGCAGAATAAACAAGGCTCCCAGCAGCGTTCCCGGCGCACCGCCATCCGGACGATAGCCGAGCAGCAGCCCCGCCCCGCACGTCGCGAGCAGGGCCGCCGCGTATCGGAGCGCGTCCGTCGCCAAGGGCCCGAGAACGGCGGCGGGCTGCCAGAACGGCATCGTTCGGAAGCGGTTGTATACGCCTCGCGAGAGATCTTGGCAGAGCGTCGTTCCGCTGTAGACCGTCATGGGCACGACGGTAAGGACAAGGATTCCGGGAAGCAGGTATTGCAGGTACGCGTTCGCGGAACCGGCGATGGCGCCGCCGAACAGATACGCGAAGATGAGCATCATGAGGACGGGAGTCAGGAGGGCATCCATCGCGAGGCCGAACGGATTGTTCCTCGTATGCTGCCAAGGTTCGCCACATGAACAGGACCGTCGCAGCCCAGGGACTCGGTCGGCGCGGGGCGGCGGCCCCGGGCGGAAGCGGCTCGTAAGGAATCGGGCCGACGTTCATGCGAATGCCTCCTCGCTTCGGCGGGACGCGGTCAGCGAGAGGAAGACTTCGTCCAGGCTCGGTTCGCCGAGCCCGAAGTCGTTCAAGGCGACGTTATGGCTCGACAGCAGATGGATGGCTTGGCCGGCCAGCCCGGCATCCGGTACCGGGATTCGCACGCCATGAGGGTCGTCGCCCGGATGGGCGGCCAGCTTCAGATGATCGGCGAGCAGCCGCCTGACTCTCTCCCGATCGGACGGATTCTCCAACCGGATCTGCAACGTCTTGCCGCCGATGGACGCCTTCAAGGCGCTCGGCGTTCCCTCCGCCACGATCTTCCCTCCGTTCATCACGGCGACCCGGTCGGCCAATCGGTCGGCTTCCTCCAGATATTGGGTCGTCAGCAGAACGGTGGTGCCCCGCTTCAACAGCGAACGGATCGACTCCCAGATCCCGAACCGGCTCTCCGGGTCCAGACCCGTCGTCGGTTCGTCCAGGAACAGAACCTCCGGCCGCGAGACGATGCCGGCGGCGATGTCCAGACGCCGCCGCATGCCGCCGGAATAGCGCTGCACCGCGCGGTCCTTCGCCTCCGCGAGCCCGAACGCATGAACGAGCCGCTCCGCGATGTCGCGCGCTTCCCGCGCGGCGTAACCCTGAAGCCTGGCCATAAGCACCACATTCTGCAAGCCGGACAGACCTTCGTCCAGGGCGGCGAATTGCCCGGTTACGCTAATTCTTCTGCGCACCTCGTCGGCGTTCTTCGCCGCGTCGTAGCCGGCGACAAGCGCCGTTCCTCCATCTGGCTTCAGGAGAGTGGAGAGGAGGTTCACGGTCGTCGTCTTGCCGGCGCCGTTCGGGCCGAGGAGAGCGAAGAGCTCTCCTCGTTCCACGCGCAGATTCAGGCCGTCGACCGCACAATGGCCTTTAAACGATTTGCGGAGGCCGGTCGCTTCGATGGCATAAGGCATGTCCGCCCCCCCTTAGCCGAACTCGTGCTTATGTTCGTCTACCCACTCGGCGAGCGTCTTGGCGGGACGCCCCAGCACTTGCTCGACGGTGGGAACGACCGTGTGGCCGATAGCGGGCGGATTCTTCCCCATAAGGACGAAGAACTCGATATCCCCCTCTTCGTAGCCTTGGTCGCGCCAGTTTTGCCGGGCTTGCTCCTCCGTCAGCTCGTCGAATACGATCTCCCGACCGAGCCGCTCGCCGACGACCTTCACGGCTTCTCTTCGGGTCAGCGATTCCGGGCCCGTCAGAATGTAGCTCTGCCCGTGATGGCCGTCCTCCAGCAGGGCCGCCGCGGCGACGGCGGCGATATCGGCTTCGTGGATTCGGGCGCTCGGCGCGTCCCCGAACGCTTCGCGAACGACGCCTTCCTGCCGAATGGAATCCTTCCAGTCGGCGAGGATGTTGGCCATGAATTCTCCGGGCTTGAGAAGCGTCCATTCCATCCGGCTGGCCTTCAGAGCTTCTTCGACAGGCCCTTCTTCGTAGCCGACCAGGACCGCGACCCGCTTCACGCCCGCCTGTTCGGCGAGTTCGATCACCTTGGGCCGGGTCTCCAGCGAGCCGTCGGGCTCGTCGCTGGAGGTAATCAGGAACAGCCCCTTCGCTCCGACGAATGCGCCTCGCAGCGTGTCCGGCGCGTTCAGATCTCCCGCGACGACTTCGACGCCCTCCGGCAGATTCGCCCGGGCGGGGTTGCGGGATACCGCCCGCACTCTTTCCCCTTTTTGAACCAGTTGCTTCACGACATGTCTTCCGACCGTTCCCGTAGCGCCGGTCACCAATATCGTCATACCGACATTCCTCCCCTTATGGATTTACTTGTACTTCTCCCGGATGTCCTCGATCGTCTTCAGCACGCAGCGCTTCAGCTCTTCCGGCGAGAGGACCGTTACCTTCGATCCGTAGCTCAGAACGACGGAGACGGCGTACTCCATGGAGTAGAAAACCTTGCGAACGTCGACAGAGTCGCCATGCGGCGAACACTCGTCCGGGAATTGCTCCGACACGCGAGGCTGGGCGCTCCTATCGAACCGAAGGTGGACCTCGATGCCCGGAGGGTCGGCTTCGTCCGGATAAGAGGAGAGCTCCCTCGGCGCGAATCTCTCGTCCGAGACTTCGAGCCCGGCGAGCCTGGATATGCGGAAGATGCGCTTCGCCCGGCGCATCAGGCAGTAGCCCTCCAGGTACCAAGCGCCGCGTTCCCAGTACAACGCCGTCGGTTCCGCTCTCCGCTTCGTCGCGGTGCCCGCTGCGCTTATGTAAGAGAACGAGACGATCCGGTTCTCGTCGATCGCCTGGAAGAGCGGATGGACGATCGCCTTCTCGCTCTCCGACGTGCTCATGTCGAAGATGACCTTATAAGCGTTCCTCCCCTTCAGCAGAGCCGGCTGCAAGCTGGAGAGCTTGTTCATCAACGATGCGGAACGCCCTCCCATCGCCCCGTCCATGCCCCTAAGCAGGTTGTAGATCACCGATAAGTCTTCCACGGAGAAGTGCTGCCTCGACAAGAAGTAACCGTTCATGAGCTCGAAGCCGCCGTCCGTGCCCGCGAAGGAGGCGATAGGGATGCCCGCTTGATTAATGAGCTCGATATCGCGGTAGATGGTGCGGCTGGATACCTCGAACCGGGCGGCCAGCTCCGTAGCGGACACTCTTCTCTTCGACAATAGCTCCATCGTAATGCCGAGCATGCGATCCAGTCTCATCTTCTCACTTCTCTCGTCGGATTGGCTGATCGGTGCGTCTGTTATGACCTTAACACTTGAATGATGACATCATGGTTGTCAGGATTCCGGATTGAATCCAAAAATAAGGAACGGAATTCCGGCCTCTCGCGTTCCGCAACGATAGACAAAACGTAAAGGGAATCGGCTCCGGCCGTCGAAGAAGGGAATACGGTTATCGCGGTGCAAGGAGGGGGCTAATGAACGACTTCAGAAGGGACGAGAGCCTTGAAAAAGTGGTTCGTCGAATCTTCGCCGAGGGCCGACTGGTCCGCGCGAGGGCATTGGAGGGAGGCGTCTCGGCCGAAGTGACGGCTCTTGAAGTCATGCTGCCCGACGGTACGGCCAAGAAGTGGGTCTTACGCCGTCACGGCGAGGCGGACCGGCAGCGGGACCCGAACGTCGCCGCCCATGAATTCAGGCTTCTCGAACGGCTAAGCTCGGCCGGGCTGCCCGTGCCGAAGCCTTATGGCGCGGACGAGACAGGCGAGATCCTTCCGACCCCGTACGTCGTCATCGAGTTCGTAGAAGGAGAGACGATCCTCTCCTCGGCCTCCGGAACCGACCCGCTTCTTCCGCTCGCGACGACATTGGCGGATATCCATCGAATCGATTATTCTCGTCAAGAGTTCGCTTGGTTACCTCGGCAAAAGGATCGTCTAGCCCGGCTTCTGGAATCGGCCGAGCGGTCGGACTCGTTCGGGAGGAAGCCTGTCCTGGACGCGCTTAAGTCCGCTTCGCCGCGGCTGCAGCGGAACGGGGACGCGCTGCTGCACGGGGACTTCTGGCCCGGCAACGTGCTGTGGAAGGACGGTCGCCTGGCTGCGGTTATCGACTGGGAAGACGCCGCTCTCGGCGATCCTCTCTCGGACTTGGCGAACGCAAGGCTGGAGATCGCCTGGGCGTTCGGGACCGAAGCGGCGGCCGAGTTCACCCGGCTGTACCGATCCGCGATGCCCGCGCTCGATTACGCCAATCTTCCTTATTGGGATCTGGTTGCTTCGCTGCGGCCGGTCATGGGCCTCTCCTCCTGGGGCCTAGAGCCGGACAAGGAGAGGGACATGCGGGAGAAGCTCGATAGGTTCATCGAGCAAGCCTTGGAGGCGATCGGCGGAATCAGCCCATGACGGGGCGGGATCGATCCGCATGCCAAGAACCCCTGCGCCGGATAGCGCGGGGGTTCTTGTTCTAGAAGGCCCAATTGCCCTGGCGGAAGATCGGTTCGACCCGTCCGTCCTCCGCGATGCCGTCGATGTCCATCTCGGCCGAGCCGATCATGAAGTCGACGTGCAGGATGCTCTGGTTCAGGCCGGCCCGCTCCAGCTCCTCGCGGGACATGGAGGCGCCTCCTTCGACGCACGTCGGATACGCGTTGCCCAGAGCCAGATGGTTGGATGCGTTCTCGTCGAACAGCGTGTTGAAGAAGATCAGGTTCGATTCCGAGATCGGAGAGCGGTGCGGAACGAGAGCGGCTTCCCCGAGGTAACGCGAGTTGCCGTCGAGGTCCAGCATCGTTTTCAAGGAATCGCAGCCCTTCTCGGCCTGGAAGTCCACGACCCGTCCGTTCTCGAACGTCAGGCTGAAGTTCTCGATCAGATTGCCTTGGTAGCTGAGAGGCTTGGTGCTGCGAACGACTCCGTTCGTGCCTTCCCGGCGAGGCGCAGTGTACACCTCTTCGGTGGGAACGTTCGGGTTGAAGGTGTTGCCCCGTTCGTTCGTGGAGATGCCCCCGTTCCAGAGGTGATTCTCCGGCAGCTCGATGACGAGGTCCGTTCCCGGCGCCCGGTAATGAAGCTTCTTGTACTGCTTGCCGTTCAGGTAGGCGCGCTTGGCGAGCAGGGCGTCGTTGTGCTCCTTCCACGCCTGAACGGGATCCTCCAGATGTACGCGAACGGCTCGGAATATCGCCTGCCACAGCGCTTCGACGGCCGCCTCCGCGTCCAGCTCCGGGAACACCAGCTTCGCCCAATTGTCCGAAGGAGCCGCGACGATGGACCAGGTCATTCTTTTCGACGACATGTATTCCCGCCACTTGGCGAGAGCGGCCGAGGAGACGCGCGAGTAATCGGCGACCCGCTTGGGGTCGACGTCCTTCAGCAGCTCGGGATCGCCCGACTTGATCAGCAGATAGGCTCCGCCTTGCTGAGCCAATTCCGTGACGGCCTGCGCCCGCCACGCCGGATATTGCTCGAATGCTTCGTCCGGCGCGAGCTGGTACGTCAGCTTCGTCAGCAACTCGTCCTGCCACTCGACATGGACCCGCTTCGCTCCTTCTTCGTAGGCGCGCTTCGCGATGAGGCGCACGAGCTCCGGCACGTGAATGGGAGCGTTGATCCACAGCTCCTGCCCGGGTTGAATATGAACCGCCGTCCGGACGATCAGGTCGGCGTATTTCTCTAACTCGACGTTAGTCGGCATGCTCGATTCCTCCTGTTCCGATCCATGCTCCTACTATAGCAAATGGACGCCGCGAGACTCCAGCCGACGGGCGCACCGCGGTCGGGATCCATTCGCCGGAAGGGCCTGCCCGGTTGACGAATCCCCGCAGCCATGGTATTACTTATTTAGTAAATTAGTAAATAAGTGATGCGACGATGGGGACCGGCACGGATTGCCGGAGTCCATGTTAAGGGCATCGGAGGGAAGGGTCGACATGGACAAGAGCAAACGCAAAGAGCTGCTGGAGGAGTACAAGCAGATCAAGACGTATATGGGCGTCATCCGAATCACCAACAAGGTAAGCGGCAAAGTGTTCGTGGATTCGTATCCCAACTTGAAAAACAAATGGATGAACATCGAAGCGCAGCTGAACATGGGGAGGTTCATGAACCTCGAGCTGCAGAAGGATTGGAAGGAGCTGGGCGCCGAGGCGTTCGAATTCGAGGTGCTGGAGCAGAAGGAATCCGACGACGTCGCGGACGTCAAGTGGGCGCTCAAGCAGATGGAGAAGCCGTGGCTCGAGAAGCTGCAGCCGTACGGGGACAGAGGGTACAACAAGCCGCCGAGGGCGTAACGGAATTGAGCTTGAACCGACGTAAGCCAGTCCTTCGCCAGTCCTGGAAATATCGGTGCCGTTGTCCTTTCGCCGTTCTAACGCCAGCCTCCGGTCTCTATCCTTTTGTAGGAGGGAGGATTCGCCGTTCGTCCGGCGAATATCCGGGGAGGAGAGCCTGCCGGGCCTGGAGGGCCGGGCATAACCGAACCGCGTCCGGCGCGCCTCCGCGAATCGAGCAAGGGAGGGACAACGCATGAATGAACCGACCGTCGGCAAGCTCGCATCCAGTCCGCTGATCCGCCGTCACCCGGCCAATCCGATCCTCGCCCCGAGAGACGTTCCCTACGGGCCGGCGATGGTGTTCAACGCGGGCGTGGCCAAGTACGAAGGGCGCTACGTCATGGTGTTCCGCAACGACTACGGCGACGCGGAGACCGGGAAGACCGCGCCGGCTGGCACGACGAATCTGGGACTCGCGTTCAGCGACGACGGTGTCCGCTGGGACGTGCAGCCCGAACCGTGCTGGAGCTGGAACGACGAGGAAGTGATCCGCGTGTACGACCCGCGGCTGACCGTCCTCGACGGCCGATGTTACATGTGCTTCGCGGTCGACACGAAGCACGGCCTGCGCGGCGGGATCGCGGCGACGGACGACTTCGCCTCGTTCGAGGTGCTGAGCCTGTCGCTGCCGGACAACCGCAACATGGTGCTGTTCCCGGAGCGGATCGGGGGCAAGTACGCGCGGCTGGAGCGGCCGTTCCCCGTCTACAGCCGGGGAGGCGCCGACCGCTTCGACATGTGGATGAGCGATTCGCCGGACTTGCGATATTGGGGCGGCTCCAAGCTCGTGCTGGCCGTGGAGCAGGTGCCGTTCGCCAACGACAAGGTCGGCCCCGGAGCCCCGCCGGTCAAGACGGAGAAGGGGTGGCTTACGACCTTCCACGCCGTCGACCTGGACCGCTCGAGGGGCAAGAACGGCTGGGAGCCGAAGTGGCAGAAGCGCTACACGGCGGGCATCATGCTGCTCGATCCGGACGATCCGTCCAGGATCGTCGGATTGTCCCGCGCGCCGCTGCTGGCGCCGGAAGCGCCGTACGAGACGGAAGGCGGGTTCCGCAACGACGTTATTTTCCCCGGCGGCATGATTCTCGAGGATTCCGGCGAAGTGAAGATCTATTACGGGGCGGCGGATACGGTGGAATGTCTGGCGACCGCCGACGTGAACGACCTGATCCGGCTCTGTCTGGAAGGCGATTAGAAGCGGAGCCGATCGGGCGACTCGCCCGAGAACGCACAAGAACGCGCGGCCGGAACGCTATCCATGCCGGAAGCGCTCCGGCCCGCGTTCGCGTTGGCGAAGGGGGGGGGGGGCGGCGACTACTCTCGCCGACATGGCGGGCTTCCTCGCATGCAGCGAATGAAGTTGTATGTTTTTTCGAATAGCCTCGTCGGAAAAAACAAGGCAGATGAATTTTGGATGATTCTTCATTCACCCTGTAAGCAAGGCGCCTTCTCGAGGCAGATTTTGTATGATTTTTCATACAAAATTCAGGCAAGGGCTTTCTCGAAGCAGATTTTGTATGATTTATCATACAAAATTCAGGCAAGGCGCCTTCTCGAAGCAGATTTTGTATGATTTTTCATACAAAATTCAGGCAAGGGCCTTCTCGAAGCAGATTTTGTATGATTTATCATACAAAATTCAGGCAAGGCGCCTATTCGGGGCAGAATCGAGTCCGAATCCAATTATTGAACAAGTTCCGTTAGCGAATCGGTCAATCGCAGTTTTTTCCTATACGGATACGGTTATGCCTTATGCCTTACGAGCTCTTCCGTTCCCGGAGCGTCTGCCGGACATGGGCGTCGATCTCCGGATATTGGGACAGGACGTAATAGAGCACCTTCCGCTGCAGCGTCAGGAAGACGCAGGGGGAGAGCGTCGCGACGTCCGCGGTGCGGGTCACGTTCTCCAGCAGCGCGATCTCCCCGAAGTGGTCGCCGTCCTCCAGCACGGCCAGCCGCAGCTTGCCTTCTTCCGCTTCCGGGTCGCGCTTCGAGATCTCGACCCGCCCTCGCGCGATCAGATAGAACTTCTCCCCCGCATCCCCCTCCCGAATGACGGTCTGCCCGGCTTCGAACGTCTCCGTATCGAACAAGGCGCCGATCTCCTCGAGCAAGCGAGGCTCGATGCCCCGGAAGAACGGCAGCCGGGCCAGCCGTTCCCCGTCGATGTTCGCCTTCCGACCGCTCTCCGAGACGGCGAAGCCGTTCTGCTTGTCCCACAGCTCCTTGTAGTAGCCTCCCTCGGCGAGCAGCTCGGCGTGGGTGCCGCAGCCCACCAGCTCCCCCCGGTCGAACACGAAGATCCGGTCGGCTCCGGCGATGGAAGACAGCCGGTGGGTCACCGTCACGACCGTCCGGTCGGCCGCGAGGTCCCGGAACGTCCGGTTGATCGACGCTTCGGAGATCGGGTCGAGCGCCGACGTGGCTTCGTCCAGCAGCAGAAGCGGAGGGTCGCGCAGAACGGCGCGCGCGATGGCGAGGCGCTGCCGCTGCCCGCCGGAGAAGTTGGCCCCGTCGTCCAGCACCTCCGTCTCGTACCCGTCCGGCAGGGACGAGACGAAGTCGTGGATCTCGGCCCGCTTCGCGGCGGCTGCGATCTCCTCCATCGAGGCGTCCGGCTTCGCGATCCGGATGTTGTCCGCGACGGTGCCCCGGAACAGGAAGCTGTCCTGGAACACGACGCCGAGCTGCTCCCTTAAGCTCCCCCGGTCCCATTCGTCCAATCGTCTGCCGTTGACGAGGATCGAACCGGCGGAGGGCTCGTAGAAGCCGAGCAGCAGCTGCACCGCCGTGCTCTTGCCGGATCCGCTCGAGCCGACGAACGCCGCCGTCTCTCCCGGCGAGATAACCAGATCGATTCGCTTCAGGGCGTCCCTCCGCTCGTCGTACCGGAAGCCGACGTCCGAGAAGCGAATCTCCGGCAGCCGCTCGCGGAGCGATTCGCGATGGGAACCGCCGGCGGGTTCCTCAGGCGCGTCCATCAGCTTCTTGATCCGTTCGAGGCTGACCGAGACGTCCGTCAGCACCGGAATGACGTACGTCAGATTGAACACCGAATTGCCCATGGACGTGTACATGGTGAAGAAGGCGACCAGCGCTCCGAGCGTGATGGAGCCGCGTATCGCCAAATAAGAGCCGAGCGCGATGATCGTCAGATTGACGACCAGCATGGAGATCACGGGAAGGCGGTCCAATTGGGCGCCGACGACGTTCCTTCGGTAGTGAATCCGGAACATCTCGCCGAGCCGGACGGCGAACTTGTCCGCCATCGCCTTCTGCAGATGGAACCCTCGGATCACCTTCCGGGCGTTGATCGCCTCCTGCACGTCGCTCGTCATCCGGTCGAGCATCTCCTTATGGGCGCGGTTGACGGCTTCCGACCGGCGCCGCAGCAGGGCGGGACCCGCGTAGATCGCCGCGGCTCCGAGCAGGATGGCGACCGCCATCGTCCCTTGCAGGTAGAACAGCACGGCCAGCGTGACGGCGACGACGACCGTCGACTGGATGCCGGTCGTGAGCAGCACGCCGAGCGCCCTCTCCACGGCCGGCAGATCGGAGGCGAAGAGGGAGAGGAGCTCGCCGGAACGGCTCCGCTGGAGGTAGCCCATGTTCGCGCTCTGCAGACGGTCGAACAGTCGGCGGCGCAGGTCCTTCTGCGTCAAGGCGGCGATCCGCGCCAACGCGTAGTCGCTGGCGACTCCCGCGCCGAGGCAGACGACCCCGCACGCGGCGAGCGCGATCAGAATCAGAGCGAAGGCGTTCATGTCCCGGGGAATCACGGCTCGGTCGATCATGAACTGGAAGCTGAGGGGGGCCAACGAGACGAAGGCCAGGTCCAACAGCATCGTCGGGACGAAGAAGGCGAGCAGCCGCTTGTAGCCGCGAATATAGCCGAGCAATTGCCGAAGGACGGGAAGGAACATGCGGTTCTCCTTGTCGGTTCGTGGAAGAGTTAGACAAATTATAACACGGCCCGGGCGGGAAGGGATTCCTACGATCCGTTCCGAAATGGATAGAGGGGAACAATCAGAACGCGGAGGGGATCGCATGAAGGTGAGAAGAATCGTATGCAACGTTCGGACCGACGAGGTCGCGGCGGCCGAGAGATTCTACGGGGAGCTGCTCGGACTGGAGCCGTTGATGGATCACGGATGGATCGCTACTTACGGCTCGGGGGAGCGGATGGACGTGCAGATCAGCTTCGCTTCGGAAGGAGGCTCCGGCACTCCGGTTCCCGACCTGTCGGTCGAGGTCGACGACGTCGAAGAAGCGCTCGAGAGGATGAAGAGGGCGGGAATTCCGATCGAATACGGGCCGGCCGACGAGCCGTGGGGCGTCCGGCGGTTCTATGTCCGCGACCCGTTCGGGAAGCTGATCAACATTTTGTCCCATCGCTAAACGGTTAAGAAGGGCCGCAGACGTTCGGCCGAATTCGGGGAAGGGGCGAGACAGGTGGAAGAGAACCGAGTCGAGTACAAGACGGTAGACGAATACATCGCGGCGTTCGAACCGGAGGTGCGGCGCATCCTGGAGACGTTAAGGCGGGAGATTCGGGAGACGGCGCCGGAGGCGAAGGAGAAGATCAGCTATCAGATTCCGACGTACGAGCAGCGCGGGAATCTCGTTCACTTCGCCGCCTTCAAGGGCCACATCGGGTTTTATCCGGGGGCGAGCGGAATCGCCGCTTTTCAAGAGGAACTGTCGGGGTACAAGGGAGCGAAGGGCACGGTCCGGTTCCCGATCGACAAGCCGCTGCCGTACGAGCTGATTCGCCGGATCGTCCGGTATCGGGTCGCCGAGAACGAAGAGCGCGCGGCGGCGAAGGCCTTAAGGAAGAGGAAATCCGCGGAAGGACCGGGAAGGAGCGAGGTTCGGAATGAACTTTAACCTGAAGGAAGCGATCGAGGTTCTGGAGCGGACGCCGAGGGCGCTCGGCGCGATGCTGTCGGGCTTGTCCGAAGGATGGCTGCGGTGCGACGAAGGCGAAGGAACGTGGAACCCGTCCGAAGTGATCGACCACCTCATCGAGGGAGAGAAGACGAACTGGGTTCCGCGCTTGGCATTCATTCTGAAGGAAGGCGAAGGCAAGCCGTTCCCCGCGTTCGACCGGTTCGCCCATCTGAAGGAGAAGTCCGGCCGGACGATCGAAGAGCGGCTCGAGGAGTTCGCCGCGGTCCGGGCCGCGAGCTTGGCGACGCTGAAGGAGCTCGTCGGCTCGGAAGAGACGCTGGAGCGGACGGGCCTTCATCCCACGCTGGGCGTCCTGAAGGTCCGGGAGCTGCTGTCGGCCTGGGTGGCGCACGACTTGACGCACACGGCCCAGATCGTTCGGGCCATGGCCGGGAGATACCGCGAAGACGTCGGGCCGATGATCGTGAATTTAAGCATTCTGGGTTCGAAAAGATAAAGCTCGGCCGGCCGCTTCGTCACATCGAAGCGGCTTGAGTTCGGGCCTCGTCGCGGGAGCCTCGCCGGACGAGAGCTTTGCCCTCCCACTTGCGGCTCCTCCAGCGGAAGAACAGAATGACGCCTCTCAGCCATTCGTCCACGACGAAGGCCGACCACATGCCGATCAGCCCGTACCCGAGCCGGATGCCCAGCACATAGGCGAGCGGCAGGCTGAACAGCCACGTGACCGCGATCGAGACGGCCATCGGGTACTTGGCGTCCCCGGCGGCTTGCAGCGCCTTCTCCAGAATGACGTTGAAGTTGCGACCGGGCTCGAGCAGGAAGCCGAGCAGCAGCAGCGTCGCCCCGAGCGAGATAATCTCGCGGTCGCGCGTGAACAGCTCGAGCAGCGGAACCCGCGCGAGGCACAGGACGGAGACGGCCACGAGGGTGATCAAGAGGCTCCTTCGCAGGTTGGCGAACACTTCCCGGTAAGCGAGCTCGTTCTCGCCGGCTCCGATCTTGCGGCCGACGAGAATCTGGCCGCCGCGGCCGAGCGCCTGCGCGAGAATCATGACAATGAACATCAGGTTCTGGGTGTACACCTTCGTCGTCATCATCTGGGCGCCGAGCGTCGCGATGAACGCCAGAATGACGAACTGGCTCGCGGAGTACGACAGCGTGACGGCGGAGGAAGGGATGCCGATGCGCAGCACCTTCCTCACGTGCTCCGCCCGCCAGCGGACGAAGTAGCGCCAGAGGACCGGGACGCCGCCCGTCGCCTTGCGAAGCAGAACGAAGTGAACGGCGACGCCGACGCACTGGCTGACGGCCGTCGAGATTGCGACGCCGGCCACGCCCAGCTTCGGCGCGCCCAGCAGGCCGTAGATGAAGAAGCAGTTGCCGATCACGTTAAGCACGTTCATGCCGAGCGAGACCAGCATCGTCTGGCGCGTGTACCCGTAAGACTGGATGATCGCGACGAGGGCGGTCAGAACCGCCTGCACGAACAAGGTGCCGCCGGCGATGAACAGGTAGCGCCGGGCCATTCCGAACAGGGCCGGGTCGAGCCCGAATACGCCGAGCAGCGGACCGCTCAAGGCGACGACGAGTATGCTTAGCGCGGCGCCGATGAGGAGGTTGACGCCGACGGAGGAGCCGGCCAGCCGGCCGAGCTCGCTCTCCCTGCCGGCGCCCAGGTATTGCGAGACGACGACGGCGGAGCCGATCGCGACGAAGCTCAGCACCAGCATCGCCATCTGAATGATCTGATTGGCGACGCCGACCGCGGCCACCGCGTCGTCGGACACTTGGCTGAGCATGAACGTGTCCGCGATCCGCATGAACATCTGCAGCCCGGACTCGACGAAGATCGGCCAGGCGATCGCCAGCAGCGTCGGCTCGCGTCTTAAGGAAGAGGTCATCGGCTCCGGGCTCCTTCGGCGCGCGCGGGGCTTGCGTTAGACGGCATACGCGCTTCTCATCTTGGCCAAGCCGTAGCGGGCGGTCTCGAGCGCGGAGCGGCCGCCGTAATCGTCCATGAACAGCTCGAGCGACAGGAAGCCGCGGTAGCCGCACGCCTTCAGCGCCTTCGCGAGCTCCGCGGAAAGCGCGATCCCGTCGCCGGGGAACAGCCGGTCGGCATCCGCGATCGTCTCGCGCGGCGGGTTCGCGGGGTAATCGTTCGCGTGAACGATCCCGATGTCCTCTCCGCGCAGCCGCGCCAGGTCGCCGAGGTTGCTGCCGCCGGTATACAGATGGAACGGATCGAGCAGCAGCGGGACGTTCGCAAGGCCGCTCAGCCTCGCGACCTCGATCGCTTCGCCGAGGCGGGACAGCTTCTTCGCCCGGCCCCAGAATTCGAGGATCGGCGCGACGCCGTAGCGGCCGGATTGAGCCGCGAGGTCCGCGAAGCGCCGTCCCATCTGTTCGAGCGATACCTCCGCCACGTCCCCGAACGGCGGGGCGGCGAAGGCCGGGCATCCGAGCTCGGCGAGCAGGGAGAGCTCCCTGTCGGCCTGCTCGCGCCCCCGGGCCCGAACGCCCTCGTCGGCGTCGGCCCAGGGGATGAACGAGATCGCGTTCGCGATCTCGATGCCGAGGTCGGACGCCAGGCGGCGAAGCGCGGAGACGGAGCCTCCTTCGGCGGCATACGCCTCCAGATCCTTCATCCAGATCTCGATCCCCTCGTACCCGGCTTCGGCGGCCGTGCGAATCTGCTCTTCGATGCCGAGCCGGTAGGGGAACAAAGTAGAAGCGTTGAGCGACGCCCGGAACGGCAGTTCCGCCGATTCCTTCCATTGCGTCCATTCCGCCATCAAGGCCGTCCCCCTCTCGTTATCTCATCCATGAATCTCTCTCCGAAAAACACCCGATTGGGCGGATACAAAGACTCTCCCCCGGTTACGGAGGCGAGGTCCGCGTACCGGGGATGGTAATTTTTATTGCGGTATTCGGTGGCCGTGACGGCCTTGGTCGCTTTGAAGACGCGGCTGAAGTAGTTCTGGTCGGCGAAGCCGACCTCGAACGCGATCTCCTTCACGCTTCGCTGGCTATGCAGCAGCAGCTGGCATGCCAGCTCGATCCGGCGGCGGGTGATCGCCTCCTTCGGCGTCACGCCGAGATGCCGGACGAAGGAGCGCGACAGATGCTCCGGCGTCCAGCCGGCTTCCTGGGCGAGCTCCTCCACGGAGATCGGCGCGGGGATCGCTTGATCGATGACGCTGAGCGCCTTCTCGATCTGGGGCGGGAGCTTCACCGCTTCCCGCGACTTCGGACCGTCTTCGCACAGGCCGTGAATCTCCGCCAGCAGCGTCAGCAGCAGGAGGCCGCCGCGTTCCTGCAGCCTCTCCGGGCTCACGTGGGCGGTGACCAGGATCCGCTTCATCAGCGTGACGAGGAATTCCCCTTCGTAAGGGATGACGGAAGGACCGTCCGGAAGCAGCAGCGGCAGCGTCGCGGGAGGCAGTCCCCTCAGCCCGAAGTGGACGAACAGGTGCCTCGTCGGCTCCTGCCGGTCGTACCGGTAGCTGTGCGTCTCGCCGGGTCGGGTGACGATGAAGCAGGGCTGCCGCAGCACGTGCTCCCGGCCTCCGATCCGGTAGACGGTGCCCGTTCCTTCGGGGAAGAAGAGCAGCTCGTAATCGGGAATCTCCCGCTCCGCCAGCCCGGAGCCCGGCTTCATGACGAAGTCCCCCAGTACGTGAATGGCGGGGAGACTAAGCGCGGACCGTACCGAAGATTCCAGGTTCGGCGAGCTGTCGTCCCGCTTGGCCATGGCCGGCGTCGACATGGCGACCTCCCCTTACGTCCGGCTCGCGGGCTTGCGGATCAAGTCCAGCGCGGCCAAGTTGCGGTAGCTGATCGCGAGGCTCTCGAACGGATCGCGCCGGCAGGCGTCCTGCTCGACGACGAGCCACTCGGTGCCGACGGAAGCGGCCGATTCGGCGATGGCGCGGAAGTTGAGGACGCCTTCGCCGACCTCGGCGAAGAACCGCTCCTCGCCCGGCTCCATGTCCTTGACGTGCAGCAGCGGGCACCGGTTCTTCCGCTTGGCGAGGTACGCGGCGGGGTCCTCGCCTCCCTTGGCCACCCAGTACGTGTCGAGCTCCAGCTGCACGAGAGCCGGATCGGTCTCCCGCATGAGCAGGTCAAGCACGTATTCGCCGTCGTACTGCCGGAACTCCCAGTCGTGGTTATGGTAGAGGAACGTCAGGCCGGCCTCGCGGCACCGCGCGCCGATCTCGTTCAGCTTCTCGGCCTTGCGGAGGGCGTCTTCCTTGGACTCGAAGAGCAGCGAGATCGCCACGTAACGGCCGCCGACGTCGTGCAAGTAGTCGAACAAGCGGTCGAAGTCGACGTCGAAGCTGTTGAAGGAAGCGTGCGAGCCGACGACTTGCAGCCCGAGGGAATCGAGGGCGCTCTTCTGCTCGGCGACGGAGACGCCTTCCGGCGGCAGGCCGAGCTCGATGCCTTCGTAGCCGATCTCGGCCAGCTTCCTCAGCGTACCGAAGTAATCCTGGCCGAGCGCTTCGCGGACGGTGTACGGTTGGACCGCGATAGGGAATCGATGCATGGCATTCACGTCCTTTTCGATTATTGGGGATCGCCGTCGAAGGCGTCGTCCGCGTCGAGGCGGCTGTACTTCAGGCCGAGCGGCAGCGGCTCCGGACGGCCGACCGTGGAGCCCAGCTCGATATGGCGCCCTTGGCTCGAGGATTCGAAGATGCCGAGGGAGACGTCCAGCACGTGGCGGGCCAGCTGCCCGCTCGCCCGGTGCGGCCGCCCCGTCCGGATCGCGTACGCCATGTCCGCGACGCCGATGCCTCGGGAATCTTCGGCGAAGCCGTGGGTAAGCGGCACTTCCTGCTTCCGGCCGTCCGGGAACTGGATGAAGATATTCCCCCCGAAGAAGTTCGGATCGTTGACGGTCAGGTTGCCCTCCGTGCCGAAGATCTCCAGCCTCGGCAAGTAGCCGAAGCTCTCCTTGGCCGCCTGCAGGCTGCCGACCGCGCCGGAATGGAAGTCGAGCACCGCCGAGACGTTCGTCGGGGCTTCCACCGGCACCTTCTCGCCGAAGCTGGGCGATTTGGGGTTCAGAATGGTGATCTCTTCATGCAGCTGCCGCGCGCTGCCCGTCACCCGGCGAACCGGGCCGAGCAGGAAGACGAGGGCCGTCAAGTAGTAGGGGGCCATGTCCATAATAGGGTCGCCGCCGAGCTTCAGGAAGTTCCGGAAGTTCGGGTGCATGCCGTTGGAAGCGTTGCCCATAATGATCGTGCCGTTGGCGGAATAAGGCGTGCCGATCCAGCCGTCGTCGATGAGCTTGCGGCACGTCTGCAGCCCGCCTCCGAGGAACGTGTCCGGCGCGCAGCCGACGAGAAGCCCCTTGGCTTCGGCCAGCCGCAGCACTTCGTCGGCGTCCTCCCGCGTCAAGGCGAACGGCTTCTCCGTGTAGACGTGCTTGCCGGCTTGAAGCGCTTGCAAGTTGACGGCCGCGTGGACGGACGGCGCGGTCAGGTTCAGCACGATCTCGATCTCGGGATCGTCCAGCAGCTCCTTCACGCTCCAGGCGTTCGGGACGCCGAACTGCTCCGCGCGGCTTCGGGCCAGCTCGGGCACGAGATCCGCAACCGCTTTCACTTCCAGGATGCCGTCGA
The DNA here is from genome assembly GCF_014212175.1 of Cohnella xylanilytica. GTDB lineage: Bacteria > Bacillota > Bacilli > Paenibacillales > Paenibacillaceae > Cohnella > Cohnella xylanilytica. The sequence continues at coordinate 10,476 of NZ_JACJVR010000003.1, read as the reverse complement.
ACGTTTGCGTCATGTTCTTCAAGTAGATTCCGCTGATTTGCCCGGTTCCGATGACTCCGACTTTCGCTTTGCGCATCCAAGTCCTCTCCTTCGCAATCGCGTTGCTCACACTCCCATTATTGCGTAACGAAGGAACGATCACAATGGAGAAAGCGGGGGAATCTCTGGACGAATCTGATCTTAACGACCGGCAGGAAGAAGGCCGAGAACAGAGAGGAAGCCTAAGTGAGGACGGCGAGGAATCGGCGGGAGAACCGGGAAGGGCAAAAAGCGCGAACCCGTAGACGGACCGGGACTATTTTCTTATACTCGTTACACGACCTCCTGTCCGAATAGCGGCAACGGCAGGCGAGGTTCGGCTTGCGGCCCTACAGTCCATACAAGAAACGGAGAGCGTCAACTTGCGCAAAACGGTCAGTCTCGTCCTCGGTTTGGTCTGCGTCGTTCTGTTAACGTTCACCTTCATCTCCGCCGGCCGGGTGCTGCGCTCCGGATGGCAGCTGCCCCGGGAGCCGGACCGGGAGCAGGCGTTATACCGGCTCGTCCTGATCACGCAGGAGCTGGACACCCCGTTCTGGGACCGGGTCGGCCGCGGCGCGAAGGAAGCGGCGGAGAAGGCCGGCGCCAGCATCGAAGTGTGGGGGAGCTACGACGAAGACCGGGAAGACTTCCTCAAGAAGATCGAGATCGCTATCGACTCCAAGGTCGACGGCATTCTCGTACAGGGGCTCGACACGGACGAGTTCAAGAATCTGGCGAAGATCAAAGCCGCGTTCTACGGCATCCCCATCATCACGGTGGCGAACGACGTGCCGATGGCCGACAGCCTGAGAAGGACGTACGTCGGCTCCGACCAGTTCCTGGCGGGTCAGATGATCGCGAGGCAGCTTCTGTCCGACATGGGCCGATCGGGCACCGTCATCCTGATGGGGGACAGCCGGGAGGAATATTACCAGAGACAGCGCCTGAACGGCATTCACGACGTTCTGGAGCATTATCCGGACGTGAAGACGGAATACGTCGAGACGTCCGACGCGAAGGAGAGAGTGATCGCCGCCACTCAGGGCGCGATGAACCGGATTCCGGACGTAAGCGCTTTCGTGGCGGTCAAGTCGAGCATCGCCGAAGCGATGATCCAGGAGATCGGGCGCCGCTCCCGGATCGAGCCGTACCATATCTACTCGTTCGACGACAGTCCGAACTCGGCGTCGCTGCTGGAGCAAGGGAAGCTCGACGGGATGATCGAACAATCGCCCGAAGCGATGGGAAGGATCGGCGTGAATCGGATGATCGAATGGCTGAAGGGCGAGACGGTTCCGCTGGACACGGAAGGCTACCACACCGAGATCCGCATGGCGAAGGCGGCGGACGCGCCATGAACAGCATCCAGAAGAAGATATGGACGCTCGTCGCCGTCGTTCTTCTCATCATGGCCGCGATCTGGTTCGCCCTGACCTATTACAATCAGAAGACCCAGGATCGATACAACGATATTCTGCAGCGCTACCTCAGCATGAACGAGGTGACGAACGCCAGCCAGCAGACGATCGCGGCTCTGTACAACTACCTGCTCGCTCCGACCGAGGCGAACCGCGGACAGGTGGACCGGAGCAAGAAGGCGCTGCGCAAGGCCCGGATGGAAGTCATCGTGCTGCGCAACGCGGACAACGACTTCGCGCTGACCAACTACATGAACCTGATCGACAGCCTCGTGGAGACGACGGACCGCTCGATCATGTTCCAATCGGAGAAGGAGACCGAGGATTCCTCCAAGGCGTTCTCGGAAGCGACGCGCATCTCCAAGTACATCTCCGAGATGACGCTGACGCTGCTCGATACGGACCTGAAGACGTACGACCGGTTCTACCGGGGCATCATCGAGCAGTCGTCGGAGCTGAAGAAGCTGGGCATCTGGCTGCTGCTGTCGATCACGTTCCTGCTGCTGCTGGGCACGTACTGGTTCTCCCTGAGCATCACGAGGCCGGTACAGAAGCTGACGCAGGCGGCCAAGGAGCTGTCGCGCGGCCGGTTCGACCTGCGGGTGGAGGTGTCGTCCAACGACGAGATCTCCTTCCTGGCGAAGATGTTCGAGCGGATGCGGGTCAACATCAACAATCTGATTCTGGAGATCCAGCAGAAGGCGCAGCTCGAGAACGAGCTTCAGCAGAGCAAGCTGCTGCTGCAGGAGAGCCAGCTTCGCAGCCTGCAGAGCCAGATCAACCCGCACTTCCTGTTCAACACGCTCGACACGCTGTCGAAGAAGGCTTACCTGGAAGGCTCCGAGGAGACGAGCGATCTGCTGGCGAACGTCGCGGGCCTGCTCCGGTACAACTTGAAGCGGCTGGACCGGTCGGTCACTTTGTATGAAGAAGTGAAGGTGCTGCGCCAGTACATGGAGATACAGAAGGCGCGGTTCACCGACCGGCTGCGGTTCCACGCCGACATCGACGAATCGTGCCTGTACGTCCAGATTCCCGGTCTCACGCTCCAGCCGATCGTCGAGAACGCCGTCATCCACGCCGTAGAGCCGGAGGAGGACGGGGGGACGATCGAGTTCCGCATCCGGGACGGCGAGGAGCGGGTGACGATCGAGATCGCCGACGACGGACCGGGCATGACGGAGCTGAAGATCAAGCGGATTCTCGAGGAGCATACCTTCGAGACGGAAGGCCATTCGACGGGAATCGGCATCAGCAACGTGGTTCGGAGGCTGCGGCTCTTCTACGGGCTCGCGGACGTGATCGGCATCGAGAGCGGAGAGGGACGGGGGACGAAGGTAATCTTGCAAATTCCGAAGGCGAGGAGAGGCGAGGATGACAAGGCTCTTGATCGTGGATGACGAGCAGATCGAGCGGGAAGGCTTGGAGGCGATTCTGCGGAAGGGCTTCCCCGATCTGACCGTAGAGCATGCGAAGAACGGCAAGATTGCGGTCGAGATGGCCGGCTCGTTCCGGCCGGATCTGATTCTCATGGACGTGAAGATGCCGGGCATGAGCGGTCTCGAAGCGGTCGAGGTCATCGGCGAGGCGCACCCGGACATCAAGTTTATCATGGTCACGGCCTACGATACGTTCGAATACGCGCGCAAGGCGATCAAGCTCGGAGTCAAGGATTATATCCTGAAGCCGAGCAAGGCGAGCGAGATCGTGGCGACGGTCGGGAAGACGCTGAAGCAGATCGAGGAGGAGCGGCGGTCCCGCGAGGCGAGCCGGGCGGAGCGGGAGGCGCTGCAGAAGGTGCTGCCCGTCGTCGAGACGGACATCGTCACGCAGCTTCTGTTCGACCACGTCCACGAGGTGCATCTGGACGAACTGGTCGGCCTGCTCGGAGTCGGCACGGACAACGAGAAGTTCGCGATTACCGTTCTGCTGCCGGCGGGCTCGGAGAGCTTCTACTCCGCGGTCAAGAAGAAGGTGCGGGAGAGAGGAAGCGGCTGGGTCGGCGCGCTGCACGGCCGGCAGATCCCGATCGTCGCGTTCCGGGAGCCGGACAAGTCGTTCCGCTCCCAGGCGGTCGCCATCGCCCGCGAGCTGCTCTCCGCCGCGAAGGACGGCGCCTCCCAAGGCTGGTTCGTCGGCATCGGCAACCCGTGCGAGTCGCTCGGCCAGATCCGGCAGTCCTACCAGGAAGCGCTGCTCGCCTCCATGGATCCGACGCTGCCGGTCAAATACCGGTTTTACGCCGATACCCCCGTGCTGGGCGTCGCGCGCGACGGCTACCCGGCGAAGCAGCTGGAGAAGCAATTCTTCGAGAGAATCCGTCTCGGCGAGTGGGACGGGATTCGCGAGGACGTCGGCGGGTTCCTGCGGCGCTGCGAGAACGAAGGAACCGATCTGCTGCAGGGTCAGCAGCGCGCGCTCGAGCTGCTCTGGATCGTCTCGCGGGCGCTGTTCGAGATCGGGGCGGAGATCGATACGCCTCTGTTCTCCTTCCAAGCGAACGACTACCGGCAGTTGAGGGCCGAATCCGACCGGCTGCTCGAGCGGATGCGGCAAGCGCACGAGGAGCACCAGAAGAGAGTCGAGCCGGACGCGATCCGGCGGGTCAGGCAGTACATCGTCGAGCATTCCCATGAGGACGTCTCGCTGGAGGCGATCGGGAAGATCGTAGGCTTAAGCCCTTTTTATATCAGCAAATCGTTCAAGGAGCAGCTCGGCGTCAACTATATCGACTTCCTGACCGAATGCCGGATCGAGAAGGCGAAGAAGCTGATGGCGGACCCCGAGCGGAGCCTCAAGGAGATCGCGTTCGAGGTCGGCTACCACGATCCGAACTACTTCTCCAAGGTGTTCAAAAAGACGTGCGACGTCTCGCCGACGGAATACCGGAGGCTCCTGCTCGGCAGAGCGGATCCGAAGGCCGACTCTAGATGACGATAGAAGGAGCGTTGCGAATGATACGGGAGATCAAAGGAGCTAGGCCGATCGCCCTCGCGATGGCGATCGCCTTGTCGTGCCTCGTCTCCGCCTGCGACGGCGGCGGATCGCCGACAGGCGCGCCGGATCGGGCGCTCTCGTCGCCGGCGAGCCCGAACGCGGAATCCGGCCCCGGCGCCGGCGCCAAGGAGGGCAAGGTCAAGATCGGCCTCTCCATGGACTCGCTGCAAGAGGAGCGGTGGCTGAAGGACCGGGATATGTTCAAGTCGGCCGCGGAAGCGCTCGGAGCGGAAGTCGTCAGCATGATGGCCAACGGAGACGACGCGAAGCAGATCGCGCAGGCCGAGACGATGATCAAGGCGGGCGTCGATATTCTCGTCATCGTCCCGCACAACGCGGAGGCGACTGCGACGATCGTCCGGAAGGCCCATTCAGCCGGCATCAAGGTGTTGTCCTACGATCGGCTGATCAAGAACTCCGATGTCGATCTGTACGTCTCCTTCGATAACGAGATGGTGGGCGAGCTGCAGGCGCAAGCGATTACGAAGCTGGTGCCCAAGGGGAAGTACGTATACATCGGAGGCGCGGATACGGACAACAACGCCCACATGTTCAAGCAAGGCGTGTTCAACGTCATTCAGCCGCTCATCGACAGAGGAGACATCCGGGTCGTCTACGACCAATGGTCGAAGGACTGGCTGCCGGCCAACGCGCTGGCCAACATGCGGTCGGCGCTTGCGGCGAACGGCAGCGGAATCGACGCGGTCATCGCCGCGAACGACGCGACGGCGGGCGGGGCGGTTCAGGCGCTTGCGTCCCAAGGCTTGGCGGGACGCATCCCCGTCGCCGGGCAGGACGGGGATCTGGCGGCGGCCCGGCGCATCGTCGAAGGCACGCAGACGATGACCGTGTATAAGCCGATCCGGCTTCTGGCCGACAAGGCGGCCGAGCTTGCAGTGAAGCTGGCCAGAGGAGAGAGCGTGAACGCGGATAGGAAGGTGAACAACGGGAAGATCGAGGTTCCGTCCGTTCTGCTGCCGCCGATCGCCGTGGACAAGTCCAACATCGACGAGACGATTATCGCCGACGGCTTCCATACCCGGGAAGACGTGTACAAATTCGCGAAGAAGCCGTAACAAGGGTAAAAAAGTATAGGCGGTTGCAAAAGAGTGCTAGCGATAAGCGCTTTCAGGGAAGGGGGGAGATGATATAGTCGGTCTTGTCAGAAATCCATACAAGACCGAAAGGGGCCGGAAAAATGAGAAAGAGCTTTAAACCGATCGCGCTTCTGCTCGCGATCCTGATGTTCGCAGCCATCGCGTCGGCTTGCAGCAAGAACGGCGACAGCAAAATCAGCGTCGGGATCGTATTGCCGACCAAGGACGAGACGAGATGGATTCAAGACGAACAACGGTTCAAGGAAGCGCTCTCGGGCACGAAGTACACGACCGAAATTTTGTTCAGCCAAGGCTCCTCCGCCAAAGAAAAGGAAAACGTAGAAACGCTGATCAACAAAGGCATTAAAGTCCTCATCATCTGCCCGTACGACGGCGATGCCGCGGCCGCGGCCGTCGAAGCCGCCAAAGACGAAGGCATCACCGTCATCTCCTACGACCGTCTGATCACGAACACGGACGCGGTCGACTACTACGTCACGTTCGACAGCGTCGAGGTCGGCGCGGCTCAAGCCAAATACCTGGTCGATCATTCGAAGGGATCCGGCCAGCCTCTGTACCTGTATGCCGGCGCCGCTACCGACAACAACGCCTTCCTGTTTTTCCAAGGCGCTTGGTCCGTCCTGCAGCCCAAGATCGCGGACGGCACGTTCAAGATCGCCAATTCCTCCGAAGCGGAAGCTCTCAAAGACACGAAGGAACTCTCCCGCGACCAGATGAGCAAGATCATCGGCCAAGTGACGACGAACTGGGATCCGAACGAAGCGAAGAACAAAGCCCAGACGCACTTGACCGCGGCTGCCGCCGACATGAAGGGCGACGTCCTCGTGCTCGGTCCGAACGACGCCACCGCTCGCTCCATCGCCGACGTCTTCTCGACCGACAAAGCCATTACGAGCTTCGTCATTACCGGTCAAGACGCCGAGAAGGCGACCGGCCAATACATCATCGACGGCAAGCAATCGATGACGGTGTTCAAAGACGTGCGCACTCTCGTTAAAGACGCCATGAGCATGGCCGTCAACGTTCTCGACGGCGAGACGCCCGAGACGACCGGCACCTACAACAACGGCAAGATCGACGTCAAGGCGAAGCAGACTCCGGTTATCTCCGTCGACAAGAACAATATCAAGAAGGAGCTCGTCGATTCCGGATACTACCAGGCAAGCGACTTCACCGGCCTGTAACGGACGCCAAGCGATCATAAGCCAGAGCGGAATCGTGATGGACTCGTCTATCACGATTCCTCAATTGGAAGAGCTGTTCGGCTAAGGAGTGCATAACGATGGGCGACTACATTTTGGAGATGAAGAACATCTCGAAGGAATTCACGGGCGTCAAGGCGCTCGCCGACGTCAACTTCCAAGTGGCGAGAGGGGAGATCCACTGCCTTATCGGCGAGAACGGGGCGGGCAAGTCCACCCTGATGAAGGTGCTCAGCGGCGTGTATCCCCACGGCACCTACAAAGGCGATATCGTGTTCGAGGGCAGCGTGCAGAGCTTCGCGAAGATCAGCGACAGCGTCAAGGCCGGCATCGCCATCATCTATCAGGAGCTGGCGTTGTTCCCGGACCTTACCGTGTACGAGAACATCTTCGCCGGCAACGAAGTGAGACGCGGGGCGATCGTCGACTGGAACCGGACGATCGTTCACGCCAAGGAGATGCTGCGCAAGGTCGGGCTCGACGTCAATCCCGAGATGCGGGTCAAGGACCTTGGCGTCGGCAAGCAGCAGCTCGTCGAGATCGCGAAGGCGCTCAGCAAGAACGTCAAGCTGCTCATCCTGGACGAACCGACGGCGGCCTTGAACGAGAACGACAGCGAGAACCTGCTCGATCTGCTGCGCGAGCTGAAGAAGCAAGGCATCACCTGCATCATGATCTCCCATAAGCTGAAGGAAGTCATCTCCATCGCGGACAAGGCGACCGTTCTTCGCGACGGGCGGACGATCTGCACGCTGGACGGCTCGAAGGGAGAAATCTCCGAGAACGTCATCATCAAGAACATGGTCGGCCGGGAGATCGAAGATATATACCCGAAGAGGCCGAACAAGAAGTTCGGGGACAAAGTGCTCGAGATCCGGAACTGGTCCGCCTACGACGCCCAGCTGGGCAGGCAAGTGGCGAAGGAAGTCAACCTGCACGTTAAAAAAGGAGAAATCGTCGGGATAGCCGGCTTGATGGGTTCCGGACGGACGGAGCTTGCGCTCAGCATCTTCGGCAATCCGAAGTCTTATAGACTGCAAGGCGAATTGTTGGTCGAAGGAACTCCGAGAACGTTCAAGCATACGAGCGACGCGATTCAAGCCGGAATCGCGTACGTGACCGAGGATCGGAAGGGCGACGGGCTGTTCCTGATCCAGGATATCAAGAGCAACGTCTCCGCTGCGAACCTTCGCGGAATCGCTTCCAATGGCGTCATCAACGACAACGAAGAAGTCAAGGTCGCCAAGCGCTACAAGGAATCGATGTTCATCAAAGCGCCTTCCGTGGAGCAGATCGTCGGCAATCTCAGCGGCGGCAATCAGCAGAAGGTGTCCCTCGGCAAGTGGCTGTTCGTAGGTCCCAAATTGCTGATTCTGGACGAGCCGACGCGCGGTATCGACGTAGGCGCCAAGTTCGAGATCTATACGATCATGAACAAGCTGATCGAAGAGGGCATGAGCATCATTATGATCTCTTCGGAGCTGGGCGAGGTGCTCGGGATGAGCGACCGCGTCTACGTCATGGCCGAAGGCAGAATCAAGGGCGAGCTGCCGATCGAAGAGGCCGATCAGGAAAAAATCATGCAATTGGCTACACAATAGGAGGAGCACCTATGAATTTTATCCATGAAGCGAAATCGCTGGTCAAAGTCAACATTCGCGATTACGGCATGTACATCGCCCTGTTCGTCATCATGGCCACCTTCTCGATCTTGACCGACGGGCTGTTCATGTCTTCCCGGAACATCAGCAACCTGCTCGACGCGACGGGCTACACCGCCGTTCTGGCGGTCGGCATGACGCTCGTTATCGTCATCCGGCATATCGACCTGTCGGTCGGCTTCGCGGCCGGCTTCATGGGCGCGATCGCCGCCCTGCTTCTGACGCAAGCGGGCGTTCCGGTCTACCTGACGATTCCGATCATTCTCCTTCTGGGGATCGTCATCGGGATGTTCAACGGCGTGCTCGTCGCTTCGGTCGGCATTCCGTCGTTCGTCTCGTCGCTTGCGGCCATGCTTATTTTCCGAGGCGCTCTGCTTCAGGTCACCGAGAAGACGGGCACGATCATCATCAAGGACGAGCCATTCAACGCCATCGGCAACGGCTACATTCCGTCCATCGCCAAAGTGAACGGCTTGAACCTGCTCTCGCTCCTTCTGGGCGTTCTTATCATTATCCTGTACATCTACTTCGAATTCTCCAAGCGCAGGAGCAAGCTCAAGTACCAGTTCGAAGTCGTCTCCAAGCGCATCTTCGCGCTCAAAATCGTATTCGTATCCGCCATCATCGCGTATATCACCTGGATCATCTCCGGCTACAACGGGTTCTCCTGGACCGTCATCATCATGCTGGCCGTCGTCGTCATCTACCACTTCCTGACGACGAAGACGGTGCTCGGCCGCCACATTTACGCCGTGGGCAGCAATCCGGAAGCCGCTCACCTGAGCGGGATCAACGTCAAGAAGATTACGTATATCGTATTCGGCTCCATGGGCCTGCTCTCCGCGCTGTCGGGCATTCTGTTCACCTCCCGCCTGCAATCGGCGACGACGACGGCGGGCACGCTGTTCGAGCTGGACGCGATCGCGGCGGCTTACGTCGGCGGCGTCTCCGCGGCCGGCGGCGTCGGCAAGGTGACGGGCTCCATCATCGGCGCGATCGTCATGGCCTCGCTGTCGAGCGGCATGAACCTGATGGGCGTCGGCATCTCCTACCAGTACATGATTCGCGGCGGCGTGCTGGCCGCGGCGGTCATCTTCGACGTCCTGACGCGCAAGAAGAGAGCTTAATGCGAGGTCGTTGAGCCTTTTGGGCATTGGGCCGTCCCCGTCTCGATCCGCGAGTTTGCGGAGAGGCGGGGCGGTTTTTGTTACGTTATCGGCAGGCGGACGGACAGCCGGGTGACCTAATGATCCGAAGGACCCGGCTTCCGGCTAACGGATTCGGGCGATACGCGTGCAATTTCGGTTCCGATGAGTTACAACTAGGAAGATGGTTTAGGTCGAATGGGGGATGGTGTCGATATGAAAATATTGCTGCTGGGAGCGACCGGCCGAGTCGGGAGCCGGATCGCCGCCCAGGCTCTTGGCGACGGACATCGCGTCGTCGCCTTGGTTCGCAAGCCGGCGAAGCTGGAGCTTGCGGGAGAGAATTTAACCGTCGTGCAAGGGGATGTGCTTAACGCGGAGGATATAGGCAAGGCCATGGACGGAGTCGACGCCGTGGTCGGCGCCTTGGGAACGGACGGAACGACGACGCTGTCGGAGTCGATGCCGCTGGTCATTCGCGCGATGAACGAGAGAGGGATCCGGCGGATCGTTACGGTGGGCACGGCGGGCATTCTGCGGAGCCGCACGGACCCCGGCCTGCTTCGTTACGAGTCCGGGGAATCGCGGCGGCGAAGCACGTTCGCGGCGGAGGAACACCGCCGCGCCTACGAGTGGCTAGAGAGATCGGAGCTGGATTGGACGATCGTTTGCCCCACTTTTTTGCCCGATGGGGAACGGATCGGGACGTACCGCGTCGAGCGCGACTATCTGCCGGAAGGCGGAGCCTCGATCTCGGTCGCGGATACGGCGGACTTCGCCTACAGGCAGATCGACAGCCTGGAATATACCCGCTCCCGGGTCGGCATCGCCTATTAGCGCGGACCTGGAGACGCCGTAACCTCCAAAATGGAGGTTACAGGAGGGCCGTGGCTTTGAACCTTCGCTGTAACCGC
>NZ_JACJVR010000029.1 GCF_014212175.1 Cohnella xylanilytica | reverse complement strand
GGCGGTGGCCGCCCGCGCGCCCGCGCAAGCGACGGTCGCGGCCTCGGGGCCGACCGTCGTGGGGGCTTGCCCGCGGCCGGGCTGCGGCGGGCAGATCTTCCTCGGCCGCAAGGGCTACGGCTGCAGCCATTACAAGACCGGGTGCTCCTTCGTCATCTGGAAGTCGAGCCTGGGCCGCACGCTCACCGACGCCATGGTTCGCAGCCTGATCGAGAAGGGCAAGACCGGCAAGCTCAAGTTCAAGGACGCGTCGGGCGAATCGTACGAAGCGCGCATCGCGCTCGCGAACCCGAACACGGGCGAGCTGGCGCTGGAGCGGGAATAACGGCATCAGAACAAGGCGACCATCGCGGCCTGCGGGGTCGCCTTGTCTGCTGGTTCGGCCCTCGGCCCTTGAGCCGGCGCGTGATATAAGCTATTCGAGACAGGGCGGGAACAAGCTTCGCCCTGTTTTTTCGCTAACGAACTTCTTTCGGGTTCATACGCCCCGCCCCGTTCTGTAACGAACTGAGGAGACGCTANNACGAACCCCAGCGATCTTATTCGGGTCCACCCGGGGCCAGAACGGGCTTCCGGAACGAAATGGCGCTTATACGATTCATTAGAGGCGAAAATCCTTCATTTTGGACGAAATTGCGTCTCCTCGATTCGTTAGCCTCCTCCTCCGGTCGAAACAGGCACGACACGATCTTCGCAAAGAGAAGCGACTCTGAACGCCGAAGAGAAAATGTAAACGTTCTCCAAACCGCCCGATCGCTGTATAATCGATACAAATGCGACTCGCAGCCCGCGTCCCGTTAGACGCCGACGCTGACACCGACACCGACACTGGCATTTGCCGACATCCGTGCACACCAGAACGCTCCAACCGCGGTTCATGCAAGCTGCCTTCTACACTGGTCCATGGGGGCAAGACCGATGAAGAGCCGACCGTTCCTCAATTCCCCGGCCGCCTACGCGCTGGGCATGTTCGCCATGATGGTTCCGAGCCAAGCGTTCAGCGCGTTCTACAGCTACTACTACGTGGAGAAGCTGGGCCTCGGCATCGGGCTCGCGACGATCGCGCGCACGATCTACCTGATCTGGGACGCCGTGAACAACCCGATGGCCGGCTACCTGTCCGACCGCACGAATACCCGTCACGGCCGCAGACGCCCCTGGATTTTCGCCGCGATTCCGTTCTTCATGCTCTCCTTCATCCTGGTGTTCTCCGCCCCGGGAGGGATGGGGGACGCCGGGCTGTTCGTCTGGTTCCTGACCGCGCTCATCCTGTTCGAGGGGGTGGCGACGATTCTGTGGGTCAACTACGGCGCGCTGTTCCCGGAGCTGTTCCGGGGCGACCGGCTGCGGGCGAAGGCGTCGGCCGTCCAGCAGGCGTACCAGATCGTCGCGGTTCTCATCGGCACCGCGCTTACGCCCATCGTCTACGACGCGATCGGCTTCGGCCCGATGGCCGTCGTCTATTCCGTCGTCTTCGCCGTCTTTATGCTCTGGTTCGCGTTCTCCGTCCGCGAGAACGAGGAAGCCCGCAAGGAGCCGCCGCTTCCTCTCAAGGAAGCGTTCCGCGAGACGCTGAAGAACAAGCCGTTCTGGATTTTCCACATCGCCAACTCGTTCGCCCAGACGGTGAACGGGCTGCTCGCCTCGATGATCCCTTTCTACGCCAAGTACGCCTTGAAGATTCCCGAGAGCCAGGTGTCCATTCTGATGGCGGCCGTCTTCGTGTCGATCGTCCCGCTCGTCGCGGTCTGGTACTCCCTCGTCCGGAGGCTCGGCGGGCTTCGCGGCTGGCAGCTGGCCTTGGCCGTCTACGGGCTGTCCGCGATTCCGCTCTGGTTCGGGCAGAGCCTCGGCGGAGGCATCGCGGCCGGCATCGTCGTCGGCTTCGGCATGGCCGGCTTCCTCGTCACCCCGTCCGTCCTGAGCGGCCGGATCATCGACCTCGACGCCGAGAAGACGGGACGCCGCCGGGAAGGCGTCTATACCGCGGTGGGCGGGTTCATCACCCGGTCGAGCGGGCTCATCTCGGCGCTGGCGTTCTGGATCGTCGGCATGATCTTCGGCTACGTGAGCGGCGACGACCCGGGCCCTCGTCCCGAGACGACGTTCCGGGTGCTGATCAGCGTCGTTCCTCTCCTGCTGCTGGCGATCTCGTTCGCGATCTCTCTGTTCATGAAGGACCTGGGGGAGCCGACGGATACGACGAAGGGCCTGGACAACAAGAGAAGAGCGGGGAGTGGCGAACATGGGCAAAAAATTGATTCTGAACTGCGATGACTTCGGGCAGTCCCGGGCCGCCAACGAGGCGATCATTCATCTGCTCGAGGAAGGGAAGGTGTCTTCGGCGACGATCATGACGCCGGCTCCCGCGTTCGAGGAAGCGGCGGCATGGTGCCGAAGACGGGGGGCCGACAACGTCGGGCTGCACCTGACGTTCACGAGCGAATACGACGCCCTGCGGTGGCGGAGCCTCACCGGGCATCCGTCCCTTCACGACGGGAGCGAATACATGTACCACACCGTCGAGGAGTTCGAGCGCGGCGCCGATCCGAAGGCGGTCCGGCGGGAGATGGCCGCCCAGTTCGAGGCGGCGCGGCGATCCGGCGTCCGGATCTCGCACGTCGACAACCACATGGGCAGCCTGTACGGGACCGCCACGGGAAGAAGCTACCTTCCCCTGGCGTTCTGGCAGTGCTCCCGCCGGGGGCTTCCGTTCCGGCTGTTCCGCCGCTTCTACTTGAAGGACGCCATGATGGCGAAGATCGCGGCCGCGGGAGACGAGGCCCAGCGTACGCTGGAGAAGGCCGTCGCTCTCGCGGACACGCTCGGCGTCGGGCTGCCGGATTATCTCCTCAGCCATCCCTATCACGTCGAGGAGGGGGAGACGTACGAATCGTTCCGCGCTATGATGATCGCGAAGCTGTACGATCTCCCCGACGGGGTGAGCGAGACGTACATCCATCCGGCCGTGCCCGACGAACGGCTGGAGCGGGAGATTCCGTCGTGGGAGAAGCGCGTCTGGGAATACCGGCTCGCGCTCGACGACGAATTCGCCTATGCGATGAAGGACGCCGGGGTCGAGCTGACCCGCTACAGCCACGTCCGGGAGCGACCGGGCAGGTCGCGCGCGCGGGCGGCTTCGGCGCTGGCGAAGATGCTTCTGCTCGGCAGGAGCCCCAAAGCGTAGGCGATTCCCCGCCCGTTGCAACCGAACCCGGCTCCGATTCGTCTAGCCTGTAGAGGCTAGAACGAGGAGGGGTCGGGGATATGCGTCAGGCTTCCGCGATCGGGTTAATCATCCTCATAGCGATCGCCGTCGGAATCAGCTTCTACGGGCTGTGGCGGGGCGAGCACCGCGACGAGATCGAGAACGGCCGCAGGTACGGATTTCCCGTTCCGAACGGGGCGACCGAGATTCGGGTGTACGATTCCGACGGTCGGGAAGTGACGCCCCCGCAGCTGCGCGATCCGCGGACCGTCGCGGAGATTCTGGACAAGCTGAAGCAGGCTCCCCGCTCTTATTTCGGAGATCCGGAGCCGATGGGCGCCCTGTACGAGGTTCGGTTCCTCGGCGGGAGCGAGCCGAGCGCGTTCCAACTGAACGACCTCCGGCCGGGCCCAAGCTCGCTGGGCGGCAAGATCTATCCTCGGAATCCCGGGAGGGACGAGGTGTGGCAGCTGCCCTCGAACGTGATCTCGCTGTTGGTCGATACGGCCGAACCGGCTGGGCTGACGGCGTAAGAGGAAGACTAGGAAGACTAGCTTGCAGAACGACGAAGCCGGGAGGGTGCGAGAATGAAGAGAATCCTGAGCGCGACAATAGCCGCCGTACTGGCTGCCTTCAGTCTGGGCGCGAGCGCGTCGGCCATGACGGGCGGGCACGAGCCCCCGGGAACGTTCGGCGACCCGAAGACGGATATCGCGAAGATGTACCGCGTGAAGCACGAGCTGAAGTTCGATCTGGCCGGAACGAAGGCGACGCTAGACGGGCAGCCGGTCCAGGCGGCCAAGGCGATCGCGAAGGACGGCCGCGTCTTCGTGCCGCTGCGCCTGCTGCGGGACAGCGGAGCCGCCGCTTCGGTGACCTGGGACGGGAAGAAGCGGGAGGTCCGCGTCGTCATGAAGCCGGAGGTGTCGCCTCCGGTTCAGGAGCTGACGTTCCGGCTCGGCTCCGACCGGGTGTACGCGGCCGGGCAGCCGTTCGGGGACGTGAAGATCCCGGTCCCGTTCGCCGAGAACGGGCTGACTTATATTCCGGTGCAGACGCTCTCCTACTTGGGCGTCTTCGCGTCGGCTTCGCAGGGCACCGTAACCTGGAGCTGGAGCGAGAAGAGGATCGACGCGCTGGTGCCGAGCTGGGGAACGGACGGGGAGACGACGACGTTCACGGTCCTGTACCAGCAGGACATGTATCCGCCGCAGTTCCTGTCGTCGTACGGCGCCGGCGGCTGGGGCGGAGGGACCGGCAAGCTGAAGGACCGCGGCCTCTCCCTGGACGGGCGCTCGTATAACCGCATGGAGTTCACGGCGAGCCTGCGGCCGGGTCTCAATCCGCTGCAGCTCTACGCCGTCTCGGGAGGCACCGCCGACTTCAACGTGCTGCGACAGGTCGCCGACCCGCAGGCGGTGCCGGTCTCCCTGACGGAGGAAGGCAAGACGCATCTGTCGTTGACCGCGCCGAAGTCCGGCTACGTGAAGGCGAAGCCGGGAGACAAGATCGAGGTGGCGGGAGCGCTGCTCGAGGACAATCCGAACTTCGACACCGTCACGCTTGTTCTTCAGAAGTACGCGCCGGCTAGCGGCGGACTCGGCCATCGGGTGTACGAGGTCGTCGCCACGACGGAGCTGGCGATCCAGGACGGCAAGTTCGCGGGCTCGATCGAAGTGAAGGAGCCTGGACACTACCTGCTGTCGGTCGACAGCCCGAAGTACATTCCTTATCCCGAGAACGGCCCGGCTTCCACGCAGTGGGCCGAGATCACGGTCGAGGCCGAATAACGGCGAGACGAACGAAGCCCCGGTTCCGCGTCTGCGGAGCTCGGGGCTTCTTCTTTTTTTCCCTCAACCCATATCCTTCGGAACCAGCTTGAAAATCTCGCCCGACTCGAACGTCTCGATCAGCCGGTTCAGCCATATATAGTAACGGATCGCCTCGTCGATCTTGGACAGATCCGCTTGCAGTTGATGTTGGAACGCCTCGTCGCCGGCATACCGCTCGGCCAGCTCCTGCAGCTCCGACTTGGTCCGGCGCAGCGCGTGCAGGTTCATCTCCGCCGCCTTCCGCCACTTGAGCGAGAAGAAGTCGGCGAACGTCTGGAACCAGTCCAGCTCGACCTCGTACAGATCCTTCCGGGAGCCCTTCTCCCAGACCTTGTTCACCATCTTCAGGTCGACCAGCGTGCGGACGCCGGTGCTCATGCTGGTCTTGCTCATCTCCATGGCCCGTCCCATCTCGTCGAGCGTCATGGGCTTGTTCTGGAAAAACAGAAGTCCGTACAGATGGCCCGTGGACTGCGTTATCCCGTACAGTTCCATGTTGTTGCCGATCGTCTCGATGACTCTCTTCCTCGCCTTGAGCAACGCTTGTTCCTGTTCCGGGGTCAAATCCTCGCTACGTTCCATCCGTTCGTTCACCTTACCTTTGTGATGTACATCGCTATTGTAAAAAACAAACCAGACAAAGTAAAGAAAGTCCGAAAGTTGAAATAAAGAGGAAAACGGAGCATTCGGGAGCATACTTTGTACAGAAATAACTGTACGAACGGATAAAACGGAAAGTTTCGTTGACATATTCGCTCCCTTGTTTTTACACTTATAGGCATAGCCGGAGAGAGCTTGGAAGAAAGGGGTGAACGAATGGCGATCATTGAAGTGCGCCAGGTAACCAAAGTCTTCGGTCCCGACCCGGAATCGGTGCTTCGCCTGTTGGACGAAGGGTGGCCGAAGGAACGGATCTATCGCGAGAGGAAGCACACGGTGGGCGTGAATAACGTGTCGTTCGCGGTGGAGCCGGGAGAGATCTTCGTCATCATGGGACTGTCCGGAAGCGGGAAGTCGACGCTGGTTCGGATGCTGAACCGGCTCATCGAGCCGACCCGCGGCAGCGTCCTCGTTCATGGCGAGGATATTGTGAAAATGAATAAGGAGAATCTGCTCCGCGTGCGGAGGAAGCGGATCGGCATGGTGTTCCAGAAGTTCGCCTTGTTCCCGCACCGTACGGTGGCGGAGAACGCGGAATACGGCCTTGAGGTGCAGGGCGTCCCCAAGGCGGAGCGACGGGCGAAGGCGCTCGACGCGCTGCGGCTCGTCGGCCTCGCCGATTGGGCGAACAGCCTGCCTTCCCAGCTGAGCGGGGGAATGCAGCAGCGGGTCGGCCTCGCCCGCGCGCTGGCCAACGACCCGGACGTTCTGCTTATGGACGAAGCGTTCAGCGCGCTCGATCCGCTCATTCGCAAGGAGATGCAGGATGAGCTGCTGGAGCTGCAAGTGAAGATGAAGAAGACGATCATCTTCATCACGCACGACCTCGACGAAGCGCTGCGGATCGGCGACCGGATCGCGCTTATGAAGGACGGCAGCGTCGTGCAGATCGGCACGCCGGAGGAAGTGATGATGAATCCGGCTAACGAATACGTCGAGCGATTCGTGGAGGACGTGGACCTGTCGAAGGTGCTCACCGCTTCGTCGGTCATGCGCCGTCCGGAGACGATCGGCCTCGACCGCGGGCCTCGCGTCGCCCTGCAGCTCATGCGCGAGAGCGGCATCTCGAACCTGTTCGTCGTCGATCGCGAGCGGAAGCTGCTCGGCGTCATCACGGCGGAGGACGCTTCGGCGGCCGTGCGGGAAGGCAAGGGGCTGGAGGACATCGTCATCCGCGACGTTCCCGTCGCGAAGCCCGATTGGCTGCTGAACCGGCTGTTCGAGGTGTGCGCGAGCGCGAAGCACCCGGTCGCCGTCGTGGACGACTTCGGCCGCGTCATCGGCGTGATCGTGCGGGGAGCCGTTCTCGGGGCGCTGGCCGGTCATCCGGTTCAGGCCGATGCGGAGGAGGTGCGAAGCGATGTTTCCTAAGCTGCCGCTCGACGAGTGGGTGGAGAGCGTCGTCGACGCATTGGAATCGGGGCTGTCGCCGGTGTTCGGCTTCGTCTCGATGTGCATCGAAGGCGTCGTGAACGGAATCGCCGACTTGTTCCACTGGATTCCCGTCCTTGTCTTCATTGTTCTGGCCGCCGCTCTGGCCTACTATCTCGGTAAGTGGAAGTTCGCGCTGTTCACGGCCGTGGGCCTGCTGCTGATCGACAATCTCGGCTACTGGGATCACACGGTCGATACGCTGGCGCTCGTGCTGACGGCGGCGCTTATCTCGATCGTCGTCGGCGTGCCGCTCGGGGTCTGGTGCGCCCAGAGCGACAAGGCGCGCGGCGCGCTCACGCCGCTGCTGGACTTCATGCAGACGATGCCGGCCTTCGTCTACCTGATTCCGGCCGTCACCTTCTTCGGCCTGGGCGTCGTGCCGGGCGTCATCGCTTCGGTCATCTTCGCGGTGCCGCCGACGATCCGGCTGACGAACCTCGGCATCCGCCAGGTGCCCGAGGATCTCGTCGAAGCGGCGGACGCCTTCGGCTCCACGCGGAACCAGAAGCTGTTCAAGCTGCAGATCCCGCTGGCGATGCCGTCGATCATGACCGGGATCAACCAGACGATCATGCTGTCGCTGTCGATGGTCGTCATCGCTTCGATGATCGGGGCGCAGGGCATCGGCGCCGACGTCTACGGGGCGGTCACGCAGATCAAGACGGGCCAAGGCTTCGAGGCCGGCCTCGCGATCGTCGTGCTCGCCATCGTGCTCGATCGAATGACGCAGAACATCGTGAAGAAGAAAAGGAGAGGGTCGAATGTATAGGACTAAGCGCGCGACGAAGGCGTTGATGATAGCGGGGTTGGCCGGCGTTCTGGCGCTGACGGGGCTGACGGGATGCTCCAAGGGGGATTCCGCGGAGGCCGGCGGCGGAAGCGTCGGCGATCAAGTGAAGCGCGAGATCGTCGGCATCGACCCCGGAGCCGGCCTGATGAAGCAGACGGCGCAGGCGCTGAAGGATTACGAGCTGTCCGACTGGAAGCTCGTCGAAGGCTCGAGCGCGGCGATGGCCGCGGCGCTCGACAAGGCGTACAAGGACGAGAAGCCGATCATCGTCACCGGCTGGACGCCGCACTGGATGTTCGCCAAGTACAAGCTGAAGTACCTGGAGGACCCGAAGGGCACGTACGGCAAGGACGAGGAGATCCATACGGTCGTTCGCAACGGCTTGAAGGACGCGGCGCCTTCCGCCTACGCGATGCTGGACCGGTTCGAATGGACGCCGGACGAGATGGCGGTCGTCATGTCGGCGATCGCGGACGGCAAGGATCCGGCGGAAGCGGCCGCCCAGTGGGTGCAGGACAATGCCGCCAAGGCGGACGAATGGGTGAAGGAGCTGCCCGGCGAAGCGGGCAAGAAGCTGAAGCTGGCCTACGTGGCCTGGGATTCCGAGATCGCCAGCACGAACGTCGTGAAGCAGGTGCTGGAGGGGCGGCTCGGCTACAAGGTCGACCTGATGCAGGTCGAGGCGGGTCCGATGTGGGCCGGCATCGCCAACGGAAGCGCGGACGCGATGGTCGCCGCCTGGCTGCCGACGACGCACGAGGACTACTTCGAGAAGTACAAGGGGCAGTATGAGGACCTGGGCGCGAACCTGATCGGCACGAAGCTCGGCCTCGTCGTTCCGGAGTACATGGAGATTAGCTCGATCGAGGATTTGAAGACGAAGTAAGAGGAATATCGGCTGCCTGAAGCAGCGGCAAGCCCCGGCTCGCGAGATGCGGCCGGGGCTTATTCGTCGGGCGGCGGTCTATCCGCCCGCCTCTGCGCAGCCTCGAGTTGTTACCATACGGAGAGCTTCGTCCGGAAGTCGTTGTCGTCGGTGATCCATTGGACCCTGTCGTACCCCCGCTCTTGGGCGTTGCCGTACAGCCGTTCGAGCAGCTCTTGGTCCTTCGCGTAGATCGCCGTATACGCGCAGTCGACGACAAGAAGAACAAGCTGGCAGCCGCTGGCGAGGAACTCTTCGTAAGCGGCGACGTTCTTGGTCTCTCGGCCCTTCGGATAGGCCTTCAGATCGGCGAAGATCACGTAGGCCGCGGTGTCGGCCAACAGGTTCCGAAGCCGCCGGCCGTCGATCGCATTCGCCGTCCAACCTTCCGGCCAGAGGGGTTCGAGCTTGCCGTCCGCGAGGCGATATTCTTCCCCGTCTCCGATGAGCCAATCGTATGCGGCCATGTCCACGGGGCTTAGAACGTCGCCGAGCAGCGTTCCGTCCCGATTGGGAATTTCGAATTGGATGCCTCTTCGCAAGCTTTCTCGGCCTCCTGTCTATGCCGTCGTTATCGCCTTCCCCACAAGAAAATGACGCTCCGAACCGGCTCGCGGTTGGGCGTCATTTTTGCGTACTCTCATGCGGCTTAGAAGAACTTCAGGATCTCCGCCTTCACTTCGTCGTTGGAGCCGCCGACGAGCGTCTGATGCTGCGGCTTCTCGAACAGCGCTTCGATCTGAGGCGGGAACGTCTGCTCGATCTGGATCAGCTCGATCGCCTCGTTGAATTTGGCCGGGTGCGCGGTCGACAGCGCGACCGTTACTTCATCCGCGGCGGTATTCTTCTCCGAGGCGGCGACGCCGCAAGCGGTGTGCGGATCGAGCAGGTAGCTGTACTCGTCGTGGTACTGCCCGATCGTCGCGAGGCACTCGTCGTTCTGCACGCCGTACGCGACGAAGTCCGCCTGCACTTGCTTCAGCTTGTCGGCCGGGATGGCGATTTTGCCTTCCTTCTTGAAGCCGTCCATCAGCGTCGCCGTCGTCGCGGCATCTTCCCCGTACAAGTAGTACAGGTAACGCTCGAAGTTGCTCGCGACCTGGATGTCCATCGACGGACTGTACGTCATATGGAATTCGCCCGGCTGGTAGACGCCTTCGTTCACGAAGCGCTCCAGGATGTTGTTCTCGTTCGTCGCCAGGATGAGCTTGTTCACCGGCAAGCCCATTTTCTTAGCCAAATACCCCGCGAAGATGTCCCCGAAGTTCCCCGTCGGAACGCTGAAGTTCACCTTGCCGGCCTGCCCTTGCTTGGCGAGCTGGAAGTAAGCGTAGAAGTAATACACCGTCTGCGCCAGGACGCGGGCGATGTTGATGGAGTTGATCGCGCGCAGGTGGTACTGCTGCTTGAACGCCACGTCGGCGAACAGCTCCTTGATGATGCGCTGGCAGTCGTCGAAGTTGCCTTCGACCGACAGGTTGAGCACGTTGGCGTCGTCCACCGTCGTCATCTGCAGCTCCTGCACCTTGCTGACCTTGCCGTTCGGATGCAGGATGCAGATCTTGATGCCTTCCTTGCCGCGGACGCCTTCGATCGCCGATGCGCCCGTGTCGCCCGACGTCGCGCCGAGAATATGGATGATGGAGTTCGTCCGGCGGGAGATGTACGAGTACAGGTTCCCGAGGAATTGCAGCGCGATGTCCTTGAAGGCGAACGTCGGCCCGTGGAACAGCTCCAGGATGTGCAGGTTGTTGTTCACCCGGCGGACGGGCGTCACTTCCTCGTGGCGGAACGTCGCGTAGCTGTCGTCCACGAGCTTCTTCAGGTCTTCGCGCGGGATCTCCCCGTCCACGTAGAGCGAGAACAGCTCGAGCGCCAGCTCCGGATAGGAGAGCTTCTGCCACTGGGCGAGCGTGTCGGCCGATAGTTGCGGGATATGCTTCGGAACGAGGAGGCCTCCGTCGTCGGCCAGTCCCATCAGGACGGCATCGACGAAGCCGATGGCTCCTACTTTCCCCCGAGTGCTGATGTATTCCATAACGATCCCCTTGCGTGTGAGAGATTTTCAATCATTGTATCAAAAAAAACGGAACCGTGCTTAACTTTGCGCTGATTTTGTGCGGCGGAATCTTGGCCCAGGGGGGCGTCACAGCAGGGCCTTCGCAAGGACGTGAATCGCTTCCTCGACGTCCACCGTTCGCTCCGTCCGGTCGGCCATGTCCTTGAGGACGACCTGGCCGAGCTCCTTCTCCGTCTCGCCGATCAGAATCGCGAAGCGGGCTCCGCTCTCCGACGCGGCCGCCAGCGCCTTCTTCAGCTTCCGTCCGCCCGTCTCGACGGTCGCGCGAATGCCTTCCGCCCGCAGCAGGGCGGCCGTCCGGAGCGTCTCGGCGACGGCGTCCCCGATCGCGATGACCGGCACCGGCGGCGCGGCGGGCGGCATCGCGGCCGGACGATCGCGCAGGATCGCGAGGATGGACTCCATCCCGAACGAGAGGCCTGCGGCGGGGAACGGCAGATCGTCTCTCCCCAGCAGCTTGCCGATCATCGCGTCGTAGCGCCCGCCGCTGGCCAGGCTCGAGGCGAAGTCCCCGCTCGCGCCGAAAATCTCGTACACCGTCCCGGTGTAGAAGCTGAGCCCGCGCGAGAGGAACGGGTCGAAGACGCAATCTTCGCCCAGCCCGACCCGCTCGAGCAGGGCTTGAAGGGCGGCGACCTCTTGGGCTCCGGGGCTTGTGAGGAGATCGAGTCGGTCGGCGATCCGTTCGAACCGGCCGGGGCTCCGCTCCATCAGGCCGGGGCGATTCTCGGCGCGGAGAAGCTCGCGGATTCGGCCGATTGTCCGGGGCTCGATTCCTTTGTCGGCCAGCTCGGCCAGTACGCCTTCCGCGCCGATTTTCTCCAGCTTGTCGAGCGTTAGCATGACCGATGCCGTCTCGTCGGCGGGTACGCCGACCGCGGCGAGCGTCTCGCCGAGGAACCGCCGGTTGTTCCACCGGATCCGGACCGGGACGTCCAGCCGGCGGAACGCTTCGGCCGCCAGCAGCAGCAGCTCGGCCTCCGCCTCGGGGCCGGCGATGCCGACGACGTCCGCGTCGCATTGGACGAATTCGCGAAGCCGCCCTCGCTTGACCGGTCCGTCCCGGAACGCCTTGCCCATCTCGTAGCGCCGGAAGGGGAACTGGAGGCCGGGGTTCAGCGCGACGACCTTGGCGAACGGGATCGTCAGATCGTAGCGAAGGCCGAGCCGCCTCTCGCCTTGGTCGCTCAGCTTGTACATCTCCTTCAGGATCTCGTCCCCGCCCGCGTACTTCGAGGTCAGCAGCGTAAGCTCGTTTAAGATCGCCGTCTCCATCCCGGTGAAGGCGTAGAGCTCGAACACCTCCCGCAAGACGGCTTGAACCCGGCCTCGCAGCGCTTGCTCTTCGCCGAAGAAGTCGAACGTTCCTTTGACATTCTGCATGTTCCCCATTCCTCTCTCCTGAGAATAAATAAAAAAACGCGCAGGACCTCTTGGTCCTGCGCGTCGGATGCCGCAGGGAGGCCAACGCGAATGGCGTTAGCCCTCCCTGAATGTTCCTCAGGAGTGCTAACGCTGCCTGTAATGGTAATGAAGTTGTCCAAGTACGATCGGGTTCATGGAACCGATCCCCTTCCCTTCATCGTTGGAGCCATTATAGCGGATAGCGAAGCGATGTTCAAGAACTAGGCTAACGAAGGGAGGCCGGGAATAGGATAGCTACAGCGATAAATACGTATCGGAGGGGATGATTCCGAATGAAAATGAAAGCATTATTGCTGGCCGTCGTAACGGTCTGCCTGCTGTCGATCAGTTCAGGCGCCCTATCCGCAGCCGCACCCGAACCCGACAACCCGCCCGCAAGCAGCCGATATAACATCTACCTGAAGCTGGACGGCATCTGCGGCGAGTCAACGTCCGACAAGTATGCCGATTGGATCGAGCTCGCCGGGGTCGAGTTCGGGGTCTCGAATGCCGCGGCTGCCGCGGCTCCCGTCAAAGGCTCGGGAGCGGGGGCGGGGAAGCCTTCGCTGGATAGCTTCGAGGTCGCCAAGCAGGTCGACTGCTCGTCGGTTCCCCTGCTGGAGTATTCCCTCTCCGGCAAGCACGTGAAGAATGGTCAGATCGCGTTCGTCCCGAAGACGGGCGAAGGGGCGGACCCCATTCTGACGATCAACCTGAAGGACGTCGTCGTCGCCGGTTACCGATTCGACGACCTGAACGAGACGATCAAGCTGTCGTTCGCGGCCGTCGAATTCAGCTACGTCGGGCAGGACGCCGCGGGCGCGAAGAAGCCCCCGGTCAAGGGCGGCTGGAACTTCGCCAAGAACGCGAAGACGTAATCGGGCCGGAGCGGCCGAGCCGCCGTGCTGGAGATGGCGCATAAGGCGCCGGCTGACAAAAAACGGGCTGTCCCTAAGGGACAGCCCGTTCGGCATGCGTGGCACGGTAAGCAACTCGTGCGCGGTATGAGATCTGTAACCGCCAAAATGGAGGTTACAGCGTCGACAGCACGTGGTTTGGGGTCTGTAACATCCAAAATGGAGGTTACAGCGTCGACAGCACGTGGTTTGGGGTCTGTAACATCCAAAATGGAGGTTACAGCATCATCAACGCGCGGCATTGGCTCTGCAACCGCCAAAATGGAGATTGCAGCACCGGCAGCGAGCGGTTCGCGCCTGCTCTATCTTCTCGCGGGCGCCTTCCGGTTCGGTCTCGGCGGCGCGGACGGCGCCGGCGGCTTCTCCGGAGGAGACGTGATCACCATCGGGTACGGGTGGTCCTCGACGACGGGGATTTTTTTCTTAATCAGCTTCTCGATATCCTTCAGGTACGGCAGCTCCTCGTATTCGCAGAAGGAGATCGCGATGCCGCTGTGGCCCGCCCGGCCGGTGCGGCCGATCCGGTGCACATACGTCTCCGGAATGTTCGGGAGATTGTAGTTGATGACGTGCGACAGCTCCTCGATGTCGATGCCCCGGGCCGCGATGTCGGTCGCCACCAGCACGCGGGTCGTCCCGTTCTTGAAGTTGTTCAGCGCCGCCTGGCGGGCGTTCTGCGACTTGTCGCCGTGAATCGCCTGCGCCGTGATCTTCGCCTTCGTCAGGCCGCGGACGACGCGGTCGGCCCCGTGCTTCGTGCGGGTGAAGACGAGCGCCGACTCGATGGACTTGTCCTGCAGCAGCAGAGTCAGCAGGGCCAGCTTGTTCGGCTTGTCCACGAAGTAGACGGACTGCTCGATCCGCTCCGCCGTCGACGAGACCGGAGTGATCTCCACCTTGACCGGGCTGGTGAGCAGGGAGTCGACCAGCTTCGTGATCTCGGGCGGCAGGGTGGCCGAGAAGAAGAGCGTCTGCCGCTTGGCGGGCAGCTTGGCGATGATCCGCTTCATATCGTGGATGAAGCCCATGTCGAGCATGCGATCGGCCTCGTCGAGGACGAGAATCTGCACGTGCCGCAGGTCGACGAACCCCTGGTTCATCAGGTCGATGAGGCGGCCCGGCGTGGCGATCAGGATGTCCGTGCCTTGCTCGAGCTGCTGCTCCTGCGCCCTCTGAGACACGCCGCCGACGATGACGACGCTCCGAAGCCGCGTGAAGCGGCTGTACGCCCTGATGTTGTCGTAGATCTGAATGGCGAGCTCGCGCGTCGGCGTCAGGATCAGGGAGCGGATCGGGCGCGGCACGTTCGGCCGGGGCTGCTGCTCGCTCAGCAGCTGGATGATCGGCAGCGAGAAGGCCGCCGTCTTGCCGGTGCCCGTCTGCGCGCAGCCGAACAGGTCGCGGCCGGCCAGCACGGGCGGGATCGCCTGCTCCTGGATCGGAGTGGGCTTCGTGTAGTTTTCCTGCGCGAGCGCCTTGAGAATAGGCGGAATGAGGTTCAATTGTTCGAAATTCATAAGGTCTCCTTTATGTTCGGTTCGATCGGATAGTTGGGTCGGTTTAGAAGGCGTTCCCTCCACTTTACCACAATTGGCCGGGCTCTGCCGGAATTCGCTGCGGTCTGCCTCATATTGTGCGCGAAAAAGGCGGTTAAATCAACGGAGGAGGCCTTAAGGCTTGAAAAATGGGGGAGGAAGGGCGAAGCAACCCAAAAAGTCGCCCGAAACGGGCGACATTTTGCTTGCCTCATATTGCGGTTAGTCAGAAAGTGAAGGGAGGGGTAGCGCCATCTGCGATGACTCTTCGACAGGTACGCTTTATGAATCCGGGGAAAAGCGCCTTACTTTTTGTAGCACCCGTTTTCGATTTCTTCAAACAGCGCAGTCCCTCTCGGGTTCCAGCCAAGCATTTTCCGCGCTTTTGCCGAGCGAACGCGGCTATTGGAACCGAAAGCAAAGTGCGCGGCTTCAGGGCCCCATTTCTTAATCGCCTCATCCAGACTCATCCTCTTCGTTATCGGCCCCAATTCGAATGCCCGGTTGATCGATTCGCAAATCTCTCTCATCGAGGCTTCGCCGTTCTCGGCAAAATAGAAGGAACCCGCCGGCGCTTGCTCCACCGCTAATAGATAAAGCTCGACAAGGTCATCGATATGAACGTGAGACCAGATATTCTCGCCTTTTCCGATATGGCAAGCCGCACCGCGCTCCAATGCGAGATCGATCAACCAAGGAACTTGTATGCTGTCCTTGTGAATGCCGTAACCGGCGCCGTAGATCAATGTCGGGCAAATGACTATCGAGCGTATGCCGCGATGGGCGGCGGCGAGCACCGTCCGATCGATCGCGACGCGGGCTGCTTTTTCAGGGAGCGGGTCGATGATTTCTTCCTGATACACCTTGCTGCCGTAATCCCCCGCCGCCTTGTCCCCGACAATGCTGGAACCGCTCGTATGCACGAACGTCTTGCCGCTTCCTTCCAACGCCGTAAGCAACGTCGTCACCGCGAAGATGTGATCCGAATCCGCAGCGTTGACCACGATGTCGGCTTCCTTCGCCGCTTGTATGAGCGGCTCGTAATCGTTTAACGAACCGATAATTGGCGAGATGCCCGACTCTCTAAGTTTGGCGGCTCCCTCGGCTGTTCGAGTCAGGCCCGTTACTTGATAGCCCGCCTGAAGCAATCGGAGCGCGACCGACCCGCCGATATAGCCCGTCGCCCCCGTTACGAACGCTTGCTTGTTCATTTGAGAAGCCTCCCTTTATAATGGAAAAAAATAGAATGCACATTCATTACGATAAGGGGAACCCGCAAGCTTGTTAAGTAGGCACTTTTTATCGCGGTAGTTTCCAAAAAGTAAGTTTTTAGAGAGGAGGCGCAAGCCGTGAAAAACAGAGACCACGATTATGCCGCTTACGTAACGCTGAACATGATCGGCGGCAAATGGAGTCTGCTGATTTTGTGTCATCTGAGAAAAAGGACGATCCGTTTTTGCGAATTTCCGAAGCTTATCCCCGGACTTACACAAAAAATGCTGACCAAGCATTTGCGCGAATTGGAGAATCACGAACTCATCCAACGAACCGTATATCCGGAAATTCCGCCCAAGGTCGAGTACAAGCTTACAGAGCATGGCAAAAGTCTTGGTCCTGTTCTGGATTGTCTCGAACGATGGGGGAAAAACCATTTAAATCGAGTGCGATCTTGAACCGTCTGTGTCGATAACCATGCAACCGGATCCTGCTTGAAGGCATACCGCCCGGCGAGCTCCGCATACAAATAGGGGAAGAGATGGGCTCGCGATTCTATGGGAGGTAGGGTGATGAACGACAAGAACGCCCGCGACCGCGCGTGGAACGGCCATTCCCAGCCAGGCTCCGCTTCCGCTCCGCATCCGGGAGGCCGGCCGCCGGCTTCGCACTCGCAGACGGTCGGGCCGAGAGGCCCCGTCCTGGAACAAGACAGCCTTCTGCACGAGACGCTGGAGACGTTCGTCCACGAGAAGCTTCGGGAGAGGCCCGTACACGTGAAGGGCTTCGGGGCTTTCGGTTATTTTCAGACGGTGTACTCGATGGCGCCCTACACGAAGCTCAGCTTCCTCCAGACCCCCGGCCAGCAGGTTCCCGTCGCCGTTCGATTCTCTCTCGCCGTCAGCAACAAGGGGACGCCGGATACCTCCCGCAACGTGCGGGGATTCGCCGCCAAATTCTACACGGAGCAGGGCGTCTTCGACCTGGTGTTCAACCACATCCCCGTGTTCCTCGTGCGAGACCCGATCCGGTTCCCGGAAGCGATCCGCTCGCTGCTGCCTTCGCCGGTCAACAACCTGATCGATCCCGAGCGGTTCTGGAGCTTCGCGGCGCGGGCGCCGGAGGCCACGCACTTCGTCGTCCGGCTGTACTCCGACGCGGGCACGGTCAAGAGCTTTCGCCACCTTCCGGGGCATAGCGTGAACACCTATGTGTGGCGGAACGCGCAGGGCGTCCGGACGTACGTGAAGTACCGGTGGGTGCCGCTCGCCGGGGAGCAGGTCATCGACAGCCGGGAAGCGGCCCGATTGGCCGGCGAGAATCCGGATTACGCGGGGAAGGACTTGTACGATACGCTGGCGAGGGGCACGAACGTGGAGTACGGGCTGTACGTGCAGCTGATGAACCCGCAGGACGAAGCGGCGCTGCCCTTCGACCCGCTGGACGATACGAAGGTGTGGGACGAACGGCAATATCCTCCGCTGCCGGTCGGCCGACTGGTGCTGAACCGCAACCCGGACAACTACAAGGAACAGGTGGAAAAGCTGGCTTTCTCGCCGTCCAACCTGCTGGACGGGGTCGAATTGTCGGACGACAAGATGCTTCAAGGCCGCGCCAACATCTATTGGGATTCGCAGCGTCATCGGCTCGGGCCCGAGTTCCGCGGCATTCCGATCAACGGCGAGGCGGGTTGGACGCCCGCTTCGGTCGCCACCAGCGGCGAAGGCCGGCACGTGGAGGGCCGCCTCGTGCGGTCGGACCTGCCCAAGACCGACGACTTCACGCAGGCCGGCCAGTATTACCGCTCGCTGACGCCGGTGCATCAGGAGCGCCTGGTCGACAATCTTGCCGCCGATCTGGCGGGGATCTCCCCGGAGACGCAGAGAGTCGTCTTGGGCTATCTGTACCAGGCTTCGCCGGAGCTGGGGGAGCGGGTGACCCGGCAGATCGGCGTCTATGCCGAAGGGTCGTCTTGATTCGAACAGCGGCATGAGCGAGGCCGGCTCTCCGGATGGAGGGCCGGTTTTCGCTTGCTAGTCGATCAAACGCGCTAACGCGGACTCGCGGAATAGCAGCGGCGAAGCAGCCGGAACAGGACAAGATTCGCTGCGTACACCAACGCGTATGTCGGGATGGAGTAGAGGTGCCGCCAACCCGTGAATTTATAAACGTGGAAGAACATGGAGAACCACTCCAGGCCGGTCGTGAGCAGCGCCCATCCGACTATGTACAATGCGAGCTTGAAGCCCGTCGGCTTCCATCGGTCGTACGAATAGATAACCAGATAAGCCGTCGGAGAGTACAGCAGCACATAGATCAGCAGATCGAAGAGCTGATAATCCGGCCCGTCGTTGATATTGTACAGATTCAGCGGCTTGGTCGCGATCATGAAATCGACGAAATTGGCGACGTACAGGTTGAACAGCCAAATAACGATGCTCAGCGAGACGGGGAAGCGTAGGGGCAGAGAGAAGATCAACGAGTAGACGAGAACGCTCGCGACGAGGATGAACCACTCGTTGGCGTCGAATCGTGTCGGCAGATTCATCGTACATTCCCTTCCCGTCTCAGCAGGTAACGATACAAGTGAGCGAAGGCGAGCGTCGCGGCCAACCTCGAAGTTCGATCCGCCAGCATCATTCCCTGGTTCCACCGGACGTAAGTCGTCAGCCCCAGCGCATGGAGGGCATACTCCGTCCCTAATGCCAGCAGGAGCCACCAGGCCGCGGCCATCGCTTTCTGATAGAGGTTAAGGCGGCCGTGGAACCAGCCGAACAACATCCACACGGTCAGGCTGGGGAGCAGGACGACCTCCGTAAGAATAAGAGCGGACATGACGGTCAGGTTCTTGTCGAAGGAGATCCGCTTCCAGACCAGCGCAATCACATAGAACCAATGCTCGGATACGGCTCCGAACATCAGCCAGCCGGCGACAATCTCGACGGGATGCAGGACGGTCCTGGCGTACCGCAGCGAGAACAGCAGCAACGCGCAGATGAAGATGACGAGAATCAGGATGGCGATCGGCGCCAATGAGCTTCAGTCCATTCGGTCCTAAGTTAGGATGGGATTCATATTCTGCTCCATAATCCCCCAACTCATGTCCGATTGGCGCTTCAAGGCTTGGAAGAGCCGCCGCTCTTGACGAGGCCGGTGGAGGCGAGCGGGCCGTAATTGATAAGGCGGGTCATGATCAGCGCGACTTCCCGCGGCGTCTGCCGGCAGCCGGATGCGAACCAGTGCTGCAGGACGCCGACATTGGCCGAGGACACGAAGGCGATCAAGTATTCGCGCGGCACCTGCAGCTTGTCCTGCTGCTCCGGCGGAATCATGTCGGACAGCTTGTCGAACAGCTTGGCTTGCATCAATCCCTTGACGCGAAGCACGAACGAGGGGTCTCCGCGCGGTCCCAGCATCAAGCCGCAGAAGTCGGCGTTCCGCTGCCAGAGCTCCAGAATCCTGACGATCGCCTGATAAGGTTCGTCCCGTTCGGCGGCCCGCATCAGATCGCGAACGTCGATCTCGTCCCCGAGCTCGGACAGCTTCCCCAGCACCTCCTCCTGAATCTGCTGGAGCAGGTCGATGACGTCCTTATAGTGAAGGTAGAACGTTCCGCGGTTGACGTCGGCGCGCTCCGTCAGCTGGCTCACCGTAATCCTCTCCAAGCCGTGCTCCTCCATCAGCTCCACCAGCGCCTGGCGCAGCAGCTTCTTCGTTCGAAGCGTCCGGCGATCGACGGGCTTCTCCTTCATGCGAACCCTCCTTCTCTTCCCGCAAAAAGAATTTTTATGGATAATCGACAGACCCGATCCGGCGTGTTCAGTAATGAGCATTCCGGCCTTGTTCTGCTTATTGATCTTCCTCACCCCCTCATTATAATTAACAGTGCGATCGATAATCAACAACATGTTCAATAAAATGATGAGGCGGTGCGAACGATGTCCATCCTTAGACAGAAATTCGTGTGGATCGGTACGGCAGTCGTGTTAGCGGTGCTCATGATTTTCGGGCTGGCGATGATGGGGTCCGTGCTGGGCGCGAAGGCCAAGTCGCTTCCGGTCGCCTTGGTCGTGCTCGACCGGCCGGTCGACGTGCCGGGGGGCGGGCAGCTGGCGCTCGGAGAGACGGTGAAGGAGAAAATTACGGGGATCGCGCAGCTTCCGGTGAAGTGGCGGGCGATGCCGACGGAAGAAGACGCGAAGGCGGCGCTGGACCGGCAGGACGTGTACGGGGCTCTCGTCATTCCGGCCGACTTCAGCGCCGGGGTGGCGTCGATCCAATCGGCGGAGCCGAAGCCGGCCGTCGTGAAGCTGTACGTGAACGAAGGCATGAACTCGCAGGCGGCTGCGGCCGTGAAGACGATGCTGGGCCAAGTGGCCAAGAACATGGGAGGCGAGCTGTCCCGCATGGTCCTGGAGCAGCTGGGGCAGCGGACGCAGCAGGTGCCGATCGGCACGGCGCAGGCGCTGCTCGCTCCGTTCCAGACGGAGGAGATCGTCGTTCATCCGGTAGGCGCGAACAACGGCAACGGCGGCGCTCCGAACATGCTCACTCAAATTACGTGGATGGGGAGCCTGGTGGGCAGCATCTTCCTCTTCCTGGCGGCATCGGCCGCCCGCCGCGCCGGAAGGCCATGGAGCGTCGCCAGCGCGCAAGTGCTGCTCGGTCTCGCGCTGGGCGCGGTCGTCTCGGGCTTCACGGTATGGATGGCGAATTCGTGGTACGGCATGGAGCTGCGGGATAGCGGAGCGGTATGGCTCTTCCTGTGGCTGGCCGCCTCGGCGTTCTTCCTGATGCAGACGGCGCTCTTGAACTGGCTCGGCTTCCCGGCCATGGGCTTGCTCGTGCTGCTGCTGTTCTTCTCGATGCCGCTGCTCAACCTGCCGCCGGAATTCATGCCGCAGGCGACGCAGGATTGGCTGTACTCGTGGACGCCGTTCCGCTACGCGGCTTCGGGCCTGCGCAGCCTGATGTACTTCGGCGGCGAGGAAGGGATGTCGCTGCCGTACGGCGTTCTGTGGTGGATCGCCGGCATCGGCGCGGCGGTCGCCCTGGCTTCGGCCGCGCGCAAGCCGCGCGGCGGCGGCTCGAAGGCCGCGACGGATACGAAGGTCGCGGGCGCGGATGCGCATTGACAGCGACGAGAATACGTGTTATTTTCGCGATAGGATAATAAAGGCAATGTAACCTTAGGGTTCAACCTCGCTGAGAAGGGGGTTGGACCCTTTTTGCATGCCTGACCAAGGGAGGATTCGTCATGCGGAGAACGGAACTGCTGCTGCAGAGGCTCGACGAGATCGGCAAGTCGCTCGAACGCAAGGAAGGGGCTCTTTTATTGCTAGGCGTCGGTTCGGTCGGGATCGAGACAGAACGGCTGGACGACTATTCGGATCTGGACTTCTTCGTAATCGTGAAGCCCGGGTACAAAGACAGGTTCATCGATCGGTTGGATTGGCTCGAAGAAGTACGCCCTCTTGCCTATGCGTTCAAGAATTCGGAGCTCGGGTACAAGATTCTGTTCGAGGACGGAATCTTCGGGGAATACGCCGTATTCGAGGAAGAGGAGCTGGCGGACGCGTCCTATACGGAAGGCCGGGTCGTCTGGAAGGATCCCCTGTACGGCAATACGGGAATCGCCAAACCCTCCAACCCGATCCCCAGCTTAAAGAAGGACTCCTTGGAGCACCCTCTGAACGAAGCCTTAACGAATCTATATGTAGGGCTCGGCCGCTATGCAAGGGGCGAGCGACTGTCCGCGATGAGGTTCGTTCAAGGGTACGCTATCGACAGGATTCTGTCCGTGCTTCATCTGCTGGAGCCGGAGGCGGATTATGATCCCGACCCCTTCGGCAACGAGAGGCGGCTGGAAAAGAGATTCCCTCGTTTCGCGGATATAGTAGGAGACATGCTGCAGGGATACGATCGCGTTCCCGAATCGGCGCTTCGCATTTTGGAGTTCATCGAAGGGGTTTATCCCGTCAATCGAAGGTTAAGCGATGAAATCCGCCGATTGGCTGAACCAGCTTGTCGTTAGAACAGCGTGTAAGAAAGCGAACCGACCGGATCGTTCCGGGGGTTCGCTTTTTTATTTTTACATGCGAATGACATTCGCCTGACTTCGCCGAAATAAACGGTCTCTATAATCACAAACAAACGGAAATGAGCAAGAGTGAGCAATAGTGTGCAGAAAAGGGCAATCGAATGTTCAAGAGAAGGAATGGATGCGATGTTCGAAGGCTTCATTATCGATCTCGACGGCACGGTCTATCGCGGAAGGCGGGCGATCGAAGGGGCGGCCGAGGCGATCGCGCGATTGAAGAGAATGGGGAAGCGGGTCGTCTTCCTGAGCAATAGAGGGAATTATTCGCGCGAGATGTGCGCGGCGAAGCTTCGCGGGATGGGCGTGGAGGCTCGGGAGGAGGAGATTGTGCTCAGCTCGACGGTGGCCGCTCTATATTTGAAAAGGAATCATCCCCGCGACGCCGTGTGGACGCTGGGCGACGAGGGGCTGAGGGACGAGCTGCGGGTCCACGGCGTCTCTCTCGCGGCCAAGCCGGAGGAGGCCGAATGGCTGCTTATCACGCTGCACGAGACTCTGACCTACCGCGATCTGAACGAGGCGTTCCGGGCCGTGCGGCACGGCGCGCGGATCCTGGCGACCAACGCGGACCGCTCGTTCCCGGGCGACGACGGCGAAGCGATCGACGTCGCCGGCATGATCGGCGCGATCGAGGCGGCGACCGGGCGCAAGGCCGAGGTCGTCATCGGCAAGCCGTCCCGGCTTATGGCCGAGGCCGCCCTCGAAGCGCTGGGGCTGCCCGCCGAGCGGTGCCTCGTCGTCGGCGACAGCCTCGCTTCGGATATCGCGATGGGCCGCCAAGCCGGCATCGCGGCCGCGCTCATGCTGACGGGCTCCGTCTCGCGCGAGGAAGCCGAAGCGGCGGGCCCTGCCCTGCGGCCCGACTGGATCTGGAGCTCCCTGGCCGAGCTGCCGCTTTGGCTGGAGCAAGGCATAGAAGCCGCCGGCGGCCAATCCGCCAACGATTCCGTCAGCGATTCCGCCAACGGCAATCCCATCACCGGCAAGGACATCAACGGCGCAAGCCTGGAGGAAGGAATCGCGAAGATATGAACCAAGCGGAAATGAACCAAGCAGATAGCAACAATCTTGAACACGGCGCGGGAGATCCGAGCTATGGCGGGGCCGGCTTCTCGGAACGGGAGCCGGGGGCGGAGGATCGGGCGGTTCCCCGCATCCTCATTCAAGCGGGGGCGCTTCAAGCGGTCGCGCCCTATCTGGAGGAGCGCGGCATCCGCCAAGCCGTCATCGCCGCCGACGCCGCGACGTACGAGGCGGCCGGCGACAGGCTGGCCCGCCGGCTCGAAGCGGCGGGCGTAGGCGTCCAGGCGACGCGGATCAGCCCGAACGCGCAGGGAGACGTGATCGCGGACGAGGTCGCTCTCCTGCAGCTGCTCGTCGACCTGAAGCGCAGCGGCGCTCCGGCCGTCATCGCGGTAGGGGGCGGCACCCTGCATGACATCGCCCGATTCTGCGCTTATGCCGCAGGCGCCGCCTTCCTCTCCGTTCCGACGGCGCCCTCCGTCGACGGCTTCAACTCGCTCGGCGCCCCGGTCATTCTGCGCGGCGAGAAAATCACGATCCCGGCCGTCGGACCGGACGCGGTGTTCGCCGACCTCGACGTGCTGACGCGGGCCCCCGCGAGGCTGGCGGCCGCCGGCTTCGGCGACATGCTCGGCAAGATCACCTCGCTGTTCGATTGGAGGTTCGGCGCCGAGGTCGCGGACGAGCCGTACCTGGCAGAAGCGGCGGACCGGACCCGGCTCGCGCTCGAGACGTGCGTCGCGAACGTCGACCGGATCGCGGCCCGAACCGAAGAAGGCATCCATTCGCTGATCGGAGCGCTGATCGAATCCGGGCTCGCGATGCTGCTGTTCGGCCGGTCGCATCCCGCCTCCGGGTCGGAGCACCACTTGTCCCACTACTGGGAGATGGAATACATCCGGCTCGGCAAGCGCCAGCTGCTGCACGGAGCGAAGGTCGGCGTCGCGAGCGTCGAGATCAGCCGGCTGTATCGCCGGCTCGCGGACCTCGGTCCGGACAGGTGGCTCCCCGCGGCCCGGACGGACGGGGGCCCTATGAACCGCGACGCCTTGGCCGCGCGCATGGCCGACCGCATCGTTGGCCGCTGGAGCGCGCTCGAGCGTGAGCTGCGGCGAATCCCGCAGCCGGAGGCGCTCGCGGAGCTGCTGGCCCGGGCCGGCGGGCCGACGACGCCGGAGGAGCTGGCGATCGAGCCCGAGCTGCTGCGGCGCAGCCTGCGCGAAGCCCATCGCGTCCGGGCGGAACGCTTCACCCTGCTGCGCGCCTATAACGAGCTTGGGGCGTTCCCGTCCCAGCCCCGCTAACGCGAACCGCGAGAACCGCAAGCCCCAAAAAAGAATAACAAAGCGTTTAAACCCGGTTAACACGTCCTTGATCCTTCGTTCCTATAATCGAACCGAACGCAAATAAACACGAATGAGTGCAAATGCGAGCATATGAACAATTTCGAGCGAAGGGGCGGAAGCCGGTTTGTTGCCTGCGGAGAGAAAAATGAGGGTGCTGGAATACGTCAAGCTGCATAACACGGCGACGATCAGCAAGCTGTCCAAGGAGTTCAACGTCCACGACGCGACGATCCGGCGCGATCTGGCGGAGCTGGAGCAGGAAGGGCTGCTGAAGCGGACGCACGGCGGGGCGATCGCGGAGCAGTGGACGAACGACGAGCCTTCCTTCAACGAGAGATCGACGGTGAATCTCGATCAGAAGGCGCGAATCGGCAAGATGGCCGCGAGCCTCGTCAACGAAGGCGACCACATCATTATCGATTCGGGGACGACGACGCTGCACATCGCGAAGAACCTGGCGGGCCGCTCCAACATCACGGTGGTCACGAACGACATGAACGTGGCGGCGGAGCTGCGGGACTCGCCCAAGATCAAGGTCATTCTGACCGGCGGCGAGCTGTATCCCCACAGCTACATGCTCAACGGCATGTTCACCGACCACGTGCTCCGCTCGCTTCATGCGGTCAAGGCGTTCATCGGAACGCCCGCTTTTCACCCGCAGCACGGTCTGATGCATCCCGAGGCGCAGCTCGTGCCGGCCAAGCAGGAGATGATCCGGGCCGCCAGCGAGATCATCGTCGTGACGGACGCGAGCAAGATCGGCAAGGTGTCGCTGCATTCGGTCGCCCCGATCCGCTCGATCCATACGGTCATCACGGGCAAGGAAGCGGCGGAGGCGGACGTGAAGGCGCTGCAGGACCACGGCATTACGGTGTATACGGTGTGACAACGCCGACGGATAGGAGGGATGGAGTTTGGCTTCGATCGTGTTCGAGCAAGTGACCAAGTCGTTCGACCGCACCGCGATTATTCGAGACCTCGATCTGACGATAGAAGACGGCAAGTTCACGGTGCTCGTCGGACCGTCCGGCTGCGGCAAGACGACGCTGCTGCGGATGATCGCCGGCATCGGTCCCCAGACGTCGGGGCGCGTGCTGATCGACGGGAAGGACGTCAGCCGCGTTGCTCCCGGGCAGCGGGGCGTGGCGATGGTGTTCCAGAACTACGCGATCTATCCGACGATGTCGGTGCGGGAAAATATCGAGTTCGGCCTCAAAAACAACAAGGTGCCGAAGGAGGAGCGCAAGCGGCTCGTCGAGAGCATCGGCGAGACGGTCGGGCTGTCCGGGCTGCTGGATCGCAAGCCGTCGGCCCTGTCCGGAGGCCAGAGGCAGCGGGTCGCGCTCGCCCGGGCGATGGTGAAGAAGCCGTCCGTCTTCCTGATGGACGAGCCTCTCTCCAACCTGGACGCGAAGCTGCGCGTACAGATGCGGGTCGAGCTGATCGAGCTGCACAAGAAGCTGGGGACGACGTTCGTCTACGTCACCCACGACCAGACGGAAGCGATGTCGATGGCCGACACGATCGTGCTCATGAACGAAGGGGTCATCCAGCAGATGTCGTCGCCGGCGGAGATGTACCATCGGCCCGCCAATCGATTCGCCGCCGAGTTCATCGGCCTTCCGCCGATGAATATCGCCGAGCTCGGGCCGGACGGCGTCCAGCTCGGGTTCCGGCCGGAGAGCGCGGCGCTGTCCGAGGAGCCGCTGGATCATCACCTCTGCATACGCGGGGTCATCGCGACCCGGGAGATGCTCGGCTCCGAGACGATCTACCAGGTGCGGACGGACAAGCAGGCGTATATGGTCAGAAGCGCGGAGGACCGCTTCGAGGTCGACCGGCCCGTCTACGTCGGCGTTCCGGCCGAGAAGCTGCACTTCTTCGGCGCGGACGGGCGGAGGATCGACGAGCGAAGCTCCGACGTCCGCTGGTATCTGGAAGCGGCGAGAGGGCTCGTCTATGCGTAACCATGCCCTCTGGGAGAAGCTGCGTCCCTACGTCATGATCGCTCCCGCCATGGCCGGCATTGTGCTGTTCGTCGTGTATCCGGTTCTCTACCTGGTCCGGCTCAGCTTCTACAAGTACAACCTGATGAACAAGGCGAAGAGCAAGTTTATCGGCTGGGACAACTACAGGAAGCTCTTCGGCAACGACGACTTCTACAAGTCTCTCGTCAACACGGTCTGGTACACGGTCGGCGTCGTGGCGCTCACGATGATCCTGTCTCTGCTGATCGCGCTGTGGCTTCGGAGGAGCAGCCGCTGGAACGCCCTCGTTCAGGCCGGAATCTTCACGCCGCATATCGTGTCCATCGTCTCGATCGCGCTGCTCTGGCTCTGGATGATGGAGCCCTCACACGGCCTGCTGAATTACGTCCTGCAGTCGCTGGGATTGCCGACCTCGACGTGGCTGCAGAGCTCCAAGACGGCCTTGGTCTCGGTCATCATCGTCTCCGTGTGGCACGGCATCGGCTATTACGCGCTCATTCTCGTCGCGGCGCTGCAGAGCATCCCGCCGAGCATCTACGAAGCGGCGGCTCTCGATAACGCCGGGCGGTTCAAGCTGTTTTTCCGAATCACGCTGCCCCTGATCTCTCCCCAGCTGTTCTTCGTGCTCGTCATCATGACGATCGGGTCGTTCAAGGTGTTCGATACCGTGCAGGTCATGACCGACGGCGGTCCCAATCAAGCGACGTCCACGATCGTGTATTACATCTTCCGGTACCGGTCGACGAACATCGGCTATTCGTCCGCCACGGGCGTCGTGCTGATGCTGGTCGTCGGGGCGCTGACGTTCCTCTACTTCCGGCTGCTGTCCCGGAAGCTGCATTATCAATAAGCGGCGCCTCCGGTCCGGGCCAGGCAAAGGAGCAGGTTTATTCGTGAAAACCATGGATTTGCGGTACGCCAAGCTGACGCTCAGCGCGGTTCTCAAAGCCGTCGTGCTGATGATCTTCGTTTTCCCGTTCCTGTGGATGGTCTCGACCTCGCTGCAGACGCTGCAGGAGACGACGACGGTTCCGCCGACGTTCGTTCCCGCCGTGCCGCAGTGGAACAACTTCGTCCACGCGATGCAAGCGGGGCCGTTCCTGACGTATGCCCGCAACTCCGTCGTCGTGACGGCCGCCATCCTCGTCATTCAGTTCGTCGTGATGATCCCGGCCGCCTACGCGTTCGCCAAGTATCGGTTCGCGGGCCATCGGCTGCTGTTCGGGCTGGTGCTGCTGGCGTTCATGATCCCCGGCCAGGTGACGTTCATCCCCGTCTATCTGATGCTCGCCGATTGGGGATGGATCGATACGCTGCTGCCGCAGATCGTCCCGTTCCTGGCCAACGCGTTCGGCATCTTCCTGCTGCGTCAGTACTTCATGCAGATTCCCGAGGAGCTCGTCGAGTCGGCCCGGCTGGACAACGCGAGCGAGTTCAAGATCATCTGGAAGCTCATGACGCCCATGTCCCGGCCGGCGCTGGCGACGATCGCGCTGTTCAGCTTCGTCAGCCATTGGAACGAATACTTCTGGCCGCTCATTATGACGAATTCCAACTCGGTGCGGCCGCTCACCTTGGGCATCGCGATGCTGCGGGAGACCGAGGGGATCACGAATTGGCACATCGTCATGGCGGGCAACGTCGTGCTGGTCATTCCGATTCTGATCGCGTACGCGTTCTGCTCGAAGTGGATCGTGAAGGCCTTCGTCTATTCGGGGATTAAATAATCTTTAATTCCCTTGCAATAGAAGCGTGCGAGGCGGAAAGAGATGACCCCTATAGTCCCCCGGAAAATGCGGTGATTGGGGGGCGCCTGGGAGCGAATCGTTCTTCCAATCGCTGTTGCCGCCGGATTTCTATGAATGGTAACCCCCAGAAAAGGTAGAAATCCGGCGGCAAAGGCGACCACTTCGTTTTTCCAGAACGATTTCGCTTTTTGCGCTGCTATTCACCGAAAATTTCAGGGGGACAAGGCGGCCAACTCCTCACGCTCTTCACGCCGCGCGAAAAAAAGATTATTTAAAAAGACTCATGTGGAGGGAAAAACGGTGAAAAAGATGGCTATGGGTGGCAAGCTGGGCATGATGATGAGCGCGACGATGCTGCTCGGGGTACTGGCCGGCTGCGGAGGCGGCGGCAACGCCAATAATCAGGCGGGCGGGAGCGCGACTCCTTCGCAGAGTCCGTCGGCGACGGCGAGCGAGTCGGCTAGCCCGGAGGCGTCGGGTTCCGGTTCCGGGTCTGGCTCCAAGACGACCGTTCAATTCTGGCATTCGCTATCCGGCAAGAACGGCGAGTACATGGACCAGCTGATCAAGCGGTTCAACGATTCGCATCCGAACGTCGAGGTCGTCGGCACGTTCCAAGGCGGCTACGACGAGACGGTGACGAAGCTGCAGCAAGGGCTGGCGTCGAACACCGCTCCGGACGTGAGCATGCTCGAGCGCGCCTACGTGCAGATGTTCGCCGATTCCGACGTGCTCGAAGATCTGACTCCGTACCTCGCGTCCTCCGGGCTGAGCGCCGACGATTTTACGGCCGCTCTGATGGGTCACTCCATTTTCGACGATAAACTGGTTGCCCTTCCCTTGAACCGCTCCACGCCGATCCTGCACATCAACAAGACGCTGCTGGACGAGAAGGGGCTGTCCGTTCCGACGACCTGGGAAGAGCTCAAGAAGACGGCGAACGCGCTGGTCGTCAAGGAGAACGGCCAAGTGTCGCGCTACGGCCTGACGATGCCTTACGACACGTGGTATCCGCTCGCGATGATCACGCAGGCCGGCGGCAAGTTCTTCAACGACGAAGGCACGTCGGTCGGCTACGGCGACGAAGGCGTGAAGACGTTCCAGTACCTCAAGGATCTGCAGAACACGGGCGCCCTGTACTATCCGCCGGCCAAGGACTCGGGCAATATCGTCAACAATATGTTCATCGACGGCAAGGTCGCGATGATGTTCCAATCGACGGGCTCGATCGGCGGCCTCGCGGGCTCCGTGACGTTCGATTACGCGACGGCGTTCCTGCCGAAGGACGTCCGGAACGCGACGCCGACCGGCGGCGGCAACGTGGTGATGCTGTCGACCTCCAAGAACAAGGATGCCGCGTGGGAGTTCCTGAACTGGCTCGAGACCGACCCGCAAGGCGCGCAGGCGTTCATCGTCCAGTCGGGCTACCTTCCTTTCACCAAGGCCATGACCGAATCGAAGGAGATCCAGGATCTGTGGGCGAAGGAGCCGAACCGCAAGGTCGCCTACGATCAGCTGCAATACGCGGTCGATACGAACAAGAGCGTGCATTGGCCCGAGGTGATGAAGGAGTTCTTCTCCGCGATCGAAGCGATCATGTACGACAACAAGGACATCCCGTCCACGCTCGACGGCTTCAAGAAGTCGGCCGAACAGATTCTCGCGCAATAACGCCGCGGGCCAGAAGGGTGGAGGAACGATGACAGCGACGGTTGGAATGGAACGGCTGGAAGGCTTCGCGGGCATCACGGTAGCCGGGCATCGGGGGTACAAAAGCCGCTATCCGGAGAACACGCTGCTGGCATTTCGCGCGGCGCTGGATTACGGGGCGGACATGCTGGAATTCGATCTTCACCTGTCCAAGGACGGGGAAGTCGTGGTCATCCACGACGACTCCGTCGACCGGACGACGAACGGCTCGGGGCTCGTGCGGGACTTTACGCTGGAGGAGCTGAAGGCGCTGGACGCGGGAGGCTGGTTCAGCGACGCGTTCCGGGGGCTCGAGATTCCGACGCTGCGGGAGCTGTGCGGGCTGATCGGCGGCTATCCGGGCGTGCTGCTCAACGTGGAGATCAAGAAGGGCCCGGACGCGATGCGGACGGCCGACCTCGCGATCGGCCAGCTGAAGGAATTCGGCCTGCTGCCGCGCTGCGCCTTCACTTGCTTCGACGCCGAGGTTCTCGCCTACATCCATGACAAGTATGGGTTCCGGACGCAAGGATTTCCCGGGCAGCTGATGACGAACTTCGTTCCCGGCGAGCAGGGCACGTACTCCAAGATGTGGGCGGTCGGCATCCCGATGGAGCTGCTGAACGCGGACATCGTGAGGGAATTCGAGGGAATGGGCATTCAGGCGTGGTGCTACTGCCCGGATCGGATCGAGCAGGTCCGGTATGCGCTCGAGTGCGGCGCGAGGCTCCTGACCGTCAACGAGCTCGAGCCGGCGATGCGGCTGCGGAAGGAATCGGAAATGGCGGGCAGCATTCATAAGGACGCGTAGCGCTTGGCTGCCGCAGGTGAACGTTGTTCATCTGCGGTTTTTTCTTTTTTTCTACGAACGACCATTTCGCTGCAAACTTCTTAGAATGCGGAGGCATGGAAGCCTCGTTCATGGCTGCAATCGGAAACACAGGGTTCTCGGTCCATATGCACCTTTCTGTCTAACGAACCATTTAGCGTTAAAAGCCCATTTTGAAAATCTAACGAACTCCAGCGATCTTATTTAGGGCCAATCGAGGGAAAAACGGGCTTCCGGCACGAAATAGCGTTTATACGATTCGTTAGCCGCCTCCCCCAATCGCAACGGGAGCCAGGAAAGATGTGGAGGCTCGACTCGACACGATCTCCGCAAAGATAAGCGACTCTGAGCCCGGATAACAAACGGTATGCGAATTGGGCAGTTGCAGTTTTTTTTGCGTCGATGGCGGGGATGGGATAAGCTGTAAGGAACAGAGCAACCTGGAGCGGAGGCAGCGGTTCTATGCAGATTCAAGTGGTGTGCGTCGGCAAGCTGAAGGAGAAGTATTGGTCGGACGGAGTGGCGGAATATGCGAAAAGGTTGGGGGCTTACGCCCGGCTGGACATTCGCGAGCTGCCGGACGAGAAGACGCCGGACTCGATGAGCCCGGCGGAGGAGGAGCAGGTGCGCGTGCGCGAGGGCGAGCGCATCCTGGCGGCGCTGAAGCCGGACGCGCACGTCGTGGCGCTCGCCATCGACGGCGAGGCGTGGTCGAGCGAGCAGCTCGCCGCGCACTTGGAGCGCCAGGCCGTCTACGGCGGCGGCTCCGTCAGCTTCGTCATCGGCGGCTCGCTCGGCCTGTCGCCGGCCGTCCTGTCCCGCGCCGACAAGAAGCTGTCGTTCGGGCGCATGACCTACCCGCATCAGCTCATGCGGGTGCTGCTTCTGGAGCAGGTTTACCGGGCGTTTAAGATTAATCGGGGTGAACCGTACCATAAGTGACGGCAAATTTTTGGATTTAATTGTAATCTATCTACTATCCTCGCTGATACTTCTTATCCATTGGGGGATGTCGAACCCACAGCGGTTGCGCTCTGCTCGCGTCGTCGTCGGCTAGCCTGGAATGCGGCCGTGACGACGAGGACTCCTGCGATAAGAGTGACGACGCTTGCCACCTGCAGCGCGGATTCGGCTCCGGTGGTGAAGGAGTCGATGATAGCGATTTGCTGAGCGGGAGCCGCAGCGACGGCTTCGGCTACCGTACGCGGAATCGGGTCGTCGCGTTGAAGGCTTGCCGGAAGATGCCGGGTGAAGCTCTCGGTCAACACGGTGCCGACAATCGCGACGCCGAGGGCGCTGCCAAGTTCCCGGGTTGCGGATTGAAGTCCCCCTGCGACCCCGGCTTGTTCGGCGGGCAGCGCCGCCGTGAGTTCGGCTGTCAGGCATGGGAGAGCGAGAGCGAAGCCGATTCCGATGAGGACGAGCCAGGCTGCGTAGGCGAGATAAGGTTGGTGCAAGGCGGAGGTTAGGCCGAACAGTCCGACGCCGATGGCGAGGAAGGCAGCGGACAGCGTTGCGGGAATACCGACGCGCCTCACCAGGTCGGGAACGTATCGAGCGACGAGCAGCATAGGCACCGTCATAGGAACAATCGCGAGCCCGGCTTGCAGGACGGAGTACCCGCGGCCGTACTGCAGGAGCGAAGCGTTGAGGTAGAACAAGCCAAAG
This sequence comes from Cohnella xylanilytica, assembly GCF_014212175.1. Taxonomy (GTDB): domain Bacteria; phylum Bacillota; class Bacilli; order Paenibacillales; family Paenibacillaceae; genus Cohnella; species Cohnella xylanilytica. The sequence continues at coordinate 33,367 of NZ_JACJVR010000029.1, read as the reverse complement.
CTGCCGAAGAACATCACGAGCATACCCAGGCTGACGGTGCTGAGCAGGGGGATGCGGAACAGGCGAGGGTCGAGCAAGGGGTGACGAACGCGCAGTTCGACCACGACCCATGCGGAGCCGAGCACGACACTGGCCCCGAACGCGGCGATGACGACGGCGCTGCTCCAACCGCTCCCCGGCCCCTCGATGATGCCGATTAAGAGAGCAATGGTTGCTGCGACAAGCAAGGCGGTGCCGGCAGGGTCAAGACTGCGTGGGCTGCGGCTGCTGCGCCGTACGGCAAGAGCCGACCAGATCGCGCAGAGAAGCGCAACAGGCACGATGGCCATGAACAGGGTTCGCCATGATCCTGTAGTCAGCAAAGCCGCGCCGGCGATGTTGCCGACGAGCCCGCCTATGCCGGTGGTCGCGCCCCAGATGGCGAGGGCTCGGCCGCGCCGTTCGGGTGATGTCGCGTGAACCAGCACTCCCACGCAGTTCGGAAGCACCAGCGCCGCTCCGACGCCGGTGATCGCGCGGCCGAGGATTAGGATGGTCACGTTCGCCGAGACGGCCGAGATCGCCGCCCCGGCCGCGAACGTGACGAGCCCGGCGATCAGCACGCCCTTGCGTCCGAATCGGTCGCCGGCCGCGCCCCCCGGGATGACCAGGCAGGCGAACACGACGACATAAGCGTCAACGATCCACAGCAGCTCTGAGGAGCTCGGGTGCAGCCCGCTGGCCGCGAGCATCGGAACAGCCAGATTGATGGCGGCGACGAGGCCCACGACCAGGATGGTGCACGCGCACACGCATGCCAGAACCCGCCCCTGATGCCGAGAAGGTATCGCGGCACCAGGGGACCTTGTCTGTGGGGTACTCATTTGTGTCCTGCCTCTGTGTACGCGCCAGCCATGATGTCATTCACCAGTGTCGGCCCGGAAGGCTCCCAAGCGAGTAGTTGGCGGGTGCTCTCACTGGAGCCGGTCATGGAAAGCTTGAAGAAGCTGCCGACAAATCCAAAGTGAGCAGTGGCATTCTCGTGTGCGACCGATATTACTGGGATGCCGAGGATGCGACCGATGGCTTCGGCAATCGTCCGGGTGGAGACAGCCTCCTCCGCGACCGCATGCAGGCGCGATCCGGCGGGCGCCTTCTCGAGTCCGAGTCGGATGAGCTTGGCGGCATCGGAACGGTGTACCGCGGACCAAGCGTTGGAGCCGTCCCCGATGTACCCGGACACACCCTGCTTACGCGCGGCGTTCACCAGGAAGTTGATGAAGCCCCAGTCTCCGGCCCCGTGAACCGTCGGCGCGAACCGGGCGATGATGGTTCGCACTCCGCGACCGACATAGTCGAGAGCGAGATTCTCTGCGCCGCCCCGGGCAGAGTTCGGACCCACAGCTGGCGACGGGTCCGTCTCCAATACCGATCGCCCCTGAACCAGACCGGACATGCCATTGGCGACCACGAACGGCCGGTCGGTACCGACGAGGGCTTCGGCGAGAGTCTCGACTGCGGCCCTTTCGGCGCGATCCGACTCCGACGGATTCGCCCAGTCGTGCTTGTTCGCCAGGTGGACGACAGCCTCGGCCTCGGCCGCTCCGCGGCGAAGAGAGTCGAGGTCGTCGAGATCCCCGCGCAGAGCCGTCGCGCCCTTCGCCTCGAGAGACGCTGCAGAACCGTCCGACCGAGCCAGTCCGACGACCTTGTGACCCGCTCTCAGCAGCTCATCGACGGTGGCCGATCCGATCCACCCTGTTGCTCCAGTGACAAATACTTTCATCTGAATATCCTCCTTGCAGCCCTTCTGCAGGCTGCACCTATTATTTTTGCGGTTCCTCGTATCGTCAGGATGAAAGACGACGTCTGCCTCTTCACAATAACGAGACACCGTGTAAATCAATATACTAGAATCGATACATTGTGTCTAGTAATTATTTTTGAAGCAGGAAAAACGGTGCCAGGTTTGGATTAAGGGGCGATTCCGCCATAGTCCGTAATCTTGTCGCGCCACACGGCGTGCGGATGAGGATCGGAGAAGATGATGCCGCTGCGCATCGAGAACTCGATCCACACGGACGGGCCGTCGATGCGGATGTAGTCCCTCGGACGGCTCAAGGAGGTGGAGCCTGAATATCCGACGTACGTGGAATCGAGCTCTCTCTCATAGCCGGCGAGAATTCGAGCGGCGTTATTGTCGTCGATGCTACCGACGTACGTCCCGATCGCCGCAAGCAGCAGGGTCCGCTGGTCCTCGCGCAACGCGGAGCCCCGAACGCCGACGGGAGTGAGCGGGAATGATCCGTCTTTGCCCGGCCCCAGCAAGATATCGCGGTACTTGCCGCGAAGCCTGGCTGCGGCTAACTGGTCGTCGCCGAAGGAACCGAGCAGCGCCGCGAAGGCTCTGTGGGCCAACTGCTGAGGCTGATTGCTAACGCCGTTGTACTCGAAGGCCGTGAAGGGCTCTATGCCGCGGAACGAGGGCGTCGCGCCGGCGAGAACACCTCCCGCGTAGGTATTGGCGACGGCAAGATGATGTCCGCCGAATTGCAGCTCCCACGTCCCCGAATCCGATGGCGTACCAAGGAAGGCGACGTAAAAGTTCTCCCGCCCGTAGTCTTGTCCCCCGCCGTGATCGCGGAGATAGTCGTCGGCGTTAAGGATCTGCTGGATCTCATCATAGCCGTTGTTCTTGGAGGAACCGGTGGCTGCCGCGAGAAGAGCGTTAAGCGCCGCCCATTGCACTGTCGTGAGCGTGCCGAGCCGCAGGCCGCGACGCCCGCGACGACCTAGCGATGCCTGGGGGAAATTCGACCAGTTCACGGCGTTCCTCCGCGAGTATTTCTGGTTCAAATCACGGAGTTGGTCCTTAGAGAGCGTAGCCGCGAACGCTTTCGCGAGTTCGACGATCTTGCCGCACGGGGTTGAAGGGCAATTGGACGCGCTAGACACATAAGTCGTAAATAGGCTCATGTTGATTGTAATCTCCTTCCTGGCCCTCATAGGGCATCGATTGAAATAGCAGGCGACCAAACGGGCACGAAGACGACCGATGCGGCCTTGCCTGGATTTCGAGTCACCGTGTGCCGAAAGTGTAACACATACGAGACACAGTGTCCACATATCTGGCTAAAATAGACAAGGAGCACGATCTCCATGTATAGTAGAGGCATGAATATGGACAAAGCACACTATCATGGCGGTCGGCCCCGAAGCGAGCAAGCGAGGGCGGCTATTCTGAATGCGGCTGACGATCTCTTGGTCGAGGTCGGTTATGCGGCAATGACGATGAAGGGCATCTCCGAGAAGGCTGGAGTATCCCGGCAGACCGTGTATCGTTGGTGGTCCCATAAAGCGGAGATTCTGTTCGAGGCCAGCGCGGCCGATGCGGAGGAGGAACTAGCGACTAGCCTGACAGGGGATCCCTTGGACGACCTCGCGGCCTACCTGGAAGCTCTTGTGCGCTTTCTAGCGCACTCACCGGCAGGCGCTGCCTATCGGGCGCTCCTCGGCGAAGCGCAGCACGATTCCGCCGTGGCGGAGCTGCTCTCCGCGAAGGATCCGCTCGGTGACAGCGCACGGGTCGTGATCGAGCGTGCGCTCGGGAAGGACACGCTGCCAGTCCCTCTCGATCAGGCCACCGCCTTGCTGATCGGCCCGAGCTTCTTCTGGATTCTGAGCGGACGCGATCCCGTTCAGCTTGTCCCGCGGCAACTGGCCGAGGACTTCATACGCGATCTCCAGTCGCGACAGTCGCGGTGAGGGGCTTTTCTCGGAGCCCGCCAAAATTTCATTACAAAAGTTGAATTGCAAAAGACGTCTGATAGGGCGTCTTTCGTTTTTTTTGATGATACAGTGAACCTAACCCAAGTGATCTCACCTTGCGTATGATACGCCGTGCAAATATTACAAAAGGCGAAATGTAAAGCGCCGCGGCGCAGAATTTCGCCTAAGTGATGATATGCTGAACCGTATCACAAGTGATTGCGCAACTTAAACCACTCCAAGCATCTCGAGTCAATCGTAAACATATGCGCGGCGGCGATTTGTGAACAGGTATGCGGAGTGCTGAGAACCCTGGTCTTCATCGCCCGGTCGGAGCGAGCGGAACTTCATGAAGCGGAGCAAGCCGCGCAAGACGGTGATTAATCTGACAATTGCTGTCGAAAGGGAGCTTAAATGAAACGAAGCCCGGCGGCTAGCCTTTGCCGCTGGGCTTCGTTCAAATATATCCACTGCTAGGACAAGCGACGTTAACGCCTAAAAAATTCGGCCCGTCTCATAAATATTTCCTCTATCTTCTCTATGATCGGGCCGCTTTCCTCGGACTTGCGCTTCACCTCGACCCATTCCGGATCTTGCACAAACGTGCCCCACTTCAACTGCCGATCTTCCATATTCTTGTATTCAATCACGTAGTACAGCTTGGGATGCCCCGTCTGATCGATCCACAAATCGGCCACTTTTATACCCAGCCGTTCGAAAATACCGAGCGTGTGGCGCTCGAATCGCTGCTGAATCGCATCCATTCTCCCTTCAAGAATCGTATAAATGCGCAGCTCGTATAACATGTACATTCCCTCGCTTCCGTAATAATCGTATGGTTTGATCGTTGAAACCGGTAAGTTCAGGCCGTTACGCCCAGTCAGTGACTGCAACGACCTCAATCAGCTGCTCCATCGACTCCGCCCCGCCGCGGCTCAAACCTGCGGCGTATCCGTTCGCGGTTCGGCTCCAGCCGCTTGAATGCTCTCCTCCAACTGTCCCTCGTGCGTTAACCGAAAGACGATGTGGCATATCCAGCGGTCGTCGTCACGCTTCGGGTAATCGATCCGATAATGTGAGCCGCGGCTCTCTTCGCGTCGCAGAGCGGCTCTCGTAGTTAGCAACGCGCAAGTAAGCAAATTGGCAAATTCATATTCTTCCTGCTTCGTTAATGCCCCGTCAAAGAACGCGACTTGCCGCTTCAGCTCGTCCAATCCGCGTTGAAGCCCCTTCGCATCGCGCCTTATACCGGCTTCGCGCAGCATGATTTTTTGCAGCTTCAGCCGCTTTTCCGCAATCGACTGCCGCGGAGGCTCTTGCCGGTGCGTCGTCGCGCAGAGCTGCTGCATCCTCTGGTCCAGCGGCGGCAGCGCGGCGATCCGCTCGATAATGCGGCGGCCGAACACAATCGCCTCCGACAGCGAATTGCTGCCCAGCCGATTCCCCCCGTGCACGCCAGTCGACGACACTTCGCCGCAGGCGAACAACCGTTTCACCGCTGTCTCCCCATGCAGATCCGTCTTGACGCCGCCCATCATGTAGTGCGCCGCCGGTGCAACCGGGATCCAGTCCGTGGACAGATCGAGCCCATATGTCAGACAGAAGTCGTAGATGGTTGGAAAGCGGCGCTTGACGAATTCTTCCGATTCATGCGTAATGTCCATGTAGACAAACGTCGACTTCGTTGCTTCCATCTCGTCGAGAATAGCTCTCGCTACAACATCGCGCGGAGCCAGTTCAAGCTGCTCGTGATATCGGGCCATGAAGCGCTCGCCCTTCGTGTTGCGCAGGATCGCACCCTCGCCGCGCACCGCCTCGGATATCAGAAACCGCGGCGCGCCCGGATAGCACAAGGCGGTCGGGTGGAACTGGACAAATTCGACGTCGCGAATTTCCGCACCGGCCCGGAGCGCGATCGCAATGCCGTCGCCCGTAGCAATGTCCGGATTCGTCGTATAGCGGAACAGTTGTCCAGCCCCTCCGGAGCAGAGAATCGTGGCGTCCGCCTCCACCACGACTCGTGTCCCATCCGGCTTCTGCACAAGCGCGCCGCGGCATTCGCCGTTGTCGGTCAACAGATCGATCGCATAATGGTCATCCCACAGCTCGATGTTCGGGTCCTGCTTCGTTCGTTCCGACAGCGAGCGCACGATTTCCGCCCCCGTCGCATCCCCATGGGCATGCAGGATACGTCGATGGCTGTGTGCCCCTTCTTTCGCCAAGGCCAATTCGCCGTTCTCCTCGTCAAATACGGTCCCCATCCGAATCAGGTCGCGGACGCCGTCCGGCCCTTCGTGCACAAGCACGCTAACCGCTGCTTCGTCGCACAAACCCGCCCCGGCAACCAAAGTGTCCTGCCTATGAAACTCCGGCGAGTCTTCATCGGAGATGACCGCCGCGATGCCGCCTTGAGAGTATCGGGTATTGCTGTCGAGCAGCGATTTTTTCGTAATCATTACCACCGACTTCGTCTCGCTCGCTTTAATCGCCGTAAACAAGCCGGCAATCCCCGCCCCAATGACGATCACATCCGTCCGGACGCGAGGGAGCTTCTGCACATCGAAATCAACCAAATAGCGTGGGAACATCATTCTTTTGATACTCCTCCGATTTGCCCTTCATCCATGCGATGCGTACGAATGGCATGCCGCATTCCTCCTTCTCGGTTTCCTTTAGTCTTTTCCTCACGCTTCCTCGGCGTGTTCGGTATGATTGAATCTTAGCACGATGATGTCTATGCTATGAATACAGGCGAGTTCGTACGAAGAGTTCGTGTAAGTTCGTGTAGGTTCGTGTTACCGGGAGGAGAATAAATGGCAGGTAATCAAACGGAACGGATATGGCCGGAAGAGATGATTCGCAAACTGCGGCAGAGACCGGGCCCGGCCGGAAGGGCGAAGCTGCGGCAGATCGATCTGTCCAAGCGGATCGGGGTGGAGATAAGGACGATTCAGCAGTGGGAAAATGGCGAACGGCTGCCGAGCGCTCATAATCTGCAATTGCTGATTCAACTTTTTGTCGTTGAACAAAAGTTTCTTCGCGGATCCGAGCGCGAGGAGGCTCAATTGCTTTGGGAGACGGTCCGTCGATTCCATGACGACAGGTCAGGAAACAACCGGAGGTATCCCCTTTTTGACGAACAATGGTTCGAGGCGATTCTCGCAGCTGCTTCTGCCGGTAGAGAGGCGGACGTTCACTCCGGAATCCGATCGGCAGGTTCGCCGGCGCACAGGACCGATGAATCGCCGCGAAGTGCTGCCGCACCATATGGAGCAACGAATCTACCAAGCAGAATGTCCTCATTTATCGGCCGCCTCGAACAGGTCTCGGAGATTCGGCAACATCTTGCCGAATCCCCCCTCGTCACGCTCGCAGGTCCCGGGGGAAGCGGCAAGACGCGCCTGGCGTATAAGGTCGCATCGGACGCCTGCCTTTCTTATCCCGACGGCGTGTGGCTGTTCGAGCTCGCTTCGGCGATGGATACGCTCTCGGCGCTGAGAATCATCACGTCGGTATTGGGCGTCAAGGAACAGAAGGAAAGGCCGCTTATCGAGTCCTTGCTCAACCATATCCGGAACAAATGCATGCTTCTCGTGTTCGACAACTGCGAGCACTTGATCGAGTTCTGCTCTTCTCTCATCGAGCGGTTGTTGTCGGCCTCCCCTAGGGTCGTTATTTTGGCCACCAGCCAGGAGCCGTTGAACATCGGCATGGAGCGCGTATGGAGGATTCCGCCGCTCACGTTCCCCACGGAGAATGAGCTGCGGGATCATGCGTCAGATGACGCCATTCTGTCCCGCGAGTCCGTTCAGCTGTTTATCGAGCGCGCGGCCGCCGCATCTCCCTCCTTCCGCGTATCGGAAGCGGACGTGAAGATCGTCGGGCGAATCTGCAAACGTCTGGAGGGCATCCCGCTGTCCATCGAGCTGGCAGCCGCCCGGACGAACGTGCTCAGCATCGAGCAACTCGACGAACGGCTGTCCGATCTGTTCGCCGTCCTTACAGCCGGGAAGCGGACGGCCGCACCCCGTCATCAATCGCTTCGAGCCACCCTGGAATGGAGCTTCGCCCTGCTCACGGAGCAAGAGCGGCAGCTGCTGCGGAAGCTGAGTGCTTTTACCGGAGGATTCGAGCTGGAAGCGGTCGAACAGATCTGCGCGGATGAGGAATCGAACCCCTCGCTCGGACGGTTCGATCGTCAGGAGGCTTTAAGCTTGGTTGCTAGCCTATTCGATAAATCGTTCCTATCTGTTGATTTGGCGAGTAGCGGACCTAGGCGTAGATATGCGATGCTCGAGACGATTAAACAATTTGGAAGCGAACAATGGGAGAGGCACTGCACCGGCGAGGAACGCGAACGGATGATCCGCCGCTTCGTCGAGTACTACTGTCGATTCGTAGAAAGAGCGGAACCGGGGTTCCGCAGTCGAGACCGGGATGCCGCATTCGTGGCGATTCGGCGGGAATACGCCAACATTCGCTCCGCGCTGAAATTAGCCTGCGATCATCCGCGGGCGGAAGCTGCACTACGAATGGCGTCCTGCCTCTATTATTACTGGCTGCATGAAGGGACCTTGCAGGAAGGATCCGCGCAGCTGCGTGCGGCTCTGGCGACGCACAGTCAAACTTCCGTTCAAGAACACGCGGTAAAAGCGAAGCATGGTCTTAGCGTGCTGCTGCGGGTCATGGGAGAAGTCCAGGAAGCCGAAGACCTGGCTAGACAAAGCGCGGATGAAGCTCGCAAGCTCGGTCATCCGGCGCTCTTGGCATCTCAGCTTCGCATGCTTGCTCAGCTGGCATCGCATTCGGGCTTGACGGACGAAGCGATTCGGCTAGCAGAAGAGAGCGTGCTGCATGCCAGGAGTTCAGGCGACGATTGGAGCCTTGCGTCATCCTTAGGTTCTCTGAGTTACATCCTGGTGGCGCAGCAGCAGTGGGAACGGGCGGAACCCTTGCTCGTCGAAAGTGCCGCGCTATTCGAGAAAGCAAAAGACGACTTGGAGTTGTCGGGACCTCTTCGGGCCTTGGGATATATTGCGTTAAACCGGCAGAAACCCGGAGAAGCGTTGGCATTTTTCAAGAGAGGCATCGCCATCTGCCAAACGTATCCGGGAACGTGGTTCCTCGCGCGAGGAGTCGAGGGGCTTGCAAGCGCGTTGTGCGGGCTGGGAGAATACCGGGCGGCCGCTACGCTGATTGGAGTCTCCGAGAAATTACGAGCCAATCTCGGCTCCGCGGCTCAGCCCCAGTTTCAATGGATTTACGAGCAGGCGAAACGAACCTGCAGGCTAGAATGCGGCGATGCGCCGTTTAACGAGGCCATTGCGATTGGAAGAGGAATGACGAGAGAGCAGGCCGTTTCTTTTGCGTTAGAGGTGTAGGGGCATTCCTTGTTGCGCCGTTTGTCGGGCAACGCCTGGTATTTTCTTCTTCGGCGGCAGCGAGTTGCTGTCCGATTTTAATTAAATGGACCCAAAGCAGTTACTCCCGTTAATAGTATAGACATGCTGTGGCTAACCCCTCCTACCGATAGTACGATTAAGATAATTTACATCAGAGCAGTGCTATCGATAGGAGGCTTTGGATCTTGAACAAGTATGCATATAGAAACAAGCTGGCTGTAGTCACCGGTGCTTCATCCGGAATCGGGAAAGCGTATGCCAAAGAACTGGCGGCACGAGGCTGTCATGTCGTTCTGGCAGCGCGCTCCAAGGACAAACTGGATACAATGGCAAAGGAAATCAACCGCCAGTACGGCGTACAGGCTTATGCGCTCGCCTGCGATTTGTCCAAAGCGAATGCCCCGCGTCAACTGGCCGAGCAAATATCCGAACGGGGCTTGTCGGTCGATATTCTTATCAACAACGCAGGCGTTGGCACATATGGCCGTTTCGAGGAAATAGACCCGGAGCGCGAGCAAGAAGAGATTATGCTGAACACGGCTGCGTTAGTCGATCTTACGCATCGGTTGCTGCCCGATATGCTGAGGCGAGAGGACGGAGTCATCGTTAACGTGGCTTCGATGGCCGCGTTTATGCCTTGTGCTTATTCTACCGTTTACGGGGCTACCAAAGCATTTGTATTGTCCTTCTCTGAGGCGCTATGGGCGGAAACGCGCGGGCGAGGCGTTCGCGTGCTCGCACTGTGCCCGGGTGCAACCGAGACGGGGTTTTTCGATGCGGTCGGCAGCGAGGAAATGGGGGCGGGCCAAAAGCTCTCGACCCCGGAGAAGGTTGTACGAGCCGGATTTCGAGGGATTGACCAGGGACGCAGCTATATCATCGATGGCCGTAACAATTACCTTATGGCTCAAATGATCCGATTTTTGAGCAGGCGCAGGGTAGCCTTGATCATGGAACGCATGTCAAAGCCAAAAAGACACGGATAGCGGGAAGCGGGATCGGGTTCTTTTGAGGATCTGTAGCTTGTAATCAGCCAGAGTATGACATTGTCATAGTGCAGGGTGACAGAATGCTCAAAGAGTCGGTGGATTATAAGTAAGGTAAGACCTATCAGGATAAAGGAATAGCCCCTACGCCATTGGTTCAGCGGAAGGGGCTAAGCTTAAAAAATGCTTTTTGGGATACCCTTAAATTCACTTTAAGCCATTGGCCGGATGCCTGTTCAAATCATCTTGGGATTTATCTGCTCGTGTTGCGAGTATTAGAAAAATACCGATAACTGACATAACGATGACAATGATAAAGGAGATTGTAAAGTTAGTATTGAAGGATAAAAATCGACTTAAAATAGAAGGACCAAATGCACCTCCTAAAATACTTAAAAGAGTGAAGAGTCCCATCCCGATACCAATCTCCGTTTTTTTCAAGGTCGATGGCACAACATTGGCAGCGGATGATACTAATGCGGTATAGCCGAGGGCAAAGATGAACATGACTATCCCAATGCCGATGGGCATGTCTTGCAAAACCGCCATAAGCAGTGCTCCCAGAATCATAAAACCATGACCGGCTAGGATAATGATCCTGCCATTGTACTTGCGAGAAAGGGCTCCCATATAAGGGCCGAACAACGAACCAATCAGTGCGCCTGGGAACATGACGATGCCGATCAAGCTTGCTTGCAAGTTACCGCCCTGTTTTAGAACCAAGGGCAATAAAAATAAAGCGGCCGGATATGCAGATGTGCCTGCAAATACAGAGAGCAAGGAATTTCTGTAGCCTTTGTTAGCGAGTAAAGAGATGGTGATAAAAGGTGCGTTCTTCCCGCGTATGTGGAATGAAAACGCAATAAGCATCAGGACAGCAATGATTAAAAGATAAGGATTTAGGCTGATACCTAGTACCAGAATGCCTACTGACAAGGAGAATAAAATAGCTCCTAAGACATCGAATTTCTCCCCTTGTGCAACATGAGTAGGGAAGTGTTTCACAACAAATGGGATGATAAATACGATCAAGAGAGAAACAACAAAAAGACCGTGCCAACCAAACAGTTGAATAATAAATCCACTGAGGACTGGGGCTACTCCGCCCATCAGCGCGAAAGTAGTAGACACAAGGCTTAATGCTTTGCCTCTGTTCTCGGGTTTGAAATATTTAGGCGGAACTACATACGCTAGAGAGGGAATAGCCGCGGCACCAGCTGCTTGAATAATTCTTGCGGTTACGACGGCCGGAAAAGAGCTCGAAAAAAACCCCATTAGCGAACCAAGAGTGAATAGGGCAATCCCTACTAGTATTAATGACCGTGCAGAGAAACGATCGGTAAGCTTTCCATACGTACCCGAACCTGCTGCTAATACAACTGCATACAGCGTCGTTATCAGACTGCTTTCGGAAGTGGATAGATGCAAGTCTTTAATAATAAATGGAACAGCAATGTTGAACATATAGACATTCATCGTGGCCAATGATGAGGCAATTAGTAATAGGGCTAGTAATGCTTTTTCGTTTATAGGTTTTGCGATAGAATCCATCCTCAATCTCCTTCGGCCATAGTTCTGTTGAATTTGCACCAAATTTAGATTAACATTAAACGGAGAGCTCTCCTCTTTATATTAAGCGGAGAGGTCTCCGTATGTCAATATGAACCAGGTTTAGCATGAGGGGTGTTAATATGCCGGAGGAAATCAAGGCAATTCAGTCGCGAGTTGAACGACGTGATGCCGCTGAGAATCGTCAACGAATATTGGTCGCAGCCCATAAACTTTTTGAGCAGTACGGCGTGGATCAGGTAAGTATGAATCAGATAGCGGCGGAAGCCCAGATAGGTCCGGGCACCCTATATCGTCGTTATGCCAATAAAGGTGAATTGTGTTTGGATTTAATAAAAGACAGTGTCGTTCGGTTCTTCGAAGATATAGAGCAATATCTATTGCAGAATCAGCAAGAGCCGGCGGACCACCGGTTAAAGGGAATTCTCAAAATTTTCATGCCTTTCATTGAGAAGAAGGCACAACTACTAACAGGAGGCAAGGGGTCCGCGTCAGCTCAGCGACTTCCGTATCAATCACAGAATCCGCTCTATAACAAAATGCATCAAATCGCAGTCGAGTTATTCGATGAGATGACGGCAGCGGATCATCCAAGCCCAAATAGTATATTTAAAGCAGATATGCTGCTGATCGCCATAAGTATTGATTCATATTTTTATCAAAGAGATGTTCGCGGCTATTCACCCGATGAAATTTTGGAACACCTTTGCTCTACATTCATTTAAAGGGGATTGATGCAGTTTATAATCTGGATCTTCAGCGATGTGTTTTCTATTGCGGCAAACTCGCCAAATCCGTCTGCAATTTATTTCGCAATGCATAAAGCATGATAGCACCCACAACGAACGAGACGGCATCCGCAATGACGAGGGACCAGACAACCCCATGGAATCCGTTTATTTGATTGGCGATATAAAGCACAGGAATGAGAGTAATACCCTGAATAATCGACATAATAAACGCGGCGGTTCCTTGCGCTGTCGCTTGGAAGATTCCTGTAAACAACGTAGTCATTCCCGTAATGAACAAGGATAGGAACGTTACATGCAGAATGTAGCTGCCCATCTCGATTAATAACGGGTCATTGGTGAAAAAGCCAATCAAGTGATCCGAAATCAAGTAGACGACAACACCGAACACGACTGCTAACGTCAAAATGACTTTGATCGTGAATTGAATGGTATGCTTCATACGTCCTTTATTTGCTGTAAAAGTGAAAGCAATTAATGGCACAACTCCCTCGCATAAGCCCATTAGAATAACTTCAGGCATTTGCAATAAGCGGGATGAAATTCCGAATGCCGCTATGGCCTGTTCCCCAAATTCGACCAGATAACGGTTAAATAGGAGCGACATTGCACCCAAAAAGACACTCATGATAAAGACGGGAACACCGACTTTAAATACATTGCCGAAAATTTCTTTAGAAGCTTTAAACCACTTTATCGAAGAGGTTAAGAATGGGCTCCTTTTCCCTATGTGGAATGTGAAGAATAGGCTCGCAACCAAGGTGGAGATGACAGTAGCCGCCGCCACACCTTTCACATCCCAGTTGAAGACGAAGATAACCAGTGCATCGAGAATAATATTCACGACTACACTAAGAATCATACCGATCATCGATTTCGTCGCCGAACCCTCTGCACGCACAATATTCTCCAGCGTGTTGAATAAGATGATGATCGGTGAACCCATAATCATAAATGTGACATAATCCTTCGTATAACCAAAGGAATCAAGAGTTGCTCCCAGTTCTTTAACAATGAAATCAACCAGTGGGAGTCCGACGGCAATCACGATAACGCCGAGCGCTAAACTGCTGTAAAAGGCGAAGGCGGACGCGTGCCTAACATCGTCATATCTTTTTTCGCCTAATAAGCGGGAGATGAATGCGCTGCTTCCGACGCCAATTAAGTTTCCTAGCGCCATAATGATTGAAAACAATGGCAAAGTTAGTGCAAGTGCAGTTAACATAGGCGTACTGTTGAGCGTACCCAGGAAGTAGGCGTTCAAGAGCGAATAGATGACGCTCATCGACGTACCAAGCATCATCGGTATGGCGAAGTGCGCTACGGCTTTGGCAATGGGTGCTTTTTCAAAGTAGTGGAGATTGTTGGAGTTTTCCATGTTTCCTGTTTCCATGTATTTTTCCCCCTAACGGAATTTGCAAATGGAAAAGAAAGTTGTAATATAAGGGTGACTGCTTTTACTGTGGTCTGTAATAATGAGGTACCTCAGTAATTGCGATTATTAATGTATTACATCCTTCTTTCTTTGTCAAGGGAGCGACTTTATTTATGTCGAGTAAAGCAACTAGCCATACTCCAGCTGCTGATGTAGTGCAGCTGCTATTGCACGCAGCCCGCCAAGTACGTCAGGAATTCGAAGTAGAGCTTGCCTCGTCAAACCTGCCGGTTCAGCTTTCAGGACCGCGAGGTTTTCTTCTTCTCACGGTATGGGAAGCAGAGAAGATTCGAATGAACGAATTAGCCATTAAATTAGGATTAAAAGCAAGAACGATTACGGAACAAGTGGACTCCCTCGAACGTGACGGCTTTATCAAACGAACGGCCGATCCGAATGACCGTCGTGCCACGTTGTTGATGCTTACCGAGGAAGCGCTCCGCCATATGCATCATCTAAAAGTTGTTCAAGAGCAAATATCGGAGAAATTGCTTAGAGAGTTTGCTGCCAAACAACGAATCGAATTAGTTGAATTACTCTCTAAATTCATTAATGGAAAAGAAAATGAGGCTAATCGATAACTGCTTCATTTGGTAAAAAGGAGAGTCTTCTGAATGGAAGACTCTCCTATTATGCATTTTTCAACTCTAGTATTCGTTAGGATTGTTCTATCTCAAGTTCATCTGAGATGCTGCGTGATGAAGAGCGCAGCACGGTCCAGGGCTTGATCGGCTTCATCGAGAATACCTGTGAACGCCTGGAAAACATGCGGGACGTCGGCGGTAACGTCAAGGATGACATCCACGCCCGCTGCCCGTGCACGGTCGGCTAACTGCGTGGAGTCGTCAAGGAGCAGCTCGTTGGTTCCGACCTGCAGCAGGACTGGCGGGAATCCGGTAAGATCGGCGAACCTGGCGGGGCTCACGAGTTCATGATTCGGATCCTGCCCAGCGAGGTACATCTCGTCCGTCCATGCGAAGCCCTCCCGGGTGAAGAACGGATCGATCCCCATTTTGCTATCCATGCTAGCTCCGGAGTGCGTCTTATCGAGCCCCGGCGAGAACGCCACTACCGCTGCTGGCATCGGCAGACCTGCGTCCCGCGCCATCAGGCAAGTCGAGACGGCAATACCGCCGCCGGCCGAGTCGCCGGCGAACGCAATAGACGCCGCCTGGGCGCCATTGTCCAGAAGCTCTCGATAGGCTGCGAGAGCATCCTCAAGAGCCGCAGGGAACGGGTGTTCCGGGGCCAGGCGATAATCGAGCGAGACGGACAGGATATGGGTTCTGTCGACCAGGCTCGCGGTAAGGGACATGGCCGTGTAGGGGGAACCCATAATATACGAGCCGCCATGGAAATAAAGAATGATTCCTGGGCGGGTATCCTGCGCGGGGTCAACGCTCACACCGGGTCGATTGCCGAGGGTCGTCGGCGTGATTCGCACGCCCGCAGGTACTTTCATCGCTGCCATCATGGCAGCGAAGTTCGTGCGCATCTCCTCGACGGTTTGCGGCTTGCTGGGCGCGGGACGCCGCAGCATTTCATCCAGCATTTTACGTTGCTCTCTAGACATAGGATGTTTTCCTTCTCCTTTATAAATTCGATTGCTGCCGTAATCACTCCAAGCGCTCCGGCTTATTTGTAGTGTATAATATAAATGTGACAGAACATGTCACTATATTTTTTGGGGCGGTGAATATAATGGGAAAATCGAAGCGGCTGATTGAATTGATGATGACAGTCAATCGGAAGCGGAGGTTCACCGTCAAAGAGCTTGCTGAAGAATTTGGCGTGTCTACCCGGACGATGCTGCGCGATTTGCAGGAGCTGAGCGGAATGGGAGTGCCTTTATACGCTCAAGTCGGTGCTGGAGGCGGATACCAGGTTCTTGCGGAACGAAGCCTTCCACCGATTTCATTTACGGAAAATGAAGCCTTCTCCATCTTCTTCGCCTCCCATGCTCTTCGACACTTCAGTTCGCTGCCCTTCGAGGCAGCTGCAAAATCCGCCCTTCGAAAATTCTACAGGCATCTGCCGGACGATGTGAAAAGTCAGATAGACGAGATGCGACACCGAATGGACTTCTTTACGCATACTCGGTCAGAACGAGCCGGCTACCTTGAGATATTGCTCCAAGCATCCATTAGGAAGCTGCCTGTAACCATCCATTATGGAACTCGGAAGGATGAGACCGAGGAAAGGACGATTCAGCCCATTGGGATATATGCCCATGAGGGATATTGGTTTTGCCCCGCTTACTGCTATCTGCGAGGAGCCTTTCGATTATTCCGGGTGGATCGGATAGAGTCGGCCGTTTTGGCGGATGCCGAAGCGGTATCGCCTGCAGTGGATGTTTCAGAGGTGGATTTAACGAACTGGGGCCTTCATTTCTACAGCAAACTAGAAAGCGTGGATGTCAAAGTGAAGCTAACGGCAAGAGGGATGGAGTTCCTTCATGAGAAAAGCTGGATTTTCCCTTGGGGAGAAGTACATCTCTCCAATAACGGCACAGGTATACTAGAGATGGCTGTCTTCCCTTCGGAAATACGATTCTTTGCAGAATATTTCTATTCGTTCGGCGCTGAAGCGGTCGTGCTCCAACCGGAAGAACTAAGGGAAGCTGTCAGAAGGAAGTTGGTCCGTGCTCTTGAAGAGTATGATGCCCCAAACTCCTAATTTCCTGATTTGGATGCCTTTGCGTTCCTGAACGACGTGCTTTTGAAGGGGGATAGAGTTCATGAATCCGAGCGTCAGCTCTTCCACGCTGACTTACCATAAAAGTATCTTGGATGGCGTGGAAATCAAACGGTGCCGGCAAACCTATCAAAGCTACAAGCCGCACGTGCACAATGAATTGTCCATCGGCTATATTGAGGAAGGCTCCACGCAGGTGGATTTGGAGAGAGAGACCATTCCTTTTAGGACAGGCGACGGGATTGTCATTCCGCCGCTTACGAGTCATTGCTGCTCCCCGACAGACATTCGGCAGTGGCAGTTTGTGATGCTCTATATTGAACCCCGCTATTACGAGAGCAGCGTGAGATTCGATCAAGTCATGAAGCTATGCGGCGATCCCCTTCGGCAAGTAACAGACTTCATTCGGCTGCTGGAGACGGAAGAGGATCAAGATATTTTGGAAAGTCGATTGATTGAACTGCTGGTGGAGTTTGGGGAGCCCTTAACGGGGGACACCTATCCAAGCGATGAAGGCCGTCAAGCGGAGCGGATCATGGAAATACGGGATTGGCTGGTTCATCGGTATCAAGAGAATTGGACGCTGGAGATGCTGGAGGATACCTTCGGTCTCAACCGGTTTACCATCATCCGCCAGTTCAAACGGAGATTTCATACCACGCCAAGGGCGTTCCAACTGCAGTTAAAAGTCGCTGCCTCCAAAAAGCTGCTTGCTGAAGGAGTTGAACCATTCGAGATCATGGAGCGGGTCGGATTTTATGACCAGGCCCATTTCATAAGGGAATTCAAGAAGATGAATGGCGTCACGCCCAAGGGTTATCTGCAAAGCCGATAGAAAGGGTATGCTTCGTCAATTTCATACAATACGGCCTCTTAGGGTTCGGATACGATGAGAGTATTCTGCCAATAAGGGGTTCTTGCATGGATCGGTTGAGACTGACGCTTGTCATGGTCGTATGGGGAAGCATTGGGGTTTTTACGCGGTATATTGAGCTATCCCCTTTTGTGCTCGCTTTCTTAAGGGCAGTGATCGCCCTGCCGGTATTGTTGGTTTTTATAAGAAGGAGGCCGACAGGCCAACGGATCTCGTTCCGCCAAACCAAGCCCTATCTGGTATCCGGCGCACTGATCGGATTAGCTTGGGCCGCCCTCTTCTACGGGTTTCAAAATACGAATATCTCTACAGCGGTCATTATCTACAACATGTGCCCGGTGTATGTCATGCTGGCGGCCCCCCTCGTCCTCAAGGAACGACTGACCCGACTGCGGGCGGGCATCGTTGGAATCTCGTTTATCGGATTATGCCTGGTTGTAGGGACGGGGGGATTCGGCCCTGCCGGGTTCTCGTCTCAGGGGATGCGGGGCATGATTCTCAGCGGGGTGTCCGGCATGTTGTACGCGGCCATCGTGATCATCAATCGCAAAGCAGCCAATCAAGCGGATCATGCTCTCGCTACATTCCTCCAAATGGGTGCGGCTGGTATGGTGCTATTACCGTTTGTGCTGGCTGAAGGGGAATGGAGGCAGGTTCTGGCCGCGGATGGAACGGAAATCTTGTTGATCTGCATTCTTGGAGTGGTCCATACCGGCCTGGCCTATAACCTGTATTTCTCAACCTACCACCGGGCGTCATCCATCGAGATTGCCTCTTACGGCTACTTGGAGCCGGTGTTCGGTATCGTGTTCAGCGTCCTCTTGCTGGGAGAGACCTTAGCCATGACGCAGCTGATCGGCGGTTTGATGATCCTGGGATCTACCTATTTGGGGGAATGGAGGCATTCGGTCCATGCTAACGCAAGCAAGAGCAAGTCACCGTTTTAGCGCGACGTTTGAGGGGGATGAAAATAAACGATGGAAGAATCCGTAGTTATGCAAGCAGAACGAATAGCAAGCGATTTTCTTCTGGAACCAGTCTGCTGTTAAGGGCTTTCGATAACCTCAGGTGGGCTATTGATCGAAGTCCGGACCTGATCGAAGAATCCTATGCTGCATTCGCGAAACAAGTTGTTGACATATCAATCTAACCAAGGGTTAAGAAAATGATTGAAATAGCGAAGACGATAGCAAAATAGGTTTAGCAACCAAAAAAGGAGCTGCCGCGACAGCTCCTTTCGCATTCTCCGTTAGCGATAGAAGTCAACCATATCTCCAAACAGCCGTTTGATAAATTCAAGCTCGCGTTCGTTGAATCTATCCAAAAATTCGTACATCCTTTGCTTTTCCTTCCTATGGAGATCATCATGAGCAGCAAACAGCTTTTTGCCGACAGGCGTTAGCCGAAAATACACTTCCTTTTTGTTATCGTTGAGTTGGGCCTTTCGCACCCAACCTGCCTTTAGCAATTTATTTGCGATCTTGGAGGTATTCCCTTTGCTTAAATTCATCCTTTCCGCGATGGAAGTGACATTGATCGGCTCCCGCTCTCCGATACACGCAATGGTGTGCAGCTCCGTCATGTTCAATCGGTATTCCGGTTCGATATGCTTCCGGATATCCTCAAGGTAGGTTGCCGTTATCCGGGTTTCATATTGCTCTTTTTGCTGAAGGAACTGAACGAAAAATTCATGAATTGCGTCTTTGTTTTTATTGGCAGTATCCATGATTAGGCTGGCCCCTCGACTCATTTTTTTCATTATATCATAGGTTGTTTCCTGAGAAACAAAACGGGCATTCTCATATCGGGGTTGACAGAATATGGAGCTGCGCCGTACAATCAAATTGTTTCATATGAAACGATAATATAGATTGATTTCTGTTTTTTCTTTGTCATTAAGCATTAATAAAAGTTCATGCGAAACAATAATTGAAGAAGGAGGTTTCTGCCCTATGGAATTCGTGAATCCAAAGACATTGACGGATAAGGTTACATCGGTCATTTCTCATGTCGTGGTAACTTCCGCCTCTAAACTGGCCTTCATCTCAGGTCAGGTGTCTGTAGATGACGCAGGAGCATTGGTCGGTTCGGGGGACTATTACGCGCAAGCGATTCAAGTGTTTACCAATCTTAAGCATGCATTGGAAGCCGTGCGAGCGGATCCATTGTACATTGCAAAAATGAATATTTTTGTGGTAAACCACACCCCGGACTTGATTCCGATTATTTTTGACGCCGGAATTCATGTGTTTGGCCCTAACTGGCCGAAGACTGCCAGTACGTATATAGGCGTTCAAGCGCTAGCCGATCCTGAATGGCTTATCGAGGTAGACGCTATCGTTACCATCCCATAATTTTTATGAAAAGAGGTTATGGATATGAATTATGAAGTCATTCTTATCGGCGGCGGACCCGTCGGCATGATGCTGGCCGGAGAATTGGCATTAGCCGGCGTGAAGGTCTGCGTCATTGAGCGATTAACAGAGACGACTCCATATTCGCGCGCGCTTACCGTACATCCGCGAACCCTTGAAATATTAGATATGCGCGGAGTGAAGTCAAAATTAATCCGCAAAGGCCGCTTACTCTCAAGAGGGCATTTTGCCGGATTAGAGACTCCTTTGGATTTCTCGGCGTTGGATTCTTCCTCCAATCACACTCTCTTTTTACCGCAGAGCGAGACGGAGAAGGTGCTGGAGGAATGGGCTCTTAGCCTTGGCGCAGAGGTCCGGAGAGAGGTTGAGGCTCTATCCGTGCATCAGGATGAGGATGGGGTCGACGTTAAGATCGCCGGACCCAATGGAGCAACGACGTTAAGATCCGCTTATGTAGTAGGAACCGACGGAGCCAGAAGTTTGGTTCGCAAACATGCCAATATATCATTCGAAGGTACGGACGCGACCTTCACGGCTATTCTGGGGGATGCCGTTCTATCGGATTTGGCTCCTATGAGCGTCCTATCCCGAATTACAGCAAAAGGTCTGGTCAGCATCATGCCGATCAATGAGCAGATCTATCGGGTCTTAATTATCGATATGGAGAGACGTAACATCTCTAAGGACGAGCCCGTTACCTTGGAAGAATTCCGTTCATCGATCGTCCGTACGACCGGAAGCGACCTGGGGTTGAAGGAAGTGAAATGGCTGTCCCGTTTCGGAAATGCGACGCGGCAAGCGGGACGCTATCGGAATGGCCGATTGTTTTTGGCGGGAGATTCGGCCCACATTCATTTTCCGGCCGGCGGACAGGGAATGAACGTCGGCTTGCAAGAAGCGATGAACTTAGGCTGGAAGCTGGCAGGGGCAATCAAAGGCTGGGCTCCGGACTGGCTATTGGACAGCTATCATACCGAACGTTTCCCATGGAATACGGCCTTGCTCCGGAATACCGAGGTCCAAACCCTGCTACTGGACGCGACTCCTCCCATCATGGAATTGCGAAGCCTGCTGGCTAATCTGATTCAAATACCGGAGGCTAATTATCAAGTCGCCGCACAAGTTTCCGCAATGGATGTACATTATGCTCCGGACCCCGAGGCGCCTCCCCATCCTTTGAACGGGAAACGTCTCAAGGATCTGCCCTTAAAGCTGAAAGACGGGCAATTGATGAACTCCTATTCGTTCCTGAACAAAGGTCATTTCCTTCTGTTGAACTTCCATGTTAAGGAACAGAATAGCGGTCAATGGGCAACGTATAGCCACCTTCAAGTAGTGCACGCATCTTTGGTTGAGGCAGAGGCGGACTGGAACGACGTCCACTCGGTACTCATTCGGCCGGATGGACATATTGCCTGGGCGATTTCTCGATCCGATCCGAATCCCATGCAAACCATATATGAAGGAATCGCTCGCTGGTGCGGAAACATTACGGATCAGGAGAAATAACGTTGAGCACGCGAAAACAGAAAAGGGCCATCCGTCAAAAGGATGGCCTTAAAACGGAGGAATCCCCCGTATTGCCCTGCTATTTTTTAACCACAGGAACCCAGAATTCGCCGTAGAAAGCGCCGTCGCCGTTTTCTTCGCGATAAGTCGCGTTTGGACCGCCGATGTAAGCATAGTCCGTGATTTGTGCCAAGACTTCGGCGAAAGCGCGGTAAGTCAACTGATCGAACAAAGTTTCCTTGTCGCCGGTTCCTGCCACCACAATATACTCGCTCTCCGGGAACTCGATGATGCGTGTCGCGTCAGCCACCGACTTGCTGGCTTCTACCGCGAAATAATTCCACGGTTTGCCTTGATAAACTTCGTTGACCGACCATTCGCGATCATCTTTGGCGGCCGCTTTGAGCTTATCGAAACGTCCGTCAGCCTTGAGCCTTTCCCAAAACGCCGCTTTTTCCTTTTGCAATGCCGGCGCGTCTTGGAAATTGGATTGAATCGAAAAACCGTATGCGGTCAACGTAAATGTATTCTTATATTCAACTGTGTAATTTGCCATGCGAGCGCTCCTCAGACTGAGATTAGCCGGCTGCCTTTTTTACGCGAAGCCACATTTCGCCGTAGAACTTACCGTCTTCAGCGGCTTTGACGAATGTCGAGTTGCCGGGCCCGACGTATTTGTAGTCCGCGATTTCTTGCAGCAGGCCGCCGAAAACTTTGCCCGTTATTTCGTCGGCAAGGCGGTCTTTGTCGGCGCCTGTGCCAGGCACCACGAGGTAGTCCCCGGCGAGGAAGTCGAGGACGACCGCGCCTTCCACGTCGTATGCGCCCATCACGCCGAAGCCGCGCCATGCCTTGCCGTCAATAACGTAGTTGATTTGATATTCTTGCCCGTCCGCGAGCGCGAGAAGTTCAGCAAGCTTGCCGTTTTCAGTGATTTCCGTTTTTTTCGCCGCCGTTTTTGCCGCATTGCCTGCCCAGTCGTTGTAGTCTTCAAGCAATACGCCGAAAGCAGTCATTTTGTAGTTTTCCGAGATGGTTTGGATGGAGTAGTTAGACATTGTAATCTCTCCTTAGCGGATTTTATTTTACAAGATTGATCCTATTCGCTAAATGTATCAAAAAACGATACCTTTTATCATCCGGATGATCCATTTTCTGATACAATAAAATCATGAAGAGAACAGAACGAGTGAACCTGATCATGCGCTTCATCAATAACCGCGCGCATTTTACGATTGCAGAGATTCAGCGGGAGTTCAAGATTTCTCGCGCGACGGCGATCCGCGACATTAACGAGATTCAGGCGATGGGGTTTCCGCTGACGTCCGAGCTGGGGCGCGGGGGCGGCTACAATGTCCTGCAAAATCAGTATCTGTCCGCCGTCCGGTTCACGCCGGAAGAGCTGAAAGCGATATTCATCAGCTTTATCGCCTCGAAAAATTCGCAGCTGCCTTATTTGCAAAATCGCCGCTCCATCACCGAGAAACTCATCGGCATCGCGTCGCAAACCCAGCACGACGAGCTGATCGAGCTGAATCAAATCTTGCTTTTTGAAAATACGAATCCTGCGAATCCGAACCTTCTGGAACTCGACGATGCGGCGCCCGCGGAGTTGAACAAGTTGATCTCGCTTGCTGCGCGGGATAAGCACTTGCGCTTGACTTATGAGCCGAGTCCCGGATGGCCGCAGTTGATGGACGTTTTTTTGCTTCATATTTTTAACTCTAATGCTCATTGGCTGGTCGAGGTTTATGATCTTGATGCCGATGAGTTTCGTTATTTGCCGGTCGAGATGCTGCGGGATTCGGCCATTTCCGAGCAGGAGATGAAGCGGTCTGAGCAGGAGATATTAAGCAAAAAACGGCTTGGCGCACGCGAATCCAATCTGGTCGTAAAGCTTGATGCGACGGGGATTCAGCGCTTTAAGCGTTTACACCCGCCGGGAATTATTTTGTCCTTTACAGGGATGTTCCAGTCGAGCGGAATTTTCAATGTTCAACTGGATGTGACCGATGTCGAGACGCTGGAGTATTATGCGGATTGGCTGTTGTTTTTGGGGAAAGGGGTCGAGTTTGAACGGATTCCTGACGAGCTGCGCTTGATTTTGGAAGAGCGGTTAAGGAGAAGCGCCGACACTTTAACCAAGTGCAGGCTAGGCCAATAAAGTAGAGGGATATGACAGGTTGGCTAGGGCCATCCCGCCACGGATGGCCCTAACAACAATTCTCACGTACCCGCGAGCTTTGCCTCTATACAAAACTATTTGCCCTTCCCCCGTTTATATATTTCCCTGTCACGGATGCGCTGCATCCGACGATATTCTTCGGCACTCCTTCGTATAGCAACCGCCCCCCTTCTTCCCCCGCGCCGGGGCCGAGATCGACGATCCAGTCCGCCTGATGGATGACGTCCAGATTATGTTCGATGACAATCAACGTGCCGCCTTGGTCCACAAGGCGATTCATGATGCGGATCAGCCGCTCGACATCCGACATGTGGAGTCCCGTCGTCGGCTCATCCAACACATACAGCTTTCCTTCGCCGCCGCTTGCGAGCTCCATCGCCAGCTTGAAGCGCTGCAATTCGCCGCCCGACAGCGTACTGAGCGGCTGCCCCAGCGTCAAATACCCGATTCCCGTCTCCTGTATTCTCCGCAGCGCAGACGCAATCTCCTCTTCCGCGAAGAAGGACAATGCCTCGTCCACCGTCATGGCCAACACTTCGCTTATATTTTTCCCGCGAAGCGTATAAGCGAGAACTTCGTCCGTGAACCGCCGCCCCCGGCACCGCTCGCACTCGCTCGATACCGTGTCCATGAACGCGAAGTCGATGTAGACCTCTCCCAATCCTTTGCACTCGGGACAAGCTCCCTGGGAATTAAAACTGAACAACGAAGCGCTCGTCCGATTGGCCGCCGCAAACAGACGACGAACTTCGTCGAACATGCCGCTGTACGTGGCAATATTGGAACGGACCGACGCTCCGATCGCGCCTTGATCGATATAGACGGCATCGGGCCGGCAGCTTGAGAGCACGTCACGAACCAAAGTGCTCTTCCCCGATCCCGCGACGCCGGTGACGACCGTCATGATACCGAGGGGAAAACGAACGTCGATCCCCTTCAGGTTGTTCCGACGCACGCCCTTCACCTCGATCCATCCGTTGGGCATGCGCGGCTCAGGCTTGAA
Organism: Cohnella xylanilytica; assembly: GCF_014212175.1. GTDB lineage: Bacteria > Bacillota > Bacilli > Paenibacillales > Paenibacillaceae > Cohnella > Cohnella xylanilytica. Next base: position 8,839 of record NZ_JACJVR010000029.1, on the reverse strand, counting down.
TTCGGGCTTCCGCTTCACATATTCGGAAGTCAACGTATGCGCCGACAACAACCCGGACAACGTTCCTTCGTATACGATCCGTCCGCCGCCTGCCCCGGCCTCGGGTCCCATCTCCACAAGATGATCCGCAATCCGAATGACGTCGGGGTCGTGCTCCACGATCAACACCGTGTTTCCTTTATCCCGCAGCTCCCGCATGAGCCGATTGATATTGCCGACATCGTGCGGGTGAAGCCCGATGCTCGGCTCATCGAAAATATAGATCATGTCCGTCAGACTGTTGCCGAGCTGGCGAACCAGCTTGATCCGCTGCGACTCGCCGCCCGACAGGCTGGCGGTGTCCCGGTTCAACGTCAAGTAGCCGAGTCCGACGGAGACGATATGGCGCAGCCGCTTCGCCATCTCCTCCGTGACCGTCTGCGCCGCCGGTTCTTGCACGTCTTGAACGAACCGGAGCAGCTCGCCGATCGGCATGCCTGCGCAGTCCGCGATGCTTTTACCGTTGATTCGGCACGCCAATACCGCTTGCTGCAGCCTGCCGCCGCCGCAGAGGGGACACGTCTCCTCGGTCGCCACTCGATCGATGGCGTCCTTGTAACGCGCAACGTCCCGGGAGTCCCGGTTCAGGAAAGTTCGCTTGATTCTCGGAACGACCCCTTCGTAGTACGAGGTCGGCGGCCATTCCTTCGTCGGGTTCGGCGGCTTGAACCCTGTCTTGTACAGCAGAGTGTCCAGTTCGTCCTCCGTGTAATCCTTGATCTTCTTGTCGTTGTCGAACAAGCCGGTGCATACGTACCTCTTCCACCTGAAATCGCCGGGCCGGAAGGTAGGGAATTCGATGGCGCCTTCGTTAAGCGACTTCTCCTTGTCGAGCAGCCGCTCCGGATGAACGGTCTTCACCTTGCCGAGCCCTTCGCATTCCGGGCACATCCCCTGCGGATTGTTGAACGAAAAGATGTCCGAGTATCCGGCGAACGGGCGGCCGAACCGCGAAAACAACAGGCGCAGCAGGGCATAAATATCGGTTGCCGTTCCGACCGTCGACCGGCCGTTGCCGCCGATTCTTCTCTGATTGATGACGATCGCCGCCGCCAAATGGTCGATCGAGTCCACTTCGGGCTGCCCGTAGTGCGGCAGCCGGTTCCGAACGAAGCTGGAATAGGATTCGTTCAGCTGCCGCTGCGCCTCCGCCGCGATCGTATCGAACACGAGCGCCGACTTCCCGGAGCCGGATACTCCTGCGAATACCGTAATTTTCTTTTTCGGAATCGCGACGCTGACATTTTTCAAGTTCTTCTCCCTTGCGCCGGTCACGCGAATGAAATCGCTCGTTCTCATGGTCCTCCTCCTCCTGCGATTGTAAATCCTCGAATCCTACTATATATTTAAACCATGCCAATAGTTGTCATGTTTAAACGGAGGAGGTTGTTCTCTTGTCCAAAGCAAAGCTGCTGTTCGACCTCATCATGTACGTCAATACGAAGCGCAGCTTTACCGCGCAGGACGTGGCCGACGAATTCGGCGTCTCCATCCGGACGGCGCACCGTTACTTGGCGGATATCGACGAGATGGGCGTGCCGTTGTACACGGAGCCCGGCCGCGGAGGCGGCTATCGGGTTCTGAACAATAGAACGCTGCCGCCGATCGTGTTCGACGAACACGAAGCGTTCGCTATTTTTTTCGCGTTCCAATCGCTCAGGAATTACCCGTCGCTGCCCTTCAACATTAACATCAACTCCGTCTCCAGGAAGCTGTACGCCAGTCTGCCCGCCGACTCGCGGCACAAAGCGGACCGTCTCGGTTCCGTGTTAGCCTTCTGGCATCCCGCCAAAACCGTCCCGTCTCCCTACTTGTCCCTTATTATCGAGGCGGCCGCGGAACAGCGAGTCTTGCAGATCGAATATGTCTCAAAGAATGAAAATACGAGGAGGGAGGTCGAACCCGCCGGCGTGTATGCGTACGGGGGCTTCTGGTATATGCCTGCTCTCGACCGGGCTTCCGGCGAGACCCGGCTGTTCCGGACCGACCGGATCGCGGCATTGGAGGGGACGTCAGAGACGTTCGTGCGCCAGCTCCGGCTGGACGACTGGCTGCAGCGCCTGGCGGCATCCGAGCCGAAGGATCCCGTGAGGCTATACGCGGAGTTAAATCGCGAAGGCGTGCGGCAATGCCGTAGCCAGCCTTGGTTGGAGCCTTACCTTGTGATGACGGGCCCGGAGCACGGCCACGTCGATGTCGAAATCGACAGGAGCGAGTTGCCGTTCGCCTCCGACTTCTTTTTCCGCTTGGGGACATCGGCCAAAGTGATCGAGCCGCGCGAGGCGATCGAATATATCCGCCGCGAAGCCCGGGAGCGGCTACGCCATTACTCATAAGCAAAGAGGAGGCTTCGAGCATTGAAGGTCCATCGTCTTCTATCCATCGTTATGCATCTGCTCAATCGCAAAAGAATGAGCGGACAGGAGCTAGCCGATTTATTCGAGGTATCCTTGCGGACTATCTATCGCGACCTGGAGACGATCAACAGCGCCGGTATCCCTATTATCTCCTATTCGGGCGCAAACGGCGGATATGAGATCATGGACCCGTATCATATCGATAGACAAATCGTCACGTTTGAGGATCTCCATTCCATTCTGAATGCATTAAAGGGCATTCAATCTTCTCTCGACGATCCTGACTTGGCCGAATTGATAACCAAAGTCGGGGCGCTGATGACCAAATCCGAGCAGAGCCGGCTTGAGGATTCCGGTGAGACGATCCTATTCGATACGAACCTCTGGCGAGGCGGACATGTCGATAGAACTATGATTGCAGAGCTTCGGCAAGCGGCCAGAAATCGATTCGTCGTTCTTTTCAAGTATACGAATTCCGAAGGGATGGGCGAGCTGCGGACAGTGGAACCCATCGGCTTGGCGTGGAAAGGATATGCATGGTACCTATACGCTTATTGCCGGCTTCGCAACGATTATCGAACCTTCAGACTCTCCCGAATGAAAGAACTTCTTGTATCGGATGAAAGGTTCATACGCAGAGATATGAGTTTGGAGGACCTTGATGCCAGATGGGGCAAACAAGATATAGACAATCAGATTAAAATGGTGCTTCGCTTTCATCCCCGGGCGAAGGTCAAGGTCGAAGAATATTTTCCCCCTGAGGAAATCACGATCGCTGAGGACGGCTATTTCATCGTGAGAACGGAGCACTCGCTATGCTCGGGCGGCGATTCGAAGGTGAGGCCGGTCGGTGTCAGAATTCCGCCTTTGGGCACTAAGTGCCACGCCAAAGTTCCAAGCGTACGGAAGCCAGGGGCAATCTCTTGCTTCAATGACGCGTCCGTCAAGGAACGGAGGATTTTTCGCGTAAATTCGGATTCATTCTGGTACTCGGTGATAAAGCTTTGAATGGATAGATACATCGGGGAAAACCTCCTCATTAGGTGATTACCGAGTTGTTTGAACTCCGTTACAGTACCGAGTATAAGGAGCCCCGACTGACAACTGTATGTCAGCAAAATTTTATTCAAACCATATCAAATATCCCGCAGGAGAACCCCCCTTGCCGCTTCTATGAAAGATAACATAATTGGCGATAGCCACTTGTCTTTATGCCATAACATCTGCGTAAACACGCGCAAGTCCGGAATTCGCCATGGAAGGGCGACAAGCTCGCCCCGTTCGGCTTCGGCTATCGCCGTTATTTCAGGAAGAAAGGCGATGCCGATTCCCGAAATGGCGCATTGTTTAATGGCTTCGGCGCTTTGAAACTCCAAATACGTAATCCCATCAATGCCCTCTTTCTCAAATGACCGGTCAAACATGGTTCGATAGGGACAGCCCTTTTCATTCGTGAGGAACACTTCTCCGTGGAAATCCTCCGGCTGCAGCGCCGTTCGTTGCGCGAGCGGGTGGTCTGGAGCGGCGAAGAGGCGGAAGGTCTCTTCCAGCAACGGTTCCACCGCAAGGCCGCTTGAGCGAATGGGTTCGTCCAGCATAAAGACGACATCCGCGGTCCCCTCAAAGAGCGTTTGCTTGAGCTGCTGATTCGGAACGGAGCGGAAGATCAGACGAACTCCCGGATGCTGCGAACGGAATCGTTGAAAGACAGCCGGAAGCCGGTAGGCGCAAATAACCTCGTTGGCGCTTATCGTTAGGGTGCCGGTTAGATTCTCATTGTCATGAACGACGCTGCGAGCTTCCTCCAATTTGTTGAGGACGCTTTGGATATGAGTTAAAAAGCGCTTGCCCTCCGTTGTGAGAACGAGCTGCTTGCCCAGACGGTCAAAGAGACGAACGCCAAGCTCATCCTCCAAGGCTTTTATTTGCATCGTGACGTTGGAGGGGACGTAGTTCAGCACTTCCGCGGCCCGACTGAAATTTAAGGTTGATGCGACTATGCAGAACGTATTCAGTTGGCGCAATTCCATCGCCCGATCCCCCTATATCTTCAATATTTTTGAATACGGCGTTGAATTTCATTCACTTTTATTGAGAGTATCACGGGTCTTATACTAAGTTCAAGAACTACACGCTAACTGATGGGGTTCATTTTGAAGGGAGCGACTGTGCGATGGATTACGATATTTTTGATTTGGGCGACGTAACCTTGCAATCGGGAGCGACGTTGCCGGGCGCTTTTCTGGCGTATAAGACTTATGGAAGATTGAATGCAAAGAAAGATAATGTCATCGTCTATCCGACTGCCTTTGGCGACCAGCATGTTCAGAATGAATGGCTGATTGGAGAAGGCATGGCCCTGGATCCGCAGAAATATTTCATCATCGTTCCAAACCTGCTGGGCAACGGACTCTCTTCCTCTCCCAGTAACACGCCTCCTCCGTTCGACCGGGCTCATTTTCCTCAGGTAACCATCTATGACAACGTAAAGTTTCAGCATCGGCTGGTGACCGAGAAATTCGGCATTCAGAAGATCGCTCTCGTCGTCGGATGGTCCATGGGAGGCATTCAATCCTTCCAATGGGGGGCAAGCTATCCGGACATGGTGGAACGCATCGCGCCTTTCGCCGGAGTCGCCAAGACTTGGCCCCAAACGTATGTGGTCCTGGAGGGAATGAGAGCTGCGCTCATGGCTGCGGTCCGCTTCGATTCAAGCCGACGAAACCAGTTGACTTCCGCGGACATGCGCGCGGTCGGACTCGTCTATGCGGGATGGGGCGTATCGCAGGCGTTTTACAGAGAGGAGCTTTATCGCGAGCTGGGATTTGACTCCTTGACGGATTTTATAACCGGCGTCTGGGAAGACAGCTTTATGAAGATGGATCCGCACAATGTTCTAGCCATGTTATGGACGGGACAAAATGCGGATATTAGCGCAAACCCCTTATATAACGGGGATTTCGATAAGGCGCTCAAAAGCATTAAGGCGCTCGCTTGCATTATGCCGGGGAGCACGGACCTCTTCTGCCTGGCGGAAGATAATCAATACGAGGCTGAGCTCATACCTAATGCTGCTTTTCATCCTATAGAGTCGATCTGGGGCCATTTTGCCGGTCGCGGAATCAACAGTGCCGACAATCGATTTATCGACGACCATCTAAAACGCTTGTTGTCGATTAGTAACCGTGAGTTATAAGTTTGGATAGCGAATCTTAAGACGAAAAGGAGCGTGCCGCGGCAGGCTCCTTTCGCATCTGTTGCCTGCAATTGACAAAACAGAAAACTACCCCTATAGTGTAGACATCTACACGAATCGAAGGAGATCTTTATGCCAAGCGTGTTCGACATGTACCCCTATAGTCTATACATCAAGCTTATCGCGCAACGGGTCCGGGAAATTATCGACCAGCTTCTGAAGGATCATGGCTTGAACAGCTCGCAAGCGATTCTCCTGTCCCATATTCATCAATCCATAGAGGAGCATAAAGAGATCAACCGCAAGTTTCTTGAGAAAACGATGTCCCTAAGCGGCCCGTCCGTGACAAACTTATTGAACGGTTTGGAGAAATCCGGATTTATCACGCGCAGCAGCAACCCGGACGACGGACGCAACCTTCGTATCGATATAACGCCCAAAGCCAAACAATTCCTTAGCGAGAGGAGTGATGCCTTCTCGAAATCTGAAGATTTGATTACGCAAGGGATGTCCGATGCCGAGAAAGCCATGTTTGCTTCTTTGCTGACCCGTGCTTTTGAAAACGTCGAAAAACAGCTGCCGAAGTGAGGAATGAACCATGCGCGTATCTGTTTTTTTAGACAAATGGGTAGACGGCTACACAAATCGCATCTTAAAGTTCAGGAGGTTTCCATGATGAATGATCGACGAAACGGACCGGAGCTACCCAGAATCGGACTCGGCTGCGGCCATATGTCAAACGTCAATGACGCTGTCAGAAGGGCCGGCATTGCCACCATTCATGCCGCCCTTGAGAGTGGAATCCGTCATCTGAACACAGGGGATTTTTACGGTGCGGGCGGAAGCGAGATGGTCATCGCCGAAGCTCTGAAGGGGCGCAACAGGGACGACTATTGGATATCGCTGAAGTTCGGGGCCTTGAATACGCTGGACGGCTCCTTGTACGGACTGGATGTCTCCCCCCATCACGTGAAGAACTATCTCGCCTATTCGCTCAAACGTCTCAATCTTGACTATGTCGATCTTTATCAGCCCGCAAGAATCGATCTGGGTATCCCCGTTGAGGAGACGATCGGCGCCATCGCCGATCTGGTGAAGGCCGGCTATGTCAGGCAGATCGGAGTCAGCCAGGTCGACGCCGAGACGCTGAGAAGAGCGCATGCTACGCATCCGATCAGCTGGGTGGAAGTCGAATACTCGCTTTTCAACCGAAGCATCGAGAAAGACCTTCTGCCGACCGCGAGGGCATTGGGTATCGGCGTTGTTGCTTTTGGGGCGTTGGCTCATGGCCTTCTTGCCGGCCATTGGACAGACGAGCGAATCCAAAAGAGCAAGGGCGGCTACATCCCGTTGTTTTTTGAAGAAAATATGGAAAAGAACGTTGCCTTGTCTCAAAAGCTGGGCGAGATCGCCGCCAATAAACAAATAACGTTATCTCAATTGGCGTTTGCATGGATGTTATCCAAAGGCGAAGACATTCTACCGCTAATCGGTACTCTATCGCCGGCTCATCTTCAAGAAGCTTTACGGTCGCTTGATATTCAACTGACGGAAGAGGAGGTCAGAGCAATCGAAGAGGCGATACCCGAACGGGAGATCGCCGGCGCTTCCTTTCCCAATATGCAATTTAGAGGCGGGAAGACTGTTCGCGTATAAACCCTATCCTACGAATGAAAGGATGTTGGTCGCCATGATTATCGTTACCGGAGCCAATGGAAAATTAGGGCGCGCCGTAGTAGAACGGTTGCTTAAACGTCTGCCTGCCGAACGAATCGGCGTCAGCGTCCGCGATCCGAATCAAGCCCATGAGCTTCGGGAACGCGGAGTTCGCGTCCGTCGGGGCGACTTCGACGATGCCGAGAGCTTGCGCCATGCCTTCGAGGGGGCATCGCAGGTTCTCATCGTCTCATCCGGCATCATGGGCGAGGCCGATATCCCCCATGGGATTCGGCAGCATCAAACCGCGATTGACTCGGCTAAGAGAGCAGGGGTCCGTCGGGTGCTCTACACAAGTCATATGGGCTCTTCCCCGGCATCTCCCTTCGCCCCCATGATTCACCATGCGGCTACCGAACAACGACTGGAAGCTTCAGGCATAGCCTTCACGTCGCTTCGGAATGGCTACTACGCTGCATCGGCGCTAATGCTGATCGACGGAGCCATAAAAACAGGGGAATTGATCGCTCCTGAGGACGGTCCGGTCGCCTGGACGGCCCACTTCGATCTGGCCGAGGCTGCGGCGGCGATCCTAAGCGAGCAAAAGCTGGACGGCATAACCCCCAATCTGACGGGACCCGAGGCCATTGACATGGAAGGGATAGCGACAATCGCTTCCGAGGTCTTGGGGCGGACCATCCGCCGAATCGTCGTGTCGGACGAAGAGTTTCGGGACCTTATGAGGTCTCGAGGCGTGCCGGAGGCGAGCATAAATATGCGGATGGGGATGTTTCTGGCGAGCCGTCGGGGAGACTTCGCGCAAGTCGATCCTGCTCTAGCCCATTTGATCGGCCGGCCTCCCAAAGGTTTTAGAGAAGTCCTGAAGGAATCGATTTCCTAGTTCCTCGGTGTTTTGTTAAGGCCATCCCGCCAAGGATGGCCTTATAACTTGCCGCTACAGACGTATGAGTGATAGAGGAAGGGACAATCGAGACCCTTGGAAGGGATTGGCAACCCTTGATCGAATAAAGAAGAAGATGATAAGGCACTAAACTTGTACCCATGAGGAGATAAAACTATGACAACAAACAAATTATTAAGAATGGACAACGTTGGCATCGTCGTAGAATCCCTTGACGACGCAATCGCCTTCTTCGAGGAGATCGGCTTGAGGCTCGAAGGGCGGGCTACTATCGAAGGCGAATGGGCTGGCCGCGTAACCGGGCTGGGTTCGCAGCGTGTAGAGATGGCCATGATGATTACCCCGGATGGCCACAGCCGCATTGAACTGTCGCGATTCCTCACTCCGTCTCCTATATCCGATCACCGAACGGCTCCCGTAAATGCCCTCGGTTATCTGCGCGTCATGTTCGCCGTCGAAGACATTGACGAGATGGTATCCAGACTCGCTAAGCATGGCGCGCAGCTCGTTGGCGAAGTGGTTCAGTACGAGGACTCGTATCGGCTCTGCTACATTCGCGGTAAAGAAGGAATTCTCATCGGGTTGGCGGAACAACTCGGGAATAAATAGCGAACGGCTACCCTGCTCTAGGACAAAGGCTGCTTAAGGTTTTTTTAACATTATAGAATT
>NZ_JACJVR010000028.1 GCF_014212175.1 Cohnella xylanilytica | reverse complement strand
GAATTAGGGGGCCGAACCGAGAGCTCGCATGATGGAAGAAAGTACGAACGTCGGCGGACGGATAAGGTAACGTAGAGAACACACGCGGACCGCAGAAGAAATGTTACAGGGAAAACGTACGGGACTACGAAGGAGGTACGCGGAGATCCATCGGGGACACGCGGAGGGGCGTTTGCTGTATGGAGAACAAACGGGGAGATGCGTAGAGGCGGCGTAAGGGAGGAAAAGAGCTGCAAGTGCGCGCGGCCGATCGGCCGTCCCGCGAGCGGAAGACGGAGCGGCGACAACGCCGCATCCGCCGAACGCCGAACCGAACCGGGCCGCATGCATCGGAGCCCCTATCCGAAGAACGTACAAGATAACCTGAAAAATGGGGTATTCAATCCGCCGGCCATCTTCCCTATAATTGGAGTCAGTCACGAAGACGCCTTCGGGCCGCCGGACGACCCGCGCACGATCAGCTCGGAATCGACGGAGAACACTCGCTTCTCGCTGAACTCGTTGTCGTTCATCTGGTCGATCAGCTTCTCGGCGATGACGGCGCCCATCGCGTACTTCGGCTGGTTCACCGTGCTCAGCGTCGGCGTCAGGTACTTGCTGATCCGGTTGTTGTCGACGCCCACGACGGCGATCTGCTCCGGGATGCGGATGCCTCTCTCGGCGCAGGCCTTGTACACGCCGAGGGCCATCTCGTCGTTCGCCGCGTAGACGGCCGTGAAGGAGATCTTCTTGTCGAACAGCCGCATCATCGCTTCATAGCCGCCGGCTTCGTTGAAGTTGCCGTTCTCGACCAGCTCGGGGCGGAACGGAATGTGGTGCTCCTTCAGTCCCTTGAGGTAGCCTTCGAGCCGCTCGAAGCTATCGACCGCTTCGGCGTAGCCGCTCAGGAAGACGATGTCCCGATGACCGAGCCCGACCAGGTGGTCGATCACTTCCCTGGAGAACTTCACGTTGTCCGTGAAGATGCAAGGCACCTTCGGGTGATCGATATTCTTGCCGATGACGGCGATCGCATACCCCTTGTCCGACAGGCGGACGATCTCCTCGTCCGAGATGGCGGGAGTGGCGATGATCATGCCGTCGACAGTGCGGCTCAGGAGCAGGCTCAAATACTCGAGCTCCTTCTCCGGCTGGTTCTCGGCATCGCATATAATCGCCCGGTACTTGCGGGAGTAGGCCATGTTCTCGATGCCCTTGATGATCTCCGCGAAGTAAGAGGAGTTGATGTCCGGCACGATGATTCCGAGCGTCATCGACTTCTGGGACCGCAGGTTCTGCGCGAAGGCGTTCCGGTGGTAGCCGAGGTCGGCGATCGCTTGGTTGACCTTCTCGCGGGTCTTCGACTTGACGTAGGCGTTGCCGTTCAGCACGCGCGAGACGGTGGCGGGAGAGACGCCGGCCTTGTTCGCGACGTCCACGATCTTAATGTCCATAGGGATCTCAACCTTACCTGAAAAAAAGGATTTGACAGAGCTTCGTTACCAAAACTATAATTCAAACTGAAATCGATTTCAAGCATAAAGATGGGTCCTCGCAAGCCGACTAGCACATCATGAAGGTCGGTCTGCACGCGCCGGCTCTCGTAACAAGAGGATTGGGTCTGCTCGAACCGGTTCGATCATCATGAAGATTGTCGCCTCGTACGCCGAATGGAGGAGATGCGCCGCCCGATTTCGTATAAGAAGTGTTCGTTATTAAGAAATCGATTTCACAAAAGTAGAGTCCGATTCGCCTGCATCGGCGGCGGCTTGCCTGCCCGATGGCCTAGATTGGTATGCATTCCTAGCAAGGACGATGGATTCGCCTGGATGGCCTTTGATCCTGTGAAAATAAGAAATCGATTTCACATAATTAGTGATGCTAGCCGCTTTTCCCAACATTCAATCGCTTCGGAGGTGCCCGCCCCATGAGCCTGCTTCGGGAGCTTGCCCGCAACAAAGTCCTGTTCCTGATGATCGCGCCCGCTCTTCTGTTCTTCACGCTGTTCAGCTACATACCGATGGTCGGCGTCTACTACGCCTTCACGAATTACAGCTTCGAAGGCGGCCTGTTCGGCAGCCGGTTCGTCGGCTTCGACAACTTCGAATTCCTGTTCGGCTCCGGCCAATTGGCGACGCTGACGCGGAACACGATCCTCTACAACGTCGTCTTCATCGTCCTCGGCAACGTTCTTCAGCTGATCTGCGCGGTGTTCCTGGCGGAGCTTCCCGGCAAGATCTTCAAGAAGGCGTCCCAATCGGTCATGTTCCTCCCGTTCTTCATCTCGTTCGTGCTCGTCGGCGCCTTCGTGCTGAACCTGTTCAGCTCGGAGAACGGCGTCATCCCGACGCTGCTGACGCAGCTGGGGCTGCCCGAGTACGACTTCTACATGCACACGGCGCCGTGGAAATACATCATCGTCTTCTTCCACATCTGGAAGGGGCTCGGCTACGGCACGGTCATCTACCTGGCCGCGATCATGGCGATCGGCGACGAGTATTACGAGGCGGCGAAGATCGACGGGGCGAACATCTTCCAGCGCATCCGCCGGATCACGATTCCGATGCTGGTGCCGACGTTCATCCTGCTCATCCTGCTCAGCCTCGGCGGCATCCTCAAAGGGCAGTTCGACCTGTTCTATCAGATCATCGGGCAGAACGGCATGCTGTTCGAATCGACGGACATTATCGATACGTACGTGTACCGCTCCCTCGCCGTCAACTTCGACATCGGCATGGGCACCGCGGCCGGCCTGTTCCAATCGCTGTTCGGGCTTATCCTCGTGCTCGGCGTCAACTACGTCATCCGCAGAACGAACGAAGATTACGCGCTTTTCTAGGAGGGGCAGCCATGAAGATCAAAACGGAAAAATCGACCCTGGTATTCAACGCGGCGGGCTATACGTTCCTCACGATTCTGTCGCTGCTCTGCCTGCTGCCGTTCCTCGTCATCATCATCGGCTCCCTGACGTCGGAGAACGAGATCATCGCGGAAGGCTTCAAGCTCATCCCCGACCGCTTCTCGTTCGACGCGTACCGGGCGATGTTCACGAACCCGATCCAGATTTACCGGGCGTACGAGGTGACGATTCTGGTTACGGTCGTCGGCACGGCGCTCGGGCTGTTCCTGACGTCGATGGCGGGGTACGTGCTGTCCCGCAAGGACTTCAAGTTCCGCAACGGGCTGTCGTTCTACATCTACTTCACGACGCTGTTCAGCGGCGGGCTGATTCCGTGGTACATCCTGATCGTGAATTACTTGAACCTGAAGGACAACTACATGGTGCTGGTCATCCCGGGGCTGCTCAGCGCTTGGAACCTCATTTTGATGAAAAACTTCATGAAATCGATTCCAGATTCCATCGTCGAATCGGCGAAGATCGACGGCGCGGGAGACTTCGCCATCTATCTGAAGCTTATCCTGCCGCTGTCGACGCCCGGGCTCGCGACGATCGGCCTGTTCATGGCGCTCGCCTATTGGAACGACTGGTTCACCGCGAATCTGTTCATCACGTCCGAGCACAAGTTCCCGCTGCAATTCCTGCTCTATAAGATTCTGGCCAGCGCCTCGGTGCTGAAGACGAACATCGCCGGCAACCTGTCGCCCGACTTCAAGCCGCCGACCGAGACGCTCAAGATGGCGACGGCCGTCGTCGTCACCGGGCCGATCATTCTGCTCTACCCGTTCCTTCAGCGCTACTTCGTCAAAGGGCTGACGATCGGCGCGGTCAAAGGTTAGAACCGGGTCTCCCGGCTAACATATTCGCTTTCATTTTCCAACACTAGGGGGATGTACATGAATCGGAAAATCGCAAAACGGATGTCGGCGTTCGTTCCGCTGACCTTGACGGCCGCGCTCTTGGCGGCTTGCAGCGGCGGCGGGAGCGGGAGCGGCCTCTCGAATAACGGGGCGGCTTCTCCTTCTGCGGGCGGCAATGACGGCAGCTCGCCTTCCGCGAGCGCGCCGGCGGCGGATTCGGGCAAGCCGGACACGTCGAAGAAGGTAGAGCTCGTCTGGTACGTGCTCGGCGACGCGCACCAGGACACGCCGAAGGTGCTGGCGGAGTGGAACAAGAGGCTGGAGAAGGATCTCAATACGACGGTCAAGCTGAACTTCACCTCGTGGAACGAGTGGCAGAGCAAGTACAACCTGCTGCTCGCGTCCGGGGAGAAGGTCGACATGCTGTTCGCGTCGAGCTGGGCCGACTTCTACAAATACGCCAAGCAAGGCGCGTTCATGGACCTGACCGGCCTGCTGCCGAAGTACGCTCCGCAGACTTGGGAAGAGGTCCCGAAGGACGATTGGGACACGGCGACGGTCGGCGGCAAGATCTACGCGGTGCCGAACACGAACCCGGAGTACACGCCGAACGGCATCGTCTACCGCGAAGACTGGCGCCAGGAGCTGGGGCTGCCGGAGATCAAGGACCTCGATTCGATCGAGGCGTACCTCGACGGCGTCAAGAAAGGCAAGCCGGGCGTCACGCCGATCGGCGGCAAGGCTTGGAACGAAGTGTATACGCTGTTCACGGACTATTACGACTTCAAGGTGTACGGCGGCGAGAGCGGAGTCATCGCCTCGACCTCGTACGACAAGCCGCGCGACATCGTCGTCTATCCGTTCACGTCGCAATTCGAGGAGTTCGTGAAGCGGATGAAGACGTGGGCGGACAGAGGCTTCTGGGCGTCCAACACGCTCTCGTCGCAGACGGAAGCGGGCGACCTGATCAAGGCCGGCACGGGCGCTGTCTACTGGCGCAACGCTCCTGGGGCGGGCGGCTTCATCACGGACGTCTCGAAGACGAACCCGGACTATAAGCTCGGCTACTTCCCGTATACCCGGTTCCATAACTACGCGATCCCGACGCTGCCGATGGCCAACGCCATGGCGGTGCCGAAGAGCGCGGCGAATCCCGAGCGCTCGCTCATGGTGCTCGACAAGCTGCGCAACGACCCGACGTACTTCCGTCTCATGACGTACGGCATCGAAGGCACGCACTACTCGATCGAAGCCGACGGCAAGACGATCGTCACTCCTCCGGCCGGCGCCACGGTGGCCAAGGATTGGAAGAACTACGACATCGCGAGCTGGGGCTGGCGCTACAAGCCGAACATGCTGGACCAGAAGGGGAGCTGGGAAGGCCTCAAGGCTCTGAACGAGGAGTTCGCGGCCGAGGCGAAGCCGAACATTTTCGACCCGATCACGATGGATTACGCGCCGGTCAAGGCGGAGCAAGCGGCCGTCAACCAGGTGATCAAGCAGTACGGCCAGCCGCTTATGATGGGGCTCGTGAAGGACCCGGACAAGGCGCTGGAGACGTACCGCAGCAAGCTGAAAGCGGCGGGCGTGGACAAGATTCTGGCCTACGTCCAGGAGCAGGCGAACGCGTACTTCGACGAGAAGGGCATTCAGTAAGAGAAGTAAACAGGGAAGAACGATGGGGCAAGGGCGAACGGCGGCGGGACGGCGATGGATGGCGTTCCGGGCGGCGTTCGCCCTATTACTCCGCTTATCGGATTCGTGCCGTCCCTAGCGCGAAGTGATGCCATAGAATCTCCTCCACGAGATCTCCCTTCGTCTCCTCGCATTCCACGATAAAAATGACATCCGGATTTTTCCCCCTTAATAAGCGCCGTTGCTTCTTAACGACCTTGTAGTAAAAAAGGTCGATCAAGAACCCCAATAGAAAACCGAGCGTCGTTCCGATCAGTCCCCAATAGATAGGCCCCCATGCGAGCTTGAATCCGACGCTGGCGCCGACGACGGCGAAGGCGGTCCCCAATGCCGCTCCCGTACTAAGGAGCGAGATTCCGTCCGAGCGGTGAAGCGAATCGAACAATCTCCGGTCGTTCCGGCGAAGCGTCAAGGGGACGGCGTACATGGCGTCCTTGCCGATCCCGTTCTTCTCCAGCGAGCTGATCGCCAATTCCAGATGGACCGAATGTTCGAAGGCCGAGAAGATTTGAATCATAGATCGTCGCACCGCGTTTCCTTTTTGATTCGAAAGCCGGGTCTTTGAAAATGCTTAATGAGATAGTTCTTCTGTTCGCTGTCGAAGAGCTTGTTGTTCTCGACCGTGTTCATATATGAATCGTAAACGGCAAACCCCCACATGGAAGGCATATACATAAGCCACTGCTTATCCAATACCGCCGTCGCTCTCGAGATATTCCCGAGGAACAGATGGTGAACGGCGACAAGCGTCTTGGAGAAATATAAAAACACGATCGTCCAGACCAAGGCGAAAAAGGCCGTTAATAGCCGGTGAATGTGCAATTGGCCAAGGCCCGGCATGAAGAGCGACCAGATGACGGACATGACGGGCTGCCTCTTGTCCAAGTAGTTGATCTCGAGCGCGCCGATCGAGAAGGAATTGAACGGAGCGTCTTCCCTCTCGGAGAGCAAATACACTTTGTTCATATCCATGCAGGTTCGGTAGCTGTCCCAGATCCCGAATAAGTACACGGGGATATACATCAACATCCACCTGACATCCAGAGCTTCTTTTGCCTGTTCGATATTGCCGCAGAAGGAATGAACCATTGCGAGGTTGATTTTGGCGTTATAATTCACGATGACTTCCCAGATGAAAAGAGCCAGGCCGCGCAAATATTTGCTAAGCAACAGATGGCCGAAGCCGGGAAAGGCTGCCGACCACCAGGCGATGGCATAAGGATTCCGAAGATGGAACTGCGTCGTCCCGCCAATGCTTACATGGGCTTTATAACGACGGAATTTATTATCGATATTCCGGTAATTATCCATAGCTCCTCCGGGAGATAGGCCGATTCGCCGTGTAGTATTCCTGAATAGCCGAGGGTTATTCCGATTGCGGGCTCCCGAGGCTCCTTCGGCTTCCAATCTCCCTGCATTGTCTGTCGGCCCGCGCTCATTGTAAAATGAACGTAAACTTAACGGGGAAGCGGGCGACGGGTTGTGAGCAGACGGAGACTGATTGTAAAAGGCGGGCTTGTCGTCGGGCCGGCGGGCGTTATGGAAGCGGACCTGCTGGCGGAGAACGGCCGCATCAAGGCGATCGAGAAGGGAGCCGCGGCGACGTGGGCCGAATCCGGCGATCGCGTCATCGACGCGGAAGGCGCGTGGGTGCTGCCGGGCCTCGTCGACATCCACTGCGACGCGATCGAGAAGGAGGTCGAGCCCCGGCCGAACGCGCTGTTCCCCATCGGAATGGCCTTCCTGCAATTCGAGAGGAAGCTCGCGCTGCACGGGATTACGACGATGTTCCACTCGCTCTCCCTCGGGGTCGGGCTGAGCATTCGCGGGGAAGAGCTGATGGAGAAGCTTATTCGCTATATCGCGGAGAGCCGCAGGGAACGGGCGATGATCCGCCACCGGGTGCACTTGAGATACGAAGTGTCGTACTTAACCGGAATGCCGCTCGCGCAGCGCCTGATTCGGGAGGGCTTGATCGACTATTTGTCGTTCATGGACCATGCCCCCGGAGTCGGGCAGTACAGCCGGCCGGGCGCGTTCGAGCGATACGTGATGAAGAACCAGGGGGTCGGAATCGAGGAAGTGGCGCAGATCGTCGCCGAGCTGGAGGAGCGGCGGGCGCGAGTCGATTGGGAGGCGCTGCGGGCTCTCGCCGGCGAAGCGGCTGGCAGGGGAATCGCGATCGCGTCGCATGACGACGATTCGCGCGAATTGGTGGACCGGTCCGCGGCGATCGGGGCGAGCGTCGTCGAGTTCCCGCTTAACCTCGATACGGCGGCCTATGCGCGGGAGCGGGGCTTGCATGTATGCGTGGGAGCGCCCAACGTCGTGCGCGGAGGCTCCCACGACCGCAACATGTCCGCGTTCGAAGCGATCCGGGCGGGGGCGGCGGACATTCTGTGCTCCGACTACCATCCCGCCTCCATGCTTCAAGCGGTGTTCTCTCTGGAGAGCGAAGGAATGCCGCTCGCGTCGGCCGCAGCCTTGGCGTCGCTTCGTCCGGCGCAAGCGCTCGGATTGGATGCCGAGATCGGTTCGCTCGAAGTTGGCAAACAAGCCGATTTGCTCGTCGTCCGCAAGCTGCAGGGCTATCCGGTCGTCGCCGATACCGTGGCGAACGGAACGCTCGTGCAGTCCGCGCGGGATTACGAAGAAGCGTCCTTGTGAACTTGCCGGTGAAGGGCGTCCACCATGCGATTGCGCTCCTCTTCGGGGCTGTTCTGCCAGATGATCTCGAACAGAACGCCGAGTCCGGGAAGCGTCACTTCGGCATTGCCGATGGAATCCTCGATAATCTCGCGCAATTCGTCGCCGTTCTTGTCTTCCACCCGATGAATAATGGCTTCCCGCAAGCTCATCGTGACGGTCAAGGGACAAACCTCCTTTATCCTTCGATGCCCGGTTTGGGGCAGCCTTCGAGTAGAATTCCCTGGCGTCCCGCCGGCTATGCCGCGGGACGCTTCGCTCGGGGCATTGTGTTATAATGGAAGCAATTCAGTCCTCGGCGAAAGGGGTAACCAAGCAAGCTCATGGCTAAAAAACAATTCGCGGTAATCGGGCTTGGCCGGTTCGGCTCGAGCGTGGCCCGCTTCCTGTCCGAGATGGGATATGAGGTGCTGGCCATCGACGACGACAGCGACCGGGTGCAGGAGGTCGCCAACGCCGTAACGCACGCGGTATCCGCCGACTCTACGGACGAAGAGGCGATGCGCGCGCTCGGCATCCGCAACTTCGACGTCGTCGTCGTCGCGATCGGACAGGACATCCAGGCCAGCATCCTGACGACCCTGATTCTGAAGGATCTCGGCGTCCCCCAGATTATCGTCAAGGCGCAGACGGAGCTGCACGGCAAAGTGCTGAACAAGATCGGGGCCGACAAGGTCGTGTACCCGGAACGGGATATGGGCCTTCGCGTCGCGCATCATCTGATCTCGCCGAACATCCTCGAGCATATCGAGCTGTCCAGCGATTACAGCATCGTCGAGATGAAGCTTCCTTCGGCGATGTTCGGGAAGAGCCTGAAGCAGCTCGACATCCGGGCGAAGTACGGGTGCAACGTTCTGGCCGTGAAGCGAGGGGACGAGATGAACATCTCCTTCCCGGCGAACGAGACGCTCAGGCAGAACGACATCCTCGTCATCGTCGGGCGCAACGACCAATTGACGCGAATGGAACAAGCGTATGCGGAGCCTTGAGCAAGCGATCACTTCCGTGGCCAACCCGAGGGTCAAAGGCTGGGCGAAGCTGTCGGAGCGGAAGCACCGGGAGAAGGAAGGGCGCTTCAAGCTCGAGGGCATTCATCTGACGGCGGAAGCTCTGGCGGCCGGCTGGCCGGTCGAATGCGTCGTCTTCGACGAGGGGATCGGCATTCCCGCGGAGCTGCTGCCTTACGCGGAGAGAGAAGACGCGGGGGGAGCGGCCTGGATTCCGGCGTCCCCGGACGTTATCGCCAAGTGCAGCGAGACCGAGACGCCGCAGCCCGTGTTCGCGGTGGCGAAGAAGCTTCCGCTCGAGAAGGAAGCCCTGTTCGAGGCGGCCGCGTCGGCCGGCCCGGTCGTCGTGCTCGACGGCGTGCAGGATCCCGGCAACGTCGGCACGATCGTCCGCAGCGCCGCGGCGAGCGGAGCCCGAGCCGTCGTGCTCGGCAAGGGGACGGCCGATCTGTACAACGCCAAGACGCTTCGCTCGACGATGGGCGCGCTGTTCCACGTGCCGGTCCGGGAGGCGGACTTGGCGGAGCTGCTGCCGGAAGCGCGAGCCCGCGGGGCGACGCTGTACGGGACGAGCCTTCAGGCGACGGCGAGCTGCTACGACTGCGACCTGTCGGGAGGGGACGCGTGGCTTCTGTTCGGCAACGAGGGGAGCGGCCTCTCTCCGGCGGTCAACGCTCTCGTCGACCGGCCGATCATCATTCCGATGACCGGCAAGGCCGAGTCGCTCAACGTCGCGATGGCCGCGACGGTGCTCCTGTTCGAGGCTCAGCGGCAGCGGATTTTTCTTGGATTGAACGCTTAGATCCAGAGTCAAGAGCTATTTGATGAGACGGACCCTTAAGTAGACCTTTTGTGTCTCTATAGGGGTCTTTTTTTGTTGATGGAAGTTGGTTGCTTGGCGGGCTTCCTTGAGCCAGGGCAAGCGCCGCCCAGCATGGGCGTCATTTTCAGGGTGAAGTCCCGAACGCGAGCTGGCGAGAGCGATAAAAGACTGAGCGGCACTTCGTGGCGAGCCTTCAACTGGGCAGCGTGAAGGATTGGGCGATGCGTTTCAATTGCGCCGGGTTCGTTTATTTAAAAATATAAAAACGTTTCGATTTTTTAAAATTAACCTCTTGAATGCGATTTCAAAGTGGTCTATAATCGAAATCGAAACGTTTCAAAAGGCGTTGATAGACATAGATTTTCGCATCCATTATTTTTTTCGTTAAAATCGAAACGTTTCACCGTGCATGGACTTCGCGTAATTCATTCGTTTTACCGGAACAAGGATTGAAAGGGAGGGGGAGGGAGATTCTAAGCCTGAAATCTTTAGGCCAGCGGACGCAAGCAGGCGGCCCGAAAAATTGGAATCATTCATGACCGATTAAGAATGGCTGTAACAAGCACATCGACTAACGATCCATGAGAGGGGTTTCGGTATGAGAAAAACACTTGCCATGATCACGACGGTCGCTCTCGGCGCGGGCTTGCTCGCGGGATGCGGCGCGAATAAGAACGCCGAGGGCGGAGCGAACGCCGGGAACGGCGGCAAAGCGGACGAGAAAGTGACGATTAACGTCTGGGGAATGGGAGAAGAGGCGAAGACTCTTCCCGTGATGGCGGAAGCGTTCAAGAAAGAGAATCCGAACATTACGGTCAACGTACAGGCCTTGCCTTGGGACCAAGGCCACGATAAGCTGCTGACGGCGATCGCCTCCAAGAAGGGCCCGGACGTCATTCAGATGGGGACGTCCTGGATTCCCGAATTCGCCGAAGCGGGCGCGCTCGCGGATCTGGCTCCCTACGTCGGGCAATATCCGGAGCTGAATCCGGACAACTTCTATGAAGGAGCGGTCGCGGCGGGGAAGGCCGGCGACAAATACGTCAGCTCCCCCTGGTACGTCGAGACTCGCGTTCTGTACTACCGGACGGATCTGCTCAAGGAAGCGGGTTACGACAAGGCTCCGCAAACCTGGGAAGAGCTGTCGGACGCGGCTCAGAAGCTCGCCAAACGCGGCGATGGCAAATACGGCATCAGCATCGATCCGAAGGAACAATCGCTGGGCTTCATGTTCTCCCGCCAGAACGGCGCGACTTGGTTCACGGAGGACGGCAAGCCGAACTTCAGCGACGACAAGTTCGTCGAGGCGGTTCAGTACATCAACAGCTTCTACCAGAACGGCTCCGCTCCGAAGGATCTCGGCCTCGATATTATTCCTGCCTTCAAGCAAGGCATTCTGCCGATGTTCATCAGCGGCCCTTGGATGATCAAGCTGATCCAGGACCAAGCGCCGGATATTAACGGCAAGTGGACGATCGCGGTTCTTCCGAAGAAGGAGAACAACATCTCGCTCCTGGGCGGCTCGAACCTGTCCATCTTCGAATATTCGAAGAACAAGGACGCCGCGGCGAAGTTCATCGCCTTCATGAGCAAGCCGGAGACGCAAGTGAAATGGATGGAGCAAACAAGCTCCTTGCCTGCCGCAACGGCGGCCTGGGAGAATGACAAACTGAAGAACGACGAATTCTACAAGGTCATCGGAGAGCAGCTGAAGGCGGCCCAGCCGATGCCGGTCATCCCGGAATGGGCGCAAATCAGCGACAGCTACCTGAAGCACTTCGAAGTGATCTATCGCAGCAACGCGGACGTGAAGAAGGAACTTGAAGCCTTTAACGCGGACGCCGCCAAGCTGATGAAGTAAGTCGAGGCGGGCCGGCCGCATAGGCCGGCCCTCTCCCGTACAGGTCCCCTCGGCATGCTAGAGAGAAGGGAGATATCCCGATGAAGGGTTTCCTGAATAAACAAGCGCCGTATGTGTTCATCGCGCCTACCTTGATCCTGCTCACCCTGTTCTCCATCGTCCCGATTCTGGTCGCGCTCGCGATCAGCTTCACCGATATGGATCTCGGGGGACTCGCGAACTTCCGATCGATCTCGTTCATCGGCTTCGCCAATTACGCGGAGGTGCTGAAGGATCCCGTCTTCCTGAAGGCGATCTTCAACACGCTCTTCTACGTTATCATCGGCGTGCCGCTGGTCATCCTGTTCTCGCTTGCCGTCGCTTTGTTGATCAACCTGGGCACGTCCCGGATCTTCAAAGCCTTCCGCGTCGTCTATTACCTCCCGTCCGTGACCAATATCGTCGCCGTCGCGGTCGTCTGGAGCTACCTGTATAACCCGGCGATCGGCCTGTTCAACTATATTCTGAACTCGGTCGGGCTGCCCGACGTGCCGTGGCTCACGGAGCCGACGGTCGCCAAGCTGTCTTTGATTCTGCTGGCGCTCTGGAAGGCGATCGGGCTCAACATGATTATTTTCATCGCGGCGCTTCAAGGCATTCCGAAGTCCTACTACGAAGCCGCCCAGCTCGACGGGGCGAACCAGTGGCAGCAAGTGACGCGCATCACGATTCCGATGCTGCGATTCGCCATCTTCTTCGTGTCCATCACGACCATGATCGGCTGGCTGCAGTTCTTCGAGGAGCCCTTCGTCATGACTCAAGGCGGTCCGCTCGACGGCACGCTGTCCGTAGCGCTCTTCATCTACCAGAACGGCTTCAAATTCAACAACTTCGGCTACGCGGCCGCGGGCTCGTTCGTTCTGTTCGTCTGCATCATCGCCATCACCCTTATTCAGCTCAGGCTGCAGAAGAACGAGTCGGATATGACGTAAGAGAGAGGAGGAGATCGCATTGAGCGCAACTACCGCAGGCCAAAAGGGCGGATTGCGGGAACGGGAAGGCGGCAAGACGTTCCAGTGGGTGTCCGGCATCGTGCTGACTATCGGCGGCTTGCTCTTCCTGCTGCCCTTTATCTGGATGATCCTGTCTTCCTTCAAGCCGGAGGGCGAGATCGTTCAAATTCCGCCGACCTTATGGCCGAAATCGTTCACGATGTCCAACTTCAACTATCTATTCGAGAACATGAACTTCGGCGTCTATCTTCGAAATACGCTGATCATCGTCCTCTTCTCGTTCGCGGGCCTGCTGCTTAACGCGGTTGCGGGCTTCGGGTTCGCCAAGTACGACTTCAAAGGGCGCAACGCCTTGTTCGTTCTCGTGCTGGCGACGATGATGATTCCGAGCCAAGTCACGATGATTCCGGTCTATCTGATTCTCAATTCGCTCGGCCTTACGAACACCATGACGGGCATCGTGCTGCCGGGCCTCGTCGGAGCCTTCGCCATTTTCCTCTTCCGCCAGTTCATGTCGACGATTCCGACGGAGCTGCTCGAGGCGACGCGCCTGGACGGCGCCAGCGAATACCGCATTTTCCTGCAAATCGCTCTGCCGATCTCGAAGCCCATCCTGGCCGTACAAGCGATCCTGACGTTCATCGCCGGCTGGAACAGCTTCCTCTGGCCGCTTATTATCGCGAACGACGAGAGCCTGTATACGCTGTCGGTCGGCCTGTCCCTGCTGAAGGGGCAATACGCCGCGAACTTCGGGCTGCAGATGGCCGGAGCTACGTTCATGGTGGCGCCCGTTATCGCGCTGTTCACGTACTTCCAGAAGCACATCATAGAGAACTTCAGCATCTCCGGCATGAAATAATCGATGGCATTCGCCTGCGCTTTTTTTTAAACAGACAATAAAGAGAATTCGGGAGAGGAGTACGCGAGAGAATGGAACCACTGGATAATACGATGATATTGCAATCGGACGGTCTGTCTTTCGCATTCCTGAACAGCGGAGATCTTCGCGAGATCGGGTATGAAGGCTTGCTGATCAATCAGGTGCTGTCGAATCCGCTCGACGGATCGATGAACAATATTTATTTGCGCGTTCGCAAGGAAGGGCGGATCTTGTCCGCGCCGCTGCTCGGCGTCCGTTCGGGGAGCGAGGTCCGCGCCTCCGACAGGCGCGTCGAGTGGACGGGAGAGGCGCTTGGCGTCGCCTATCGCGTCACGTTTACGCTGATGCCCGGCCGGATCTGGTTCTGGGAGGTCGCGCTCAGCGGCGAAGGCGTCGAGGCGGACGTCCTCTACGGACAAGACGTCGGGCTCGCGGACCAAGGCGCCGTTCGGACGAACGAAGCGTATATGTCCCAGTATATCGGCCATTCCGCGTTCCGGACGGAAGGGAAGGGATACGTCGTCTGCTCGCGCCAGAATCAGCCGATGTCGACCGGATTCCCTTATCTGCAGCAAGGCTCGCTGACCGGAGCGGCGGCGTATTCGACGGACGGCTTCCAGTTCTTCGGTCTCTCGTACAAGGAGACGGACATACCGGAAGCGCTAAGCTTCGAACGCCTGAAGAGCAAGGTGTACCAGTACGAATTCGCCTACACCGCGCTGCAGTCGGAGACGGTAACGCTGGGAAGCGGGGAGACGACGTTCGTCTTCTACGGGATGTTGAAGCCGAACCATACGGAAGCGATCCGGGAGCTCGAATACGAGGAAGAGCTCCGGGCCGCGTGGGAAGGCGCGAAGGCGTTGAAGGATAGCGGGCTTCGCCCGGTCGGCCAACGCGTCACGTGGAGCGAACGATTCGGAGATCCGCTTCGCGCGGGAGAGATGACGGCGAAGGAGATCGAAGCGCTCTTCCCCGTTCGCCTGCAGGAAGAACGCGACGGCGGCGAATTGCTGTCGTTCTTCACCGAGACGTACGAGCATGTCGTTCTGAAGGCGAAGGAGCTGCGCGTGGAACGGCCGCACGGCCATATCCTCATGAGCGGGGACAACGCCCGAATGAACGAGCGCGTGGCGTCGTCTACGAATTATATGTACGGCATCTTCCACTCGCAGATCACGATAGGCAACACGTCGTTCAACAAGCTCATGACGAACGCGCGCAACGCGCTGAACGTGCTGAAGACATCGGGCCAACGGATTTACGTCGAGATAGACGGCCGCTTCCGCTTGTTGACTCTGCCGTCTCTCTACGAGA
Source organism: Cohnella xylanilytica (assembly GCF_014212175.1). Classification (GTDB taxonomy): domain Bacteria; phylum Bacillota; class Bacilli; order Paenibacillales; family Paenibacillaceae; genus Cohnella; species Cohnella xylanilytica. Next base: position 34,831 of record NZ_JACJVR010000028.1, on the reverse strand, counting down.
TCGGGTTCAATTATGCCCGTTGGCATTATAAATTGGACGGCGATGTCCTCGCCGTAACCGCGTGGACGAGATCGGACTCGCCTGAGCTGGGGCTCGAAGCCGTCTCGCGGGAAGGCAAGGCGTACCGGTTCCTCGTGACGAACCAGATCGCGATGAACGATAAGGAATACGAGCTTCCGTTCCGAATGGAGCGTGCCGGCGAGGAGCTGATCTTCCGCGCGCATCCGGAATCGCTCAGTTCGGGCGTCTATCCGGAGCTGAGCTTCCGTCTCGGCCTTCGAGGCGCGGACATGCGGGTGCTGGACGAACGGGCTCTGGCGCCGGAAGCGACGGCAGGCTCCGCGTCCCTGGTCGTGCTGGAGCTTCAGCCGACCTCCAGGTGGCGGCTGACGATTCGAGGCGGGCTGGAGGAAGCCGAGCTCGATGAAGCGGAGCGGGCCGAATATCCGGTCGAAGCCGAGATCGAAGCCTACCGCGCCTTCCTGGCCGAGGTCATGAACGGCTTCGAGCTGTCGCACGACTCGCAGGAGAAGAAGCGGGAGCTGGAGAAGTTCAACGCTCTGGCTTGGTGGTACACGCATAACATGCTCGTCCATTATTCCGTTCCGCACGGCCTGGAGCAATACAGCGGAGCGGCTTGGGGCACGCGCGACGTGTGCCAAGGGCCGACGGAATACTTCCTCGCGATGGGCAAGCACGGCCGGGTGAAGGAGATTCTGAAGACCGTCTATGCGCATCAATACATGGAAGACGGCAACTGGCCGCAATGGTTTATGTTCGACCGGTATTACCGGATCCAGCAGGAGGAGAGCCACGGCGACATCATCGTATGGCCGCTGAAGGTGCTCGGAGACTACTTGCGGATTACCGGGGATTACGAGGTGCTGGAAGAACGCTTGCCTTACACGCTGCACGGAGGCGAGCTGACGGAAGAGACCTTCCCCTTGCTGCACCACGCGCGCAAGGAGATCGATTCTATCAAGAACCATTTCCTGCATGGAACGAGGCTCTCGTCGTACGGCGACGGCGACTGGGACGATACGCTGCAGCCGGCGAACGCGAAGTTGAAGCAGTACATGATCAGCAGCTGGACCGTAGCGCTGACTTACCAGACGTTCGCCCAATTGTCCCTGGCGCTCGCCTCGCAAGGCGGCGAGCTAAGAGAGCTGGCCGAGGAGCTTCGGGAGCTGGCGGAAGGAATCAAGGCGGACTTTAACCGCTACCTCGTGAAGGACGGCGTGACGTCCGGCTTCGCGTACATGGAAGAGCCGGGCTCTATCGACCTGATGCTGCATCCGGGCGATAGCAAGACGGGCATCTCGTACCGGCTGCTGCCGATGACGCGAAGCATGATCGGGGAGCTGTTCGACGAGGCGCAAGCGGAGTCGCATTACCGCCTGATCAAGCAGGAGCTGTTCTACCCCGACGGGGTGCGGCTCATGAACCGGCCGGCCGATTACGCGGGGGGCGTCAGCACGAGATTCAAACGCGCCGAGCAGGCGGCCAACTTCGGACGCGAGATCGGCCTGCAATACGTCCATGCGCATATCCGCTTCATCGAGGCGATGGCTAAGCTGGGCAAGGCCGAGGAGGCGTGGAAGGCGCTCGCGACGATCAACCCGATCGGCATCCGCGAAGTCGTGCCGAACGCGGACCTGCGGCAGAGCAACGCTTACTTCAGCAGCTCCGACGGCAAGTTCGACGATCGCTACGAGGCCCGGGACGGCTTCGGGAAGCTGCGCACCGGAGAGGTTCAGGTGAAGGGAGGCTGGCGCATCTACTCCAGCGGCCCGGGAATTTACATGAACCAGCTCGTCTCGAACGTGCTCGGGATTCGCGGCGTCGGCGGAGATCTCGTGCTCGATCCGGTGCTGCCGGCCGAACTGGACGGAGTCCGCTTCCGGTTCCGCTGGATGGATAAGGAGATCGTATTCCGCTACTCCGTGGGCGGCAAGTCGGTTCGGCGCGTCGCCGTGAAGGGAGAGCCGGTCGAGACGATCGAGCAGCCGAACCGCTATCGCGGCGGAGGGGTGCGGATCGGGAAGAAGACGCTCGAAGCGCTGCTCGTTGCAAGCGATGCGAACGAGATCGAGATTACGATGGCTTAACGGTTGGAAGGAAGGCGGGACAGTCTGGAGGCATCGGTCCTGGGATAAGCGATATCGCATATTCCGATAGGACCGCGACTCCCTTGTTCCGCTTTCTGTTATAATTGAACAAAGCAGGAGAGCGGGCAGCAAGCGATAGGAGCGATAGCGGTGGTAAGCATTAAAGATATTGCCAAGCACGCGGGAGTATCCATCTCGACCGTATCTTACGCGCTCAACGGGAATCCGAAGGTGACGGAAGAGACGAGCAAACGGATTCTCGCCGTGGCCAAAGAATTGAACTACGTGCCGAACGCGGCCGCGCGTTCGCTCAAGAAGCGGGAGACGCGCATCATCGGGGCGTTCCTGACGACGTTCGAAGGGGCCTTCTACGGGAAGCTGCTCCAAGGGATGAAGGAAGAGATGAACAAGCGCGGGTACGATCTGGTCGTCTGCAGCGGAACCCAGTCGCACCGGATGCTCTCGGAAGGCATGCTGGATGGCGCGATCATCCTGGATAGCCTGTTCTCCGACGAAGAACTGCTCCTGCATGCGAACCGCGGGCACAAGCTCGTCGTGCTCGACAGGGAACTCAGCCACGAGAATATCGTGCAGGTGCTGCTCGACAACAAAGCCGGCGCGACGTTCGCGATGGACTACTTGATCCGCCAGGGGCATAAGAAGCTGTACGCGGTGACGGGGCCGGAGGGCTCGTTCGACTCCGAGCAGCGGCTGGCAGCCGCGCGCCAGACGGTTGCGCGGAGCGGCCCGGGAATCCGGTACGAGGAGATCCCGGGCAACTTCGACATGGCGAGCGGCATCGCGGCGGCCGCCCGGATCGTCGCCGAATACGACGGGCCCGCAGGAGTCTTCTGCTTGAACGACGAGATGGCGATCGGCATGTACCATGCGCTGAAGGAGACGCCGTATCGCATCGGCGAGCATATCCACGTGGTCGGGTTCGACCATATCGACGTTGCCGATTACGTCCAGCCGCGGCTCGCTACGGTCGATTATTCCGAACGCAGATGGGGCTCCGTGGCGGCGGAGCAGCTCATCAAGCTCATCGAAGGCAACGGCGCCGCCGAGCACGAGCGCATCTACGTCACTCTGGTCGAGGGCGATTCGGTGAAGCGGGCAGCAGGTTGAAGACCATCAAGATCGTCGATGCGCTCCGAAGAGAGAGGGAGACGAAGAGAAGCCCTCGTTCCGGCAACATCGGGACGAGGGCTTTTGATCGAATCGGAATTTAGCTTATTATGGTCGCAACTGAAAGCGCTCCTGCCATTCGGTTAATCCCTCGTCCATCCGATAGGCCGCAAATCCTTCGGATCGCAGCTTCTGCGCGGCCAGGGCCGAGTAGACGCACAGCGGGCCTCTGCAGTAAGCGACGATCTCGGCATGCTCCGGCAAGTCGCGCATGAACCCTTCCAGGTCCTCCATGGGGACCGAAATCGCCCCTGCGATATGACCGGATTCGTATTCTTCCTTCGGCCGCAAGTCCAAGAGAAGGATGGATTCGTTGTTCATCTTCCGCCTGACCTCGTCCATCGTAAGGGTCTGGACTTCATCCATATTTTTCAAGAAATCCTCTTTCAGCTTGCCGATATCCGGAAGCTGTCGCTGGCTGATCCTCCACAGGGAAGAGAGAAAGTCCGCAATGGCGGGATCGGCCAACGAGTAGACGGCATAGGTTCCCACCTTCGTGAATTTCACCAGCTTCGCCTCCAGCAGAATCTGAAGATGACGGGACACGTTGGCGTAATTCATCTCCGTATAAGCCGCCAGCTTCTCTACCGTCTTCGATCCTTGGGACAGCAAATTCAAAATCTCCAGCCGCTTGTCGCTCGATAAGCTTTTTCCGATCCGGGCCAGCTGTTTGTATAGCTCGTCTTTTAAAACTTTCGCCGAATGACGCATATCCTTCATTCAGGTCGACCTCCGTGCCATTCAATGGAATGATTGAATTTTATCACTCTCCAAGTTGAAGTCAAGCTTGGAAGTTCGAGCGAAGAAAGGATTGACTTCAACTTTTTTTGAACCTATAATTCAATCATTCAATTGAATTTGACAATTCCGATTGTGCCGCTCACTGAATGAACGCTAAAAGCTCGTATAAAGGGAGACTTTGAATGGCAGAGATACATGCAGGGCTTGGGGAAAAGGCGCAAAATCTGACCTCCTCCCTCGCGGAATATGCGAGTTCGCCAGAGAAGCAGCGTCAGCTGCATGCGAGGACGTTGAAGGTGGTCATTCTGTCGCAAATATTCGGCGGGGCCGGCTTGGCGGCAGGCATCACCGTAGGCGCGTTGCTGGCGCAAGACATGCTAGGAGACGACGGCTATGCCGGGATTCCCACTGCGCTGTTCACGTTAGGCTCCGCCGGCGGAGCCCTGATGGTCGGCCGTCTGTCCCAACGATCGGGACGCCGGGCCGGACTGGTTACGGGATTCATGGCGGGCGGCGTCGGGGCGATCGGAGTCGTACTCGCCGCGCTATTGAACAACGTGCCGCTGCTGTTCCTATCGATGTTGATCTACGGGGCGGGCACGGCCACGAACTTGCAGGCGCGTTATGCGGCTACGGATTTGGCGCTGCCCTCCAATCGGGCTAAAGCGATTAGCATGGCCATGGTATTCACGACGTTCGGCGCCGTCGCCGGTCCGAATCTTGTGAATCTAACGGGACAGCTAGCCGCATCCATGGGAGCTCCCAAGTTGACGGGTCCCTTCATGCTGGCTGCGGCGGCGTATCTTGCTGCCGGCTTGGTCCTTCTTCTTTTCCTCCGTCCCGATCCGTTCCTTGTGGCGACAGCGATTGCCGACGCGGAACGATCCGCAGCCGTCCTTCATCAGACGGAACAGTCTCAAGCCCAAGATTACGTCGTAAATAAAAAAGGCATTATGGTCGGCGCGACCGTCATGGTCCTCACGCAGATCGTCATGATTGCCATTATGACCATGACCCCGGTTCACATGCAGCATCATGGCCACGGATTGGGAGAAGTAGGGATCGTCATCGGTCTTCACGTCGCCGCCATGTTCCTGCCTTCTCCTCTTACCGGCGTTCTCGTCGATCGATTCGGCCATAAGCTCATGTCGTACGCTTCCGGATTGACTCTGTTGGTATCCGGTGCGCTGGCTGCTCTGGCGCCCGGCGATTCGATGGGGATGCTTATTCTGGCGCTCGTGCTCCTCGGATTGGGCTGGAACTTCGGCTTGATCAGCGGCACGGCGGCAATCGTCGATGCAACGCCTCTGCGGATCCGCGCCAAGACGCAAGGTACGGTCGACGTCTTGATCGCCCTGGCGGGAGCTTCCGGGGGCGCCTTGTCCGGAATGGTCGTCGCCCAATTCAGCTACGCCGCTCTGGCCTTGGCCGGATCCGTCTTGTCCTTGCTGCTTATTCCGGTCGTGATCGGGTCCAGAACGAAAAAAGATGGATGGGAACCTTGAGGATGAATAAACCTACCTCCGTGGTTATTATCGGCGCAGGCTTAAGCGGTCTGCGAGCCGCCTCTCTGCTTAGAACGGTTCGGTACGATTCGCGAATAGCTCCTATTCATTCGATGTCGGAAAGGGGGGCTCTTATTGAACGTCCGTTCCGCTCCTGTAATGCTTAGGGGAAGCTCCTTTGAGCTTTTTGAAGATTTTGGAGAACAGCAAAGGGTCGCCGTAGCCGACGGATCGGGCGATATCGCCGATCGACAGCTCCGCGTTCCCCATCATCTCGCAAGCCTTGTTCATGCGGTAGCGGATTAAATAATCCTGAATGCTTACGTTCATGGTTCGTTTGAACAGCGAGCACAGATAGCTTCGATTCAGCCCGATAAAATGGGCGATGTCCTCGACGGTCATATTCCGATCGTAATTCAATTCGATAAAATCCTTCACTTTATCCACGTATAGTTCCGCCCGGCTTCCCTTCTCGCCGGAGGCTGCGGCCGGGCCGAATTCCGCCAGCTCGGACAACAGCAAGGCGAGCAGCCCGGTTAATCGGGTTTCCCGGGATTTGGCGTAATCTCTCGATTCGAACATCCATTCCAAGTATTGGGAGATCCTATCGTCCCTGTCGTATTCGAGGATCGGAGACGACAGCGTCAGCCCCGCTTGCTTCAGGTGCCATTCGGCCAGCGTACCGTTAAACCCGAACCAGCAATAGGACCAAGGGTTCGCGGAATCGGCCCGATAATAAGTGACGACCTCGGGGCAAATCAGGAATCCCTGTCCTTTCCTCAGCCGATATCTCGTACCGCCGACTTCGAAGGTTCCTTCCCCGCTCAAAATATAATGGAGCAAATAGTGGTTCCGGACGGCCGGCCCGAAATCGTGACCCGGGACGCACTCCTCCGCTCCGAATTGAGTGACATACAATTCCGCTTGGTGCTTGCTTCTTGGCAAATATTCGATCATAGCCATTCTCCTAGCGACGAATATCTAGCATTATAACATTAAGAGCGAGCATCATGACATGTACTCGATGCTCGGAATTGATATATCATTTCCGTAGAATGGGCGTACATGCTTGAATAAGTCTATCAAGCTTTATGCCATATGATTGGCATTCTAAGGGAAGAGGGAGATTGGATTCATGGGAGTCATCGTCGAATCGCAAACCGGGCTGTTCCATCTGCAATCGTCCGGCATGAGCTATATTCTTCAGATCGTGGACGGGTATCCGGCGCATGTCTATTGGGGAAGCAAGCTGAAGCACCGGGTACCGATGGAGGGGCTGCTGATTCATACCCCCGAGAAGGCCGGATTGGACCGGCTGCCGCAAGAATACCCCCAATACGGGAGCGGAGACTTCCGGAATCCGGCTTACCAGGTCGAACTCGAGGATGGAACGCGGATTACGGAGCTGAAGTACGAAGGCTACCGAATCATCAAGGGGAAGCCGGCGTTGACCGGGCTTCCGGCCGTTTACACCGAAGATGAAGCCGAAGCGGATACGTTGGAGCTGGAATTAAGAGACGCCTATTCCGGCCTCAAGGTCGTCCTGCTCTACACCGTCTTCGCCGAACGCAACGTCATCGTCCGCTCGGCTCGCTTGATTAACGGGGGAGACAGGAAGCTGAGGCTTCGCCGCGCCTTAAGCGCCAGCGTCGATTACTCGGGAGAGCGCGAATGGGAGATCGTCTACTTGTCCGGGGCTTGGGCGCGGGAAGGGAATGTGACTCGCAGACCGCTCGCTCGAGGCGAGACCCGGATCGATAGCAAGAGGGGGATGAGCAGCCACCAATTCAACCCTTTCGCCGCCTTGGTCGCTCCCGACACGACGGAGTTCCGAGGGGAGGCCTACGGCTTCAGTCTCGTATACAGCGGCAGCTTCGAAGCGGGGGCGGAAGTGGACAGCTTCGGGTCCGCGCGGTTTAGCATCGGCGTGAACTCCTTCGACTTCGCGTGGCTGCTGAGTCCGGGAGAGAGCTTCCAGACGCCCGAAGCGGTCATGGTCTACTCCGGACAAGGCCTGGGGGACATGTCGAGAACGTATCATCGCTTGTACCGGACGCGGCTGTGCCGGGGAAGATATCGGGACGAAGAACGTCCCATTCTGGTCAATAACTGGGAAGCCACCTACTTCAACTTCAATGCGGACAAGCTGGTCGAGATCGCGGAAGAGGGGGCCAAGCTCGGAATCGAGCTGTTTGTCTTGGATGACGGCTGGTTCGGGAAGCGGGATTCCGACAACTCGTCTCTCGGCGATTGGATCGAGGATCGGCGGAAGCTGCCGGGCGGGCTTGCGGATGTCGCGCAGCGCATCAACAAGCTGGGACTGAAGTTCGGACTCTGGTTCGAGCCCGAGATGATCTCGCCGGACAGCGAGCTGTACCGTCGGCATCCGGACTGGTGTCTCCATGTTCCCGGGCGGAGGCGCAGCGAAGCCAGGTGGCAGCTCGTGCTGGATTACACGCGCAAGGAAGTGCGCGATTACATCTACGACTCGTTAGCCGCCATCTTCGCCAGCGTGCCGGTCTCCTACGTGAAGTGGGACATGAACCGCGCGCTGACGGAGATCGGTTCCGCCATGCTGCCGCCGGAACGCCAAGCAGAGACCGCCCATCGTTACGTGCTCGGATTGTACGAGCTGTTGGAGCGCATCACCGCCGGATTCCCGCATATTCTGTTCGAGAGCTGTTCAAGCGGCGGGGGCCGCTTCGATCCCGGCATGCTCTACTACATGCCCCAAACCTGGACAAGCGATAACACCGATGCGGTCGAGCGGCTCAAGATTCAATACGGCACGAGTCTCGTCTATCCCGTAAGCGCGATCGGGGCGCACGTGTCGGCCGTGCCGAACCATCAAGTGGGCCGGATGACGCCTCTTGAATTCCGAGGAGACGTCGCCATGTCCGGCAACTTCGGTTATGAACTCGATTTAACGAAGTTCACCGACGAGGAGAAGGAGACGGTCAAGCGCCAGGTAGCGGCCTACAAGCAAATTCGCGGTTTGGTTCAGAAGGGCGACCTGTACCGCCTGAAGAGTCCGTTCGAGGGCAACGAATCGGCTTGGATGTTCGTCTCGGAGGACAAAGAGACGGCTCTCGTCTACTACTTCCAAGTGATGGCCGTGCCGAACGCGCCCCGGCGCAGCTTGCGTCTGGCCGGCCTGGATCCGGATCTCGAATACGAGGTTCGTTCGGGAACGAGCGAAGCGGCGTTTATCCACGGAGGAGACAGGCTCATGCAGGTGGGCTTGCCTCTGGCCTACAGACAGAAAGATTACGAGAGCGGATGGTTCAGGCTGCAAGCCCTAAAGACGCATAAGGACTGACGCACGAATCCGTCCATACCGAATAAGTCGTTCGAACAAGGCCCCTTTTTCGTTGAAAAGGGGCTTTTGCATGCGGCGCGAAGGGGGGAGGGGAGCCAGGCCATGTTTTTTATCCGAATCATGAACGATATGAAAATGAAGAAGAAGCTGGCGCTGCAGGCGAGCGCTTATCGTGACGGAGACGGGCAAACTGCCGGTCTATTATTTTCCGTTGTCCGACGTACGTACGGACTTCCTCGTAGAGACGGACTACCGCCGACCGAACGCCAACAAAGGGGAGGCCGTCTATTGGACGCTCAAGGTCGGAGACCGAGCGGCGGACAACGCGGTATGGGGATATGTCAGTCCGCCGCCGGCAATCGCTTTTCTAGATCGGTACGTCACCTTCCGCTGGGACGCGATGGATGCCTGGTACGAGGAAGAACAAGAGGTGTTCGTCCACGCCCGCGATCCGTATACTCGCGTCGATGCGATCCCCGCTTCGCGTCACGTCCGGGTTGTCGTCGGAGGCCAAGCGGAGCTGTCTTGTCGCGAGTCCATTTATAGACGGAAGCGATTTTTTTCATTGACATGATTTAGCAATCGCATTAATATATCTATATCCATAAATCTATTGATATTTTACGATTAGAGTACATGCGAACTTCAGGGCTCGAATCCGACTAAGTGAAGACTTACGCGGATCCGGGGCAAAACGATTTTCAATATTTCGATATCTATAAATTTATGGTGAGTTTCTTGCGTTCATAATGCCGGAACCGCAACCGCAACCGCAACCGCAACGGAACCTTTCGCGAGGGTTTTGCCCCCTTGTCGAAAGGTTTAAAGCGACCATAATTCCAACTTAATATATAGGAAATATGAAAAATAGCCTAAAGGGGGAATCCTCGAATTTTCCATCGCATGGATGGCGACGCCTATTTTATAGCACCGGCTTCGGGTGCGGAAAGGAAGAAACGCTATGGGGACTGAGAACCTAGGCATCCTTGACATCTTGGCTGCCGAACGATCGATTTATCAAACGCATTTTCGATTTTTCAGGCTCGTCGACACCCGTCAATACGAACGAATCGGAAGCTGCTTCACTCCGAACGCCGATATCGAATACCGCATCATGCCGGGACCGCCGCAATATTTTAACGGCCGCGACGAATTCGTCAACTTTATGCTAGCCGGAGGCAAGAGCTCCGGTTCGGCCGTCGCCCATGTCGGCGGCCAGAGCACGGTCGTATGGGAGGACGGGCGCCCCCGGTTGTTGGCGTATGCAACGGTGTGGCACTGGGCCAGCACGCATACCGAGTCCGGCGCTCATCGTCCCGCGGATTGGACGACGATCGGTTATATCGAAGACGATTACGAACGATTCGAAGGCGATTGGCTGATCGCCAAACGTCTCGTAACTCCGGTCGCGGGGCTGGTGGCGGCAGGAGCGGCCCCCGGATTGGGACGCCGCACGCCGCAGAGAGCCTCGGACTACGAGTAGGCATTCGGACGAAGCCGCATGTCTCGGCTGAAACGAAGTTGCCCATATCGAATTAAGAGAATAGGAGCGTAAGAAATGGTAAAGTTGCCGAAAACCTTCAAGACCGCGGCGCTCATTCTGCTGCTTGTGTTGCCCGTAGCGCTATCTGCTTGCTCTGCCAATAATGGCGTTGCGCAAGAAGGAGGAAGTTCGGGCGCCGCCGCCGCTGCCGATCCGTCTCCCGGGGCTTCCTCGGCAGAAGCATCGGAGACAGGAGGCGAGCTCTCCTACGCGCTGGTGTCCTCGCCCGACTCGCTTGATCCGCATCGCAGCGGGTTGTCCGTCTCTTCAAGGGTTATCCGCACGATGTTCGACAATCTTGTCGTTCAGCTCCCCGATCATACGATTCAGCCTTGGTTGGCCACGGAATGGACGGAATCGGAAGACGGTCTTAGCTACATATTTAAGCTTCGCCAAGATGTCAAATTTCACGACGGGACGCCCTTTAACGCAGAAGCCGTCAAGTATAATTTCGATCGCGTGATCGACCCGAATACGAAGGGGGTGAGCGCGCTCGCGCTTCTCTCGCCTTACGAATCCTCCGAGGTAATCGACGAATACACGATCAAGCTGACTCTCTCGAAGCCCTCCCGCGCCTTCCTCGGCAATCTGAGCGCCGCCCAGCTGAGTATCGTCTCGCCGACGGCGGCGGCTCAATCCGGGGATCGCTTCGGTCAACATCCGGTCGGCACCGGTCCGTTCAAATTCGTCAAATGGGAAGACAATTCGGAGATCAAGGTCGAACGCAATCCCGACTACAATTGGGCGCCTGCTCTGGTCGACAACAAAGGGAGCGCATATCTGGACGGCATCGTCTTCAAGATCGTGCCGGAAGACGCGACCCGGATCGGAAGCGTGCAGAGCGGCCAAGCGCTCGCCGCGGAGAGCGTCCCTCCGCAGAACGTCGCGGCCCTCAAGAGCGACCCCAAGTTCAAGCTTCTTCAAGCCAATACGATCGGTTTGCCCTATACGCTGTTTATCAATCAGAACCGCGAGCCCTGGAACGAACTCCAAGCCAGACAAGCTCTGCAATACGGCATCGATGCCGGTACCATCGTCAAAACCTTGTATCAGGGGACGTACGAGCAAGCATGGTCAGCGCTGACTCCGGGCATGTTCGGGTACGATGCGTCGCTGGAGAATTCGATCAAGCCCGATGCGGACAAAGCGGACTCGCTGCTCGAACGACTCGGATGGATCAAGGGACCGGACGGCATACGACAAAAGGACGGCAAAAGGCTAACGCTGCGTTATGTGGTAACGTCGCCCAACCGGGAGAAGCGCAACGACATTGCCGTTATCGTTCAGCAACAGCTAAAGAAAATCGGCATCGAAGTGGAGGTGGTCGTTACGAAGGATATTCGAACGGAGATTTTCGTAAACGATAATTACGACGTGTTCGGCAACAGCGACGTAAGCGGCGACCCGAGTTGGCTTAGCGTGTACTATCATACGGCTCCCAAAGGGGCGATCGGCAACATGTCGCATGTCTCCGCCCCCGAGCTGGACCGATGGCTGGAGCAAGGGGCCGTCGAGAAGGACGACGGCAGACGGGCCGAGTTGTATCGCAACGTCCAACAATACATCCGAGACAACGCCGTCATGGTTCCGATCTACGTCTTCCCCTATACGGTCGCAACTTCCAGGTCCGTTGAAAATCTCAAGTTCGATCCTCTCGGATTCCCGCTGTTCAACGATGTCCGTCTGACGAAGTAGGATGAAGGGGCTACGGTTGCCATGGTGAGAGTTGTTATCGGTCGAATCGTCTCTTCTTTGCTCGTCGTCGTCAGCTCGTCGGTATTGGTCTTCGTCATCATGTACCTGCTTCCCGGAGACCCGATCGACAGCATGGTCAATGTCGCCGCCACCCCGCCCGAGGTCATCGCGAGTCTCCGCCATCAATTAGGCGTAGACAAACCGCTGCCGCAGCAGCTTGCCGATTACTTCGGCAAGCTCCTTCGCGGCGACTTGGGCACCTCGCTGTTGACATCGGAACCGGTTCTGCCCAAGATCGCGGCCCAATTGCCGCCGACGTTGGAGTTGGCGGCCGTTAGTCTGGCCATAGCGCTGATCGTCGGGCTTGCTCTGGGCGTCCTGTCCGCCATCCACCGGAACGGTCCGATCGATTGGATCGCCCGATTCGTGGGGCTGCTGGGAATCTCGATGCCGAATTTCTGGTCGGGCATTCTCTTGCTGCTCGTCTTCTCGATTCGACTGGGCTGGTTCCCGGCGATGGGATCCGACGGGTGGCGAACGTTGGCGCTGCCCTCCCTAACGCTCGGTTTGATCGGGGCCGGATTCCTCGTGCGAATCGTACGCAACAGCATGCTTGAAGTCATGAGCGAGCCTTACATCGTCATGCTCCGCGCGAAGGGGCTGACCGAACGGGCGGTTATGTATCGTCATGCGCTGCGCAACGCCCTTATACCGGCGATTACGGTGATCGGTCTGCTCGCGGGCGATATGCTGGCGGGGACGGTCGTTATGGAGACCGTATTCGCGCGGCAAGGAATCGGACGGATGATCTCGGACGCCATCCTCTCCAAGGATATGCCTGTTGTTCAGGGCGTTATCCTGTTCTCCGCGGTCGTCTATGTCGTCATCAACCTGTTGGTCGACCTGTCTTACTCGTGGATCGATCCGCGCGTACGCCTGAGGCATAGGACGGCCGATACCGGAGGAGCCATTCGATGAGGGAGAGGCTGAACTTAAATATCATGCTCGGGAAGCGGGAACTCCGCCCTTACCGTACAGGCGGACTTCGCCCGCGCTCCTACAATGTCCTGTTGATCGCCGCCGCGGCCGCGATCGCTTGGTTCGCGGGTTGCGCCATAGCTCCGGATTGGTTGGCCCCATACCCGCCGACGGAGATGTCGAGCGACAGCCTTATGCAACCTCCAAGCTGGGCCCATCCGTTCGGAACGGACTACTTCGGCCGCGACGTGCTTAGCCTCGTCGTATACGGAAGCAGGGATTCCTTATTCATCGGCGTCGCTTCGATATTAATAGGCGGACTGGCCGGCGGCGCCATCGGAGCGATCTCCGGCTATATCGGAGGCTTGACGGACGCCGTCTTCATGAGAGCGGTCGACGTGCTGATGACGATCCCGGGCGTTCTGTTAGCTCTGGCTGTCGCTTCCGCCCTGGGTCCCAGCTTGTTCAATATGGTGGCGGCGGTCTCTCTCGGAACCATCCCCGGTTTTGCGAGATTGATGCGCGGCCAGACCCTCGGCATCAAGAACCGCCCTTATATCGTCGCTTCCCGTTCCGTCGGGGTCACCCGCTTCGGGATCTATTGGAAGCACGTGCTGCCCAACTCTCTGTCTCCGTTAGTCGTAATGGCTACGCTCGGCATTGGCGGATCGATCTTGACCGGCTCGGGACTTAGTTTCCTCGGAGTTGGAGTCTTGAAGGAGATTCCGGATTGGGGGGAGCTGTTGTCGCAGGGCAGGAGTTATTTGACAGTGGCATGGTGGATCTGCACGTTCCCGGGATTAGCCATCGCGCTTCTTGTGCTGTCCGTTAACGTGATAGGGGATTGGCTGAGAGACCGGCTTGATCCGAGGCGAAGGGGAGAAGCGAATTGAAGCCGCTATTGGATATTCAACGATTATCCGTCGATTTCAACACGAAGCGGGGAGTGCTGCATGCGCTTCATGAGGTGTCGCTAACTATAAAAGCGGGAGAGGCCGTCTGTCTTGTCGGAGAATCGGGAAGCGGGAAGACCATCGCCTCCAAAGCGGTCATGCGCTTGCTCGGGCACGAGAACGGCAGCATCGTGAATGGCCGGATCGCGCTGTCCGGCTTGGATCTGAACTCTCTGACCCAGTCGGAGCTGCGGGCCGTAAGGGGGAAAAGGATGGCCATGATTTTCCAAGAGCCGATGGCCGCCTTCGACCCGGTCTATACGATCGGCTACCAGTTGGTCGAGACCATCCGGAGGCACGAATCGATGTCCAAGTCTGCCGCCCGCAAGCATGCCGCCTCGCTGCTCGGACGCGTCGGAATTCCGGAGCCGGAACTCTGCATGAAGCAGTATCCGGGCGAACTCTCCGGGGGCATGCTGCAACGGGCTATGATCGCGATGGCGCTCAGCTGCGGTCCCGAACTGCTCATCGCCGACGAACCGACGACGGCTCTGGACATGACGATCCAGGCCCAAATATTGCGATTGCTTAAAGAATTGCAGAAGGAGTTCGGCATGGCGCTGTTCCTCATTACGCATGATTTCGGCGTGGCCGCCAGGGTCGCGGACCGAATTGCGGTCATGTACGCTGGGCGCATTGTCGAGCAAGCGCCGGCTCAGGAGCTGTTCGCGAGGCCGAGACATCCGTATACGCGAGGGTTAATCGAGTCGGCCTTCATGCCCGACAGGGAGAGAGGGGAGAAGCTGCCGGCCATCCCCGGCAGCATCCCCAACCTGAACGCCCTGCCGGAAGGCTGCGTATTCCATCCCCGATGTCTCCATGCCACGGACCGTTGCCGCGTCTCGGAGCCCCCGACGGTATCCTTCTCCGGAAGCGAAGTGGCCTGCTGGCATGCGAGCGAGCTGCCCGGCGTCTCGCCGATGCCGGAGAGTCGGCCGCCTCTGAGCGAGTCCGGCGGCGCCGGCGGAACCGGATGGGGGAGGATGCATGCGGCATCCGAAGGCGAAGATCTGTTCCGAGTGGAGGGCCTGTATAAAGATTATCCGCTGAGAAGCGGCTTGCCCGGCCGGCCTCGCGCCCATATCCGCGCCGTAGACGGCGTATCCTTCACGATTCGCCAAGGAGAGACCTTGGGACTCGTCGGCGAGTCCGGCAGCGGCAAGTCGACGCTCGGCCGTTTGCTGCTTAGGCTGGAACCGGCCACGGCGGGTACCCTCTTTTTTCAGGATACGAATTTGACCGGAATTGGAGCTTCGAAGCTAAGGCGGATGCGCAAGGATATGCAGATGATCTTCCAGGATCCGTACGGGTCGCTCGACCCGCGTTGGAATGTCGGCGAGTTGGTCGGCGAACCGCTTGACGTCCACCTTCGCTTGAAGGGCGCGGATAAGAAGGAGCGAATCGAGGAGATCCTCGCTGCCGTCGGTCTCGATCCCTCCGTCATGAACCGGTATCCGCACGAATTCTCCGGCGGTCAGCGGCAACGGATCGGCATCGCGCGAGCCATTGCCCTGAATCCCAAGTTCGTGGTCGCCGATGAAGCGGTATCCGCGCTGGATGTGTCCGTGCAGGCCCAAATCGTCAATCTGCTTCAGGATTTGCAGAAGAAGATGGGCTTGACCTATCTCTTCATCGGGCACGGGCTGCATGTCGTTCGGCATATCTCCGATCGGATCGCCGTGATGCACCAAGGCCGAATCGTGGAGATCTCGCCCAGCCGACAGCTGTTCCGTCGTCCCGCGCATCCTTATACCCGCGCGCTTATCGCCTCGATCCCTCATCCGGACCCTCAAGTCCAGGCAGAGCCTGACAGGATGGACGGCGAGCCCTTATTCTCGACGCGAACGTTATCCGGCTGCAGGTTCCGTATGCGCTGTCCTCTAGCGACGGACCGCTGCCGAGAAGAGCGGCCCGAGCTGAGACGGCTGGACGGAGAGCAATACGCCGCTTGTCACAATCCTTTGCTCTGAACGACATCCCCTTCCGGCCGTCATTCTGACGAATGGTGGCGGAGGGGGATTCGTTCTATGTCGGCTTACCTGCCGGGATTCATAGTTCGCGACGAGCGGACAGAGTAGAAGACGGCCAGCAGCCCTATTCCGATGGACAGGCTCCCCATCCATCCCAGATTCAGGACCGATAGCCGATTCACTATCCAGCCGCCCGCGCCCGCGCCTACGGCCATTCCGATCTGCAGAATCGAATTGTTCAAGCCCAACGCCAGTCCGGAAGCATCGGGCGAGAGGGAGACCAGATAGAATTGCTGGACCGGCGTTGTCATCCATGCGGCTCCGACCCAGACGGCGACCATGATCAAAGCTCCTGTTAGCGAAGTCGCCGTCCAAGGAAGAAGAACAAGCGCGACGGCGTGGATGAGCAGGCTGCCGATCAAAGTCCGGGAAGTCCCCCATTTGTCCGCGCCATAGCCTCCAAGACGCGAACCCGCTACCGCGAATAGACCGCACGCCAACAGAACGGCGCTTATCCGCGCGGTATTTAACCCCGCCGCCTGCTGAAGGAACGGGGAGATATAAGTAAACATGAGCTGATAACCGACGATCCAGAAGAACGTAATCGATAAGCCGCCGACGATTCTCGGATTCCGCAAGATTCTCAATTGCTCGCCAAGCGGTATCGGAGCCTGTCCGCTCATCTTGGGAACGAGAGCGGCAATGCCGATAACGGCGGGAATCGCTAGAATAGGGATCAACAGGAAGATGGAACGCCATCCCCAGTATTCGCCTATTAACGTTCCCAAGGGGGCGCCGACAACCAGCGCCGTACTGAAACCCATAATGATGATTCCGATTGCGTTGCCTTGTCTCCCCGGCGCGGCCATGCTCGAGCCTGACGTCAAAGCTACGACGGTATATACGCTCGCGCTGGCAGCCAGAACGACTCGGGAGACGACGAGAACGGCGAAGTTCGGACTGAAGAAGGCGATCAGATTGCCGATAATAAAGACGATGAACGTGAGAATCAGCAGCTTTTTGCGCTCCATTCTGGAAGTCAGCGTAACGAGAATCGGCGACCCGATTCCGAAGACGGCCGCGAATACGGTAACCAACTGACCGGCTGCCCCGACGGATACGTCGAGATCCTGGGCGACCATTCCCAGGATTCCCGCCATTACGATCTCGGAAGTCGCCATGACGAAGCCGCCGAAAGCCAGCAGATAGATGAGATACGTCTTGTTCATTATTCATCCTCCTTGCGCCGCAAGCAGACGCTTTGTTTATTCCTTTTTTAACAACTATAGATTTAAATCTATCGAAATATGAGTCAAAAAAAATTACTCGACCGTTAAGGCAACATAACGCTTTAACATATCTTTATTTACTTCATAGAAGTGGTAAGTCCCCTCCTTGCGCGATAAATCCAGCAATCCGCAATCCAGCAGTTGCTTCAGATGGTGGGAGAGAGTGGAACCCTTGAAGTCCAGACGCTGCTCGATCTCCGTGCAGCTTAATTCCTTGTGCTGGCACAACAAATTGATAATGCTCAGACGGCTTGGCTCACCGAGCGCTTTGTACACTTTCACGGCTTCTTTGTGCGAGGAGGGTTCGATCAACATGGCGATGGAGACTCCTTTCTGCTGCGTCGATAATTTTATAGTTCTATATATATACATATAGTCAAGGATGGAGAGCGATTTGTCAATAGAGAAGGAAAATGACCGGATTACGCATGGGCTGGCAAAATTGCAAGGCCGACCGGAATCGTGATCCGGCCGGCCCTTGGCGTTACGCGTTGGCAAGCTCGCTTCGGCCCACCGCTTCCCGCTGGCGATCCACGGGATCGTGAAGCGTCAGCGTGCGTGCGTTGCGGTAATAGCGATCGATCGCGTGCTTGCGCGTCGCCGCCCGCGCGCCCATGACCTGAAATACTTCGTTCGTCACCGCAAGCGCCGTCTCGGTGGAGACGATCTTGGCCCGGGATGCCGCCGCCCGGATGCCGTCCCGCAGCTCGGGCCGCGATTCGAAGGAGCCGAGCATCCGCGCCGCGCGCAGCACGAGCTCGCGGGCGCCGGCGAGCCGGGCCGACAGATCGCCGAGCCGCAGCCGGATGTACGGGTCCTCCGCCGCGCTCGGCACTCCCGGCCAGGGACGGGCCTGCTCCTTGACGTACCGCAGCGCCTCGCGGTAAGCGCCCTGCGCCATGCCGACGAATTGCGCGGCGAAGTTGACGTGGAACTGCGTCGCGAAGTAGTCGGCATGTTCGCCGTAAGAGCCGGGCCCGCCCATGACATGGGCGGCTGGAATGAAGACGTCCCGGGCCTCGACCGTGCCGCTCCCCGTTCCCCGCTGGCCGATACCGTCCCAGTCGTCGATGACTTCGACCCCCGCGGCGTCCAACCGAACGATCGGCATCATGTATCGATCGTCCTGCGAGCCCTCCGTCCGGGCGATCACCGACCGCCAGAACGCCCACTTCGCGCCAGGGGAGCCGGTCGCGAAGATCTTGCGGCCATTCAGCGCGTAGCCGCCTTCGACGGGCGCCAGTACGCTCGAGAGCGCGGAGCGATCGGCGTTCGCTTCGCTCCCGAAGCTGCCGAACAAATGCCCCTGCAGCGCCTCCGCGAAGAAGAACCTTCGCTGGTCCTCGTCTCCCATCGCATGTACGAGCTGGACCCCCGTGTTATGAAGCGCGAACACTTGAGCGGTCGAGGAGCACCAGGAGGCCAGCTCCATCAGCACAAGCGGCAGCAGCAGCGAATCGCCGCGGTAGCCGGCCCCGCCGCCGCCGTACGAGAGGGGCACCGACAGCGCCGGCAGCCCCTCTGCCCTTAGGGCGGCGATCGCTTCGAAGGGATAGACCGCCTCGCGGTCCGTTCGCTCGGCGGTCGGCCCGACGGCTTCGATGCCGAGCCGCCGTACGCGCCGGAGCGTCTCCTGCTGCTCCGGCGTCAGCTCCCACAGCTCTTCCGGCGCAAGCAACGATTTCTTTTCTCCGAGCATCCGAATTTAATCTCCCCTCCCTGCCTTAAGACAGCCGCGAGACGTCGCGGAACGCCGCGCCCGGATGGTGGTCCGGCAACCGGGCCGATCCTCTGCCGAACAGGCGCTCGCGGAACGTTCCTTCCTCGTACTCTTCCTTGAAGATGCCTCGCTTCTGTAGAACGGGAACGACCAGGTCGATGAAGTCCTCGTAGGAGGCGGGAAGAATGTAAGGCTCGAGGTTGAAGCCGTCCAGGTCCGCTTCCTCGACCCAGTGCTGGATCTTGTCGGCGACTTCCTCGGGAGTGCCGACGACGGTCAAGCCGCGGAAGCCCTTCTTCAAGAAGTCCTCCGCGACTTCGCGGACGGTCTTCTTCGTTCGGCTGTGCTTCGTGAACCGGTCGGTGTGGGTCTGCCCCATCTCGGTATGGATGTTCTCGAAGTAGGAGTCGGGATCGAGCTTCGTCAGGTCGATTCCGGTTACGCTCGCGTAGCTCGAGAGCGTCGCTTCCGCGCTCTGGTAGGAGAGATATTCCGCATGCTTGCGTTCGGCCTCCTCCTTCGTCGGCGCGACGACGACCGACAGGCCGGTGAACACCTTGACCGAAGCCGGGTCGCGGCCATATTCGGCGGCTCGGCGGCGAATGTCGCGGATCTGGTCGCGCAGCACCTCCAAGGTAGGCGCCTTCAGGAATACGCCCTCCGCATGCTTCGCCGCGAACGCGCGTCCCCGGTTCGAGCTGCCCGCCTGGAAGATAACCGGCGTGCGCTGCGGGGAAGGCTCGGCCGCATGGTAGCCGGTCAGCTTGAAGTACTTGCCCTTATGGACGATTTTGTGCACCTTGGCCGGATCGGTGAATACCCGGTTGTCGCGGTCGATCCGCACCGCGTCGTCCTCCCAGCTCCCTTCGAACAGCTTGTAGCTGAGGTCCATGTATTCGTCCGCCATGTCGTAGCGCTCGTCGTGCGGGAGGAACAGATCGTCCCGGCCGAACAGATCCGCCGCGGTCTTGTTGCTCGTCGTCACGACGTTCCAGCCGATCCGTCCGTTCGTGACGTGGTCGAGCGAAGAGAAGCGGCGGGCGTTCGCGTACGGCGCTTCATAGCTGGTGGAGGTCGTCATCGTGAACGCCAGATGCTTCGTCGCCATCGCGAGAGCGGGGATGAGCATCATCGGGTCGTTGCCCGGCAGGCCGGTCGCTTCGCGGAACGCGAGCTCCGTGCGCTCCTTCGGATAGCCGTACGTGTCGGCGAAGAACATGAAGTCGAACTTGCCGCGTTCGAGCAGCTGCGCGATCTTGGTCCAGTACTCGATCTTGCTGTAATGAACGCGCTGCTGGCCGGGATGCGCCCAGATGCCTTGGGTGAGGTGATTGACGCTGTTGACTTCGAATACGCCGAGATGAATCTTCTTCATGGTCGGTGCCTGCCTTTCCGTATGGGGTTGTCAGTTGCTATCAAATCAGATGACATGCGGCAAAATGGCCCTCGTCCACCTCGCGGCGAATCGGAGTCTCGGTGCGGCAGCGCTCCGTCGCGAACGGACAGCGGGTATGGAAGGCGCAGCCCGAAGGCGGATCGAGCGGAGAGGGGAGGTCCCCCTCGAGTGCGATGCGCTCCCGCCTTCCGGACGGGTCCGGCACCGGTACGGCCGATAGCAGCACCTGCGTGTAGGGATGGCGCGGATTCGCGAACAGCTTGTCCGTAGGCGCTTCTTCCACGAGCTTGCCGAGATACATGATGCCGATGCGGTCGGAGATATGGCGAACCACGGCGATGTCGTGCGCAATGAACAGGTACGTCAGCTTGAGCTCGGCTTGAAGCTTGCGCATCAGATTGACGATCTGCGATTGAATGATGACGTCGAGGGCGGATACGGGCTCGTCGCAGATGACGATGCGCGGATTCAGAATAAGCGCGCGGGCGAGTCCGATCCGTTGCCGCTGCCCGCCGGACAGCTCGTGCGGCAGCCGGTAGTAGTGCTCCATCCTCAGGCCGACCGTGATCAGCATCTCCATGGCCCGGTCGGTCCGCTCCTTCGGCGAGCCGATGCCGTGGATGACGAGCGGCTCTTCGAGCGCCCGGCCGACGATCTGCCGGGGGTTCAGCGAAGAGAACGGATCCTGGAACACAATCTGCAGCTCGCGGCGGTACGCCTGGAGAGACTTGCGCGACTGCTTGAACAGGTCGACGCCCCGGTACAGCGCTTCGCCTTCCGTCGGCTCCGTCAGCCGCAGAAGCGACTTGCCGAGCGTGCTCTTGCCGCAGCCGGATTCGCCGACGAGCCCGTACGTCTCGCCTTCGCGCAGGTCGAAGGACACGCCGTCGACGGCTTTGACGACCGAGCGGCGGAACGCGGATCGGCCTGAGGCGGCGTAGTATTTTTTCAAGCCGTTCACCCGCAGCAGCGGTTCGGCAGAGGCTTGCTTCGTTGGCGATACCCGTGACATAGGTCAATCCTCCGTTCCGGCGATCCGGCCGGCGTGCCAGCATCTAACCCGGGTATCGGAACCCGGGAGAGCGGCAAGCTCGGGCATGGCGGATCGGCATTTGTCGTCCGCGAAGGCGCAGCGCGGAGCGAACCGGCAGCCTTGCGGGATCTGATGGAGGGGAGGGACGCTGCCGGGGACGTCCGGCAGCTCTTGCTTCCGGTCCCCGTCGAGACGGGGGACGGCCTTCATCAGCCCGATCGTGTAGGGATGCAGCGGCGCCTTGAACACGTCGCGGACGTCGCCGCTCTCGACCACCTGGCCGAGATACATGACGACGACCCGGCTGCACGTCTCGGCCACGACGCCGAGATCGTGGGTGATGAGCATGACGCTCATGCCCAGGCGCCGATTCAGGTCTTGAATCAGCTCGAGAATCTGGGCCTGGATCGTGACGTCGAGCGCCGTCGTCGGCTCGTCGGCGATAAGCAACCGCGGCTCGCAGGCGAGAGCGATGGCGATCATGACGCGCTGCCGCATGCCCCCGGACAGCTGGTGCGGATACTCGCGCGCTCTCCGCTCGGGAGCGGGAATGCCGGTCAGCCGCAGCAGCTCGATGGCCTTGGCCGCCGCTTCTTTGCGCCCGATAGGCCGGTGAAGCCTAAGCGTCTCGACGATCTGGCCGCCGATCGTGTAGACGGGATTCAAGGAACTGAGCGGGTCCTGGAAGATCATCGAGATCTCGTTCCCGCGGACGCCGCGCATCTGCTTCGGCGTCAGTCCGAGCAGATCGCGGCCGCCGAAGCGGATCTCGCCCTCGTAGCTGGCGAGCCGCTTCTCGTCGAACAGCCGCAGCACCGATTGGGCGGTCGCGCTTTTGCCGCAGCCGGATTCGCCGACGATGCCGACGATCTCGCCCCGGCCTACTTCCAGCGATACGCCGTCTACCGGCGTCACCCGGCCGCGCTCCGTATGGAAGTGCGTCTTAAGTTCGTTGATCTGCAGAATAGGTTCGGCCGACATCGATGGACCTCCTTGTCGTAGCCGCGGAACGGCGGATTGCGGACGGATCGTTGCCGCTCATCGCTTCTTCCCCGCGCGGCGGGCGTGCGGATCGAGCAGATCGCGGAGCCCGTCGCCGAACAGATTCATCGCGAGCACGACGAGAACGAGAGCGAGTCCGGGGAAGATCGTCATCCACGACGAGTTGTAAATAAACAGCTTGCCGTCGGACAGCAGGTTGCCGAGACTCGGCGTCGGCGCGGGAATGCCCGCCCCGAGGAAGCTGAGAGCCGCTTCCACGATGATCGCTTCGGCGAAGACGAACGAGCCTTGGACGATAAGCGGGGACAGCGCCCCCGGCATGATGTGCTTCCAGATGATCCGGTTGCGGGAAGCGCCGAGCGCATGCATGGCCTCGATGTACGTCTGCTCCTTCGAGACCAGCGCCGACGAGCGGACGATCCGGGCGATCGAAGGGACGAAGACGATGGTGAGGCAGACGATCAGGTTGCCGACGCTGGGCCCGAGGGCGGCCATCATGGCGATGGCCAGCAGCACGGCCGGGAAGGCGAACAAGCCGTCCATGACGCGCATCAGAATCTGGTCGAGCCACTTGATATACCCGGCGTACAGGCCGATGACGAGGCCGATCAGCGAGGAGGCGAACGCGACGGCGAATCCGACTTCGGCCGACATCCGCGTGCCGTAGACGACCCTCGTCAGCAGATCGCGGCCGAAGTTGTCGGTGCCGAAGGGGAAGGCGGAGCTGGGAGGCTTCAAGCGATTGACGACGTCGAGCCCGTAAGGGTCGCGGCCGGAGATCCACGGCGCGAACAGCGAGACGACGGCGATGAGCGCGATCAGCGCGCTGCCGATAACGGCGGACTTGTTCGCGACGAACCGGCGCGCGAACAGCTTGCGGTTTTCGCGCTTCAAGCGGAGCCTGGCGTCGTCCGAATCGAAGGCAGCCGGCGTATTCGTATCCAATAGGGGCATGGAGCTCCTCCTTTTCCTTCGTTATTTGAGTCTGATTCTCGGGTCGACGATCGCGTAGAGCAGATCCACGACGAGATTGACCAGCACGTAGGCGAAGGCGACGAACAGGACGACCCCTTGGATGACCGCGTAATCCCTTCGCTGAACCGAGTTGACGAGCAGCTGTCCCATGCCGGGAATGTTGAAGATGGACTCGATGACGGCGGCGCCCGCGATCAGGGTGCCGAACGATCCGCCGATGACGGTCAGGATCGGCAGCAGCGCATTGCGCAGCGCGTGCCGGTAGACGATTCCTCGCTCGCCGACGCCCTTGGCCAGCGCCGTCTTGACGAAGCTCTCGTTCAGGACGTCGAGCATGGACGACCGGGTGACCCGAGCCAGCAGCGATGCTTGGACGATCCCGAGCGAGAGGGCCGGCAGGATCAAGTATTTGAGGTGCATCCACAGGCCGTCGGAGAGCGGCTTATAGCCGGACACCGGGAGCCACTTCAGCTGGACGGAGAAGAGGAGCACCGTGAACATGCTCAGCACGAACCCCGGAACGGTAATGCCGAACAGCGAGAAGCCCGTCAGCGTCTTGTCCGCCAGTTCGCCCCGCCTTGAAGCCGCGCGAATGCCGAGCGGCAAGGCGATGACGATCGCGACGAGCTCGGCCAGCACGGCGAGCGAGAGCGTCGGACCGAGATGCTCGGCCAGCGCCGTCCGGACCGGCTGCCGCATGAAGAACGAGTCTCCGAGGTCGCCCTGCAGCGCATGACCGATCCACCGCCCGTACTGCGGGAGCAGCGGAAGATTAAGCCCCATCTGCTCGCGCAGCGTCTCGATCGTCTCCGGGCTGGCGCCGTCGCCGAGCATGACGGCCGCCGGGTCGCCCGGGATCAGATAGATGATAAGAAAGACGATGACGGACAGGACGAAGAGCACGGGAATCGTAGCCAGCAGCCGTCTCGCGATGTAGAATGCCAAGGTTGGCTCCTCCTTCCGATAGATAGCGGCGCTGAGAAAGGACAAGGGGCCGCATGCGTGCCCCTTGGGACTCCATGCGGCGCTTGCGTCACTTCGACAGCTTCACGTTGGCCAGGTTCGGGTAGCCGGCCAGCGTCTTCAAGCCGGTCAGCTTATGGCGCGTCGCGGTCTGGGAGTATGTGTCGCCGATCTTGACCGCGGCGAGGTATTCCCATTCGTACTGCTGGAGCGCATCGTTGGCCTGCTTGATCTCTTCGTCCGAGGAGGCCGCCGTCAGCGCCTTGTTCAGTTCGGCGAGCTTGGCGTCGTCGGCGAAGCCGTAGGTCGGATTCAGGTAGAGCAGCTGGGACGGCGTGGACGGCATCGTGAACAGGCCGACGTAGATGTCCCAGGCGTTCGGGTCCGCGCGCTTCTTCAGCAAGGTCGCGAAGTCGTTGATGTCGAGCTTCGTCTTGACGCCGATCGACTCCAGCTCCTTCTGCACGACGATGGTGGCGTTGTAGAACGAACCGCCGAGCTCCTTGGTCGTCAGCAGCGTCACTTCCCGGCCGTCGTAGCCCGCCTCTTGAAGCAGCTGCTTCGCCTTGTCCGGGTTCTTCTGGTTGTAATTCTCCTTGCCCGCTTCGCTGTACCAGGTCGTATTCTCCGGATACATATAACTCGGATTCAGGCGATACAGCTCGGGCGAGCTCACCGTTCCGAGCAGAATCTCGTCGGCGTCCAGCACGGCCGCGACCGCCTGGCGGTACTTGACGTCGGAGAACAGCGGCGACTTCTTGTTGAACACCAGATTGATGTCGGAGCCGAGGTTCTTGTTCAGCGTCACATCGGAGAGGCCTTGCACCTGCGGCAGGTTGTCCAGCGACACGTCGACGTAGTCGTAGGTGCCGGAGAGGAACGAAGCGAAGCGCGTCGCGCTGTCCGGAACGATGTCGAAGAAGACGTCCTGGAGGAAGGCTTCTTTCTTGCCGGAAAAGCCGGAAGGCGGAGCGTCGACGGATTGGTAGTCGTCGAACTTGGACAGATGGACGTACTGGTCCTGCTTCCACTCGACGAACTTGAACGGACCGGTGCCGATATATTCCTTCACGCCGTCCGGACCGGCCGCTTCGACGACTTCCTTGGGCATGATGGCGGCGTTGTTAAGCACGTGGCTGAGCTGGGCGAGAATGTCGTTGCGCGGCTCCTTCAGCGCGAGTTCGACGGTGTAATCGTCCTTAACAGCGAATTCCGAATCGCCGAGGGAAGCTTGCGCCCGTCCGGTCAGCGACTTCCAGCGGTTGAGGGAGGCGACGACGTCCTCGGCCTTCATCTCCTTGCCGTTGTGGAACTTCACGCCATGGCGAAGGTGGAACGTATACGTCTTGCCGTCTTCGCTCAGGTCGTAGGACTCGGCCAGCATCGGCACCGGCTTGAAGTTCTCGTCGAAGGCGAACAATCCTTCGAAGATATTCATCGTCACGTATACGTTCGTGTTCAGCGCCAGATGAGGGTCCAGCGTCGGCACCTGCTGCGCGAGCGGGAAATGCAGCTCGGAAGCGAGGTCCGCGGAGACCGGCTCGGCGGGCGACGAGGTGCCAGGCGACGAGGTGCCGGACGCGGCGTTCCCGTTGCCGCCTCCGCCGTTATTGCCCGACGAGCATCCGTAGACGGCGAACAGCGCGAGGATCAGAAGTGCCAGAAGCGAATGGCGGTACAGCTTGTTCATCTTGTCTCTCCCCTAATCTTCCATACAAAGTTGATAATTCCAACTTGTATAATCGGAATTATTTCTTACACTATATCGGATTCCGCCGGAGTTGTACAATGAATCCTTTTAAAGGGTGAATTTAATAAAAGCAAAGGCTGCGGGATTCCGCTCAGGAATCCCACTCCAACAGCTTCTCCGCCGCCCGGACGAACAGCCGGACGCCGGTCGCGAGCGCGTCTTCGTCGATGGCGAACTTGGGGTGATGATGGGGGTAGACGATGCCCTTGCCGGCATTGCCGGCGCCTATGTTGACGAACGTGCCCGGCGCCTTCTGCTGGTACGCGGAGAAATCTTCGCCGCTCATGCCCGGAGGCGTGCGGACGACATCGTCGCGCCCGACCAGCTCGACGGCGGCTTCCTCAATGAGTCGGGTAAGCTCTTCGTCGTTCACGACGGGGGCGTATCCCAAGACGTAATCGAATTCGAATTCGGCGCCGTGGGCAGCCGTGATTCCTTGAACGATGCGGAGGAGCTGCTCGCGGGCATCCGCCCGGACCTGTTCGCCGAAGCTGCGAACCGTGCCCTTCAGAACGGCGGTGTCGGGGATGACGTTGTGCGACGCCCCGGCCGTGAACTGGGTGACGGAGACGACGAGCCGGTCGAGCGGATTCGTGTATCGCGAGACGATGTGCTGCGCGTTCGCGACGATCTGCGCGCCGACCGCGATCGTGTCGACCGCCCGGTGAGGGAATCCGGCATGTCCGCCGTAGCCCTTGATGACGATCGTGAAGTTGTCCGGCGAAGCGGCCATGTCTCCATAGGCGATGCCGATCTGCCCGACCGGGAGCTGGGCGGCCAGGTGCTCGCCGAACACCCAATCGACTCCGTCCATGACTCCTGCTTCGACGAGCTCGACGGCGCCGCCGGGAGGCAGTTCCTCGGCATGCTGGAAGAGGAAGCGGATCTCGCCGTGCAGCTTGTCCCGGCGCGCGGCGAGCAAGCGGGCTGCCGCCAGCAGCATCGCCGTATGGCCGTCGTGGCCGCAGGCGTGCATGACGCCCGGCGTCCCGGAGGCGAACTCGAGGCCGGTCTCTTCCTGGATCGGCAGAGCGTCCATGTCTGCGCGTAGCGCCAGCGTTCGGCCCGGCTTCGCTCCGATCAGCCGCGCCACGACGCTGGTCGGCGTCGGGCGGTCGATCTCGAAGCCGCCGCCGAAGCCCCTCAGCGTCTCTTCGACGAACCGGGAGGTATTCTCCTCCCGGAAGCTCAGCTCGGGGTGGCGATGCAGATGCCGCCTCCAGGCGACGAGCTGCTCGGCCAGCCCTTCCGGCCACTCCTCTCGAATGAGGTCCGTACGTTCCGTCATGGGCGAGCTCACTCTCTCTCGAACGCCTGCAGGGCGTTCACGCGGTGCGCCATCGCGGAGCCGGCCTTCAGCACGGTCGCCACGAGCGTCGTCTCGGCCAGCTCCTCGATCGTGACGCCAATCTCCTTGGCCCGGCGCGTGAACGCTTCGATGGAGTATGCGCTGCCTTCGACGAGAGCGGAGCCGACCGCGATCAGCAGTTTCTCCTTCTCGGAGAGGCGTCCGGCGCGAAGCGAGACGTGCAGGAACTCGTGGAAGCTGTTGTACGCATCCTCGTTCGCGTCTTCGAGCTTCTCGGTCAGCTCGAGATTAGCCAGCGGGAACAAGTCGGGATCCTGGCTGCCTTCGAACGCCTTCAGCGCATTGGTCGCGTAATAGAAGGCGGAGTGCGCTTTGACGGCGGCGGCGACGGTTACCGATTCGAAGATCTCCTCGAACGAAGCCTGCTCGGCCTTCGACTTGCCGACATGCGCTTCGATGCAATACGGGCAGCCCGTGATGTGGGCGACGGCGACGGCGATCAGCTCCTTGGTCTTGACGGACAGGGCGCCGGCGGCGAGCGCCTGCTTGTTGAATTCGCCGAACGATTTGAAGCCTTCGGGAGCGAAGGCGAACAGTTTGGCCGAGAAGCTCGGAGAATGGCGGGTGTACAGGCTTGCGCCGACGTCGTTTGTTGTTGCGTTGCTCATGATGGAGGACCTCTTTTCGCTTGGTTTTTTTAATTCATGGTAATCCGCTTGGATTTATTGGGGCCTTGTCTGTTATAATAGGGGAAAAGTTCCGGTTTGTATAATTGAGATCTATAAAGACGGAGTTTATGAAAATTAAATTGGGAAATGGAGGAGGAGCGGCGCCCATGGAGATTCGGCTCATCAAGACCTTTCAAACCATCGTGAAGCTGGGCAACTTCCAGCGGGCGGCGGAGGCGCTTCAATATTCGCAGCCTACCGTGACCATACAGATCAAGAAGCTGGAGGAGGAGCTCGGGGTCAAGCTGTTCGAGCGGGGGAAGACGATCAAGCTGACGACCGCGGGACGCTTGTTCTACGAGCGGGCGGACTCGCTGCTGCGGGAGTACGACGATCTGAACGTGGCGCTGGTCGATTTCGTTCAGGGAGACGCCGGCCTCGTCCGATTCGGAGCTTCCGAGCCTTCCGCGAGCAATCGCGTTCCCGAGATTCTGGCTTCCTTCACCCGGCAGAAAACAAAGGTTCAAACGAAGGTCTCCATCGGCACGACGAGGGAACTCATGAACATGCTGCTCGAGGACCGGATCGATCTTGCTCTCTGCAATCAGCCCGAGCCCCATCTGGAGCTGGAGTTCTATCCTTTGCTTAAGGAGACGTTTAAGCTGATCGTGCCGGACGACCATCCGCTGGCGCGGCGCGACGACATCCGGCTCAAGGACTTGAAGGACGAGAAGTTCCTGTTCACGCCCGGTTCGTGCGCCTTCCGCATCCGGATCGAAGAGATGATCACGAAGCAGATCGGCAAGCTGCGCCAGAGCAGCATCGAAGTCGCGGGTATTACCGCGCTTAAATATTACGTCCAGTCCAAGCTGGGCATCGCGCTGGCGCCCGTCGTGGCGATCGCGCCCCCGGTTCCGGGCGTGGTCGTCAAGGACGTGGCCGACCTGCTCGAAGGGCCTTCGCTCGGAATTCTGACCCGGAGAAACGCCGCGTCGATGAGCCGAATCAGCCGGGAGCTGGTCGAGGAGATCAAACGGTTTTATTCGGAGACGGCTTCCTGACTTTAACGTTATCTAACCGGAGATTCACGAAATTCTATTGTACATTCGCCGCGGCGTCGGCTATCCTCTCTAGTTAAAGGCACCCATTCCAATGGGTATTCCGGAAGATAGAGCGGGGAAGGAAGGCGCACGCGTTGAAAAAAATCCATCTAGGCATCTTCGATATTCATACGCCGAATCAGATGACCCAAGGCTTGTGGGCGCATCCGGACAACCAGTCGCACCGTTACAAGGAGCTCGGCTTCTGGATCGAGTTGGCCCAACTGCTGGAGCGGGGGCTGTTCGACTTTATGTTCTTCGCGGATTCGTACGGTTACCCCGATCATAAGCGGGAGCTGACCTATCGGGAGGCGGTGTACGCGCCCGCGAACGATCCGATGCTGATCATCCCGGCGCTCGCGGCGGCGACGAACAACTTGGCCTTCGTGACGACGGCTTCTCCCGTCTACGAGCTGCCGTTCCCGAACGCCCGCCGCTTCTCGACGCTCGACCATCTGACGAACGGCCGCATCGGCTGGAACGTGGTCGCCGCCGGCGGCATCAGCGGCGCTCGCGCGTTCGGCCGCGAAGGAATTTTGCCGCACGACGAGCGTTACGAGCAGGCGGAGGAGTTCATGGAAGCGAGCTACAAGCTGCTCGAGGGAAGCTGGGAGGACGACGCGGTCGTCGGGGACAAGGCGGGTCGCTATTACGCCGACGCCTCGAAGGTGCATATCGTCGAGCACGAGGGCCGTTATTACCGCATGACGGGAGCGCATTCGTGCGAGCCTTCGATCCAGCGCACGCCCGTCCTGTTCCAGGCGGGCAGCTCCGACCGCGGGCGCGACTTCGCGGCGAAGCACGCGGAGGGCGTCTTCCTGAAGGCGCCGACGGTCGAGGCGCTGCGGGCGCAGGTGCAGGATATCCGCCGGCGGGCGGCCGCCTTCGGCCGCGGGCCGGAGCAGATCAAGATCTTCACCGGCCTGTCCGCGGTCGTCGGACGGACGAAGGAGGAGGCGCAGCGGAAGCTGGACTCGTACCGGAGCTACGCCAGCCGCGAGGCTGCGCTGCTTACCTATGAGAACGCTACGGGCGTCGACCTCCTGGCGCTCGACCCGGATGCGCCGTTCGTCAACGTGAAGACGGAGCAAGGCCGTACCCACACCGAGAGGTATACGAAGCATAGCGGAACCGTACAGACGGTGCGCGACGTCATGGATAACTTCGCGAGCAAGGAGTTCCGCGGCATTACCGTCGCCGGCACGCCCGACGAGATCGCGGACCATATGCAGCATTGGATCGAGGAGACGGGAGCGGACGGCTTCAACTTGGAGCGTTATGTGCTTCCCGGCGGCCACCGCGACTTCGTCGAGCTGGTCGTACCCGTCCTGCAGAAGCGGGGCATGTTCCGAGAGCGCTACGAGGAGACGACGCTTCGGGAGCGGCTGTTCGGGAAGGGCTTCGCGCGGCTGGCGGATACGCACCCGGGGGCGGCATACAGGAAGCTTGGAGAATAGAAGGAGGATTCCTATGTCCGATAAGTGGTTTCAAGAGTTGGTTAACGGCGAGTCCGAATTGATCGAGACGAGAAGATACCTTCATCGTCATCCGGAGCTGTCCTTCGAGGAGACGAATACGTCGGCATTCGTGGCCGAACGTCTGCGTTCTTACGGGATCGAAGTTCGGACCCATGTCGGCGGCAACGGCGTGCTCGGCTATCTCCAGGGCGGAAGGCCGGGCCCGACGATCGCGTTCCGCGCCGATTTCGACGCGCTGCCGATTCAGGACGAGAAGGAAGCGCCGTACAAGTCGACGGTGCCCGGCGTCATGCATGCTTGCGGCCACGACGGGCATACGTCGACGCTGCTCGGCGTGGCCGGCGTGTTAAGCAAGTTCAGGGAAGAGCTGGCGGGCAAGATCGTCTTTATTTTCCAACATGCGGAAGAGAAGCCCCCGGGAGGGGCTAAATTCATGATCGAGGACGGCTGTCTGGACGGAGTCGACGAAGTGTACGGCATCCATCTCTCCTCGGAAATCCCGTACGGACGCATCGGACTCAAGGCCGGACCCGCGATGGCGGCGGCGGATGCGTTCGCCCTGACGATCAAGGGGAAGGGAGGTCACGGGGCTAGGCCGCACGACACGGTGGATTCCGTCGTTATCGGGAGCCAGATCGTAAGCGGTCTGCAGCAGATCGTCAGCCGCCGGGTGAATCCGCTTCAACCTGCGGTCGTCAGCGTCGGCGTCTTCCAGGCCGGCACGGCATTTAACGTGATTGCCGACAAGGCGAGGCTCGAAGGTACGGTCCGCACCTTCGACAAGCAGGTACGTCGGCAGATCGAAGAGGAGATTCGGTTATTCGTCCGAGGAATCTGCGAATCTTCCCGCGCGGAATACGAGCTTGAATACGTGAACGGATATCCTCCTCTGGTCAATCCGCAAGCAGGAGCGGATCGCGTACGCGAGACGGTGAACCGAGTCTTCGGTCCGGATGCTTTCGTGGAGCTGCCGCCGGTCATGGGGGCCGAAGATTTCGCTTATTATTTGGAGCATAGATCAGGCGCGTTCATCCATGTCGGAGCCCGCAATGACGAGGAGCGGACGCATTACCCTCACCATCATCCGCGCTTCGACATCGACGAGAGGGCGCTGCTGACGGCGGGACGGCTGTTCCTGGCGTTGGCCGCCGGCCATGGATCCGGCAGCTGACAGAGAGTCGGAGGCGAAGGGAGCGAACGACTTGGCGAACGATCGATGGCAGGCGGAGGAGACGGATATTGCCGGCATCTTCCGGTGGTTAGAGGAGCGGGAGGAAGACTGGATCCGGCTCCGAAGGGAGTTCCATCGCCGGCCCGAGCTGCTGTTCGACGTGGACCGCACCGCCGCGCGCGTCGCGGAGCTGCTGGAGCAGGGCGGGCTTGAGGTTCGGCGGAACGTAGGACGGCACTTCGGCAAAGGCGTCGTCGGCGTACTGCGAGGCGGCCGGCCCGGCCGAACGGTGCTTCTGCGAGCGGACATGGATGCGCTCCCGATTCGGGAAGCGGAAGGCGCCCCCTGCCGCTCCGAGATCGAGGGCGCGATGCACGCTTGCGGCCACGACGCGCATATGGCGATGCTGATCGCTGCCGCGCTTGGGTTAAGCCGCTTCCGGGAGAAGCTGGCCGGCACGGTGCTGTTCGTGTTCCAGCCGGCGGAGGAAGGAGCGGTGCCGAGCCCGACGGACGGCGTGCTGCGCAGCGGAGGCAGAGACATGGTCGAGAGCGGAGCGGCGGATGAAGCGTCGGCCGCCTTCGCCCTGCACGTCTGGCCGCAGCTCCCGGTCGGGGAGATGGCCGTTCACCGGAGGGAAGCGATGGCGTCGTCGACCCACTTCCAGGTGTCGTTCCGCGGGCGCTCGGGGCATCACGGCTCGCCGCATCTGGCAGCGGACGCGTTGTTGATGGCGGCCCACTTCGTGACCGAAGCGCACAGCGCCGCGGCGGCGGCATCCGATCCGCTGGAGCCGTTCTCGTTGGCGTTCGGCAAGCTGCGGGCGGGAACGGTCGGCAATGCCATCGCGGAATCGGCGGAGGTATCGGGCACGTATCGCGCCTTCGCGGACGATACGGTAGCGCGGATTCGTTCCGTGCTGGAGCGGTGCGCCGCCGCCTGCGCCGACCGGTTCGGCGGTTCGAGCGAGACGCGGTTCCGGATGGGCAAGGCGCTGATCAACGATCAAGAAGCGGTGAAGCTGGCGTTGCGCGCGGGAGCGAGCGTATTCGGGCAGGATCGGGTGCGCTTGCTGGAGAAGCCCAGTCTGGCCGGCGAAGATTTCGCCTATTTTTTGGACAAAGCGCCGGGAGCGATGCTGCTGATCGGCGTCGGCAACGAAGAGCGAGGGATTATCCATCCGCTGCATCATCCGTCGTTCGACCTGGACGAGCGGGCGCTCGCGCTCGGCGCCAAGTTGCATGTGCAGCTGGCCGTCGATGCGTTGTCGGCGGATGCGGAGCCGCAACCGTGAGGCATTCCGATTCTGCAGGAACGCGGTTTGTTCCGCAAGGCAAGGGAACACCTGGACATCATGCAGTCGCCGGCCAGCTCTTTTTTTCTACGGATGCCCCATTTACATACAAGCTCCGTTATCCAAAACTCCGTCTGTGATGACCGGGCTGGCGAGTCCAATCTCGCCGACATGGCGGGCTTCACCGCAGGCAGGCGGATTCACTTGTGCGATTTTTCGAATAATGCACAGTCGGAAAAAACAAGGCAGATGAATTTTGTATGATTTTTCGTACAACATTCGAGCAAGGCGCTTTCTGAAGCAGATTTTGTATGATTTTTCGTACAACATTCAAGCAAGTCGCTTCCTGAAGCAGATTTTGTATGATTTTTCGTACACCATTCAAGCAAGACGCTTTCTGAAGCAGATTTTGTGTGATTTTTCGTACAACATTCAAGCAAGGCGCTTTCTGAAGCAGATTTTGTGTGATTTTTCATCCACCACTCAAGTAGGCGCCTTTTCGGTAGGCAAAATTATCGTGGAATAAATCTTCGAAAAGTTCCGTCGCGGGAAAACGCGGCGGAACTTTTTTATAATGAAAGCCCTTAGACAGACAATCAGTTATGGTTGCCATCTCGAAGCCGGTCTTCACAGGAAGTACCCCTGGGACACCGCCAACGGATATTCGGCAGAATGTGGGAACCATATTTGCGAGTAGACACAATATAATCTTCCATTATATTCTAGTCGAGAGGCAAGCAGCTGTCGATGCAGTGTCGATTATAGCGAAAGATGGAGGATGAAATAATTGACCATAAAGAAACCGGATCAACAAATGCTAGATGCTCTAAAAAGGAAAGATATAGAGGCTGTAAAGCAAATGGTTACTTCCGGCTTTGATCTGAAGACGGTACCCGGATATGGGAGTTATTTGAGCTATGCGTGGGGCCATTATGGCGATTACGATTTTGAAATTGTGAAATATTTAATCGAAAAGGGTGGCGTTAATCTGAATGATTCTTCAGATCCCGCCATCATCATAGCTGCCGGTCGGGGCAAACTGGATGAATTGCAATATATTCTGGATCGTGGTGCCGATATCAATGCGCTAAGTCGTGTGAATACGAGCGCTCTATGGAAGGCCGCATATCGTAACCAAATCGAAGAAATAAAATATTTATTGGAGCATGGCTTGGATATAAACATTCATGGAGGACGAGCTCTTCAAGTTGCTGCAAGTAGAGGTTATCTCGACGCGGTGAAGTTGCTCATTGAAGCGGGGGCTGATATCAATCACCAAGATTTTAAAACTCACCCCGATGACAGCGCCACTCCTCTTCACAATGCAGCCTTCCATGGTCATGTAGATGTTGTAAAGTATCTCTTAGCGTGCGGAGCAGATCCCCTTTTAAAGGATCATTACGGCGAGAGGCCTTATACGGCAGCCAATAGTAGAAAACTTCAAGAAATTATAGAGCTATTGGTTGCAGTTGAGCCTCAAGAGCTGCATGATTTTGAACGGAAGGCTGCCGAACTCAAAAGGATGGGTCTACCCGTAGCGATCATCAACGATCTCGGGAATACCCGAACAAGAATTGAATTACGGGATTCCAACCAAATCGATTACATCGAACTTTGCTCTGTCCTTGATGTTACTGAACTTCGATATAAAAGAGTTAAAATCTCAACTTTCGCAGAGAGAAA
>NZ_JACJVR010000027.1 GCF_014212175.1 Cohnella xylanilytica | reverse complement strand
AGTTCAGCCCTTTACTCTAGACTGCCCAGTTCGCATCATACATAGCACTTCCGGTCTACGCCGTCTCCTCCCGTCTAAACCGTCTCCTCCTGGCGCCATGTCGCCATCCTAACGGACGCCCAGACGCTATTTCGCAAAAAGGCAGACGGTCGAAATAGGCGTATTCTGCGAATGTAGCGCAACTGTGTCCGTTACTAGCCATCGAGATAAATGCAGGCTTCGAGCATTACAATCTTATAAATTATTTAAGATGTCGGTAAAGAATTCAAAAGCTATTCCAGGTAAGCTAATAGGAGGGAGGTGCAGACGGGTTGAAGCCAAATCTAATTCCGAATCCGAATCCTAATCAAAACGCAAATCCAAATCCATCTCCAAATCCGAAGCCGAATCCGATTTCGAATCCGAATCGAATAGGCAAAGCGCTGCTTTATTTGCTTTTCCTCTCGTACGTTTGCGTGGCCTTGAATATCATTTTGTTCAAAACGATTCCTCTAACGTCCTTGTTCGCGGATCGTTTCTTCGATTTAAGAAGTATAAACCTCGTGCCTCTGCGCACCATAATCGGCTATCTTCAAGAACCGGTAGATATCGAGAAGGCCCTGGTCAACATTGGAGGAAATATCGGGATATTCGTTCCGCTCGGATTATTCGTATTCTATATCGGAGGACCAAAATCGTTCGGCCGCCAAATCTCATTCCTTTTTTTAACCACGCTGTTCCTCGAAGTCGCCCAATACGCGTTGGCGTTGGGAAGCAGCGACGTGGACGACATTCTTCTGAACGCGGCGGGCGGGGCGATCGGGATAAGGATCGGTCAAGCCATGAAGCGGACGTTCGAGGACCCGAATCGGCTGCTGCTCGCTCACGTGGTCTTCTTATGCGCGGCGGGGCTTGCCGGGATTGCGGCGATCGCGCAAGTAGACGGCCGCCTGCTGCCGTTCTCCGCTTCGAGAACCGTATTCATAGAAGAGAATCCGGAGATCATGGGCGATCTGAGAGAGGCCGAGGCCGATATGGTCGGCAGGCTTCTCTCCATCGACGAAGACGCCTTGATCCTGCAGACTAGCTCCAAAATGAGGACGGGACGGAATTCTTCGATCGCCGGGGAGGAACGGGTGACCGTCGCCCTTGACGCTTCCGCCAAAATGGTGATTCGACGCGTCCGATCCGAAAAAAACCGGGTCGTCAGCCATTATGAAGAAGGAAGCCTCCCGAAACTTCAAGCTCTGATGAACGGGAAGGAATCGGCACCCGCGGTCCGGGTGTGGCTATCCGGCGACAAAAGCCTTGTTGCCGATGCCGTTCTCGTAAGCGAAATCGAGCGAGATCATTCAACTCGTCCGCCTCCAATGAAAAGCAAAGCGCCTTGAGCGTCCGCATGGACGTCCAAGGCGCATAGGTCGTTCCGGTCAACCTACGGCCGCATCTCCGGCAAGCCCAGGCGAAGGCTCGGAAGCGAGCGTCCCGCCTCAAGAGCCGGTGGAGCGGGACGCGGCTGCAGGCCACTTGCGGCTGGCCTTGTCCGGCGCGAGAGGACGGCTGTCGGCCCATTCCCCGACCTTAAGGCCGATCGCGGCGGCCGTTCCCGCCAGGCACAAGCCGGCGATCATGTCGGAGAACCAATGGATGCCGAGGTAGAAGATCGAGAACACGATGATCGCGGCGTTCGCTCCGGCGAAGATCGCCCACCGCCGATTGCCGGAACGCGCGGCCAGCAGCGCCATCGTCACCGAGATGGACGTATGCAGGCTCGGGAAGCAATTGTCCAGCCCGGACAGATGGCGGTATTCGGTCTCGAAGCGGGGGAACACGTCCAGCATTAGAAAATGAACGTTGGAGGCGACCGACCAGGCTTCGTTCACGGGAACGAACAGGTAGAACGGCACCGCGATCAAGTAGTTCAGCAGCAAGGCCACGCAAAAAGCGTAGTAAAGCTTCCGGTTGCCCGCGTGCGTGTAGATGCCGATGGAAGCGATCATGACCGCTTGGAACACGACCAAATAAAAAAACGAGCAGAACAGCGTCAGCGCGTCCGAATGAAGGGCATTCTGCAGGCGACCCTGCCATCCGGATTCCCAGCCGACGATCGAGGAGGTCAGATCGTAATGGACGGGGAAGAGAGCTTCCAGCTTCAGCTCGTATTTATTGAGGAGAAGGATCGCGAGCATGGCCAAGAAGAAGAGCAGGTACTTGGGAGACGTAATCAGCGATTTGGCGAACGCCCCGACCGCCGCGAGAGGCTGCCTGCCGGTTCCGTACCATAATAGCAACGCCACCGCAACGGCCGTGTAGACCATGATGGATGACATCGAGTGATAAACGGCCACAAAGCTCCCCCTTAACGTCCTCTGTAAACAACACCGTCATAGTATATCATAAATCGGAGGAGAAAACGCCAAGGCCGGATTACCGGCGCCCCTTCGGCTTGGAGGAGCCCGTATTGACGCCGAGCATGCCTCCCAACGCCCCGAGCACCGCCGTCAAGCCGAGCATAAGCAGAATGCGGACGGACCAGCCGATATCGTGGGCCAGGAAGCTGGTCAGCAGCACGAGCAGCGCGTACAGCAATCCCGTCGCCAGGCCGATGGACCAGCCCTTGCGGCCGGCTCTCCGGCCCGAGACGAATCCCCCGCACAGCGAAGCGAATCCGTGAATGCCGAATACCCAAGGCGTCGTATCCTTCTCTCCCATGTCCGTGCCGTACAGCAGCAGCGACAACAGCAGCGTACCCGCCGCCAGCCAGATGATGGACCAGAGAATGCCGGATACCATCGGGGAAGCGATTCGGAAGCCGGTGACTTGCTCGATGGGCTTCATGCCACACACTCCTTCTCGTAAGGTTTGTATCAGCCTATGGCGGAAGAGGGGAAGCTAGTACCCCCGGGCGAAGATCGCGCGCCGGAAATCCATTTTTTCCACCTCGCGCTTCCCGCATGACCTCCGGACAACCAGGTGACACTAACGGTCGCGCCAATACGCGACTAACGACCGCTTGGAGGAACCGGGACATGGAACTGACGGCGACTCTGTTACGCACGGTGTTCATGTATCTATTCGTGTTCTTGATCCTTCGCCTGATGGGCAAACGGGAGATCGGCAAGCTCTCCGTCTTCGACATGGTCATCTCGATCATGATCGCGGAGATCGCGGTCATCTCCATCGAGGATACCAAGAGGTCGTTATGGGTGACCGTCGGGCCGATCGCCGTGCTCGTCGTTATCCAGCTTCTTTTCTCCCGGATCATGCTCCGCAACCGCAAACTCCGCTTATGGTTCGACGGGCAGCCCAGCGTTCTGATCCGCGGCGGACGCCTGAATTGGCGGGAGATGCGCCGGCAGCGGTACAATCTGGACGATCTGCTCGTGCAGCTGCGGGAGAACCGGATGACCGACATCGGAGAGGTGGAGCTCGCCGTGCTCGAGCCGAACGGGAAGCTGACGGTTCTGCCGAAGAAGGAAGGCGAAGAGACGCCCTCGGACGCTGCGAAGAAGAGCGGCGATCCGGACCCTTCGAAGTTCCGCTACGAGCTTCTGCCCGTTCCCTTGATCATGGACGGAGCGGTTCAGGACGACGGGTTGGAGAAAATCGGCAAAAACCGCTTCTGGCTGCGCAACGAGCTGCGCAGCCGGGGCGTCGACAGCTTCGGCCAGGTGTTCTTCTGCAGCGTCGACCATAAGGGCAAGCTGTACGTGGACCGGAAGAGGTGACTACCGGAACCACCTGCCGATAACCGGAATTCGCGCGACGTCGAACCGGTCGATCAGCCGAAGCCAGACGAGCAGAACCAAGTAGACGATCAGCGCCGCGCCTGAGGCGGCCGCCAGCTTCGCGGCTCCCCCCGGAATGCCCCCCAGGTTCCAGATCCACACCGCGACGGCCCCCGTCACGATCATGGCCGCGAGTATCTTCAAGAAATCGAGAGGCATTAGACGGAAGCCCGTCACCCGCGCCACGCTGATCCAATGAAGCAGGGTGACCAGCCCCATGTTGACTGCGATGGCGATGATCGCGCCGGCGATCCCGAGCTCCGGCTTCGAGGCCAGCTGGACGATCAGAACGAGCTTGACGAGCGCCCCGACGAACGTGTTGAACAGGGCCGTCCCCGGCCGGTTCAGCGCTTGGAGGGCGGCTTGCAGCGGTGCCTGCATGTAGAGGAACACGGCGATCGGGGCCAGCCACCGGAGCATGTCGGCCATCGAATCGTCGGCGTACAGCAGGGAGCAGATCGGATGGGCGAGAAGCCCCATCAACGCCACGAACGGGGCCCCGGTGACGATGGCGAGGCGCATCGACTGGTGCAGCCGCTTCTGGATGCCGGCCCAGTCCCCGCGCGCCGCCGCTTCCGACAACGCCGGAACGAGGGAGACGGCCAGCGAGTAGGTGAGCGCACCCGGCAGCGTCAGGAGAGGGATGACCATCCCCTGCAGGGCGCCGTATTGCGCGGTGGCCGCCGCCGTCGCCACCCCGGCCGCGACCAGGCTGCGCGTCGTCAGAATCGATTCGAACAGATAGGACAGCGAGCCGATCATCCGGCTTCCCGTGACGGGCAGCGCGATGGAGAGAAGCGAACGCGACAGCGATCTTCCGGAGCCGTTCGCGGCGTCCGGATCGCCGGCGGTCCCCG
Source organism: Cohnella xylanilytica (assembly GCF_014212175.1). Taxonomy (GTDB): domain Bacteria; phylum Bacillota; class Bacilli; order Paenibacillales; family Paenibacillaceae; genus Cohnella; species Cohnella xylanilytica. Next base: position 64,618 of record NZ_JACJVR010000027.1, on the reverse strand, counting down.
GAACGCTTCCTTCGCTTGGTCTTCTCTTCGCCGAAGTATCCTTCCGCATCTGAACCCATAGAACGAGCAGTCCCGCCAGTTCCCCGACGACCATCCCGGCCATCGCGCCGGCCGCGGCCGCCTCCAGGCCCCACGGAATCAGGAGCGAAGTCAGCGTCAGGGACAGAACGATCCGCACGATCGTCTCCGTCGTCTGCGAATAAGCGGTCGGGAGCATGTTCTGCTTCCCTTGAAAATACCCCCTCCATACGGAAGAGGCCGCGACCAGGGGGAGGATCGGGATCATCGCGAGGAACGCCGTGTGGACGCGGGGATCGGTCATGATGACGGTCGAGATCCATTCGGCCATCGCGAGGCAGGCGGCGGCGGCCGCGAAGCTGGCCGCGACCGCGATGGACATCGCCATCCGCACGATTCGCTTCACGTCGCCGCTCCGCCCCTGGGAATCGGCTTCGGCCACCATCTTCGCGACGGCCAGCGGAAGCCCGCCCGTGATGACGGTCAGAATGACGATCATGAACGGATAGACAAGCTGGATGAGCCCTACCCCTTCGACTCCGATGATGCGGGGCAAGGCGATCCGGGGAACGAAGCCGAGAAGCCGGTTCACGAGCCCGGCCGCCAGCAGGATCATGGCTCCCTGTATGAACGATTGTTTGCGCAAGGACATCGGCACACCCTCTTCGGTCCCGGTCTATAGTACATGCTTATGCATGTCCCCGAGTCCTTCATGACTCGGAGCTTGAGCGATGCGGACGGGAGGCTGAATTTTCCGGCGCTCGAACCGGAGCGCCGGGGAGGAATTCGGAGTCCGCGCGGAGAATTCATAGAGGATCGGACGAACGCCCGCCACGGGATGGAAGGAGGACTCGCGCATGTCGGAACGCGAACCGGTTCCGGAGCCGGAGCTCGGGGACGAGGAGATGAGCCGGATGGTCGAGCAGCTTTGCGAGAGCAAGGCGGAGGAATTCAGGCTGCTCGGGTACGATCAGGTCAAGGGCGCGGACGTGTGGGAATGCGTCAGCGACAAATACCACAAGAAGGGCACTCCTCCGCTGCACGTCGTCGTCAACGATATCCTGTCGCTCAAAGTCACCCAGTACATGAATTTCATTACCCTGAGCCTCTATCGGGGAGAGAGGCGCTGAAGGGCGAGAATCATAGAGTCGGACGAAGGCAGCGCGGCGGACCATCCGCCGGCTGCCTTCGCCGTTCCGGAAGCGCCTCCGGAGAGAGGCGCCCGAAGCCGGGAGCCGTTCCCCCGGGCCCGCTCCGGGGCTTTTCGACAAATTGACTTCCTTTTTGGCGCGTAGGTATAATAGGAACATTGAGAATCGAAAGGGGACCGCAACACACAATGAAACGATTGCTCGCTTTCGTGCTCGTCGTTGTCGTATCCTTCGGGCTGATCGCTTGGACAAGCCCGTGGCTGCTGGACAAGACGAAGCTCGGGCTAGACCTCAAGGGCGGTTTTGAGATCCTCTACGAAGCGGAGCCGCTATCCGGCAAGGGCGACGTAGACAAAAAATCGCTGATTCAAACCGCCAAGAGCTTGGAGGATCGCGCGAACAAGCAAGGCGTCGCCGAGCCGGAAGTGACGACCGAAGGCAAGAACCGCATTCGCGTCAAGATCGCCGGCGTCACGAACGAGGCCGAAGTTCGCGAGATGCTGAAGAAGCCGGCCGAGCTGCAATTCCGGAGCGCGGAAGGGTGCAAAAGCGAGACCGATTATTGTAAAGTCGAGTTGGTCGGCAGCGACTTCGTCGAAGGCGCGGCCAAGGTGGAATACGACCAGCTCAACAGGCCTTTGATCGCGATCAAGGTCAAAGACAAGAAGAAGCTGGCGGACGTCTCCGAGCGTCTGATCGGCAAGAGACTGGCCATCTTCCTGAACGACGAGCTTCAGAGCGATCCGGTCGTCCAGCAAGCGCTGACAGAAGGAACGGCGACCATCTCGGGCCAGCCGACCCCGAAGGACGCCCAGAATCTCGCCGACGTCATTAACCTGGGCGCGCTGCCGCTCAAGCTGAACGAGAAGTACACGCAGAGCGTAGGGGCGACCCTCGGACAGAAGTCGCTGGAGGACACCGTGCTCGCCGGCGCGGTCGCTTCGGTGGCGATCCTGCTGTTCATGCTGATTTTCTACCGGTTGCCGGGCCTTATCGCCAGCATCTGCCTTATCGTGTTCGTATGGGTCATGTTCATCGCCTTCTGGCTCATGAACGCGACGATCACGCTTCCGGGCATCGCGGCATTTATACTGGGTATAGGCATCGCCGTCGACACCAACATCATCACCGCCGAACGGATCAAGGACGAGATCCGCAGCGGCAAGAGCATCGCTTCTTCGCTCCGCGCGGGCAACAAGAACAGCTTCCGCACGGTTATCGACGCGCACATCACGAATATTATCGCCACCGCCGTGCTGTACTTCATCGGCCAAGGCTCGGTCAAGGGCTTCGCGGTCGTCCAGCTCGCCAGCATCATCGTCAACATTCTGACGAACCTGTTCCTGCCGCGCTTGCTGCTGCAACTGGTCGTGAAGAGCGGACGCTTCAGCAAGCCGTCGTACTACGGCGTAAAGGAGAGTGAGATCCGTGCGCTATAACTTCAAGGATTTCGACTTCGTCAAGGCGAGCAAAGGATTCTTCATCTTCTCCGTCGTATTGACGCTTCTGGGCATCGTGTCCCTCGGAATCTTCGGCCTGAACTACGGGATCGACTTCAAGTCCGGCTCCTCGGTCGACGTCAAGCTCTCGAAGCCGGTCGACAAGGCCAAGGTCGAGCAGTTCATCGACTCCGAGAACCTCGGCAAGTATACGGTAACCACGAGCAGCGAGAGAATCTCCATCCGCTTCGAGAACGTGCTGAACGAACCGCAGCAGGCGAAGCTGGAATCCGACTTCAAGTCCGAGTTCGACGACAAGGCCTCGTTCGAGATCAACATCGTCGACGTCGAGATCGCCCGCGAGCAAGAGATCAACGCGCTGTACGGCATTCTGATCGCGAGCGTCGGCATCATCATCTACATCGCGATCCGCTTCGAATGGCGCTTCGCGGTGGCGGCGGTCGTCTCGCTGCTGCACGACGCCTTCGTCGTCATCACGCTCTTCTCGCTGTTCCGGCTTGAAGTCAACCTGCCGTTCATCGTCGCGATCCTGACGATCATCGGTTACTCGATCAACGATACCGTCGTCATCTTCGACCGGATCCGCGAGAATCTCCGCTTCGCGAAGATCAAGTCGGGCGAGGATCTGGTCGGCATCGTCAACAACAGCGTCAGCCAGACGATGACGCGTTCGATCAACACGGTATTGACCGTCGCCTTCGCGGCGATCTGCCTCTTCATCTTCGGCAGCGAATCGATCAAGATGTTCTCGCTCGCGATGATTCTCGGCTTGATCAGCGGGGCGTACTCCTCGATCTTTATCGCCAGCCCGCTGTGGCTCGTTCTCCGCAAGAGAGCGAAGCCGAAGAAGAACGTCAAGGTTCAGAGCGCTCCGTAATTTTACGGGAGCATAAGGGGGTTGCAGACGGAAATGGCGGTACTAAACTCCCACTCGGCCGAGCACGGGGCTCAGGTGTCCGTGTTAGGCCTGCTCGTCTTATCCATCGTCAAAGGCGCGGCCGGCTGGGTCACGGGAAGCAAGGCGCTTCTCGCCGACGCCTGCCATTCGGCCGCGGATTTCGCGGGAGCGGCGACCTCCTATCTGGAGATGCGAAGGGTCGGCCACTCCCCGCGCCTCCGTTCCGCGAACGAGAGAATGGCCGCGGAGACGGTCGCGGGGGTCGTCCTGTCGGCGCTTATCCTCGTCGCGGGGATCGAGATCGGACTGAGCTCGATCCGCAAGATCGTGGCCGGCGTCGACGAATCCCCCGGCTGGGGCTCCGTCGCGGTCATCATCGCCGGCATCGTCGTCCGGGAGAGCCTCGTCCGCTACCGCAAGCGGCATGAGTCGAGCCTCGGCATGCGGGCGCTCGCTCTTCGGGGCGAGAACCGCTCCGACATCTTCGCTTCCCTGGCCGCCCTCGTCGGCACGTTCGGCGCGATCACCGGCGACCTGCTCGACATGCCGATGCTGTACGTCCTCGATCCGGCGGCCGGCATCGTCATCGGCGTCTTCGTGGTCAAATCGGGCTTCCAGCTCGTGCTCGGGCTCGTTCGGCCCGGCGATTCGAGAGATTGGAACGAGGTCGACATGCAGGCGATGCTCGAAGCGGTCCAGCGGGTGGACGGCGTCGTCGCCGTCGACGACCTGACGGCCAAGGAGCAGGGACACTACGTCGTCGTCGAGATGACAATCCGGGTCAATCCGCGGATCACCGTGTTCGAAGGACACGACATCGCGCTCCGGGTGCGCCGTCAATTGACGAAGCGGTTCCTGCACGTCTCGGACGCGAACGTTCACGTCCAGCCTTACGACCCCGGTTATCCGTACAAGTCCAATCACCACGAGGAAGAGCTGACGTCTCTTCTGCAATAGCATGAACCGATAGGCCTCCGCCGACTAGCCGGCGACGCGCCCCTCGGAAGCGCTCTGTCCGAGCGTCTCCCGCGGGAAGCGTCCCGGTCGGCGGAGTTGTCGTTTAACCGGGTACCCGGGAGAGGAGGAGCGACCGCAAGATGAAGAGAAAATACCGGTGGGAGATCCGGGAAGCGAACGAGACCGCCGCGGCGGAGCTGGCCGCGGCCCTGGGGCTTCCTCCCCTGATCGCCCGCTTGCTCGCGGCCCGCGGATTCCGTTCCGCGGAGGAAGCGCGGACGTTCCTGGACGCCGGCGCGGCGAGCTTCCACGATCCGTTCGCGATGAAGGGGATGGCGGAGGCGGCGGAGAGAATCCGGAAGGCCGTCCGCGACGGGGAGAGAATCCGGGTGTACGGGGACTACGACGCGGACGGCGTCACCTCGACCGCCCTGATGATCCGGCTGCTCCGGCGCTTCGGAGCCGACTTCGACACGTACATACCGCACCGGAGCCAGGAAGGCTACGGCTTGAATATCGGAGCGATCGACAAGGCGATCGAAGCGGGAACCCGCCTCATCGTCACGGTCGACAATGGCATCAGCGCGGTCGAGCAGATCGCTTACGCGCGGGAGCGGGGACTGGACGTCGTCGTGACGGACCACCACGAGCCGCCCGCGATTTTGCCGGAGGCGATCGCGCTCGTCAACCCGAAGCAGGAGGACTGTCCATACCCGTTCAAGGGCTTGTCGGGAGCGGGCGTCGCCTTCAAGCTGGCGCACGCCCTTCTCGGCGAGGCGGACCCGACGCTCGCGGATGTGGCGGCGATCGGCACGATCGCCGACTTGATGCCGCTGGAAGGCGAGAATCGGACTCTGGTGAAGCTGGGGCTGGAGCGGATGGCGAAGCAGCCGTCGCCGGGCATCCGGGCGCTGGCCGAGGCTTGCGGAACGGAGCACGCCAAGCTGTCGAGCGGCCGGATCGCCTTCGGCCTCGCCCCGAGGCTGAACGCGGGAGGACGGCTCGACCGGGCCGACGGGGCGGTGCAGCTGCTCGTCACCGAGAGCGCCGAGGAAGCCGAGCGGCTCGCTTCCCGGCTCGACGCGCTGAACCGCGAACGGCAGCAGCTGGTGGACGAGACGCTGGAAGAAGCGGAGCGGATGTGGCTTCGGCGCGTCGAGGAGCTGGGGGGAAGGATGCCGGAGACGATCGTCCTGGCCGGGGAAGGCTGGAACGCCGGCATCGCCGGCTTGGTCGCCTCGAAGCTGGTCGAGCGCTATTATCGGCCGGTACTCGTGCTGGCTTACGATGCCGGGGCCGAGACCTGCAAGGGATCGGCGCGCTCGATCGACGGCTTCGATCTGCACGCGGCGCTCACGGAGATGGCCGAGCTGATGGAGCACTTCGGAGGCCATCAGGCGGCCGCGGGTCTGACGATCCGGATCGACCGCGTGCCGGAGTTGGAGAAGCGGCTGTGCGCGCTCGCGGCCGAATGGATCTCGGACGAGGACTGGCTGCCCAAGCGCACCGCGGACATGGTCGGCTCCGTCTCCGAGCTGTCGCTGGAGACGGTCTCGCAGCTGTCGCGGCTCGAGCCTTACGGCCAAGGGAATCCGACGCCGCGCTTCGTGATCCGGGAAGCGGCCGTCTCGGAGACGAAGGCGATCGGCAAGGAAGGCAAACATCTGCGGCTCGTGGCCGAGGAGCGCGGACGCCGGATCGAAGCGGTCGGCTTCGGGATGGGCGAGATGGCCGCCGCGTTGGAGAAGGGGGCTTCCGTCGACTTGTTCGGCGAGCTCGCTGTGAACGAGTGGAACGGCAGCACGAGGGTCCAATTCATGCTGCAGGATTGGCGTCACGCGGCTCTGCCCGTCTACGACCGGAGGACGGAGAAGATGTGGCTGCGCTCGCTCGTCCGGCTGGCGGAAGGGGAGGAGCGGCTGCTCGTCCTGTGCGCTTCGCACGCGGCGTGGAGCGAGGCTCTGGCATCGACGGAGCTGGAGGCCCGGGGCGCGATCGTCGCGAGGTACGGCGAGTGGGAGCGCATGCCGGAGCCGCTGAGGTCGACCGTCATGGGCGAGAGCGCGGCCGCGGCTTCGGACGGCGGCGTGGCTTCGATGCCGGACGGCGGAACGGGTTCGGCGTCCTCGAAGGGGAGGCTGTCCGAAGGGCTGGCGCTCGCGCTGGCCGGGCTGCCGGAGCAGCCGGACGCCGCCCGCTCGCTCGCCCGGCTGCTGGGCGCGGGGCATCCGATCGAAGCGGTATACGTCTACGCGCCCGAAGGGAATGGAGCGCCGGCATCGGCGCGGCGGCCCGCGTTCCCGGACCGGGAGCAGTTCGGGAGAATCTACTCGCTGTTCCGGCGGCAGGGCTCCTGGATCGACGCGCCGGACGGCTTCCTTCGGCAGGCGTCGGAAGCGACCGGCTGGCCGCTGTCGGTCGTGCGGATGGCGCAGGAAGTGTTCGAGGAGCTCGGCTTCCTTACGATTGATCGATCGAACGTCAAAGTCGTCGCCTCGCCCGCGCGCAAGGAGCTGGAGCAATCGCAGCGGTACCGGAAGGCGAAGGAGAACGCGGAGCTGATGATGCTGGGCCGGGCGGAGACGGCGGAGCTTCGGGCGTGGATCCGCCGAATGGCCGGAGCGCGCCGATAGCCAGCCGGGTCGCGGCGGTGTATAATGCTACTCGAGTAGCGAATAGAGAGGGGCCGATTGAGGCATGAGTTTCAATTTCAAGGATTATATTCGGGTCATTCCCGATTTCCCGCAGCCGGGTATCCGCTTCAAGGACATTACGACGCTGCTGAAGGACGGCGCGGCGTACCGGGCGGCCATCGACGCTCTGAAGGAAGCGGTGCAGGGCCTGGAGATCGACGTCGTCGCCGGGCCCGAAGCGCGCGGCTTCGTCATCGGAGCCCCGCTTGCGCTCGCGCTCGGAGTCGGCTTCGTGCCGATCCGCAAGAGCGGCAAGCTGCCCGGAGAGACGGTCGAGGCGGCATATGACCTCGAGTACGGCAAAGACAAGCTGGCCGTCCATAAGGATTCGATCCAGCCGGGCCAGAAGGTGCTGATCGCGGACGACCTGCTCGCGACCGGCGGCACGATCGCGACGACGACGCAGCTCGTTCGCCAGCTCGGCGGCGAGGTCGTCGGCGCCGCGTTCCTGATCGAGCTCGGCTATCTCGACGGCCGCGCCAAGCTGCCCGGCATCGAGATTCGTTCGCTGATCCAATATTGATCGAATGGGCCCGCACGCAGCCGTCTGCGCTTGCGAAGGACCGTTCTTCGGGTTACATGGAACCCGAGGGCGGTCCTTCGCCGTTTATCCGCGAGTTCGTTCTGCCCCGCCGTATACCGCCAAAGTAAAAACAAACATCCCTCTTCATCGGACACCCCTACGTGGCTCGAGATAATCGAAAACTTAGAACAACGGACCCTCAACACCTCTTCATGACCCGAGATAATCGAAAATTTAGAACAACGGCCCCTCGAACACCTCTGCGTGGCTCGAGATAATCGAAAACTTAGAACAACGGCCCCTCGAACCCCCTTCCTTGACCCGAGATAATCGAAAATATAGAACAACGGCCCTTCGAGCACCCCTCCGAGCCCCGAGATAATCGAAAATATAGAACAACGGCCCCTCGAACACCTCTCCATGACCCGAGATGATCGAAAATTTAGAACAAGACACCTCCGGCATCCCCCAGCCCCCGCCACCGGGTGCTCTCAGGGCACAAAAAGTGCCTTCGTCCCAGCCGCCAATAGCTCTCCGCCGATAGATCCCAGCCGATAGATCCCGCCATTCGCTAAACCAAGCCTGTCGTCTCAAGAACGCCGTTCCCGGATCTTCAGACGAGCTTGGGAAGAATCTCCGTTTTCAGCTTCGATTAAGGCCCCGTTCATCATCCGTTCATCCAGCAGTGCTAGTATTGCAGTTAATATTTGTTACATAGAAAGAAACGATATTGGGAGGCTTTCGCGGGATGAAGAAGAAACGTATAAAGAAATGGATCACATGGATCGTCGTCATCTGCGTGCTGGGCGCGGGCGGGGGAGCCGGTTACTGGTGGTACACGAAGGACGACGCGGTGGCGGCCGCTCCGACGTTCCAGCAAGCCAGAGTGACGAAGGGCACGATTACTCAAGCCGTCTCCGGATCGGGTTCGGTCGCGGTCAGCGAGACGGAGGAAGCGATCGTGTCGGAGCAGGGAACGGTAGACAGCGTCAAGGTCGAGAAAGGGGATGTCGTCAAGAAAGGCGACGTGCTCGCGACCTTCGAAGGGGAAGACGTGACCCTCTCCTTGAATAAAGCGAAGCTGAGCTTGCAGCAGCAGCAGATGTCGCTCGAGCAGGCGCAGGAGAAATGGAAGAACCTCCAAATCTCCGGAGGCACCGAGGAAGATATTCAGGCCGCCGAGATGAGCATCAAGTCGGCCCAGCTGAACATCGAGCAGACGAAGCTCGAGATTCAGGACTACGAGGAGAAGGCGAAGGCTCCCGATCCCATTGTGGCGCCGATCGACGGTACGGTGACCGTGGTGAACGTCAAGGCGGGGGACGAGGTGCAGGCGCGCCTGTCGGCTTTTACGCTCGTGAACTATGACAAGCTGGAAGTTAGCATCTCCGCGGACGAGCTGGACATCACGAAGCTGAAGGTCGGCCAAACGGCGGACGTGTCCATCGACGCGCTGAGCGGTCAAAAGATCACGGGTACGGTGACGGAGATCTCCAAGGACGGAACGTCGTCCAACGGGGTCGCCACGTTCCCGGTCATCGTCACGCTGAACGAGATCGAGAATGTGCTGCCGGGCATGTCCGCGGACGTGGACATCATCATCGAGCAGAAGGAGAACGCGCTGATCGTGCCGGTGGACGCAGTGGAGACGATCGGCGGCAAGTACTTCGTGCGCGTCCCGAACGACGCGGCGACGACATCCGGCAACGGTGGTTCTTCCGCGAAAACAGGCTCTTCGGCCGGCTCCGGAGGGGCCGAGCCGAGCGGGGCGCAACAAGGGGGAGCCGCGGCGGGCGGAGAGCAACAAGGCGGCGCGGCAGTCGGAGAAGCGCCGCAAAGCGGAGCGGCTCCTGGCGGAGCGCCTCAGGACAATGCGGCGCCAGGCGAAACGCAACAAGGCGGAGTCGCAGTCGGAGGAACGCAACAAGGCGGGGCACGGCCGAATGGCGCCGCGTCCGGCGGCAATGCGCAAGGCGGAACGCAACAAGGCAGCTCCGCACCAGGAGGGGCGCAACAAGGCGGAGCGCAGCCCAATGGCGCCGCGTCCGGCGACAATGCGCAAGGCGGAACGCAACAAGGCAGCTCCGCACCAGGAGGAACGCAACAAGGCGGGGCACAGCCGAATGGCGCCGCGTCCGGCGGCAATGCGCAAGGCGGAACGCAACAAGGCGGCACCGCAGCCGGAGAAGCGCAACAAGGCGGCGCCGCACCAGGAGGAGCGCAACAAGGCGGGGCGCAGCCGAACGGCGCCGCATCCGGCGGCACGGCGCAAGGCGGCTCGCAGCAAGGCGGCTGGACCCGCGGCGGCCAGAGCGGCCTAGCCGGCCAGAGCGGCCAAGCCGGCCAGACTGGCCAGGCCGGTCAACGCGGAGCGGGGCGCATGGCCATGATGAACCAGGCGAACGGCCAGTTCAAGATGCAAGAGATCACGGTCGGCATCACGACGGATTCGCAGGTCGAAGTGCTGAGCGGCCTCAGCGAAGGAGCGACCGTGCTCATCCCGGTCGTCGTCAACACGTCGAGCCAGACGACCCAGATGGGCGGCTTCGGAGCCGGCGGTTTCCCGGGCGGAGGCGGCTTCGGCGGAGGCGGCTTCGCAGGCGGAGGCGGCAACTTCGGCGGAGGCGGCGGCATGGTACGCGCGGGCGGCACGGGCGGCGGCGGAGGCGGACGCGGATGAGCGACAACGGGCAACCTCCACTGATCCGGCTGGAAAACATCTATAAGCAATACACGCTCGCCGGGGAGACGTTCAACGCCTTGGACGGCATCTCCCTCACCGTGAACAAGGGAGACTTCATGGCCATCATCGGGCCGTCCGGCTCGGGCAAGTCCACGCTGATGAACGTGCTGGGATGCCTCGATACGCCGACGAGCGGCAAATACTTCCTCGACGGCAGCGAAGTCGAGGAGCTGAGCGAAGGCAAGCTGGCCGTCATTCGCAATACGAAGATCGGCTTCATTTTCCAGAGCTTCCACCTGCTCCCCAAGCTGAAGGCGATCGAGAACGTCGAGCTGCCGCTCGTCTATCGGGGCATGTCGGCGAGCGAACGCCGCAGCCGGGCGAAGGAAGCCCTGACGAAGGTCGGCCTCGGGGAGAAAATGGACCACGTCCCGAACCAGCTGTCGGGCGGCCAGCAGCAGCGCGTGGCGATCGCGCGGGCGCTGGCGGGAGTTCCCCCGCTGCTGCTCGCCGACGAGCCGACGGGCGCGCTGGACAGCAAGACGAGCCGCGACGTCATGGGGCTGCTCAAGGAATTGAACGAGGAAGGCAACACGATCGTCCTCATCACGCACGACCCGAAGGTCGCCGAACAGGCGAAGCGGGTCGTCCGGATCCAGGACGGGCAGTTGACCGAGGAAAGGAATGAAGCTTCGTGAAGCTGTCGCAAGGCATCCGAATGGCTTGGCATAGCGTGAGCACCCAGAAGCTGAGGACGCTGCTGACCGTGCTCGGCATCATGATCGGGGTCGCCTCCGTCACGATCATGGTGGCGATCGGCAACGGCACCGCGGAGCAGGTGAAGAGCCAGATGCAGGGGCTCGGCACGAACATGCTGACGGCCAACGTCGTCGGGCGCGGCGCGGTGACGAGCATCACGCTCGCCGACGCCGAGCAGCTGACGGACATCGACGGCGTGGAGACGTACGCGCCCGTCATCTCCGGCAGCGTCACGGCCAAATACGGCACCTCGACCTACAGCGCCTCCGTGCAGGCGACGACCGCCGCCTTCGCGGACGTGCGCGAATACAGCGTCGCCCAGGGCCGGTTTATCAAGGACATCGACGGCGCGTTCTCGCAGAAGGTCGCCGTCATCGGCTCCGAGGTCGCCGAAGAGCTGTCCATCGACAATCCGGTCGGGCAGAAGATCGGCCTGAACGGCACCTCGTACACGATCGTCGGGGTGCTCGCCTCGAAGGGAAGCTCCTCGGCCGGCTCGAACGACAACGTCGTCATCATCCCGATCCAGACCGCCCGGGTGGCGCTGAAGACGGACGCGATCCGCACGATCTACGTGCAGGTCGAGAGCAGCGACAAGGTGGACTTCGTCCAGACGATGCTCGAATTCAATCTTCAGAAGTTCTTCCGCAACGACGAGAATGCCTACACCGTGTTCAACCAGGCGGATCTTCTGGAGACGATAACGGCGGTGTCGACTTCGATGTCGACGATGCTTACGTACGTGGCCGCGATCTCGCTGCTCGTCGGCGGGATCGGCATCATGAACATGATGCTGACGTCGGTCACGGAGAGAACGAAGGAGATCGGCATCCGCAAGTCGCTCGGGGCGAAGCAGAGGGACATTCTGTTCCAATTCCTCGTGGAAGCGGCGATGATCGGCGGCTTGGGCGGGCTTGTCGGGGTCGTCGTCGGCGCGAGCGGGTCGAAGTTCGCCGGCAAGCTGATGGATTCGCCGGCCGCCCCGTCGGCCGACATCATGATTCTGGCTCTGATCTTCTCGATGGGGGTCGGCGTGCTGTTCGGCTTCCTCCCGGCGAGAAGAGCGTCCAAGCTGAATCCGGTCGACGCGCTGCGTCAATAATGGGGGAAGCTGCGCGAGAGACAGCGAGAGCAACCGAAGAGGAGGGCGGACCGCCATGGCCGAAGCCAACATCCTCGTCATCGAGGACGATCCATATATCAGCGACCTGATCGGTCTATACCTGAAGCGGGAAGGGTATCCGTTCTCGATCGCCGGAGACGGGGAGGACGGCATCGACCAGTTCCTCTCCGACCCGCCCGATCTCGTCATTCTCGACCTGATGCTGCCGGGCTACGACGGATGGACCGTCTGCAGGCGAATCCGGGCCGAGAGGTCGACTCCGATCATCATCCTGACGGGCAAGGGCGAGAGCTACGACAAGCTGAAGGGCTTCGAGCTCGGCGCGGACGATTATCTCGTCAAGCCGTTCGACCCGAAGGAGCTGATGGCCCGGGTGAAGGCCGTCCTGCGCCGGACGAAGCCGGGCTTCGCCCGGGAGCCGGTCAAGCTGCCGGATCTGGTCGTCGACCTCGACCGGTACGTCGTCGTCTGCGGCGGCGCCGAGCTGACGCTTCCGCCCAAGGAGATGGAGCTGCTGCACGCGCTGGCCTCGACGCCCAACCGGGTGCTGACGCGGGAGCAGCTGCTCGATCGGGTGTGGGGCTTCGACTTCGAGGGGGACCCGCGGACGGTGGACGTGCATATCAAGAGAATCCGGGAGAAAATCGGTTCCTCGGCCCACTACCGGATCGAGACGATCCGGGGAGTAGGCTACAAATTCGAGGTGAGCGGAGCATGATCCGGTGGAACGGCATCACCGTCAAGCTGCTGCTCGCCTTTTTCGCCGTTCTGGTCATCTCCTTCTCGGTCACCGCCGCGATCTCGTACTGGGTCGTCCGCTCCGAGCTCGGGCACCGCAACAACCGCTTCGAGGAGGAGCAGCTCAGCGTGGCGGCGGCGCTCGTCCGCAGCGCGTACCGGGAGAAGTGGGACCGCGAGATGCTGCGCTCCGCCCTGCAGATGGCGACCGGGCCGGGGAACCGCTCCCTCTACGTGGTGGACCGCTCGGGACAGGTTCTGATCAAGGCGGGACCTCCGTCCGACACTCCCCTCCCTTCGGCGAGCGAAGCTCCGGTTCGGGACGCGCTGACCCGGGGCAAGACGACGATCGCCGCGGAGCTGGAGGGAGAGGGCTCGCCGCGGGTATCGGCCGCCCCGGTCGGCGGGCCGGAGGGCAACGCCGCGCAGGCCGTCGTCATCGTCTCGCGGGAGTTCAAGCGGGACCTTAATTGGTTTACCGGCATTTTCCGCAACGTCATGATCACGACCCTCGTCACTTCCGTCGTCATCGTCTTCTTCGTCTCCGGGCGGATGACGGCGCGGCTAAGGCGAATGAAGGACGCGGCCAGCCGGATCGCGAAGGGCCAATTCGACGTTCGGCTGAACGTCCGCCCGCGCGACGAGATCGGCGAGCTGGCGGAATCGCTCAACCGGATGTCGCAGGAGCTGGCCGGATTGGATAGAATGCGAAGGGAGTTCCTGGCGAACGTCTCGCACGACCTCAGGTCCCCGCTTACCTCGATCGGGGGCTACGTGGAAGCGATGATCGACGGCGCGGTGCCGGACGACCGCAGGGAAGCGTACCTCGGCCTTATCCGGGAGCAGACGCGGCGGATGAACCGGCTCGTGGGCGATCTGCTCGAGATGGCGCGGATCGAGGCGGGGCAGCTCGACATCTCTCCCGTCCCCTATAACCTGACGGAATGGGTGCGGAGACTGCTCGCCGGGCTCGATCCCGAGTTCGCCCGCAGATCGCTCCGCTTCGAGCTGACCGGCGACCCGGAAGACGTCTGGGTGCTCGCCGACCCGCACCGGATCGACCAGGTGCTGAACAACCTGCTGCTGAACGCGATCCAGTTCACCCCGAACGGCAAGTCCATCGAAGTGTCCGTCGCCCGCAAGGGCGATAAGGCGGTCGTCAGCGTCCGAGACGAAGGAGTGGGCATCTCCGAGAGCCATCTCGAACGCATCTGGCAGCGATTCTACAAGTCCGACAAAGCCCGCTCCGCCCATTCCGGCAGCGGTCTCGGCCTCTCCATCGTGCAGAACGTGCTGGCGAAGCACGGAACGAGCGCGGTCGTGGAGAGCCGTCCGGGCGAAGGGTCCCGCTTCTCGTTCGAGCTTCCGGTCGTGGATCCGTCCCCTTCGCACCGTCCGAACGTCCCGCGCCGTTCGCCGGATTAAGAGGGCCGGCCCGGACTCCCGCGTCCCGGATATCCCGCTCGCCAGTGCCCGGATTCCCGCCGATAGGCCGCTCGGTTGACGATTCCCGTCGGCTAGAGGCATAATGAAAGGAATCACTTCATGGGAATCCGGCGGCGCCTACCGCCTATGGAAAGGAACATCGCATGGGCATGGAGCAACTGCTCGAGAAAGCTTCCAACTATATGAGAGACCAGGACTTGCAGCGCATCCGCGAAGCCTACGAGTACGCCGACGAAGCTCACCGCGGGCAGGTGCGCAAGTCCGGCGAGCCTTATATTCTTCATCCGCTGGCCGTTGCCGAAATCTTGGTCAATATGCAGATGGATGTCGTCACCGTCATGGCCGCGCTTCTTCACGACGTCGTCGAAGACACGAACGTCACGGTCGAGGACGTGAAGGAGCGGTTTGGCGAGACGATCGCCGGGCTCGTCGACGGGCTGACGAAGCTGGAGAAGATCCAGTTCCGCTCGAAGGAGGAGCAGCAGAACGAGAACTACCGGAAGATGTTCGTGGCGATGGCCAACGACATCCGGGTCATTCTGATCAAGCTCGCCGACCGCCTGCACAACATGCGGACGCTCAAATACCAATCCGAAGAGAGTCAGCGGCGCATCGCCCACGAGACGATGGAGATCTACTGCCCGATCGCGCACCGCCTCGGGATCAGCGCCATCAAGTGGGAGATGGAGGATATCGCGCTCCGCTTCCTCAACCCCCAGCAATATTACCGTATCGCCAACCTGATGAAGAAGAAGAGGACGGAGCGGGAGCAGTACATCTCCGACCTGATCGCGAAGATCCGCGAGAAGCTCGAGGAGATGGGCATCCAGGGGGATATCTCCGGCCGTCCCAAGCATATTTTCAGCGTCTTCAAGAAGATGACGACTCGCAACAAGCAGTTCAACGAGATTTACGACCTGCTCGCGATCCGGATTCTGGTCGACAACGTCAAGGACTGCTACGCCACCTTGGGGATCATTCATACGTTATGGAAGCCGATGCCGGGACGGTTCAAGGATTATATCGCGATGCCGAAGGCGAACATGTACCAGTCGCTCCACACGACCGTCGTCGGGCCGACGGGAGAGCCGACCGAGGTTCAGATCCGCACGTGGGAGATGCACCGGACGAGCGAGTTCGGGATCGCGGCCCACTGGGCGTACAAGGAAGGCAAGGAGACGGGAGTCGTCCAGGGCTCGTTCGGCGACAAGATGAACTGGTTCCGCGAGATCATCGAGCTGCAGCAGGAGACGCGGGACGCGGCGGAGTTCATGGAATCTCTGAAAATGGATTTCTTCACCGACCTGGTCTTCGTCTTCACGCCGAAGGGCGAAGTGTTCGAGCTGCCGGCCGGCTCCGTGCCGCTCGATTTCGCGTACCGCGTCCACACCGAGGTCGGCAACCGGACAATCGGCGCGAAGGTGAACGGGCGCATCGTTCCGCTCGATCATAAGCTGAAGACGGGCGACATCGTCGAGATTCTCACCTCCAAGCACTCTTACGGGCCGAGCCAGGACTGGCTCAAGATCGCGCAATCGTCCCACGCGCGGAGCAAGATCCGGCAGTGGTTCAAGAAGGAGAAGCGCGAGGAGAACGTCGAGAAGGGCTGGGAATCGCTCGAGCGGGAGCTGCGCCGGATCGGCCTCGAGCCGTCCGAGTGGATGACCGACGACAAGCTGATCGAGGTCGCGCGCAAGTTTACTTTTAACGATATCGAAGACATGATGTCCGCCGTCGGGTTCGGAGGCATCACCGCCGCGCAGATCTGCACCCGTCTGACGGAGAAGCTGCGCAAGGAAGCCGAGGAAGCGCAGCAGATCCAGCTCACCAGCGAAGTCATGAAGGAAGTGAAGCCGGCTCCGGCGGAGAAGAAGACTCGCGCCTCGCACGGCGTCAAGGTGAAGGGCGTCGACAATCTGCTCGTCCGCTTCGCGCGCTGCTGCAACCCGGTTCCCGGCGACGACATCGTCGGGTACATCACGCGCGGCCGCGGCGTGTCCGTGCACCGGACCGACTGCCCGAACCTGCCGCAGACGACGGAAGGGGAGGAGGCGGCTCGCGTCATCGAGGTCGAGTGGGAAGAGACGAGCGAAGCGAGCTACAGCGTCGAGATCGAGATTCTCGGCCACGATCGGCGAGGATTGTTGAACGAGGTGCTCCAGGCCGTGTCGGAGAGCAAGACGAACATAGCCGCCGTGTCGGGCCGTTCGGACCGCAACAAGGTGGCGATCATGCATTTGACCATCCTCATCCGCAACAAGGAGCACCTGCAATCGGTCGTCGAGAAGATCAAGCGGGTGAAGGATATTTTCTCCGTTCAGCGGATGATGCAATAGAGAGAAGGCCGGAGGTAGAGTCGAGAAGTGAGAGTCGTATTGCAGCGAGTATCGAGTGCGTCCGTCCGGGTGGATGGGGCGGTTGCGGGAGAGATCGGGGCCGGCTTCCTGCTGCTGGTCGGCATCGGGCACGAGGATTCGGAAGCGGATCTGGCCTGGATGGCGGACAAGGTGGCGGGGCTGCGCGTGTTCGAGGACGCGGAAGGCAAGATGAATTTGTCGCTGGAGGATACCGGGGGAGCGATTCTGTCGGTGTCGCAGTTCACGTTGTACGGAGATTGCCGCAAGGGAAGGCGTCCGAACTTCATGGCGGCGGCGCGGCCGGAGAAGGCGTCGGAGCTGTACGACCGGTTCAATGAGCTCCTGCGGGGCAAAGGGATCCGGGTGGAGACCGGCTTGTTCGGCGCCATGATGGAAGTGTCTCTCGTCAACGACGGTCCGGTTACGCTGATTTTGGACAGCCCGGGCGGCTCTTAAGCGGCGGCCCGATTGGATAAGCCCGGTTGAACCGGGCGGCGGATGGCAACACTACATGTCGATCCCTGGATTGGAAAGGAAGTCGACAGAGTGAGGCAATCCGCCAAAGAAGCGAAAGTGCAAAGGGCGATGAGAGAAGGGGCGCCGATCGAACGGCGCGAGGCGCTGGCGCGGCAGGCCGGCTCGGAGTTCGCCGACGAGCTCGGGCACGAGGCGCGCGCCGGCGGCGGCTACGGCCGGCGCCATCCGCCGATGACGCGGGGCTGACGACCCGGCGGGGGAATCTGCCGAGCGGGGAATCTGCCGGACGGGGAATCTGCCGGACGGGGAATCTGCCGGACGGGGAATGCGGCGGGCGGGGGAATGCGGCCGAGCGATAGGGCGGCGGAGGCGTCGGCGGGCGGCCGGGGCGGCCGGGAATGCGACGTGCACAGCCGACCGGCCGGGAATGCGGCGGACGCGGCAGGCCGGGTCGCCGCCGGTCGCCGTCGGTCGCCGCCGCATCTCGCCGGCCCACCCCCGCGACCGCGCCCATCCGCGCTCGCGAGAGGCGCTCCTCATTCTCATGCCGGAAGGGATCGAATTCACATGCATATTCATTTATCCGCGGCCGATTCCTCGTACGAACGGTCGCTTTCTCACATTGTTCCGCTTTTCTACGAGAATCCGAGAGTGACGTTCTCCGCCGAGCCCGATCCGGAGGCGGACCTGAACATCGCGCTGGACGCGTCCGAGGACGAGAGCCGCATTCTCGTCCGCGCGACGCTGGCGAAGCGCGCGCTTATCCCGGCTGCGGCCGGCGAGAGCATGCCCGGCGACGAAGGGACGCTCCCTTCTCCGGAGCGGGACGTCCGCCACGAGACCGCGGTTCCCGCCGCCGCGCCCTACGAGGAGAGACGCAAGCTTCTGAAGCAGACGATGAGCCGGGCGCTCGTGGACGTGCTGCAGCGGGAGACGGGGATCGTGCAGCCGTGGGGCGTCCTGACCGGAGTCCGTCCGACGAAGCTGATGCACGACGGGCTTCGCCGAGGAGTCGAGCGCGAGGAGGTCCGGCGGACGCTGCGGGAGGACTACCTCGTCTCGGATGCCAAAATCGCGCTCATGGAGCGGATCGTGGAGCGCCAGCTTCACGCCTTGCCGGATTTGTACGACCTGCGCAAGGAAGTGAGCGTCTACATCGGCATCCCGTTCTGTCCGACCAAGTGCGCGTATTGCACTTTTCCCGCCTACGATATCAACGGCCGCCAAGGCTCGGTCAACGGCTTCCTGCACGGGCTCCATCACGAGATCCGCGTCATCGGCAAGTGGCTGCGCGATCACGACGTCAAGGTGACGACGATCTACTACGGCGGCGGCACGCCGACGAGCATCACGGCCGAGGAGATGGACGCGCTGTACGCGGAGATGGCCGCCTCGTTCCCGGATCTTGGCACGGTGCGGGAGATTACGGTGGAAGCGGGCCGCCCGGACACGATCACGCCCGAGAAGCTGGCCGTCCTGAACAAGTGGAACATCGACCGGATCAGCATCAATCCGCAATCTTACATCCAGGAGACGCTCGATTTGATCGGCCGGCACCATTCGGTGGAAGAGACGATCGAGAAGTTCCATCTGTCGGGCGGCATGGGCATGACCAACATCAACATGGACCTGATCATCGGCCTGCCTGGCGAAGGGCCGGAGCAGTTCCGGCATACTCTCGCGGAGACCGACAAGTTGCTGCCCGAATCGCTGACGGTCCATACGCTGTCGTTCAAGCGGGCTTCCGAGATGACCCAGCATCGAGGAGAGGCCAAGTACAAGGTGGCGACGCGCGAGGAGATCGGCGAGATGATGGACGAGGCCGTCCGTTGGACGGATCGGCGCGGGTATGCGCCCTACTATCTGTATCGTCAGAAAAACATCCTCGGCAACCTGGAGAACGTGGGCTATTCGTTCCCCGGCATGGAGAGCCTCTATAACATTCTCATTATCGAGGAGATGCAGTCCATCGTCGGGCTCGGCTGCGGCGCGACGAGCAAGTGGGTCGACCCCGTGACGGGGGCCATCACGCGGCTCGCGAATCCGAAGGAGCCGAAAGCCTACATCGACACGTACGAGAAATATATCGACGACAAGCTGGAAGCGTTGGAGAAGTGGAACGAATCGAGACGACAGGCTTAGTCGCAGTGAATCGGCGCGGACTCCCGCGCTATTTTTTTTCGACGGCTGTGGAGATCGTATCGGGTTGAGCTTCTATCTTTTTGTCTGGTTCCCGTTTCGATTGGGGGAAGAGGCTAACGAATCGAGGAGACGTTATTTCGCTGAAAATCGTGGATTTTCAATTCTAACGAATCGTATAGACGCTAATTCATGCTGGAAGCTCCTTTTTCCCCCGTGTGGCCCTAAATAAGTTCGCTGGGATTCGTTAGAGCTTCAGAATGGGCTTTTTGACGCAAATAGCGTTTCCTGGGTTTCGTTAGAGAACGTGAACTATGAACGCGATCCTGTAATTCCGATTCCGATTGCAACGATGAACGAGACTTTCATATCTCCTTATCCCAAGAAGACTGTTAGCGAAATGGTCTTTCGAAGTTTTTTTGCGCGAAGGGTCATACAAAGTTTAATTGTATCCGATATAAAATGGTAGCGGAAACCAATATGAATTGGGGGGATTCATTCAATGAACAAGAAGGCCATGCTTCTCGCGTCGTCGTTATTGTTGGGATTGCCCGCCGCGAATGCGGCCGCGCTCACGTCAAGCGACTTCACGGATTTGAAGGAACTGGACGCGGCGACGAAGGCGAAGTACGACGCGCTCATCGAGTCGGGCATCTTCGACGGCATGACGGACGGAACGTTCGGTTTTAATGAGAAGATGGACCGGGCTCAATTCGCCAAAGTCGCGGCTCTGATCATGGGCTTGGAAGTGGACAAGGATCTGAAAACGTCGTCTTTCAAAGACGTTACGACGGATTCCTCGGGCGGGTACGCTCTGCCGTACATCGAAGCGCTCAAACAAGCCGGCATTACGGAAGGAGTCGGAGACGGCAATTTCAATCCGGGCGGAACGGTGACGAAGGAGCAGCTTGCTACCTTTTTGGTTCGAGTCCTTGGCCAGGAGGCGAATGCAAGCTCTCCAACGCTTCAGGATCCAACCGTCTCCCCATGGGCTAAGCAGTATGTCGCAACGGCACTTCAATTGAAGCTGCTAAGCTCGGGCGCCGACGGTCAGTTCAGCGGTCAAACGCAAGCCACGCGGAATTTGTTAGTACTAGGCTCTTATGAGACCAAGAAGCAGATTGAATCGTCGTCCCCCGTCAAAGTGTCGGGAGCCGACTTCGCTTCCGACAACCGGCTGGTGATCGCGATGACGGCGGGGATCGACGGCTCGACGATCGACCTGTCCAAGATTACGATCAACGGAGTCCCGCTTGATCCGAATCGGGATAAGTTCGTTTTGTCCGATGATAAGAAAACGATCACGATTATCCTCGGGTCGGGATTTACCCTGGATTCGTCCAAGACGCCGGTCATCGAGGTGGACGGGGTAAAGTCGCTGTTCGGCACCGACGTGAAGGGCGGCGGCGGGGAAGCTCCGATCCCGGTGTCGGTCACCGTGCCTCCTCCAGCTCCGCAGCCGCCTTCTAACTCGTCCTCGACGCCGATTCCCGCTCCGAAGGTAACGATCGACGATGCCCATGGCGAGATCGGGACGGAATCGGCCCGTTACGGCATCTCTTCGAGCCGCTCGGGGACCTTGTATTACGCGCTGTACCCGGCCGGAACGGCCAAACCGAGCGCCGCGGAGATCAAAGAGGGGAAAGGAGCCGTGAAGTTCGGTTCGACGGAGATCGGCTCGAATCCGAAGACTCTCGATCTCGCGGGGCTGACGGCGGATACGGGTTACGTGCTATACGCTTACGCGGTCGCAACGTCACGTCAATCGGACATCGTCTCCGTGTCGTTCAAGACGCAAGCCGTCGCCGTACCGGCTCCGGTGGTGACGATCGATACGAATGGCGTGGAGATCGGCACGACCGCGGCTCAATACAACGTATCGTCCACCCGATCGGGAACTCTGTACTACGCCGCGTATCCGGCGGAAGCAGCCGCGCCGAGCGCGGACGCTATTCGCAGCGGCACGGGAGCGATTGCGGCAGGCTCGACGGAGATCGGCCCGAATCCGAAGGCTATTCATCTGCAAGGGCTCGCGGCGAACACCGGCTACAAGCTTTACGTTTTCTCGGTAGCGTCGGATATGACGTCGGAGATCGTCTCGGTATCTTTCTCGACGAAGCCGGTCGAGGTTCCGGCGCCGGTCGCGACCATCGATACGAGCAGCGGAGAGATCGGTACGACCTGGGCTCGTTATAAAGCGGCATCGACCCAATCGGGCACCCTGTATTACGCCGTGTATCCGAAGGAGGCGTCCGCGCCGAGCGCCGATACTATCCGCAGCGGCACGGGGGCGGTAACAGCAGGCTCGACGGAGATCGGCCCGAATCCGAAGGCTATCGAGCTGAGCGACTTGACGGCGAGCACCGCATATACCCTCTACGTCTTCGCGTCGGCGTCTGCGGCACAATCCGAGATCGTCTCGGTATCGTTCTCGACGAAGCCGGTCGAGGTTCCGGCGCCGGTCGCGACCATCGATACGAGCAGCGAAGAGATCGGCACGATCGCGGCCCATTACAAAGTGTCGTCGACGCAATCCGGTACCTTGTATTACGCGTTGTATAGGCCAGGAACCGCCATTCCAAGCGCGGAGGATATCCGAGGAGGCGCGAACGCGGAACAATTCGGCTCGACGGAGATCGGCCCGAATCCGAAGACTCTGGATCTGACGGGATTATCGGCGAACACCGGATATACCCTGTACGTCTTTGCGACGGCGTCGGATAAACAATCGGCTGTCGTCTCCGTCTCGTTCACGACGAAACCGGCCGAAGCGTCGGCCCCGATCGTGACCATTGATACGAGCAGCGGAGAGATCAGCACGATTACGGCTCATTACAGCGTGAAGTCGACCAAGCCAGGCACATTGTACTACGCATTGTATGGGCCGGGGGCTGCAGAACCCAGCTTGGACGATATTCGGAATGGCATTGAAGCGGTTCGATACGATAATAAGCCGATCGGAACGGAAGCGGATGCGATCGATCTTTTCGATCTGAGCCCGAACACCGAGTATAAGCTGTACGCGGTTGTAACGGCAGCGGATAAAACATCGGAGATCGACTCGGTCACGTTCAGCACGAAGCCTCTCGAAGTTCAGGTCCCAGTTGCGACCATCGATACGAGCAGCGGAGAGATCGGCACGACCGCGGCTCATTACAAAGTATCGTCGACCCAATCGGGCACTTTGTATTACGCGGTGTATGGGCCAGGAACGTCCATACCGAACGCGGATGATATCCGAGGAGGCGCTAACGCGGTTCGATTCGGCTCGACGGAGATCGGTCCGAATCCGAAGACTCTCGATCTGACGGGATTATTGGCGAGCACCGGATATACTCTGTACGTCTTCGCGACGGCGTCGGACAAACAATCCGAGATCGTCTCCGTCACCTTCCATACGCTGTCGGACTCTACGGAGCTTCCTCCGACGGTGAGAGTAGAACAAAGCGGAACGTTCAGATTCCCGAACGCGGGACAGGGCGATCAGCTAACGGTCGTTACGCGCACCGACGGAGCTGATACGGTGTACTACATGCTGTTGAACGCGGACGCTCCTGCACCGTCTAAGGAACAGATCGTGTCGCAGAATGTCGATGGAGTGGAAGGCTTTAAGGCATTGGGGAAGAAGGACGTCGACCCCAACCCATTCATTCCGACGACGCTCACGATCGATCAGTTATTCCAGAACCAATCCTATAAGGTTTATATCGTGGGTGTGAGCGGGGAACGGACGAGCGAAGTGCAAGAGTACCTTAGCTTGCCTACCGAATTTCAAGGGGATTTCCCGTTCGATGGAGTGAACGTCGACGTAGACGGCAGAACGGCGACGGTAAATCTGGAAGGATTGCCGGAAGGCGAATCTCAAGCCTATTATTTATTGCACGGCGGCGAGCCTCTAAACGTGGTTCGTGCAGAAGCCATTTTGAACTTCCCGCACGGGAGGAAGGATGTGTCTTCTGAACAACCGTCGTTTACCATCGAGGAGGAATTGCAGCCGGGGGCGTACTACTTGTACGTGGTAATCCAGAAAGGCACGTCCTATACGAACTATAAGCAGGCAGAATTCTCGGTGGAATAAGAGACGGCCGCGATAAGCGCTTCCTTTTTTGTAACACAACTGTAACCTTGTTATCATCGTTTCTTAAAAGAAGTTCTCTATTATACAAGGTGACCCCCTTTTTTCAATATATATTCAACCTGAACCTGTCGGATTTGTCGGCAGGTTATTTTCTTTGTTTGCAGGTTCGCGGGCCAGCGCTCTAACGGACTCAGGAGTCGCTATTTGGCCGTAAAAGCTCATTTTGAAAATCTAACGTTAGCCGCTCTCATGACTCCATCGACGAAACGAAGCGCGCATGCGGCATAAAAAGGACGGCCTCCTCCGAAGAGGAAGCCGCCCGTTCTTCATATCCGTTCCGAAATTAAGGCTCTACGCCCCAAGCGAGGCTGCCGGAGACGTAGACCGGAGCTTTGGTCCAATCGGCGTATGCGGTATCGGTCGCGTCGAAGGAGTAGTCTCCCGTCTGCGTGTAATTGGTCCAGTCCGTCTTCGAGATCCGCGTCTGAATCTCGACGTTAGCGCCCGCGGCCAAGGTGCCGGCGGCGCTCGTGAACCCGATCTCCAGCACGTAATCCGCGCCCGTCTTGGCCGCGGCCAGCTTCGTGAACGTGCCGGTCACGTTCGCGGTGCCTGCGCTAGACCAGTCGCAGAAGAAGTTCTGCGCCTTCTCGCCGTCAATCGTGTAGTAATAGCGAATCTTCACGTCTGACAGGTTCACGGCCGTCGTCCCGGTATTGACCAGCTTGAACTTGGGGTTCAGCGTGTTGGTCGACGCGGTCGTGGAGCCGTTGTACATTTGCAGCTTGACGGAGCCGCCCCCGGACGAGGTCGTATCGACGACGTTGACGGCGAGAGTCGCGGGGGCTCCGGCGCTGAAGTTGAACGTCAGCGTCGTCGTGCCGACCGGCTGGGCGGCGAGATACGCCTTCTTGATCGCGACGGCCGTCCCCGACACCGTATAGTCCGTCCCGGAGACGAGAGTCGCCGTTCCGTTTTTAATCCCCGTCAGCGTGTTACCGTTCAAAGTCAACGTCACTCCGATATCGGCCTGGTTCGCGGTCTTCTTGTCGAAGGAAGCGGTCGTCGGGCTGATCGTGGAATTGTTCGCCGTCGAGGTCGTATCGACGACGTTGACCGCGAGCGTAGCCGCGGCGCCAGCGCTGAAGGCGAACGTCAGCGTCGTCGTGCCGATCGGCCGGGAGGCAAGATAAGCCTTCTTGATCGTGACGGCCGTTCCCGACACCGTATAGTCCGTCCCGGAGACGAGAGTCGTCGTTCCGTTTTTAATCCCCGTCAGCGTGTTGCCGTTCAAGGTGAGCGTTACGTTCACGTCGGCCTGATTCGCGGTCTTCTTGTCGAAGGCGGCGGTCGTCGGGCTGATCGTCGAGTTCGGAACCGGCGTGTTCACCGGGTCGGCGACGAGAATGCCCCGGCCGTTCGTGCCCAGGTAGACGCGGCCGTAGATGCGCGGGTCGCCCGTAATCGCCATGTTGATGCGGGCGTATTGGTGTTCGTCGTCATTGATTCGCACCCAGGAGGCGCCCATGTCGTCGGAGCGGAACACTCCGCGCACGCCGTCGATCATCGCCACGGTGTAGAGAGCCATGTAGTTCTGTCCGGGTGCGGCCTTGCCGAAGCCGATCAGATCGGCTTCCTGCACATTCGAGAGCTTCGTGAACGAAGCGCCGGAATTCGTGGAGTGCCACAAGCCATAGACGCCTTCGGTCCGATTGCCGCCCGCGAACCAGACGTCGCCTTCGATGCCGGGAACCGCCTTGAGGCTGATCTGCGCTTCGTTAGGCAGCAGCCCGCCGACGTTGTTCGTCGGCAGCCCGGTCGCCGCGGTCGCGGTGAAGGTCGCCCCGCCGTCGGTGCTCACGTAGAACGTTCCGGCGTAGAACGCGTAGAACTTGTTCTTGTTGACGCGGTCGGAGGCGATCTTCGCGTTCGACGGAACGCCCGCGCTCGCGGTCCACGAATTGCCGCCGGTCTTCGAGAAGAAGACGCCTTTGTCGGACGTGCTCCACAGGATCGAGCTTCCGTCCGCGGCGACGGCGACCTGGCCGCCTCCCGCCGTGCCGGACGGCTCGGAGTTCGCCTTGTACCAGTTGGTGCCGCCGTCGTTCGAGATGCCGATGGACCGCGGATTCGGTTCGGTCGTGTCGTTGTAATCCGCCATCCCGACGCGGACGACGAAGCTCGGGTTCGACTCCGCGAAGTCGATGCCGTACGACGTCGCCCAACGCGGGTTCGTCTGGTACTTGGTCGGCGCGGTCGTCAAGTCGTCGTGGCGGAAGCCGGAGACGTCGCCGATGGCGCTGAGCAGATGGGCGCCGGAGGGAGGGCTGACGAGGCCGAGCACGGCCATCTCCTCGACTCCCTTGGCCATGACCTTCAAGTTCACCGTTCCTCCGTTGTCCCAAGCCGTCAGGTTGTTGGTGCCGTAGATCGTCGCGCCGGTTCCGTACATCATCCGGTCGGAGTTGAACGGGTCGATCTCGAGATCTCCGATCATCCAGCCGAGCTTAAGCTCGGGCTCCGGCGGATTCGCGTTCTTGCCGAACGTGAGCCAAGGAGCGGCCGTAATGTCCTGCGTATACCGAAGCGTCCGGCTCGGGTATCCGTTCCAGTCCCAGATCTTCGTCCAGTTCGCGCCGCCGTTCGTGCTGCGGTAGATATTCGCGTCCGGCCACCAGGAGTTCAGGGTCGCGACCATGACCGTGTCTGGATGCTGGGCGTCGACAGCGAGTCCGCCGTAGCCGAAGTAATCGTCGGCGCTGCTGCTCGGAACGGGGCTGATGTCCGTCCAGACGCCCGTCGCCGTGTCCAGCTTCCACACTTCGCCCTTCGCTCCGTCGTACGGACCGACGCCGTCGCTATAGGAGATGTACAGCTTGCCGGTGGAGGAGAGCACGCCGTGATGCGGCAGGAAGCCGGTCGGCTGCCCCGGAACGGCCGCCCAAGTGGCGCCGCCGTCCGTGCTCCGGTAGACGTTGTTCCCCTCCTTGTCGGCGACGCCGACGTAGATCGTCTGCGTGGCGCTGCCGGGAGAGCCCGTCGACTTGTCGAACGTGATCCAGGAGAGGCCGACGATGTCGCTGCCGTATTCCTGCCCCGGAAACTGAATGTACGTGCCCGGATTCGGGAAGCTGGTCACCTTGCTCCAGGTGACGCCGTAATCGGTGCTTTTCCACAGGCCGTTGCCGCTTCTTGCCCCGAAGAACAAAATGTTGTTCTTGTTCGGGTCGATGACGAGCCGCTCGCCCATCGAGCGCCCGGGCATGTTGCCGCCGACCTTGAACGGCAGGGGAGTCGACTCCCAAGTCTCGCCCCGGTCGGTCGACCGCATGATCTGTCCGTTCGTGTCCCAATCGTTCGTATACGTGCCCGTCGCCATGTAGACCCGGTCCGGATCGACGGGGTCGGTGGCGAGCGCGTCGACGCCGTTCTTGTTCCAATCCTCCCACCCGACCGAATCGGAGATGGGGGTCCAGCTGCTTGTCGCCTCGTTCCACCGGTAGGCGCCACCGATATCGGTTCGGGCGTAGATCAGGTTCGGTTCGCTCTCGTTGAAAATAATGCCGGGAACGAAGCCGCCGCCCGCGCCGGTCACGACGTTGCGCCAATCGTAGGCTTCGCTTCCGGCCGCGTGGGCCGAAGGGGCTTGACCCGCGAACGGGACCCCCGAGACGACGATAGCGGCGGCCAGGAACGCCGCGCTTGCTCTTTTTCGCCAATGGACTAACATTACGATACCTCCTCGAGAGATAAATTGCTCGAATCTGGCAACGCTGGCGCGGCGCCGACGTGTCGCCGCTCGCCCGTGCGCGGGCCTCGGCCCGTACGTCACCTCCCTTCATGGCATCGGATCGGCCGCAATCGCAAGCTCGACCTCGCGGGTGATCCGCTCGCCGCCGAGCCGCATCCACTCTTCGACGAATCCGTCGAAGGCGCCGACCGGCAAGTCGCCCACGATGATGTTCAGGAACGTCTCGTTCTCGAGCTTCTCGAGCTCGGCCCACTTCGCCTTCATCGTCTCCGTAGTCCCGTAGAACTCGCTTCGCACCTTGACCATCGGCGCCTCGATCAACGCCCCGACCCCGTACTTGTAAGCCTGGGCTTCCTTCCAGCCGTCGAGGTCCTTCTTCGGGTTCGCTTCTTCCTCGATCGTCGACTCGTATACCTTGCGCGTGTCGGGATCGAGCCGATCCGGCGTCAGCTTGCCGCGGAGCGCGCTCTGGACGCCTTCGTACCGCCGCATGATCGCGTCCGCGTCGTCGATCAGCAGGTCGAAGGGATAGTAGGCGCGGGGCTGGATGCCGGTCCGGGCGGCGAATTCGTCGATCAGCTTGACCTCCTCGGCATTGGGATCCTGGCGCCGCTCGAGCCGGGTAAAAAAGTTAAGCAGCTTCACGACGGCCTCCGGATGCTCGTAGCCCCGGCGCACGACGAGATAGCGGTCGGTGACGGGAGCCAGATGCGTCGCGAACTTGCCGGCCGCGTCGACGGGAGCCGCGTAGGCCCGCCATTCCGCCTTCGTGTCGGTCGCCACCGCTTCCGACAGCGGCCAATAGGGCATCCACCACGGACCGAAAAACAAGCCGGCCCGGTTCGTGACGATCGGCTCCTGCGGTTCCTTGTACAGGGCGAACCGCGGATCGATCAGCCCGAGCTTGTACCACTCGGCCAGCTTGGCGAGCGCTTCCTTGTTCTCGGGCGCGATCGACCCGTAGACGAGACGTCCGTCGGCGCCGCGGATCCAGTTCTTCGGGAAGGCGCGGTAGGCGCCGAAGACGGAGTCGAACCCGCCGACGTTCGGCTTCTGCCCGTAGACGACGCCCTTGAAGCCGGCGAGGCCCACCGTGTCCCGCTTGCCGTTGCCGTCCGGATCGCGTTCGACGAACGCGCGGGCGACGCGGCCGATATCGTCCGGAGTGGCGGGAGCCGCCAGGCCGAGACGATCGAGCCAATCCTGGCGGACCCACAGCAGCGACATCGCGTCCGCCTCGATGGCGACGTTCGGCAGGCCGTACAGCTTGCCGCCGAAGGTGGCTTCCGCGAGGGCCTTCCCGCCGGTGGAGTCGTACAAGTCCTTGACGAGCCGGGACCCGTAGCGTTCGAACGTCGCGCCAAGATCTTCGACGAGCCCGCGGCTGACAAGCCTGTCGAGCAGCTCCCGGTTGACGACGAGCGCGTCCGGCAGATCGCTCGAGGCGACGGCCAGCTCGGCCTGCTGCCAGAAGGCGTCGTCCCCCTTGGCTTCCCAGGAGTGGACGACCTTGACGTTGGTCATCCGCTCGAGGTAGCGCGACATCGGATTGTTGTCGTTCGTGTCGCCGGTCGTAAGCCTCGCGTCCGGGATTTTGAAGCCGATGCGAAGCACGACCGGCTCCTCGAACTTCGCGTAGGCAGGATCGCCGGCTTCGCCCGTCCGGTCCGACGCGGCACCGTCTCCGTCTCCGCCGACGCCGAATGCGCAGCCTCCCAACGCGCCGCTTCCGAGCAGCATCGCCGCAGCCATCGCCGGCAGGAACATCCGATTCGCTTGCATGTGGGCCTCCGTTTCGAAGCGCGCCATCCTTAACAATGGTTGCGCTTACATAATAATCGTTCCGAGCAGTCGATTCAGAGAGAAAATCGGCTTCTCCCGCGCGAAGACGGTTCGCGGTTTGTCATCCGTTTTCCCCCCGGTTCGAACCGTTGTCCCGCTCGCCGCCGCAGGCGCGGAATTCGGTCGGAAGCTTGCCGACCTTGTCGCGGAACAGCTTGCTGAAGTACTTGTCGTCCTCGAAGCCGGCGGCAGCGGCGATCTCGTAGACGGGGATCGAAGTCGTGAGAAGCAGCGACTTCGCCCTCTCGAGGCGCATCGTCCGCAGCAGGTCGCCGAACGACTGGCCCGCGAACCGGGCGAAGCATTGGCTGAAGTAGCTCCGGCTCATGCTGACGTGGGCGGCGACGTCGTTCTGGTTGATCTTGTTCCCCGCGTGCCGGCGCATGAACTGAACGGCCCGCAGCAGGCAGAGCATCACTTCCTTCGACAGGCCGAGCTCCGCCATGCGGCCTTTGGCCTTGTCCGAGAACCGGCCGAGCCAATTCTCCCAGTCGGCCCACGAGACGTTCCGCTCCGTCTCCTCGCGAAGCCGCTCCGCCTCCGCGGGGCGAAGCAGGAGCGGCTCCCATTCCCTGCACAGCCGCGCTCCGAATTCCTCGATCGCCTCCTTCGGGGGCTTCTTCTCCGCGATCCGCCTCAGCAGCCGCTCCCGGTCCTCCGCGCAGAAGGCCCATCTCAGATCGGGATCGCGCTCCGGGTCGAGCTCGGGGCAGGCGTCCGCCCCGCGGACGGCGCCGGCGGGCCGCGCCAGCTCCCGATAATCGGCGCGAACGGCCTCGCCGGGCTTCGCGCGGGAGTAGAAGAGCAGCCCGGGAACAGCCGCTTCGAGGACGGACGAGACTTCGTCCAGCGGCTCGTCTCCGACGCGGGAGAGCGAGACGATCCGCCAGCGGTCTCCCCATTCGCCCGCCGCCTCGCGGGCCGCCTCTTCGGGGCGGACGGGATGAACGAGCGGGGACAGCCACATGCGGCCGAGATCGAGAAGGGCGTTGCGGCGAACGGAAGGGAGCCGAAGCAGGTCCCCGCCGGCTTCCTCCCGGGAGCGGGGGACGAACAGGAGGGCGGAGGAGGCCGCGATGCGCTTGCGGGAATCGGCGGCGAGGCCGGCGGCCCGGCTCGCTTCCTCCCAGTCGAAGCGCTCGAGAATGCGGCGGATGACGTCGTCGGCGTTCTCCAGCTCGAGCAGCGTCTTCACGATGTAGTCGATGGCGCCGAGCCTTAGCGCTTCGTGGACGTAATCGAATTCGTGATGGCAGGTGAGCACGACCGATCGGATCCGGGGGTGAAGACTCCGCACCGCCTTGATGAGCTCGAAGCCCGACATGTGCGGCATCGTGATGTCGGTGAACAGCAGATCGGCCTCGACGGTATCCAGCAAGTCCAGGGCGGACTTGCCGTCGCCGGCTTCTCCGACGATCGCGATGCCGTGCGCGGACCAATCGATCAGGGAGATGAAGCCTTTGCGAACCAATCTCTCGTCGTCGACAACGACGGCTCTAATCATCGTCAGCTGCCTCCTTAGGCGGATATGGGGATGGATATATTTGGATTATAACATAAATAAAAGCGGATAAAGGTCGAAAACCGCCCGTTATCCGAAGATAACGAGCGGCTGCTCGCCGTCGGGCGCCGGCGGCTTACGGACTTACGCTTTTGCGGGCTTCGAACAATTCCTCGGCCTTCTTGACCGAGAACGCCATGACCTCGTCGTAGCCGAGTCCCTTGACCTTCTTGAGCATCTCGGCCTTGAGCTTCTCGTACTCCGCTTCGTTCTTGGCGAACACCATCTTCCAGGAATATTGCTGGATGACGGTGCCGATCTGCTTGTTCTTCTGCAGAAGCGCCTGATCCATCTGCAGCGGCTCCTTGCCGGTGAAGCCTTGGGGAGCGACGGCGACCATATCGTTCTTGACGAAGTATTCCTTCGCCGTCAGGGCGCCCATCTTCTCGCGCCAGTCGCTGTCCAGCTTTGTCGGATTGCGCTTCAGAGACGTCTCCCACAGGTTATGGTCGTAAGGCTCGCCCGTCTCGGGATTGGTGAGCGACGGAACGACGAACGAGAAGTTGATCTTGTTCATGCCGTTGTCGAAGCTGCCGCCTCCGTACTCCTGCGGCATCTGCGTTCCTTTCTGATCCTGGTAGGCTTGCCAGCCGAGGTCGGTCACGTAGGGCTTGCCGTCGGAGCCGATATCCCAGAGCAGTCCCTTCGGGCCGTTCGGGATCGAGGTGCCTCCGCCCGCCGAGATCATGGCCCCTTCCGGCGTATAGAACCAGTTGATGAATTCCATGATCCGCTCCGGATCCTTCGCCTTCGCGCCGATGGAGAGGATGCCGTTGCCCCCGTATTGGTTGAAGCCGGTGGACCAGACCTTCTCGCCCTTGAACGGAACGAGCGCGAAGCCTTTGCCTTGGGCGGTGCGTTCCGGCGTGTTGTAATTGGCCGCGCCCAGCCACGGGAACCAGGAGAACAACAGGCGGCCGTCCTTGTACTTGGCCGTCACCTCGTCGAACTTCTGGGACAGGGAGTCCGGGTCGACGAGCCCCATCTGGTTGGCGTCGAAGTAGAGCTTGAGGGACTTCATGTACCAGCTCTCGTCGGAGAGGAAGTCGTAGTACTTCGGCTCGTCGGCCTTGACGTACACGGCCGTGTCGACGATCTCGTCGTAGCCGTACATGTTCGCGAACTGCTTGGCGAGCGTCAACTTGTAGTTGCCGTCCCAGTCCGACCAGAGGGAGAAGGCGTACGTCTTCTTGCCTTGCTCGTTGGTCGGCTCGAGCTCCTGCATCTTCTTCAGAACGGGGAGGTAGTCCTCGATCGAATCGATCGGAGGCGCGCCTATCTTCTGATACAGATCCCAGCGCAGATCCGGCCCCCACGTCATGTCCTTGCCTTCGGAAGGCCCCGGCTGGTTGGTCGCCACGTTGTTGCCGATGCCGTATACCGCGCTGCCGCCGCCGAACGAGATCTTCGCCTTCTCGATCGCCTTGGGGAAGCTCTTGACGATGTCCTGCCCGTACTTGTCGAGCAGGCCGTCCTTCGTCCAGTCGAGCAGCAGTCCCGCCTTGATCGCGTTCGGGTAGTTGCCCTTGTCGTCCCCGAACACGATGATGTCTCCCATGTCGCCGGAGGCCATCATGGCCGCGATCTTGTTGTCGCCGCCGTCCAGGTTGGAGGCGATGATGTTCAGCTTGATGTTGAACTTGTCCTTGATGATCTTGGCGAACCAGCCGGTCTGTTCGCCCGCGTAGTTGGCCGTCGTCGAGAAGACGGTCAGCTTGAGCTCCTTCGAACGGTCGAGCCCGGAAGCCGAAGTCTCCGGCGAGCCCGATCCCGAAGCGGTCGCCGTCGCGGCGGCCGGCTCCTTGCCTCCGGAAGAAGCCCCATTCTTGCCGCCTCCGCTTCCGTTTCCGCTCCCGCTGCATGCGGTCATCGCCCCGGCCAGGCTGATCGCGAGCAGCGAAGCCGCGATAGTTCTGAATTTCATCGATTCGTTGCCTCCCTTGTGGTGTTAACCCCTTGATCATTTATTAGTCCACCCCGCCGGTAACGGGGAACGACCCGATAGTCGAATTTCCGGACTCCCGCTTTCGGATTCCCACTTCCGGATTCCCGGAATGGGAAAGCTTGTCAGCCCTTCACGGCGCCGAGCAGAATGCCCTTCACGAAGAACCGCTGGAAAAACGGGTAGACGAGCAGGATCGGCAGCACGACGATCATCGTGACGGTCATCCGGATCGAAGTCGGCGTCTGCATGCTCTGCACGTTGACGGCGGACAAGTCCGACGAGTTCTTGATGAGGTTCGCGAGCGAGCTCGCCTCGTTGAGGTACCGGTACAGCAAATACTGAAGCGTGTAATACTTCGTGTCCGTCATGAGGAAGGCCGTGTCCACGAACGCGTTCCACTGATAGACGGCGGAGAAGATCGTGATCGTCGCGAGAATCGGCATGCAGAGCGGGAACACGATGCTGCCGAAGATCCGGAGGTAGCCCGCGCCGTCGATCGCCGCCGATTCTTCGAGCGAAGCCGGAAGCGATTCGACGTACGTTTTCACCAGGATGATGTTGAACGGAGAGATGATCGAAGGCAGCACGTAGGCGAGATAGTTGTTGGTCAGGTGCAGATTGTGCATCGTCAGGTACCAGGGGATAAGCCCCGCGCTGAAATAGAGCGTCACGATGACGCCGCGGTACGAGAGGGTGCGCCCCCACATCTCCCGCTTCGTGAACAGGTAGCCGAGGAAGGCGGAAGCCCCGACCGTCAGCAGCGTGCCGACGACGGTCCGGTACAGCGAGACGAGCGCGGCCTGCCCGAGTCCGCTGATCTTGAGCACGTCGATGTAATTGTTGAAGTGAACGCCGCGCGGATAGAACGTAATATAGCCGGTGGAAGACAAGCTGTTGTCGCTGATCGTGTTAATGAACAGGTAATAGAACGGGAACACGCAGGACAGAGTGAAGAGACCGAGGAACGTGTAATTGACGACTTGAAAAACAGCGCTTCCCGCGCTGAGCCGCGAGGATCTCATCGGACGGCCGCACCTCCGCTTACAGGATCGATTCGCCGCGAACCCATTTGGACAGGCCGTTCGCGAGGAACAGTAGAAATACGCTGATGATCGACTTCAGCATGCTGACGACGGTGGCGAACGGGAAGTTGTTGCTGAAGGCGATGTTGTACACGTACAGGTCGAGCACCTCGATCGTGTCCTTGTTCATCGCGTTCTGGAACGCGAAGTATTGCTCGATGCCGTTGTTGACGAGATTGCCGATGGCGAGCAGCAGCAGCACGAAGAAGGTCGGCACGAGGCTCGGGACGGTGATGTGCCAGATCTTGCGGAAGCGGGACGCCCCGTCGACTTCGGCGGCTTCGTAGAGCTCCTGGTCGATGCCGGCGATGGCGGCCAGGTAGATGATCGCGGTCCAGCCGAGCGATTTCCACCAATACCACAGAATCATCGGACCCCATACGTTCGAATTGGATGCGAGAAAATTGATTCCCTGGTCTACGATGCCGAGCTTCACGAGCAGCGTGTTGACGAGGCCGTTGTCGACCGAGAGCAGGGTGAAGGCGATCGAGTAGACGAGAATCCAGCTGATGAAGTTCGGAATCGTCGTCAGCGTCTGGACGATCTTGCGGAACCAGCCGGTCCTCACCTCGGTGAGCAGGATCGCGAAGACGACGGGGAAGAAGGAGGTGGCGATGCCGAGCCCGCTCATGGCGAGCGTGTTCTTCATGACGCGCAGCACTTCTTCGGTCTGGATCGGGTTGGAGGCGATCGTCCGGAACCACTTGAAGCCGACGAACGGCGTCTTGGACAACGGGATTCCGGGGAAGTAGTCGTAGAACGCGTAGATCCAGCCGTAGATCGGCAGGTAGAAGAAGAGAAACGTGACGACGAGGAACGGGAACGCCATGAGGAACAGCTTGTACTTGTTGGGCAAGCCTCGGCGGAAGTAAGGGGCTTGGGCTTCCAGCTCGAGCTTGCCGGACGTTGCGGCCATAGGGGTCTCTCCTAACTGCGGGATTCGAATGCGTTTACATTGTACCCCTGGCCCCGCCCCCGCCGAGAGCGAAAACAGCCCTCCGTCGAAGGAGGGCTGTCTGCTTCTGTCGAACCAAAGTCTCTTCGGATCGAACCGTTTTCTACCCGGACAGCCGCTCCTCCTCGAGGTCGTCGGCGATCCGTCTCGGGATCCGGATGGAGACGGACGTCCCGCGGCCGGGCTCGCTCTCGATCATGAGCCTCGTTCCTTCCCCGTAGAACCGGCGGAGCATGCCGTTCACGTACGAGAGGCCGATGCCCATGCCGCGACGCTTGACGCCTTCGTTCTCCTCCGACAGCAGCCGCGCGATCTCCTGCGGATCGAGACCCGCTCCGTTGTCTTCGACCTTGAGCAGGGCATGGTCCGGACCGGACGGGACGACGGACACTTCGATGCGGCCGTTGCGCTCGCTCAGCCCGTGATAGATCGCGTTCTCGACGAGAGGCTGAAGCAGGAAGCGGGGCACCGGCATCCGGAGGATCTCCTCCTCGGCGATGACATGGAATTCGAACTCGTAGTCGTAGCGAATGCGCTGCAGCTCCATGTAATTGCTCATCGCGTCGATCTCGTCGCGCACGGTTACGATCAGGCTCGTTTTCCCCAGGTTGTAATGCAGCACCTTGACGAGCAGCGTGACGAGCTTGTCGATCTCCTTCTGGCCGTTCATCCGCGCGAGCCACTGGACGGTGTTCAAGGTATTGTGCAGAAAATGGGGGTTGATCTGGCTCAGCAGCTTCTCGATCTCGAATCGGCTCTTCTGCTTCTCGTTGCGCGCGACGGCGGCGATCAGCTCGTTGACTTTGTCCTTCATCGTCTGGAAGTTGCTGAGCACGAAGTCGAATTCCTCGACCTGCGTGAACGCCACGGGGGACGTCCGGTTCTCGGCGAGCCGCACGATCTCCACGTTCACCTTCCGCAGCGGGCGGTACACCTGCTTCCAGATGAGGAACGCGAGCAGGGCGGCGAAGACGAGAGTGGACAGGCCGAGGACGATCATCTTCCGGATCCAGGAGTAGATCTCCCCGTTGAACGACGATTCCGGCACGGCCGCGACGAGCTGCCAGCCCTGGGGGCTGACGTAGCGGAACAGGTGGTAGTCTCCGGCCCGGAACAGGCTTCGGGTCCGCTCGGCGCGAACGGCTTCGAGCACCGAGTCCGGAAGGCGCTCGTTCTCGACGGCGGTCACGGTGCCCTGCTGGCTCACGAGCAGGTGAACGACGTTCATGCCGTAGGATTGGCGGCTCAGCACCTTGACGAACAGATCGTAATTGGTCTCGAGGTAAATGTAGGCTTGCCGTTCGCCCTGCACCTGGACGCTCCGGATCTCGGAGAAGACGAGGTTGTTGCTGTTGTAGTACATCGTCTTGTGCGGGCCGTAATACTTGGCGCCGTTCTTCTCGACGAAGAGGGGGAGCTTGCCGGCGTCGAAGCTCCGTTCCATGCTCAGGTTCGAGAACAGGACGGAATCCGAGGCGTCCGGGAGGATGTAAGCGGTCAGGCCGAGGTACGGATTGGTGAAATTGACGAGGTTCATCTTCGCGTTGATGGAATCCATCAGCTGCGACTTCCGGTAGATCTTCCTCTCCTGCAGATACGCCGACAGCTCGTCCACGATCTGGCCGTCGAGAGCGAATTGCTTCGAGGCGAAGTCGAGGTTGTTCAGGGCGTTCTCGAGCCGGTCGGCCTCCTGCTTCAGGCCGGCTCCGATGCCGGTCTGGATCTTGCCGGTCAAGATCGAGGAGATGGAGGAGTAGGTGAGCAGGCAGACGAACAGAAGCGGAATGAGGCAGCCGATCATCAGGTACGCGACCAGCGTCCGGCGCAGGGACCGGACTTTGGGGACGCGCGCGGCTTGAACGGAGGACACGGTCGCATCTTCTCCCTCGCGATGGAAGCGTTTGCCCCGTATTATAGCACACCGTCCCGGAATTGGAAGCGCTGCCCATCGGGGGAGACGGGCAAGCGCAAGACGGGCAAGCGCAAGTTGACAGGTCTCCTGCCGATGGATTAGAATAGGACTCAACTGTATCTAGCCATGATTCGATGACGGGAATCAGTACTCCGGCCCCACATCTCCAGAGAAGAGAGCCTTCGGCTGCAAGCTCTCCGTTGATGACCGGACGAACGACCTCCCCGAGAACCTCGCGCGAACGGCAGCCGCCCCTGGGCGGCCGCATCAGTAGCGCGGAGGCGCGGCCGGGCGTTAACCGGACGAGAGCGATGGCCGCTCCGGACGATGGGGAACCCTTAGTCGCGGAGAACGGCGTCGAACGACGGGTGGCACCGCGGAAGACGAATCGAAGGCTTCCGTCCCTGACATGCTTCTATCGCATGCCGGGGACGGGAGCTTTTTTAGTGCGGCGGACGCGCCTACGGTTGCAGGCAAGACGAAGGAAGGGTGATTCAACATGGCGTTCCAGAAACCGCCGGGCACGCAGGACGTGCTGCCCGGCAACTCCGAGACATGGCAATTCGTGGAGAAGACCGCGAGAGAGCTGTGCCGGCGCTTCCGCTTCCGGGAGATCCGCACGCCGATCTTCGAGACGACGGAGCTGTTCCAGCGCGGCGTCGGCGAGACGACCGACATCGTCGAGAAGGAGATGTACACGTTCACGGACCGCGGCGACCGCAGCATGACGCTGAGGCCCGAAGGAACGGCGGGCGTCGTCCGCTCCTACGTGGAGAACAAGCTGTACGGCGAGCCGGACATCGCGAAGCTGTATTACATCGGCCCGATGTTCCGCTACGAGCGCGCCCAGGCCGGGCGTTACCGCCAGTTCCACCAATTCGGGGTCGAGGCGATCGGCTCCGCCGATCCGGCGCTCGACGCCGAAGTGATCGCCCTCGGCTTCAGCTTCTATAAGGACCTGGGGCTTAGCGGCGTCACGGTCGAGATCAACTCCGTCGGCACGCCCGAGGTGCGGGCGGCGTTCCGGGCGAAGCTGCTGGACTTCCTGACGCCGATGAAGGACAGTCTGTGCAAGGATTGCCAGTCGCGCATGGAGCGCAATCCGCTGCGCGTGCTCGACTGCAAGGTCGACCAGGCGAAGTTCGAAGGCGCGCCTTCGATTCTCGACAGCCTCGACGAGGAGTGCGAGGCGCACTTCGCCCGCGTGCGGGAGTGCCTCGACGCGATGGGGATCCCGTACGCGATCAATCCGCGTCTCGTGCGGGGGCTCGACTACTACACGCACACCGCGTTCGAGTATAAGGCGCAAGGCATCGGCGCCATCGACACGGTGGGCGGCGGCGGGCGCTACAACGGCCTCGTCGCCGAGGTCGGCGGGGACGACCGCCCCGGCGTCGGTCTCGGCATCGGGCTCGAGCGCACGCTGATGCTGCTCGAGAGCCAGGGCGTCAAGCCGGACGCGGGCTCCGGGGTCGACGTCTACTTCATCGCGATGGGCGAACGCGCCGAGCGCGAAGCGCCGGGCATCGTGCACCGGCTGCGCGAAGCGGGGCTCGCGGTCGAGCGGGATTACCAGGGCCGCAAGACGAAGGCGCTGTTCAAGGCGGCGGACCGCGCGGGCGCGAAGTTCGCGGCCATTCTCGGCGACGACGAGCTGGACCGCGGCGAGATCGCCTTGAAGAACATGGCCGCGCAGGAGCAGCGGCAAGTTCCGCTCAGCGGACTGGCGGAGACGATCAAGTCCATTATTACGGAATAGGAAAAGGGGAACGTCAATCATGATGCTCAAAAACCGAGATTGCGGCACGTTAACGAAACAACACGTAGGAGAGACGGTCGTTCTGAACGGCTGGGTCCAAGGCTGGCGCGACTTCGGCGGCATTCTGTTCATCGACCTGCGCGATCGGACGGGCATCGTCCAGATCGTCTTCAACCCGGAATTCTCCGGACAGGCTCTCGACATCGGCAGCCGGGCGCGGAACGAATACGTTCTCGCGGTCAAGGGCAAAGTCGTCGAGCGCGATCCCGAGACGTTCAACCCGAACCTCGCCACCGGCGAGATCGAGATTCAAGTGCATGAAGTCGAAGTCGTCAACAGCGCGAAGACGCCTCCGTTCCCGATCGAGGACGGCGTCGAGGTGGACGAGGCGCTCCGCCTGAAGTACCGGTACCTCGACCTGCGCCGGCCGGAGATGCAGAAGACGCTGCGGCTCCGTTCGAAGGCGACGAAGGTATTCCGCGACTACCTCGACGACAACGGCTTCATCGACGTCGAGACGCCGATTCTGACGAAGAGCACGCCGGAAGGCGCGCGCGACTACCTGGTGCCGAGCCGCGTGCATCCGGGCGAATTCTACGCCCTGCCGCAATCCCCGCAGCAGTTCAAGCAGCTGCTCATGATCGGCGGCATCGAGCGCTACTACCAAGTGGCCCGCTGCTTCCGCGACGAGGACCTGCGCGCCGACCGCCAGCCGGAGTTCACGCAGGTGGACATCGAGACGTCGTTCCTGTCTCAGGACCAGCTTCTCGGCATGATGGAAGAGCTGACGGCGAAGCTGTTCCGCGAGACGATCGGCGTCGAGATTCCGACTCCGTTCCAGCGGCTGACGTATCACGATGCCATCCACAAGTACGGCTCCGACAAGCCGGACCTGCGCTTCGGCCTCGAGATCGAAGACGTGACCGACATCGTCAAGAACAGCGACGTGAAGGTGTTCGCGTCCGTCGCCGCTTCCGGCGGCGTCGTCAAGGCGCTTAACGCCAAGGGCTGCGCGAGCTGGAGCCGCAAGGAGCTCGACGATCTGCAGCCGTTCGCCGCCCGCTACGGCGGCAAGGGCATCGCGTGGATTACCGTCAAGGACGGCGAATGGCGCGGCCCGATCGTCAAGTTCTTCAAGCCGGAAGAGATCGCGGCGCTGACCGAGCGGCTGAACGTCGAAGAAGGCGACCTGCTCACCTTCTCCGCCGACAAGCTGAAGACGGCCGCCGACGTCATGGGCAACCTTCGCCTGAAGGTCGGCCGCGAGCTCGGTCTGATCGACAACAGCCAGTACAAATTTCTGTGGGTCGTCGACTTCCCGCTGCTGGAATGGGACGAAGAGGCGAAGCGCTACGTCGCTCTGCACCACCCGTTCACCCGTCCGCACGACGAAGATCTGCATCTGTTCGACAC
This sequence comes from Cohnella xylanilytica, assembly GCF_014212175.1. Taxonomy (GTDB): domain Bacteria; phylum Bacillota; class Bacilli; order Paenibacillales; family Paenibacillaceae; genus Cohnella; species Cohnella xylanilytica. The sequence goes on along the minus strand of NZ_JACJVR010000027.1, from coordinate 24,898 downwards.
CGACCCGGGCGCGATCCGCGCGCAAGCGTACGACATCGTGCTGAACGGCTACGAAGTCGGCGGCGGCTCGATGCGGATCTATCGCCGCGACGTGCAGGAGAAGATGTTCGCGGCGCTCGGCTTCTCGCCGGAGGAAGCGAAGAAGGAGTTCGGCTACTTCCTCGACGCCTTCGAATACGGCACTCCGCCGCACGGCGGCATCGCGTTCGGCCTGGACCGCCTCGTCATGCTGCTCGCCGGCCGGACGAACCTGCGCGAGACGATCGCCTTCCCGAAGACGGCCAGCGCGACCGACCTGCTCTGCGAGGCTCCGTCCGCCGTCGCCGACCGCCAGCTCGACGATCTGCACATCCGGCTCGCGGGCAAGGCGCTCGCCGCCCAAGCGAAGTCGGCGGCGCCCGCCGATGCCGAAGCCGAGACGGCCGGCCAAGCTTAAGGACAGTCCCTAATCGCAGGAAGCGCCGCGTTTCCCGTCCCTAGACGGGGCGCGGCGTCTTTCCTGCCTATGGAGAAGGAGCTGACACGAAGCATGCTACATCAATTCTCGAGAACCGAACTCGCGATCGGCCCGGAGGGGCTCGATATTCTGAAGGGCTGCACCGTCGCCGTGCTCGGCATCGGCGGCGTCGGCGCGATCGCGGCCGAAGCGCTCGCCCGATCCGGCGTCGGCCGGCTTATTCTTATCGACAAGGACGTCGTGGATATCACCAACATCAACCGGCAAATTCACGCGCTGACGACGACCGTAGGCCAGCCGAAGGCCGATCTCATGCGCGACCGCATCAAGCTGATCAATCCGGAATGCGACGCTATCGCCCTCAAGATGTTCTATACGGAGGAGACGTACGAGGAGCTGTTCAAGTACGAGCTCGATTACGTCATCGACGCCTCCGACACGATCTCCTACAAGATCCACCTGATCAAGGAATGCCTCAAGCGGGACATTCCGGTCATCTCCAGCATGGGAGCCGCCAACAAGATGGATCCGTCCCGGTTCGAGGTGGCGGACATCTCGAAGACGAGCGTCGACCCGATCGCCCGCGTCGTTCGTCAGAAGCTGCGCAAGGAAGGCATCAAGAAGGGCGTCAAGGTCGTCTTCTCGAAGGAGGAGCCGATCAAGCCGCTGGAGGACGTCACGCAGCGGATCGTTCCGGATACGGCGCCGAAGGAGATCCGCAAGGCGCAGCAGCCGCCTTCGAGCAACGCTTTCGTGCCGCCGGTGGCGGGGCTGATCATGGTGAGCGTCGTGTTCCGGGAGCTGCTCGAGAAGGGGAAGAAGGAGCGCGAGGCCAATGGATGAGGCTCTCGTTCGCAAGCTGAGGGTGCCGGCGGAAGGCAAAGTCGCCCTTCTCCTGGCGCCGGAAGGGTACGCGGAGAAGATCGGACGGACGGAGGGAGAGACGCGGCTGGACGAAGCGGCGGAGTCGGGCTCGTACGACTTCGTGCAGCTGTTCGCGAGCGGCGTCGCCGACGTCGAGAGCCTGGCGCCGGCAGCGATCCGGGCGGCGAAGCCGGACGGCCTGCTCTGGCTCTGTTATCCGAAGGGCACCTCCAAGCTGAAGACGGACCTGAACCGGGACAAGGGCTGGGACGTCGTGACGGCGGCGGCTGGGAAGGCGTCTCTCTCATCTCCGTCGACGACACCTGGTCGGCGATGCGGTTCCGTCCGCGCGGCGAAGAGTCGCAGCCGCGTCCGACCCCGGCCGAACGGCGCCAGGCGAAGCCGGCCGCGTCCGCCGAGCCTCTGCCCGTGCCGGAAGACCTGGAGCGGGCGCTCCGGGAGCATCCGGCCGCCGAGGCCGTCTTCGCCAAGCTGGCTCCTTCCCATCGCAAGGAATATATCCAATGGGTGACGGAAGCGAAGCGGGCCGAGACCCGGGCTAGCCGGATCGAGAAGACGGTCGATAAGCTCGCGTTGGGCTTGAAGCGTCCTTCGGACAAGGCTTGAGCTCGTTACGCAACGCCAAACAAGGGTTGGAGGGGAGACGGTCTCCCCTTCCAACCCTTGTCTTCGTTGCGGGATGCTCTTGCCTTACTCCTCCGCTTCCGGGGAGAAGGTGCGCTTCGCGAGCTCGGCATCCAGCATGTAGAAGGCGTTGCTGTCGCTGTCGATCCTTCTCAGCTTCTGGATGATGCCGTCGAAGGTCGATTCCTCTTCGACCTGTTCGTCGATGAACCATTGGAGGAAGTTGATCGTCGCGTGCTCCCTCTCCGCCCATGCGGCGTCGGACAGCTCGTAGATCCGCTTCGTGACGGTCTGCTCGTGGGAATACGCGTGTTCGAACGTCTCCAGCAGGGAAGAGTATTCGTTCTGCGGATGTTCCATTCCGCTGACGATCGCGCGCTTGCCCAGACGGTTGATGAAGTGGAAGATCTTCATCGCGTGGAACTTCTCTTCCTCGGATTGCACGATGAAGAAGTTCGCGAACCCGTCGTAGCTCTCGGAAGAGCAATAGGCGGCCATGGCCAGGTAGACCTGGGACGAGTAAAATTCGTAGTTCATTTGATCGTTCAGTTTGTCGATCAATGCTTGGCTGATCATGGCGATCACCTCCATGCCCTATTATAGGACAAGAGCCGCCGGCAAGTAAATGTTGGCAGACGCCAAGCGCCGCGGAAGCCGGTTCGGCTCCCGCGGCGGGGTCGGCGACTAGGGACGATGAATCGTTTTGACGTGATCGAGGTGAATGAACGTGCTGTAGCCGTCGGCGGACACCAGCTCGATCAGATTGCCCTTGACCGACTTCAGCAGCCCGATCTTGCCCGGATGTTCCCCAAGATCGAGCACGACGAATTCGCCCTCGAACTTCTTGAGCTGTTGGTCGAACGTGCGGGCTAAGGACGTAGGCGACGGATTGACCGGGAACTTCTCCTGCTCCAGCGCGTACGGCGTCGTCTCGGGGTCGTAGGGAATCAGGGTCTTGAGGTGGCGCATCGAGACGTAGAGGGATCGGAACATGGGCGAGTAGAAGACAAAAAAATCGTTCATGATGCTGGTGACGTAGCCGTGAACGGCGTGATTGCCGACGATATACAGTTCCGAGAACATGCCCTTGGCATTCAGCAGAACTTTGCGGTACGACAGCTCCGTCGTCGGGTCGAGCGGCGGCTCCGGCGCGATTCCGAAGTCGGAATCGAAGGCGGGAAGCCGCGTCAATTGCTGCATGTGGATCAGAGGGACGTATAGAAATTGGAAGCCGTTGTGCAGGACTAGGATATCCGTGCCGATGTCGATCAGCGTGCCCTTGATAGGGATTCTTTTGCCGGATACCGTCATGACGACGGGTTTATTCAAATAAGTGTCCATGAGCTTCGCGGGGGCACCTCCTTTATTGTGGACTCATCCCGATTGGTCAACCCCTCTCGTTCGGATGCACAGGAGGTGCTAACTTACCGGCCGCTTCGTCCGCTGCCGCCGCGACCGCCGGAACGGCCTCCGCCGCTGCGACCCCCGCTGCCGCTTTTTCCGCCGCTGCGACCGCCGCTTCTGTTGCCGGATTTATTGCCGCTCTTGTTGCTTCCGCTCTTGTTGCCGCCGCTTTTATTGCCTCCGCTTTTGTTATTATTGTTACTACCGCTTTTGTTGTTGCCGCTTTTGTTGCTCGTCACGCTGATGGTTTTGATATGGAACAGCGGGACGCGGACGAATTCACGCCCGACGATCAGCAGCAGGAAGTCCGAGTTGATCTCGGCGAGGAAGCCTTCGGTTTTCTCGGGTCCGCCGCGGTTGATCTGAACGAATTGCAGCCGAAGTTTGCTCAGCAGCGACTGGAAGCTCGAGGCGGAGACGAAGTCGACGGAACGGCTGCGGTTCTGCGAGCGGTTCCCTTCCGTGATGCTCTTGACGTGGCTTCCATTGACATAGACGACTCCGTCGGCGCCGGAGAGAACCAGATAGTCGCCAGGAACGGCGATGAGAGTTCCTTCGACGCTGTCCGGACCGCCCCGGTTAATTTTGACATGGTGGCCGACCAGGTTGGCCGCTTGCTGGGCTTGGGCCCCGCTGCGGTGAGTGCGGTTGCCGCCGCTCCGCCGAGCGTGTTGGCCGCCGCTCGTCTGATTTTGTACAGGATAATACCCCGCGTTTTGTCTTTGAACCGGATAGAATCCCATATACATAGATCATTCTCCTTCCAATAGTTGAGATTCTCGCAAGCTGTCGCCGCTGGGTGGATGCCCGATAGGCCTGCGGCTTGACGACAAGACGCTGTTATACCGATGGAGAGGCATCTGTTCTTCTTGGATTTATCCCTCCTTTGAACCTGTGCAGGAAGTGTATTTGTAATCTATTCCTATGTGTACCGGAATCGATGAGATACGGTTGGTTGTCCGATTCCACGCGAAATTCCACGAAATGATAGGGAAAGAATGCCCCTTTTGCCGTCGCTTCTGCGCTTGTCTCTATCGGGGGGGACGGGTTGTTCATAGACTGAACCATCCTAACGATTAGGAGGTGTTTCTTAAATGAGCAACGAACTTGGCAATGGGGCAGCGGCTTCCGATCTCAGCTGGGGCGCTTGGGACGCGGAGACTTTGGGAGGCCGCTCCGGCGGGCGCTCTGAGGGACGCTCGGGAGGCCGTTCCGGCGGGCGCTCTGGGGGACGCTCGGGAGGCCGTTCCGGCGGGCGTTCGGGAGGCCGCTCCGGCGGACGTTCGGGAGGCCGCTCCGGCGGACGTTCGGGAGGCCGCTCCGGCGGACGTTCGGGAGGCCGCTCCGGCGGGCGTTCGGGAGGCCGCTCCGGCGGACGTTCGGGAGGCCGCTCTGGCGGACGTTCGGGAGGCCACTCCAGCGGGCGTTCGGGGGGCCACTCCAGCGGACGTTCGGGAGGCCACTCCAGCGGGCGCTCGGGAGGCCACTCCAGCGGACGTTCGGGAGGTCGCTCCGGCAAGCGTTCGGGAGGCCGCTCCGGCAAGCGATAACGAGAAAAAATCGTAAAGCGATTAACCGCCTCGGTTCCCGGGGCGGTTTTTTCTGCTATCGTTCGATTCGTCGATCTCCGCGTTCGGCTCGCGCCTCCGAACTAGACGAACGCCGTTTCCGCGTATGACCGGTACTCATACCTTATACAGGAACGTTAGCCCTGCCCAAGGAAAGGCGGAGACGGCATGTCATTACCGGTGCGAGCGCTGCAACTCGGGGAGTCCGAGAGCGAAGAGCTGGAGCGGAATTTATGGAACGACCGGTTCGTTCCCGCTGTCATGCATACGAACGGACGATCCGTTCCGATATCGGTTCGATACCGGGGAGGCCATACCCGCGGATATCCGAAGCGGTCGTACGAAGTGGTCCGCCAAGGCCAATCCTTCCATTACAACGCGGAATTCGACGACCCCTCCATGATCCGCAACGCGTTGTCCTTCCGGTTCTTCTCGGAGATCGGGGTACCCAGCCCCCGCACGAAGCACGTGCGGCTGACCCGCAACGGGGAGCCGCTAGGCGTCTATTTGGAGATCGAGGGGGTGGAGCGCAAGTTTTTCCGTCGCAGGGGGATCGGTTACTCTTCGTTATTCTATGCGGTGAACAACAACGCCGACTTCGGGATCCGGAATCCCGAGACGAACCGGAACAAGTCGTCTCTGATGTCCGGTTACGAGCATCGGGCGGGGGATGCACGCGAGAGAACCCGGTTAACGGCCTTTATCCGAGGCTTGAACGAACGCACCGGCAGCCGCGCGGCGGCATTCCTGAACAAGAGACTGGACGTAGACAACTACTTGCGCTGGTTGGCGGGGGCGGTGCTCACCGGCAATTACGACGGCTTCGAGCAAAATTACGCCCTGTACCGAAGCCGCAAGACGGGCAAATTTCGGATCATCCCTTGGGACTACGAAGGGACATGGGGGCGCAATTGTTACGGCCGTCTCGTGTCCAGCGGGTTGGTCGAAGTGACGGGCTACAACCACCTGACCCGCAAGCTGCTGGAGCACGATTCGTTCCGGGCTCGCTATAAAGCGATTTTGGGCCGGGCGCTTCAGGGGCCGTTCACGGAACGGAAGATTATGCCCGTCGTCGACGAGATGATCTCGAAGCTGGCCCCTTACATTCGGGAAGACCGCATGCGCCGCTGGTCGTACGGGGAGTTCCTGGGCGAGGCCGATATCATTCGCGATTACATCCGGGAGAGGCGCTCCCTGGTCTCGTCGGCGATTCGGAAAATGTAGCCGCTCCCTGAGGAACGCCCGTTCCCGTTCGTCTTCCGATCGAGCAGGCGTTCTGCTATGATGGAAGAGTAGAAAGGCGGGAGAGCGATGGATTTGTTCAGCTTCCGGGCGGAGACCGAGCCTCGGGCCAGGCTTCTGGCCGACCGCATGAGGCCGGAGACGCTCGAGGAATATATCGGGCAGGAGCATATCGTGGGACCGGGCAAGCTGCTGCGGCGGGCGATCGAGGGCGACGCGGTCTCTTCGATCGTGCTGTTCGGTCCCCCGGGCTGCGGCAAGACGACGCTGGCCCACATTATCTCGAAGCGGACCGAAGGAGACTTCGTCCGGCTGAACGCGGTCGACGCCTCGGTGAAGGACGTCCGCGAGGTGATCGAGCAGGCGGAGAGCAACAAGAACATGTACGGACGCAAGACGATCCTGTTCCTCGACGAGGTGCACCGCTTCAACAGCGCGCGCCAGGACGCCCTGCTGCCCGCCGTCGAGAAGGGCACCATTATTTTCATCGGGGCGACGACCGAGAACCCGTACCATTCGGTGAACGGCGCGCTGCTTTCGCGCTCCACGCTGTTCCGGCTGCAGCCGCTGACGAAGGAACACTCGATGCTGGCGATGCGAAGAGCGCTCGCCGATTCGGCGAAGGGGCTCGGCTTCATGAAGCTGAGCGTGGACGAAGAGGCGCTGGAGCATATCGCGGCCATGGCCAACGGAGATATTCGCCGCGCGCTGACGGCGCTGGAGCTGGCGGCCGTCACGACGCCTTCCGAGCCGGACGGCACCGTGCGCGTCACGCTCGAGGTGGCGGAGGAATCGATCCGGCAGCCGACCGTCCAGGCGGACGAGTCGACGCAGTACGACGTGTTGTCCGCCTTCCATAAGAGCGTGCGCGGCTCGAGCGACGCCGCGCTGTTCTGGTTCCTCTATGCCGTGGAGAAGCTGGGCATGGACCCGATGGTTTTCCTCCGGCGATTGACGGTCGCGTGCAGCGAGGACATCGGCCTCGCCAATCCGCAAGCGATGGTTCAAGCGGTCAGCGCGATGGAGGCGTACCACCGGATCGGTTGGCCGGAAGCCAAATATATCGTCGCCCAGGCCATTCTGTTCGCCGTGGAGAGTCCGAAGTCGAACTCCATCGCCGTAGCGATCGGCCGGATCATGGAATCGTTCGACTCCCTGAAGTCGGCGGAAGTCCCGCTTCATCTGCGGGACGCCCATTACAGCGGGGCCAAGAAGCTGGGGCATGTCGGCTACAAGTACCCGCACGATTTTCCCGGGCATTACGTGGACCAGCAATACTTGCCCGACCCAATTCGGGATCGCTTCTTCTACGAAGCGAGCGAGCAGGGAATGGAGGACAAGATCCGGCACAACCAAGGGCTTCGGCGCAGGACGGGCAGGGGAATGGGAAAAGAATAACGAAAGAGAGCAGTCGCCGATCGTTCGGCGTCTGCTTTTTTCTTTTCTCGCCGTGTTGACATCAGTAGAAATTTCGAACATAATCTTATATGAGCATATGTTCATATAATTAAAGGGTTGACTTAAGGAGCTGAAGCCCGTGAGGGAAGAGGAGCATCGGCTTCTATCCGCGGGAACGGTCGAGAACGTGTCGTTGATCTTCAAAGCGTTCTCAGATCCGACCCGAATCCGGATTCTGTACTTATTATCCCAAGAAGAGTGTTCCGTTAACCACGTCTCCGAGGTGCTCGACATGTCCCAATCGGCGGTCTCGCACCAATTGAGCTACCTGCGGAATATTCGGCTGGTGAAGTATAAGAGAGAGGGGAACGCGATGCTGTATTCCTGCGACGACAGCCACGTCATCTCCCTGCTGAAGCAAGCGATCGACCATTCCGAGCATCCTTAGGAGGAATCCGCATGAACGGCGAACATCATCACGGCAAGAATCACAACCATAGTCACGATCACGGCCAAAGTCACGATCACGGCCAAAGTCACGATCACGGCCAAAGTCACGATCATAACCATAGTCACGGTCGCAGCCCCAATCACGGTCACGACCATGGTCATAATCACAATGACGGACATCGTCACAGCCATGGCCATCACGGACACCACCATCATTACGATGCCGCCGGCAACCGGTCCGGGCTCATCATCGCGCTCTCGATCACCGCGGGAATTCTGATCCTGGAATTCGTCGGCGGGCTTCTGACCAACAGTTTGGCCTTGTTGTCCGACTCCGGGCATATGCTGAGCGACGTGACCGCCTTGGCTCTCAGCCTGCTCGCCGCTCGCTTCGCGACCCGGCCGGCCTCTCCGAGCAAGACGTACGGTTATCATCGCTTCGAGATATTGGCCGCTCTGCTCAACGCTGTCGCCCTGTTCGTCGTGGCCGGCTTTATCGCTTGGGAGGCGGTCGGCCGGATGTTCGAGCCGCCGGAAGTGAGCAGCCTGCCCATGATGGCGATCGCCGCCGTCGGCCTGTTCGCCAACCTGGCAAGCGCTTGGGCTCTAATGAGCAAGGGGGACGTGAAGAACAACGTCAACCTGAGAAGCGCGTACCTGCACGTTCTGAGTGACGCGCTCGGCTCGATCGGGGCGATCGTAGCCGGGCTCGTCATCTACGCCTTCGGCTGGACGATCGCGGATCCGATCATCTCCGTCGTCGTGGCCGTTCTTATCCTGCGCAGCGCTTGGGGCGTCATCAAGAACACGCTGCACGTTCTGATGGAAGGGGCTCCCGGTTCGATCGACCACCAACAGGTCAAGCAGGCGCTCGCGAACCTGGACGGCGTGCTGGACGTTCACGACCTGCACATCTGGACGATCACATCAGGGATGGATTCGATCAGCTGCCATCTGCGAATCGACGATCTAGCGGACGGGCAGCGCCTGCTGCAGCAGGCGCTCCGACTCCTGGAGGAGCGGTTCGGCGTCTTGCACGCCACCGTCCAGATCGAAGATTCCCGCGTCGTTCATGCTCCGTGCAAGGTCTGAAAAATACCGAAGCGGCCAAACCTTGCGGGTTAGAGAGGCCATCTGAGCGGGTAATGGCGGATATAGACCGATTGAGCCGGGAAAATCGGCATGAGAGGCGGGTACGCGCGAATAGAGATAGGTACTGCGTCCTTTTACGGGGCGAACCGTCGTTTGACGATCCGGCTCATCTTCGACTAAGCTAGAATAAAGTTTAATCTCGTTCATTTTCCATAATTTATCTTTTTCGATATAAAGGAGGTGTACCTATCCTCTCCCGCAGAGGATAGGAATCGTTTGGGCGATGACCCGTTTCCGCTAGCGGTGGACTTGGTCTTGATTATGTTGTTGGTGTTTTTGAACGGATTTTTCGTCTCGGTCGAATTCGCCATGGTCAAAGTGCGAGGAACCCGAATCGACACGTTGGTGCAGGAGGGCAACAAGCGGGCGAAGCTCGCATCGCATTTGACAGGCCATCTCGACGCCTATCTGTCGGCTTGCCAGCTTGGCATCACGCTGGCGTCGCTGGGGCTAGGCTGGATCGGCGAACCGACGATCGCGAAGGCACTGGAGCCGGTATTCGAAGGCATGGGTCTCTCGAAGAGCTGGGTTCATCCGCTCTCGTTCGTCATCGGCTTTTCGTTCATTACGGTCTTGCATATCGTTCTCGGCGAGCTCGCTCCCAAGACGTTGGCCATCCGGCAATCGGAGACGGTCACCTTGTGGGCGGCCGGGCCGCTGATCGTGTTCCGCAAGATCATGAGCCCGTTCATCTGGCTTCTGAACGGAACGGCGAATCTCATTCTGAAGATGGTCGGCATTCAGCCCGCTGACGAGATCTCGTCGGCGCATACGGAAGAAGAGATCCGCATTCTTATGAAGGAGAGCCACAAGAGCGGCCTCATCGACAACACGGAGCTCACTCTGGTGGACAATATTTTCGAATTCGCCGAGACCAACGCGCACGAGATCATGATTCCTCGGACCGAGATGATCTGCCTGTACGCGAATCAATCGTTCGAAGCCAACAAGGAGATCGCCTTGAAGGAGATGCATACCCGGTATCCGGTGTGCGAGAACGACAAGGACAACATTATCGGCTTCATCCATATCCGGGATTTGCTCCAAGTCCCCGAGAATTCCGTGCAGGACATCCGGCAGCTGCTTCGTCCTCTGACGACGGTGCCGGAGAGCATGCCGATCAGCACGCTTCTGAAGCTGATGCAGAAGAAGAAGTCGCAGATCGCGATCCTGATCGACGAGTACGGCGGAACGTCCGGCCTCGTCACGCTGGAAGACATTATGGAAGAGATCGTCGGCGAGATTCAGGACGAATTCGACGAGGAGCGGCCGAACCTGGAGAAGAAGGACGATTCGACCTACTCCATCAACGGCATGATGCTGATCGAGGAAGTGAACAGCTTCTTCGGACTGGATATCCCAACGGAGGATTACGACACGATCGGCGGCTGGATGTATTCGCAGATCGAGATTCCGCCGAAGCGGTACCAGGCTGTCGAGCTCGAGGAAGGGTTCCGGTTCGTCGTCGAGGAGACCGACCACTTGCGGATCTCCCGGATCCAGGTGATCCGGGACGAGGCCAACGAATGGGAGCCGCCTCAGGCGGAGACCGGCTGAGAGTAATCAATTGCGAGAATAAAGCTCCGTTCCATTGCCTGCGGGCAGCGGAACGGAGCTTTTGATCGTTTTAGCGGCGACTGCCGGTATTATCCCTTCTGCTCGGTATCGAGTTTGCACCGTTTATGGGCTCATCCCCATAGCTCAGCATGGGGGGATTGCGCCGACTACCGGGCTTATCCCTTCTGCTCAGTATAGAGATTGCCTCGCTTTTTGGGCTTATCCCCACGGCTCAGCATAGGGACTTGCGCCGACTACCGGTCTTATCCCTTCTGCTCAGGATGGAGATTGCCTCGCTTTTTGGGCTTATCCCCATGGCTCAGCATGGGGACTTGCGCCGACTACCGGTCTTATCCCCGCTGCTCAGTATGGAGATTGCCTCGCTTTTTGGGCTTATCCCCATGGCTCAGCATAGGGACTTGCGCCGACTACCGGTCTTATCCCTTCTGCTCAGTATGGAGATTGCCTCGCTTTTTGGGCTTATCCCCATGGCTCAGCACAGGGACTTGCACCGACTACCGGTCTTATCCCCGCTGCTCAGACGCGTTTATGGCATGTACTCGTAAACTTGATGGAGGACCAGCCGCACCGCTCTCAGCCAAAACGCAGATATAGTGAGTATAAGACGATGGGATCGGTTTGATAAGCGGACTTATCGGAAAATTGGATTTAAGAATCCGTAAGAGTCGGGAACTCATGAGGTATGTATACCTGACGTATGGGGATAAGCCCAAAAATCAGGCAGGACGCCAAGACGCGCCTGACGTATGGGGATATGCCTAAAATGCGCAAAAAGGGCTGCGGCACGCTTCAATGCGAAGCGAGGCGCGGCCGCGGCGACGTAACAACGATAACAGTGACGAAAGCAGCATCAACGATAACAGCAACGAGATAGCAGCATCAACGATAGCAGCAACGACAGTCGCGGAACCAGCAGCGACAGCGATCGGCGGAGGCTTATCCGTTCGCCCGGCGGAAGTGGACGAACAGGAAGCCGACCGCCGCGGCCAGAGCGAACATCGAGCCCGACCGGAACACCGCGCTCAGGCCGAAGGCGTCGTACAGCCAGCCGCCGAGCGTGCCGGCGATCAATCCCGCGACGCCGGTCCACACCATGCCGAACAGCGCTTGTCCGGACGAGCGGAACTCGTCGGGAACGATAGACTGCAGATAGCGCAGCGCGGTGATGTAATAGATGCCGAACGTCACGCTGTGCATCATCTGCAGGAAGACGAAGGCGATCGGCTCATTCGCGATGCTGAGCAGGAAAAGCCGGACCATGTACATCAGGCTGGCGACGGCGAGCAGCGGAATCTCGCGGAAGCGGTGGCCGTACCGGGCCAGCAGGAAGAAGATCGGGATCTCGCTGACCGAAGAGGCGAGGGAAGCCGCGCCGATCATCGAGCTGCTGCCGCCGAGCTCGCGCATGGCGACCGCCAGGAACCCTTCGTTGATGCGGTGCGAGACCGAGACGAGGGCGACCAGCCCGAAGAAAACGAGAGTCTCCTTCCGGCGAAGAATGACCCACAGCCCGCCGACATCGAATTTGCTCAGGCTCGCCTGGAAGTTGCCGAGCACGAGCGAGAGGACGAGGGAGCAGCCAACTGTCGCAAGGCCGAGCCACATTGTCCAGTCGGAGCCTGTCGACTTGAGCAGGAAGCCGAAGGCCAGCGCACACGTCGCGTAGCCGAGCGATCCGAACATCCGGATCGATGGGAACGAACGGTTCGTCCGGCTCGCCGCCAGCAGCGTCAGGCTGTCCATCATCGAGTTGACCGGCGTCTGGAAGAAGTAGAAGACGCCCATCAGGACGGAGATGACGGCGAATTCCTTCTGAGGCAGCAGCAGGGCGAGAGCGATAATCTGCCCGAGGAAAATCAGGTTCAGCACGCGGCGAAGCGCTTTCGACCGGTCGGCGGCGTAGCCCGCGAGCAGGTTGGAGAAGATCGAGAGCATCGGCCCGATCGAATAAACCGCCCCGATCTGAAGCTTCGAGAAGCCGAGATCGTCGAAGTACAGCGGGAAAAAAGTAACGACAAGAACCATCGTCGCGTAGTTCATGAAGTGCAGGCTCCGAAGTACCGCGATCTGTCCGTTGTCGGTTCGCAAGAAGTTCATTTTGAAGTCATCCCCCTGGTGCAATGGTCGAGATTCGGTCCATTCGTCCGCTTCGCCGGCTTCGGCGGTACAGCGCGTAGAGCAACGCGAGCTCGGCCGCGATGCCTCCCGATTGGGCCAGCGCGCCGAGCGTTCCGGTCCAATCCGGCAGCGCCAGCGTCAGCGTCGCGATCAGCGCGATGGTCGTCAGCGCGTTGGCCGTCTGCGAGCCGAACATGAGCTTGGTCTGCCCGCTCGACAGAATGATGCCGTTCAGCGTATCCAGCCAAGGGAAGACGAGAACGAACGGCAGATATGCCCGCAGCGCGTGGATGCTGGAATCGAGCAGCCGATCTTCGATGCCGATCAGATGAACGAAGATCCACGGCCCGGCCGGCGTGAACGCCATACACGCGATCAACGCCCCCGGAATGAAGGCCATGATCCGGACGAAGCGAATCACCTGCATCGGGTCGGTACGGTAGAATTGCAGAGCGATCTGGTGGAAGTAATTGAAGAAGCCGAGCACCAGATTCATGAAGCTTCCCGCGACGGCGAAGGAAGCGATGGCCAGCGTGCCGCGGTCGGTATGGCCGAGAAGGGCGTTCAGAACCGGAGGCACCCAGAGGACGACGAACGACGAGAAAAGCAAGGGGCCGTAAAAGCGAAGCACCTGCTTGGGACGCTTGACCTCGCTCTCCGGATCGAGCTTCGGAAGCTCCTTGGCCAGCTTGCGGCCTTCGAGCCAACTGACGGCGGCTTCGATCATCATGCCGAAGACGAAGATGACGGCTCCTTGCCTGGAGCTGGTCACGCCGGCATGCAATATATATTGAGACAACGCGACCATTCCGCCGAGACGGAAGATCATGCCGATCGTCAGCCATTTGGTGCGCATTCGGTAGATGATAACGCCTTGATAGAGGCAGCGGATTCCGGAGAACAGGCTGAGGAACATCAGGACGCGGTAGACGTCCGTCGCGGCTTCGGCCGCCTCGGGATCGGCTCCGTAGGCGCCCGAGAAGATCCATCCCCCGACCGGCGAGTATGCGATCATCCCGCCGAACACGAGCGAGCCGCCGAATACGACGAACGCGACGCGGCGGATGGCCGAGAAGGACACCCGGTCCCGGACGAGAGCGGAGCACGTCTCGCGGAACAGCACGGCCGGCTTCTCCGTTACGGTAAGCAGGCTCATGGCGGTCGCGTACCCGGCCAGGATCAGCTCCGGCTCTTCCGCGCGGGCCAGCGTCCCGTTAATGACCACGTGCGATAGATTGATTAATAGAGCGGATAAGCCGAGCGGGATAAAAAAGAAAAACAGCCGCTTCAAGGCGACGGGTTCGGCGGAGGCGGACAACGGCTTCATCTCCTTCTGCGTACCCGTGTATTATAGCAGGTCTGGCCACGCTCGGGGGCTGTTTTCAACACTTTTTCACTGGATTTAGCTTTGTCGAAATGATAAATTAGAGAATGATGTATGGAACAGGGGCTGAATATGGGAGAATGGGTTAACGAGAGAAGCTGGGCGGACGGTCAATTCGCGTTGGACGGCCGGCTGGGCATCGCCGTTCCCCGCCTGACCTTGCCATGGGAGCGCCTGAGCCGCGAGAAGCAAGCCGCCGTTCTGGCGAAGTGGGAGACCATCCGGGGACGGATTCCCGACCGGATCGCCGTCTTCGAAGAGAGGATCCGGAAGAAGCAGATCGATCTCTTCGAAGAGGAAGACTTCGCGGAATCGTGCCGCTTGAATTCCGAGATCGCGGAGCTGGCCAGCCGAATCAACGACTTGAATATTTGGTATCGCACCGAACAAGATTTCGAAGAAGAGACTCGCAGGCACGGCTGAAGTCTCGCAAGCAACCGGAGGTACCGCATTGACCGACAACACTTTGCTCGCCGGCCGTTCGCCCCGCGGACCCGTCTCCCTGATGGTTCGGGTCTACAGGTATATTCTTCCGGAGGTTCGGGAGGAGCTGGGCGGCTGGCGGAAGATGGCGGAATCGATTCCCGATCCCGAGCTGAGGAAGCAGGCGCTGGACAGCATGACGGCCAAGGAGTTCCATTGCCAGGGCGGAGCCGTGTACGCCGCGGCGAACCTAGGCAGCCGGGACGTGCTCATTCCCCTGATCGTGGCGTTGCAGACGATCAGCGATTACTTGGACAACCTGTGCGACCGCAGCACCTCGCTGGACCCGGACGACTTCCGGCTTCTCCACCGGAGCATGCTGGACGCCGTCACTCCCGGAGCGCCGCTCGCCAATTATTACGAGCTTCGCGACGAACAGGACGACGGCGGTTATCTTCACGCGCTGGTGAAGCGTTGCCAGTCCTGCGCGGAGCGCCTTCCTTCCTATCCGCTCGTTCAAGAGGAAGTCCGGTATCTGGTCTCTCTGTACGGAGATTTGCAGGTGTATAAGCACATCGACAAGAACGAGCGCGAGGCGCGCCTGCTTGAATGGTGGTCGCGGCATTCGGTCCATTTTCCCGAGTTGAAGTGGAACGAATTCGCCGCCGCGACGGGTTCGACGCTGGGCATGTTCATGCTGTTCCTGGCGGCGAGCGACGAGACGCTGGATCCGTCCCGCGGCAGGACGATCCGGGAGTCGTACTTCCCTTCGATCAACGGGCTTCATATTTTGCTCGATTACTTGATCGACCAGGCGGAAGACGAGCTCGGGGGAGACTTGAACTTCTGCAGCTACTACGACAGCCAGGAGGAACTCGAAGACCGGATGCTCCGCATGGTTCGGGCCGCCCGCGAGTCGGCCGACCGGCTGCCGTTCGCCCGGTTCCACCGGATGATCGTGGAAGGCCTGGTCGCCCTGTATTTGTCCGATCCGAAGGTTCGCGGACAGCAGAGCGTGCGAAGGACGGCGAGACTGCTCATGAAGGGCAGTCCTTGGACGCGCGTGTTTTTCTGGTTAAACACCAATTGGATACGCAAGGCGATGTAACCGAGGAGCAACGAGACAGCTGAAAGGGGTAAGGTTCATGAGCGCAGTGAAGAAGATTGCCGTATTGACCAGCGGAGGCGATTCCCAAGGGATGAACGCGGCGGTTCGGGCCGTCGTGCGGAGCGCGCTGTTCCGCGGCTTGGAAGTTTACGGAGTGCAGCGCGGCTATCAAGGGCTGCTGAACGAAGACCTGCGGCAGATGGATCTTCGCAGTGTCGGCGACATCATCCAACGCGGCGGGACGATTCTGCAGACGGCGCGCTGCAAGGAATTCCTGACGCCCGAAGGCCAGCAGCGCGGAGCGGAAGTGCTCCGCAAGAACGGCATCGACGGCCTCGTCGTCATCGGCGGCGACGGTTCCTACCAGGGGGCGAACAAGCTTAGCAAGCTCGGCATCAAAACGATGGGTCTCCCGGGAACGATCGATAACGACATCCCGTTCACCGACTTCACGATCGGCTTCGACACGGCGGTCAGCATCGTCGTCGACGCGATCAACAAGCTTCGCGACACGATGACGTCGCACGAGCGTTCGTCCGTCGTCGAGGTCATGGGCCGCCACTGCGGAGACATCGCGCTCTACGCGGGCCTCGCCAGCGGAGCCGAGTCGATCCTCGTTCCGGAAGTGCCGTTCGACATCAAGGAGATCTCCAGCCGCATGAAGGAGAACTTCCAGAACGGCAAGCGCCACAGTATCGTCATCGTGGCGGAGGGAGCCGGCAAGGGCGAGGACATCTCCCGCGAGATTACCGAATACAGCGGCATCGAACCGCGCGTGACGGTTCTCGGCCATATCCAGCGCGGCGGCACCCCGACGCACAACGACCGCATCCTGGCAAGCCGGCTCGGCGACTTCGCGGTGCAGAAGCTGACGGAAGGCGATTCGGCGAAGGGCTGCGGCATCATCAAGGGCGAGCTCGTCACGACGGATATCGACAAGGTCGTCTCCACGAAGAAGGGCTTCGACATGGACTTATACAATCTGGCCATCCGGCTGGCGCAATAACGGACCGTCCCTCCATCCGGCTTCGCCGGATACGCGCGGTCGCGGTCGACGAGACCGCCATCGCGAACGAAAAAAGCTGCAAGAGAACGGTCCGATCGCGGACCCGTCTCTTGCAGCTTTTTCGTCACGCCGCCGTCATTGCGTATATTGGGCTCCGGCGCTGTACTTGTTGCCCGCGTTCCACAGCAGGAACTCCGTCACGCCCGATTCCTTGAGCGCCTTGATCTGGGCCGACACTTCGGCGGCCCCGTATTTCGCGTAGTGCCCCTTGCCCAGCCAGGTCGCCGTGAAGTCCTGGATCCAGGGGCGGATAACGGGCTGCTTGTCGCCCAGGGGATCCAGCTTCTCGTGCGTGTCCGCCATCGCTCCCTTTATCGTCGCGTACGGAGCCAGGTCGGGGTTCTTCTGGTCGAACCAGCCCGCGCTGTAGTGGCTCGGGTAGATCATCGGGCTGATGACGTCGACGCCTTCCGAGATCTTGACGAAGTCCTGCCCGATCCCTTCCGCGGCCGGAACCGATGCGGCGTAGCCGAAGATGTCGACGGACACCCGGACGCCGAGCGGAGCGAGCTCCTGTCGGGCGTACTTCACGAAGTCGGAGACGATGTCGACGCGGGACTCGTCCGACTTCGCGAACTGGAGGTAATCCGCCTTCTTCTCGAAGCCCTCCGGGAACCGGACGTAATCGAACTGGATCTCCTTGAATCCGAGCTTGGCGGCTTCCTTGGCGATCGCGACGTTGTACTCCCATACCTCCTTGCGGTAAGGGTTCACGAAGCTGTCGCCCTTGCCGTTCTTCCATACGCTGCCGTCGCCGGTCACGTACGACAGGTCGGGGCGCTTCTTCGCGAGCACCGTGTCCTTGAAGACGACGACGCGGGCGATCGGATAAATCCGATGCGCTTGCAAAGTATCCATCAGCTTGCCGACGTCCTTGATGAACGGCTGCGGCGTGCCGAGCTTGCGCAGCTCCTCGTTGTCGGTCTTGTATGTGATAAAGCCGTTGTCGTCCTTGATGTCGATGACCATGGCGTTCAGGTCGGTCTTGTCGACGAGGTCGAGCAGCGTCGCCATGCGCGCTCCGCCGGCGCTGTACGCGGTTACGTAAATGCCCTTCACCTCGGGAGCGTCGGGTTGAGGATCGGAGAAGCCTTCGTCGTCCGCGGAGGACTCCGCGCCGCCGGGCGCGGCCCCGGTTCCTTGCCGTCCCCCGTGGGCGGCTATGTAGAAGGAGCGCACGAGGTTCTCGAGCGGGGCCTTCCGCGCGTGCGCGGGGCCGGCGCCGTCCCCGGCTTCGGACCCGGTCGAATCGTGTCCGGAGGCATGAAGAAGAAGAAACAAGGCAAGCAGGACGTTCATCGAATTCTCTCCCCATAAGCTCTTTGACCCGATTATAAACGAGTTAGGCAGGGGGAGACAGGGGTATTTTGTAGGATTTTGCGGAATGAAGTCGGTGGAGAAGGGGGAGAGAGGAAGGGGAGGGAAGGCTTAACGATCGGGACGTTTGCGGAATTCTCCGATGACGTCGACGGTCTGGACGACGTTGACGAACGCCTTCGGATCGAGGTCGCGGACCATCCTGCGCAGCTCGGCCAGCTCGTAGCGGGTCGTCACGGTCATGAGCATGTCCCTCTCCGCGCTCGTGAAGGCGCCGCGCGTCTTCAGGATCGTCGCGCCGCGGGGAATCCGCAGCAGGCGGGCGGCCAGCTCCTCGGTCCGGTTCGTCACGATGAACGCGGTCACTTTGCGGTGCGGCGTGTGGACCGCGTCGATTACTTTTCCCGTTACGAAGATCGACAGCATAGAATAGAGGGCGGCATCCCAATCCCGATTGTAGAACAACAGGGCGATCACCACCGCCGCATTCAGAATAAAGATAAGAATGCCGACCGGGAGATCGCGGTGCCGGGAAATAATGGAAGCGACGATGTCGAATCCGCCCGAGGAGCCCCCGTACCGCAGGACGACGGCGGTGCCCGTTCCGACCAGGACGCCGCCGAAGACGGCGGCGAGAAGCGGTTCGTCCGTCATGTCGGCCGTCGGGATCACCTGCATGAAGAGGGAAGTGCAGCCGACGCAGACGATGCTGTAGACGACGAACCGTCTGCCGAGCGCATGCCACCCCCACATCAAAATGGGGACGTTCAGGACAAAATACAACCACCCGATGTTCCAGCCGGCGATATATCCGACGACCATCGCCACCCCCGAGACGCCGCCGCTGAGCAGGCCTTCGGGGATGAGAAGGAGCTGGAAGCCGGCGGCGATGACGGCGGAACATCCCGCTATGAGAAGGAAGAACAGTCCCTGGGTCACCCACTTGTTCACGGGAGCGCACCTCGATTCCGAAATATTCGCGGTTTTCGTGAGTAGGGTACCCTGGCGAAACTCCTCCATACGGGGAAGGGAAGGGTTGGCACAAGGGGCTTGTCGGAATGACTGGAGTTTCCAATGTCCTTTGTGCTATAATGGACTGTATATTTTTTTGGAAGCCGTTCACATTGAAGGCCCAATACAGAAGGAGTTTGAAAAAAATTTGAGTACATTCTCACAATTCGGCTTGGAGCCCGACGTTCTTCAAGCCATTACGGAGCTGGGGTATGAAGAACCGACCCCTATTCAATCTCACGCGATTCCCGTCGCTCTGAGCGGTAAAGATATGATCGGCCAGGCCCAGACGGGCACCGGCAAGACTGCGGCGTTCGGAATCCCGCTCGTCAGCAAGATCCAAGCCTCCGAAGACCGTATCGTCACCCTGATCATGACGCCGACCCGCGAGCTCGCGATCCAGGTAGCCGAAGAGATCGAGAAGCTGGGACGCTTCAAGGGTCTTCGCTCGCTGCCGATCTACGGGGGCCAGGACATCGGCCGCCAGATCCGCGGACTGCGCCGCAAGCCGCAGATCATCATCGGCACTCCCGGACGTTTGCTCGACCACATCAACCGCAAGACGATCCGCCTGGACGACGTCCAGACGGTCGTGCTGGACGAGGCGGACGAGATGCTGGACATGGGCTTCATGGACGACATCCAGTCGATTCTGAGCCTCGTGCCGGAGCAGCGCCAGACGCTTCTGTTCTCGGCGACGATGCCGCCGAACATCCAGAAGCTGGCCCAGCAGTTCCTGAAGGAACCGGAACATATCTCCATGATTCCGAAGACGCAGACGACCAACAAGAACATTCAGCAATTCTACATCGAAGTTCAAGAGCGGATGAAGTTCGACGGCCTATGCCGCCTGCTCGACATGGAGCCGCCGGAGCTGGCCATCATCTTCGGGCGCACGAAGCGCCGCGTGGCGGAGCTGTCCGAAGCGCTCATGAAGCGGGGCTACGCCGCGGACGGCCTGCACGGCGATCTGTCTCAGAACCAACGCGACGCGGTCATGCGCAAGTTCCGCGACGGCAGCATCGACGTGCTCGTCGCGACGGACGTGGCCGCGCGGGGGCTCGATATCTCCGGCGTCACGCACGTCATTAACTTCGACCTGCCGCAGGATCCCGAGAGCTACGTTCACCGGATCGGCCGGACCGGCCGCGCCGGCAAGGAAGGTACTTCCTGGACGTTCGTCACGCCGCGCGAGATCGACCACCTGCACTTCATCGAGAAGGTGACGCGCCACCGCATCTCCAAGAAGCCTCTGCCGACGATGGCCGAAGCGATGGAAGGCAAGCAGCGCGTCCTCGCCGAGCGTCTCATCGACGCGGTCGGCAGCGAGGAAGACACGTCGGCGTTCAAGTACGTGGCGGCCCAGCTGCTCGAGCAGTACGATTCGGTTCAATTGCTGTCCGCGGCGATGAAGCTGCTGACGGGCGACAAGAAGGACGTCAACGTCGAGCTGACGCCGGAAGACCCGATCCGCTCGAAGCGCCGCAAGTTCGACGGACGCGGGGGCGGCGGCGGACGCCGCGGCGGCTACAACGGCGGCGGCCAAGGGCGCGGCGGCTACGGCGGTCAAGGACGCAGCGGCTACGGCGGCGGCGGCCAAGGGCGCAGCAGCTACGGCGGCCAGGGGCGCAGCTATAGCGGCGGCCAAGGCGGCCAAGGCGGCGGCTATCGCGGAGACCGGCGCGACGACGGCGGGTACCGCGGCGGATCGCCGCGCGGAGACCGCCGGGATGATTCCCGCGGCACCCGCTCGCACAACGAAGATTTCGTCAACATTTAATCGTCGATAACGACATCACCTAGGAGGACTTCCCATGGAAATGCGGGGCATGATGGGCGGTTTCTACAAGATATCCGAATGGATTATGAGGTTGTCTGTGACCAACGTCCTCTGGGTGTTGTGTTCGCTGCCGGTCTGGTTCCTCGTGCTCGCCACGTTGCTGCCGGCGGCAGATACGAACCAGCTAACCTTTTCCATCATCCTGATCTCCATCGTGTCCCCGTTCACCCTGTTTCCGGCGACCTCGGCCATGTTCTCGGTCGCCCGGAAATGGGTCATGGGCGAAGTGGACGCGCCGCTGCTGAAGACGTTCTTCCGCAGCTACAAGCAGAATTACTTGCAAGCGATGGTCGGAGGTATTCTGTACGCGGTCTTGTTCGCCGTTCTGATCATCGATTACCAGGTATATCTGAAGAACCTCAAAGGCTTCGGAGTGCTGGCGATTCTGTTCCTGGCCCTCATGGTTCTTCTGTTTATCTCGATGTTCCAGTTCTTCTCGATGCTGTCGCACTTCCATATGAAGACGCTTCAGTTGCTCAAGAACGCGGTCATCCTTACGATCGGCCGGCCGCTTCGCTCTTTGTCGACGGCGATCGTGAGCGCTTTCGTGCTTTACATCAGCGTGTTCCAGTTCCAATTCCTGATACCGTTCTTCATGGGCAGCATCATCGCCGTCGTCGCCTTCTTCAACTTCTATCACACGATTCAGAAGATGCAGGCCAAGGCCCAGGCGGCCGGCGCGGACCCGGACGAAGACCTTCCGATCGAAGAATCGCCGACGAAGGACGAGCCCGGCAAGCCTTGAGGAGGCGAACCGGATATTGGTTCGTCTTGCGGGTTTACTTTTGCCCGCGACATGCTTATAATGGTCTTACCTCCTGCGATGTTCGTCACGGCGAATAATGTTTTGAACCAATGCTGTTTCAAAGGGAGTCCTACATTGCCAAGCGGCTGGCACGCCCTCGAAAGGGGAAGTCAATAAGCTTCGCTGCGGACACCCACCTGCGAGAGCGGGTTCAGAAACGTGCACGTCGAACGGCATAGGCGGGTTTTTCTTTGTATATTGGCTTTTATCCCCGGGACAAGCGTGGTATGATAGTTGATAGCGCATTTGGCACCCGGAGGGAGAGAGTGTATTGCTTAAGCGAATGCTCATCGGATTATTTCGCAGCCAGGAACACACGGGCGACAAGGCGAAGGATCCGAAGTTGAAATCCCATTATTACCGCTTGTCGAAAGACCGGGCGTGGGAAGAAGTCGGATCGATCCTGAAGAAGATGCAAGGTTATCGCGTGCTGCACGAAGTTCCGACGATCGGCGAGATCGTGATGGAGAAGAGGACGATGGCGGGCCGGACGATGGACATCACCGTTCAGATCGTCGGTACGGGTCCCGGATCCTCCGCGGTCGACATCTATTCCGCTTCCCGCGGTTCGCTGGGGGACTTAGGCGCCAATTATCGAGTCATTCAGGAGATCTACGCCGTACTCGATAAGAAGCTCGCCGCTTATAAGCAATAATATCCGTCCAACATAAGAAAGCGAGGAAGGCGGCGCGCCTTGCCTCGCTTTTGTTGCGCCTGGGGCGCCATATAGCCTGATTAGACCAGAGCTTTGACGGCGTTGATGGCCGCTTCGTAATCCGGATGCTCGGTCATCTCGTTCAGGACTTGGACGTACGCGATCTTGTCGTTCGCGTCGAGCACGAAGATGGATCGCATGTCGAGCTGAAACTCTTTGATGAGTACGCCGTATGCTTTACCGAAGGCATTCTCTTTGTAGTCGGACAGCAGGACGACGCGGTCGACGCCGGCGGCTCCGCACCAGCGGGCTTGGGCGAACGGCAGGTCGGCGCTGACGGTCAGGATAACGACGTTATCGCCGAGCTTGGAAGCTTCTTCGTTGAAGCGGCGAGTCTGAGCGTCGCACACGCCGGTGTCGATGGAAGGCACGACGCTGATCAGCTTCACCTTGCCGGCATAGTCCTTCAGGGAAGCCGTCTCGAGCAGGTTCTTCTGCAGCTGGAAGTCCGGAGCTTGGTCGCCGACCTTCAGTTCGGGTCCGATCAACGTCAGGGGATTGCCTTTAAAAGTAGCTACGTTAGCGCGTTCTTGGCTCATAACTTGGATTACCTCCTTCAGGGAATGGGCTTGCCGAACTTATTATAATCCGTAGCGTTCGCCATTGTCCAATATACGGCAACGGCGCGGCTACCGACCTCAGGGAGGAACGAGCCTTGATCTTCGTCCGGTACGAGAGCTGGCGGCAGTACGTCCGGCTCTATCCGATCAACACCATCCTAATCGCATTATGCGTGCTCATGTTCGCGGTCGAGCTTGGAACCGGCGGCTTCTCCGGGGACAATCTGTACCGTCTGGGAGCGTTCGTCGGCGACCCGTCCTACAACGAATGGTGGCGCTACTTCGCCGCGCTGTTCCTTCACGGAAGCTGGCCGCATCTGATTTTCAACTTGTTCGGGCTGTTCGTCTTCGCTCCCCCGCTCGAGAGAATATTCGGACACTGGCGCTACGCCCTCTTCTACCTCGTCTCCGGCGTTCTGGGCAACCTGGCGTCCGCCTGGCTGGCGGGAGGCTATTGGTACGGCGTAGGGGCATCCAGCGCGATTTACGGCATCTACGGAGCTTACCTGTACATCTGCCTGTTCCAGAGGCATCGGCTGGATCCGGGCTCGCGAACGACCGTCTACGGCATTCTGGCGTCGGGGCTGATCTACTCCTTCGTCGTGCCGAACATCGGCTACATGGCGCATATAGGCGGTCTGGTTGCGGGATTTGTCCTGTACCGGCTTCTCGGCTCCAGATGGGCGAGTTCCTGAACGGCGATAGGGAGTTACGGTGAAGCTAAGGGAATAACGCGAACATTAGAATTTGCGGGAAAATGAAGGGCAGTCGACGAGGAAGGAGTCTGGCGAGGTGGAACTTCGACAATTGCAATATTTCGTTCACGTGGCGAGGATGCAGCATGTGACCAAGGCGGCCGAGGAGCTGCACGTCGCGCAGTCCGCCGTCAGCCGGCAGATTCACCGGCTGGAGGAGGAGCTCGGCGTCCGGCTGTTCATGCAGCGCGGACGGAACGTGCAACTGACGCCGGTCGGGCAGCTGTTCCTGAAGCGGGCGGAAGGCATTCTGGAGGATCTGGATCGGGCGGTGAACGAGATTCACGAATTCCTCGATCCGGAGGTCGGGGAGATTCGCCTCGGCTTCCCGCACAGCTTGGGGATCCACCTCATTCCGCAGGTCATCGCCGAATTCCGCGCGAAGCATCCGAACGTCAAGTTCCGCTTCCGGCAGGGGATGTTCCCCTCGTTGATCCGGGACGTGCTCGAAGCCGAAGTCGATCTCGCCTTCATCTCGCCGATGCCCGACAAGACCGACCAGGTATGCGGGGAAGTCGTCCTGACGGAGAACCTGTTCGCGATCCTTCCGGCGAATCACCCGCTCGCGAAGGAGCCGGAGATCGATCTGGCCCAGCTCAAGGACGATACGTTCGTCCTGTTCCGCAGCGGCTATTCGCTCCGCCCGATCGTCTGGGAGGCTTGCCGGGCGGCCGGCTTCATCCCGAAGATCGGGTTCGAGGGCGAGGAGACGGACACGATCCGCGGCCTCGTCGCCGCGGGGATGGGCGTGAGCCTGCTTCCCGAGATGGCGCTTAGCCATACCAGCACGTTCATGCCCGCCATTGTCAGGCTGAAGGAGCCCGGCGTCAACCGGACGATCGCGCTGATCCGGCGGGCCGGCGAGAAGCCTTCGACTGTCGTGAGGCTGTTCCACGACTTTTTGATCCATTATTTCAACGAGCATTACCGTCCTCGGTAAGGCGACAGGCTATTCTAGCCCGGCCGGAGAGGACGGCGACTGAGCGCAAGGATACCGCCGGCAATTGAGCCGGCGGTTTTTTTTGACATTATAGAATT
>NZ_JACJVR010000026.1 GCF_014212175.1 Cohnella xylanilytica | reverse complement strand
GCCGATGTCGAGCGCCGTCAGCGCCGCGCCTTCGCCGCCCAGCTCGCCGGCGGCGGCCAGCACCGCTTCCGCGAGCAGCTCCGTCTCCGGCCGCGGGATCAGCACGCCCGGCCGCACGCGGAACCAGCGGCCGTAGAACGACTGCCCGCCGACGATATACTGCGCCGGTTCGCCCGCGGCCTTCCGCGCGAGCAGCGCGTCCCACTCGGCGCGTCGCCCCTCGGGGAACGGCTCGCGCCAATCGCGCAGCAGCTCGGCCTTGCCGACGCCGAGCAAGTGCAGAAGCAGCAGCTCGGCGTTCGCGTCTTCCTCGCCGACCCCCGCCGCCCGCAAACAAGCCGCCGCCGCCCGCCACGTCTCGCCGATCGTCCTCGCCTTTTCCCCCGTCGAATGCGCCGCCGCTTTTCCCGAACCGAACCCGCCCTCTCCCGAATCGTCCCCGGCTGCTCCGGCAAGCTCCTTCGCCGCTCTCGGTCGGCCCTCGGCCTCTGCGGAGCTTACCCGCGCCTCTCCGCCCTTCTTCCCGATCTCCCGTTCTTCCCGCTTCGCTCTCTCGTCCACCGCCCGATTCCCCTCTCATGCAAAAAACGACGGCCGCCCCTAGCAGAAGGGTTGACCGCCGCTTGCCGTCCTATTCTTGCCTTCTCATCTGCCGGGCCGGCTTACGCCATGCCCTCGCGCTCCAGCAGCTCCGTCTGCTCGGCGAGCGACAGCGCCTGGACGATCTCGTCCATGTCGCCGCTCAGCACCGCGTCGAGCTTGTGCAGCGTCAAGCCGATGCGATGGTCCGTCACCCGGCTCTGCGGGAAGTTGTACGTGCGGATCCGCTCGCTGCGGTCGCCCGTGCCGACCTTCTCCTTGCGCTCGCCGGCGTACTTCGCTTCCTCTTCCTGGATCTTCATGTCCATGATCCGGGTCCGCAGCACCTGCAGCGCCTTCGCCTTGTTGTCGTTCTGGCTCTTGCCGTCCTGGCAGGTGGCGACGATGCCGGTCGGGATGTGGGTGACGCGCACGGCGGACTTCGTCGTGTTGACGGACTGGCCGCCCGCCCCGCTCGAGCAGAACGTGTCGACGCGGATGTCCTTGTCGAGAATCTCGATGTCGACTTCCTCCGCCTCCGGCATGACGACGACCGTCGAAGTCGACGTGTGGATGCGCCCGCCCGATTCGGTCTCCGGAACGCGCTGCACCCGGTGCGCGCCGCTCTCGTACTTCAGCTTGCTGTAGGCGCCTTGGCCGTTGATCGTGAAGATCACTTCCTTGAAGCCGCCCAGGTCGCTCACGCTCGCCTCGAGCAGCTCCGTGCGCCAGCCCTGGCTGTCCGCGTACTTGGCGTACATCCGGTACAGCTCCGCGGCGAACAGGTTCGCCTCTTCCCCGCCGGCGGCCCCGCGGATCTCGACGATGACGTTCTTGTCGTCGTTCGGGTCCTTCGGCAGCAGCAGGACGCGAATGCGCTCCTCGAGCTCCTTCTGGCGCTCGGTCAGCTCCTCGAGCTCCATCTTGACCATGTCGCGCATCTCGTCGTCGAGCTTCTCCTCGAGCATCGCCTTCGCGCCGTCGAGCTGCTCCGTGACCGACTTATATTCCAAATAAGCCTGATAGGCTTCGTTAAGGTCCGATTGCTCCTTGGCGTACGTGCGCAGCCGGGCGGAGTCGTTCACGACGTCCGGGTCGCACAGCAGTTCGCTTAGCTTCTCATATCGGTCCGCCAACACTTGAAGACGGTCCAGCACTTCCCTCAGCCTCCAGTTGAATCGAGATATAATAAAGTATTATATCATACTCCGGCGACTTTGGGGGCGCGTTCGGGACGTTCGGGGCGCGGCTTCGCCTGCCAGTTCACCAGGAAGATTCCGGCGCAGATCAAAGCCCCTCCCGCTCCCACGTACCAGTGCAGCGACTCCCCGACGAGCGCCCAGCCTCCGAGCACCCCGAAGAACGGAGCCAGGAACAGGAACGCGCTCGTGCGCGCCGGATCGCTGTTCCGAAGCAGGTAGAACCAGACCGTGAACTGCACGATCGAATTGACGGCGATCAGCCACAGCAGCGCCGCGACCGACGTCCCGTTCAGCGCCAGATGCGGATGCTCCGACGCGAAGCTGAGAATCAGCAGGACGACGCCCCCGGACAGCATCTGGTACGCGGACATGACGGCGTTGTCGAAGGTCGGCCCCCACTTGCGGACCAGCAGCGTCGCGGTCGCGAAGATCAGCGCGCCGAGCAGGCCGATGAACGTCCCGGGCGAGACGCGGAACTCCGTGCCGAAGGTGACGACGACTCCGAGCAGGCCGACGGCGACGCCAAGCCACTGCCTTCCGCCGTACCTCGCTCCGGCGAACAGCGTCCCGAGCACGATGACGAACAGCGGGTTGACGAACGTCAGGATCGCCGATTCCCCCGACGTGATCCAATTCATGCTGTAATAGGCGCAGCCCATCACGCCCGCCGAATTGAGCGCTCCGATCAAGGCGACCTGGCCCCATTGCCGGAGGCCGCGAGGCTGCCGCCGCTTCGCCGTGAAGGCGGCCATAAGGGCGCCCGCGATCAGGAAGCGGACGGCCATGAGCAGGAAGGGGCTGGCATGATTCATGCCGATCCGCCCGACCGGGAAAGCGAGGCCGCTGATCAGCGTCATGAGCAGCACGAGAGAGGCATACTTCGTTCGATTCATATAGGTGGTTCCTCCATTCGCTGTCTGGTATACGTATTGTAATTCGGCTTTGGTTTCAGATAAAATAATTAAAAAGAATACTTGTGTTCACATTTTCTGATACCAAGAACGAAGAACGCAGAGGAACGGAGGAGATTCGTGATGGAGAGCGGAGATTTGAAGGTGTTCCAGGCGGTCGCCGAGGAAGGCTCGATTACCCGGGCCGCCGCCAGGCTGAATTACGTCCAGTCCAACGTGACCGCGCGCGTCCAGCAGCTCGAGACGGAGCTTCGGACGGTGTTGTTCCATCGGCACAACCGGGGGATGACGCTGACCTCCAGCGGGAAGTCGCTGCTCGATTACGCGAACCGGATTCTCGGCTTGCTGGAGGAGGCGTCCAAGGCCGTCACCTCCGCGACGGAGCCTCGCGGCCCGCTGACGATCGGCTCGTCGCAGACATGCGCCGCGGTCAGGCTGCCGAAGCTGCTGGCGAAGTACCACCGGCAGTATCCCGACGTGGCGATCACCCTCACGACGGATTACATGACCCCGATGGCCGACAAGATTTTGCGCTACGAGGTCGACGGCGCCTTCATCTCGGGACCGATAGACCACGAGGAGCTGACGGCGATTCCCGCGTTCGAGGAAGAGAACGTGCTCGTGTCCGAGCCCGGCCTCGCCGACTTGGCCGACGCTCCGAACAAGCCGATTCTCGTCTTCGCGGGAAGCTGCTATTACCGGAGCGTGCTGGAGAGATGGCTGAAGGCGAACGCGTGGAAGAAGCCCCAGATCATGGAGTTCGGAACGCTGGAGGCGATTATTGGAGGGGTAGCGGCGGGGCTCGGGATTACGCTGCTCCCGCGGGCGGTCGTCGCCAAGCGCGCGGAAGAGGGAGCGCTTCGCATTCACGAGTTCCCCGAGGCGGAACGTCGGCTCGTGACCCGGTTCGTCATGAGAAAGGACGCCTTCGTCAGCCGTCCGCTTCAGCTGTTCGTCGACGAGCTGGCGAGCATGCGGGAGCCCGCTCCCGTCTGAGAAGGCCCTAGTCTTCGCGCTATTGCGCGCCGGCGTTCTCCCCGGCCGAATCATTGCGGGCGATCCGCTCCCCCATCTCGCGGATTCGATCCGCCACGTAGGCCGGCGCCAGCACCGTGACGTCCGGCCCGCAGCTTAGAATCATGCCGTACATCGAAGCCCGTAGGCGAGCGTTTGCGGCCTCGTCGGCTGAATGACGTTGAAGCCGAACCGCTCAACTCGGCAAGCGCAAAAAAAAAGGCAATCCGCCCGGGTTCCCGGGTTCGGATTGCCTTGTTGTCTTAATGCGCGCGGGCTCCCGCCGACGCCGGCGGGTACAGCTTGCCGGAACGCGCCTGCAGCACGACCCGGACCAGCAGAACCGCCGCGAAGCCGGCGATGTAGAGCGCCAGGACGCCGACTTCCCGCCAGAACAGCTCCCAGTTGGCGGTCGAGATCACCGCGTGGAAGCCTCTCAGCGCGTACGTCATCGGCAGGCAGCGGCCGACGGCCTGGATCCATTCGGGGGACAGCTCGAACGGGAACGTCCCTCCGCTGGACGCCAGCTGGGTGACGACCAGGAAGACGCCGAGCAGCTTGCCGAACGTGCCGAGCAGGGCGACCAGCATCATGAGCAGCGTCATGAAGACCATCGACACGATCAGGCTGTACAGCAGCATAAGCGGCACGTTCGCCGGCTCGATGCCGAACGCGAACAGAAGCAGAAGGTTCACGATGACCGTCTGGACGAGGCCGATGCCCCAATAGAGGCCGAGCTTGCTGAGGGCGAACTTCCATCCGCTCACTTGCGGGCTCGCCGGGAACTTGAACGGCACGATGTTGAAAGCCATGAGGCTGCCGACGAGCAGGCCGAGCGTCAGGAAGTACGGCGCCGAGCCCGTTCCGTAGGTCGGCACTTCGTTCAGCGGCTGCTCCGCGATTTGAACCGGCTGCGCGAACATGTCCAGCATCTTGTCGCTGGCGTTCGCGCCTCCCGCCGATTCGGCGGCGGCGTCCAGCAGCTTGTCGCTAAGCTCCTTCGAGCCGTTCACGAGGCCGACGAAGCCTTGGGCCAGCTGCTCCGCCCCGGTATCGAGGCGGCCGGAGCCGTCGGCCAAGGAGCGCAGGCCCGCGCCGAACCGGCCGAAGCCCTCGTTCCAGGCGCCGAGCCCGGCGGCGAAGCCGCTCAGGCCGGAGCTCAGCTTCGCGCCGCCTTCGGCGCCGGCGGCCAGCGCGGCCGATTCGGCCTTCAGCCCTTCGGTCAGCTTCGCGTGTCCGGCGGTCAAGCTGTCGGCGGACCCGGACAACGCGGCGGCCGACTCCCGAACCGCTTCGTTCGACGCGACGACCTTCTCGCTCTGCTTCATGAGGGCCGCGAACGATTCGTCCGCCGCCAGGTCGGGATGCGCATCGGCGTACCGCTTCACTAGCTCCGCCAGGCTCTTCGCTTCGTCCGACGCGGCGGCCGCGCTCTTCCGTCCGTCCTGAAGCCCGGCCGCCAGCTTGGCCAGGTCCGCTTCCATTCCGGAGCTGCCTTCCGTCAGCCGCTTATGCTCCGAGCTAAGCTTGCCGAGTCCGCCTGCCAAGGACGCCGCTCCCTGACGAAGCCGCGAGGAGCTGCCGACGAGCGAATCCATTCCGGAGGTCAGAGGCGACAGGCCTTCCTCCAGCTTGTAGGCGCCGTTCTTCAGCGTGCCGATGCCCTCCTGCAGCTTGGCGGCCCCGTCCCGGGCGCTCGCCGCGCCTTCGGACAGCCTGGAAGCCCCTTCCCCGGCGGAGGCGAAGCCGTCGGAGAGTTTTCGGATGCTTTTCAACACCGTCTCCGTATACGTCTTCGTAATCTTCCGGCTGACCTCCTCCTTCAGCTCCTTGACGGCGGTGCCGCCGATCTGCCCGGATACGTAGTTGTTGCCGGGATTCGTCCGATAGATCAGCCGCGCCGGCTTCGGTTCATTGTCGTTCAGCGACGCGACGTTCGCGGAGAAGTCCTCCGGGATGACGATGCTCAGATAATAGCGTCCTTCCTTCAGCCCGTCCTCCGCCTCTTCGGGTCCGACGAAGCGGAAGTCGAGGCTCCCGCTCTTCTTCAGCTCGCCTACCATATCCCGGCCGATCTGTAGCCGCTGTCCCGACGCGTCGGCCCCCCGGTCCAGATTGACGACCGCCACCGGAAGCTTGTCCAGCTTCGCGTACGGATTCCAGTAGCCGGACAGGAACATTCCCGCGTACAGCACGGGGATGAACAGCAGAATCGCCACGGCGGCACGCAGCTGCTTATGTCCCAAGATCGCCTTCCAGTCGTGCATGAACAAACTTCTTCTGCGCACTTCGTTAAAGCCCCCTTCTCCGTGTTCCGTATCTCAGGCGCATCGGGCCGGTATTCTCGCGATTCATTGTACGATACAACTTAAACATTGTATAATGCAACTATCGGACCGTCAATAGCTGGCGTACGTCATCGGCTCTGTGAGAGTCAGCAGCTTGTAGGAGTAGTAGGCGTCAGCAGTTTGCGAAAGTCAACAGCTTGCGAACGTCGGCAGCTTGCGGTCGCTTGCAACGCCAATGGGCGAACGATAAGCTTAGGAAGACATAATCAGCCGGACCGGAAGGAGATCGTGAAGAGAAGTGGACCAGGACCCGTTCGACGCCATCGAGATCGAGATCGCCGTCTTCATGCGCCGCGCCGAAGCGGTCAGGCTCGCGGGCATGACCGGCGAAGACCTGGACCGGTCGGCCTATCTGCTGCTTCGCTACCTGGAAGCCAAAGGGCCGGTCGGCATCAAGTCGCTCGCCGACGAGCTGCAGCTCGACATCTCCACCGCGAGCCGGCAGATCGCGGCGCTGGAGGCCAAAGGCTACGTGGAGCGGGCCGCGGATCCCCGCGACGCGCGCGTCAGCCTGCTGCGCGTCGCGGACGCGGTGCCCGCCATGCTCGCGGAAGCGCGGGCGAACCGGAAGCGGTTCTACGCCAAGCTGCTGGAGGAGTGGCCGGAAGAGGAGAGCCGGAAGCTGGGCGAGCTGCTCGGCCGCTTCAACCGGACCGTCGAGCAGCGGCGGAAGCGCTAAAGACGATAGCGAGCTCGCGACTGGCCGCCGGCCCGCCGGTCGGCCACGCGGGCGCCCTCCTCATTCGCCCGCGGCTTCCGCCGACGGCCGCGTCCGCAGCGACGATGCCGCTTCCGCCGTAATCTGGCTGCCTCCCTCGCGGTACCACTTCTGCACGAAGGCGTCGAACGCGTCGACGGGCAATCCTCCCGTGACGATCTTCGCGTACGTCTCCTGCTCAAGCGTCTGCAGCTGCTCCCACTTCAGCGCCATCGTCGGCGTCGGATCGACGTACAGGCTCTCCACCTTCTTCATCGGCGTCTTGCTCGCCTCTCCGCCCAGCAGATAAGCCTGCGAGCTGCTCCAGGCGTCCATGTTCTTGCGGGGCGATTCGCGTTCGCTGACGGCATCCTCGTACAGCCGCTTCGTCTCGGGATCGAGCTGCTCCGGATCGATCTTCCCGTCCAGCGCCTGCACGAGCCGGTCGTGCCGGGTCTCCACCGCGTCCGGGCGGTCGAGCAGCAGGTCGAACGGATAGTAGTTCCGCAGCTGCGTGCCCAGCTGCTCGGTCGCTTCCAGAAGCGCGTCCGAGTTCGGATCGCGGCTCCGCTCCATGCGGGTGAAGGCGTTGAGCAGCTTCAGGGCGGCTTCCGGATGGGCGTAGCCCTTGCGGACGACCAGGTAGCGGTCGGTCGCCGGCGCGTCGGTCGTCACGAACCGCCCTTGGGCGTCGAGCGGCGCCGCGTATACGCGCCATTCCGCCTTCGTGTCGGAGGAGATGGACTTCGACAGCGGAAAATAAGGCGCCCACCACGGGCCGAAAAACAGCCCCGCCTCGTTCGCCGACACCAGGTCCTGCGAATCCTGCCTCAGCATGAACTGCGGGTCGATGATCCCGTCGCGGTACCACTCGGCCAGCAGCGCCAGAGCCTGCTTCGCTTCCGGCTGGACGGACCCGTACACCGGCTGCCCCTTGGAGCCCTTGATCCAGCGCTTCGGGAACGCCCCGAACGCGGCGAA
This sequence comes from Cohnella xylanilytica, assembly GCF_014212175.1. GTDB lineage: Bacteria > Bacillota > Bacilli > Paenibacillales > Paenibacillaceae > Cohnella > Cohnella xylanilytica. The sequence goes on along the minus strand of NZ_JACJVR010000026.1, from coordinate 18,864 downwards.
GACGCCGTTCAGGCCGTTGTTGCCCATCTTCTCGGCGTACACGAGAGAACGGTCGACGGGGATGCCCGCCGTATCCTTCTGCCCGTTGCCGTCCAGATCGGCATCGCGGAATGCCCTTACGATAGCGGCGATATCGTCCAGATCCTTCGGGGCCGGCAGTCCGAGCCGGTCGAGCCAATCCTGGCGCACCCACACGTAGACCGGGGAATCCGCTTCGATGGCGATGTTGGGGAAGCCGTACAGCTTCCCGTCCACCGACGCTTCCTGGAGCGCCTTGCCCTTCGTCGCGTCGTACAGGGAGGAGACGAGCTGCGAAGCGTACTTGCCGTAGACGTCCGACAAGTCCTCCAGCTGCCCGCTCTTCGCCAGCTCCAGGAATTGGGCCCGGTTGACGACGAACGCGTCCGGCAAGTCCCCGCTGCGGATCGACAGATCGATCTTGGAAGCGTACTGGACGTCGTTCGGGGCCTCCCAGACGTACCGGATGGCGATGCCCGTCTGCTCCGTCAAATAACGGGTGACGAAGTTGTTCTCGCTCGTGTCTCCTTCGGGGAGCTGGATATCCGAGAACTGGTGCGGGATGCGCAGGACGACCGGCGTCTCGTACTTCTCGTAGGCGAGCCGGTCGGCCGCGTTCCCGCCGGAGACGGATTCGCCGGAGCCCTTGCAGGCGCTTAGCGTCATCAACAAGGCGAGCCACGCGGCGGCCGCCCGCGCGAATCCCCTTCTCCCATGCCTCACCTGGACCCTTCCCCCCCTGCGCCGAGCGACTTGCGGTACTCCGTCGGCAAGATCCCCATCTTCTCCCGGTAGACCCGGCTGAAGTACTTCTCATCCTCGAACCCGACGCGGTTCGCAATCTCGCGGACGGACAACTCGGTGCGGCCGAGCAGCTCGCGGGCCCGTTCGATCCGCATCTTCCGCAGCGCGTCCCCGAACTGCTCGCCGCCGGCGAACCTCTTGAAGCATTGGCTGAAGTAGCTGCGGCTCATGCCGACGCGGCGGGCCACGTCGTCCTGGTTCAGCTCCCGCCCCATCTGCTCCTTCATGTACAGCACGGCGCGGACGAGAGAGGCGAACACCTCGCGGGAGAGCGACAGCTCCGCCATGCGCTGCTGGACGAGCAGAGCGGCCTTCGACATCGCGTTCTTGAGCGGCTTCCAGTGACGCCATTCGGGGATCTCCCGCGCGAACGCCTCGTTCTCCGTCTCCCAGCCCAGCAGGCCCGACCATTCCGCGGCCGTCTCCGTCAGGAAGCGGCGAAGCCGCTGCGGAGGAATCCGCCACTCCTCGATCCGTTCGATGAACTGCTTCCAATCCTCGGTGAAAATAAGCCATCTCAGCTGCTTCCAAGACTCGAACGCCGCGTCCAGCTCCGCCTCGGAGGGAGAATTCTTCCTCTTCAGCTCCTCCAGCTCCAGCGCGTCCGGAACGTCCGCCGGATCCCGGTAGAACAAGTACGACGCAAGCTCCGAGCCGATAAGCGCTTCCGCTTCCGACTGCGGCATGTCCGACGCCGACGTGACCCGGACCGGCTGCCACTCGGCGGTTACGTAAGCGGGCAGGTCCCGAATCCATTCCGACCCCGCGCGTCCCGGCATCGGCGCCAGCCACAACCCCTGCTCGAGCGGCCGAATCGTCTGGGACGGAGGCAGCGCCTCCGACAGCAGGTCCGGCCGGGCTCCCGGCTTCAGGGGGCAGAACGCCGCCCCGAACCGGAACGCCTTCGCCGGCGGGGCCGACGCGCCCCGCGTCTCCCAGGCGTAGCGCTTGACGATCCGGTGCATCGTCTCGTCGACGTTGTTCTTGTTCAGCAGGGTCTTCACGATATAGTCGATCGCGCCGAGGCGCAGCGCCTCCTGCACGTAGTCGAACTCGTGGTGGCAGGTCAGGATGACCGCCTTCGTCCAAGGATGCCTCTCCCGGGCCTGCTCGATCAGCTCGAAGCCGGACATGCCGGGCATGCTGATATCGACGAACATCAGGTCCACCCGATCGCTGCCGAGCGCCTCCAGCGCGGATAAGCCGTCCTTGGCCTCCCCGGCGATCTCGATCCCGTAGGAAGACCAATTCGCCAGCGAGATGAATCCTTGGCGAACCCGCTTCTCGTCATCGACTACCAAAGCTTTGATCATCCCGTCTCACCTCGTTCAGCGTCGTCGGTATATCCACCGTCAGAACCGTGCCTCGTCCCGGCGCGCTCCGGATCCGCAGCAACTCCCCGCTTCCGTAGAAGCTGACGAGCAGCCTCTTCACGTAGCGCAGGCCGATGCCCATCCCCCGGCGCGGCCGCTCCCCGTCCTCGTCGAACAAGCGGCGGATCGTCTCCTCGTCCATTCCCGGGCCGTTGTCGGCCACCTGCAGCCGAAGGCCGTCCGGCTCCGTCCGCGTAACGGTCACGACGATCTCCCCGTCCTCCTCGCTCTTGCCGTGGTAGATCGCGTTCTCGACCAGCGGCTGCAGCAGGAAGCGCGGAATGGCGAAGTTCTCCGCCGCCGGGTCCACCTCCATGCGGAAGCGCAGCTCGTCCTCGTACCGGTAGCGCTGCAGTTCGAGATAATGCCCGAGCGCCTCGATCTCTTCGCGCACGGTGACGATCAGGCTCTTTTTTCCCATATTGTATTGCAGCACCTTGACCAGGAGAGTGACGATCGTGTCGATCTCCTCCTGGCCGTTCGCCCGCGCGACCCACTGCACCGTATTGAGCGTATTGTGCAGAAAATGCGGATTGATCTGGCTCAGAAGCTTCTCGGTCTCGAGCTGGTACTTCATCCGCTCGTTGTCCCCGATCTCCGCGATCAGGTCGTTGACCGTCGTCTTCATCACCTGGAAGTTGCCCAGAAGCTGGTCGAACTCCTCGACGTTCATCATCTGCACGGGCGCTTCCCGGTCGCCGGTCATCCGCACGATCTCGCGGTTCACCTTGCGGATCGAGCCGTACACCTTGCGCCAGATCAGCATCGCCAGCACGATCGCGAAGCCGAACGCGCCGACGAACAGGATCGCCATCCGCCGCAGCCAGATGTCGATCTCCTTGTTGAAAGCGCTTTTACTAACGGCGGTTACCAGCTTCCATCCCTGCGGACTGTCGTACCCGAACAAGTAGTAGCCGTGATACGGCTCCAGGCTGGCGCGCTCGTCCGAGCGGGCCATCTCCCACGGAAGCGAAGCGGGGTCGATCGGAGGAGTCCCTTCGTCGGCGAACAGCGTCTTCCCGTCCTGGCCGATCAGGTAATGGGACACCTTCATGCCGTACAAGGCGTCGTTCATAATCCGGCCGAACAGATTCGAGTTGGTCTCCAGATAAATATAGACGGCCCGATCCTGGTCCGTCCGCACGACCCTGACCGATGAGAACACGGTATTGTCGCTATCCTTGAACTGGGTCCGGTGCGGGCCGAAGTAGGACGCGCCCCGGTATTGAACGAACGGAGGCAGCCCCTCGATGCCGAACTGCGGCGACACGGTCAGATTGGTGAACAGAACCGGCTCCGGCGCGTCGGGCATGTAGTAGACGGTCAGCCCCAGGTTCGGGTTCGTGAAGTTGACGACGTTCATGCTCTCCTCGATATCCTTCTTGATGACCGCCTTGTCGTACGTCCGGTCCGTCGTCAAATATCGGTTCATCAGATCGGCGATATGGCCGTCGAGGGCGAATTGCTTCGAGACGAAGTCGAGCACGTTGAACACGTTCTCGAGCCCCGTCGCCTCCTGCTTCAGGCTGGCGTCGATGCCGCTGCGGATCTTGTTGGTCAGGATCGAATGAAGGGACGAGTACGTGTAGACCGAGAACAGGATGGGCGGGAACAGGCAGGCGATCAGCAGGTAGACGACCAGCGTCCGCCTCAAGGTTCCGGACTTGAACGGATGCGGCATTCGGAAAAATCGCAGCGGAAACAGCGGTTGCCCCCCTCTCGGCCAAGCCGGCTCAATCTTGTCTAGGCCTTATTGTAGCAAGGATAAGGCCCGTTAGGAATACAGAAAGGTATGGGAAGGGCCCGGCGGCCCTTCTCATACCCGTGTCTGCTCGAAGCTTCGTTCTTATCGCTTGGGCTTATTGCTTGCGGTATTCGAACACTTTCTGATTCTGCTCTTTGTTCCAGTTCAGCACGTCTTCGTAGCCGAGCCCTTTGGCCTTGTCGATCATCTCTTGCTTCAGCTTGTCGAATTCGGCCTGGTCCTTGGCGAAGATCATCTTCCAGGAGTATTGCTTGATGACTTGCGCCACCTGGCTCTGCTTCTGGGACAGCTCGTCGCTGATGACTTCCGGCGCCGTTCCCGTGAAGATCTGCTTGTTGACCGCGAGCAGGTTGTTCTTCTCGAGATACTCCTTCGCCGTCGTCGCTCCGCCCATCGCCGCGCGCCAAGCCTCTTCGAGCTTGTTCGGGGCCTTGGCCAGATAAGACGTCCACAGGTCGTACTGGTACGGATCGCCGGTCAGCGGATTCGTCGCCGTCAGCTTAAGCGTCGTGTTGTTGATTTGGTTCTGGCCGTCCTTCCACGTGCCGCCGCCGAATTCTTCCGGTACCGGCGTCGGGTTCGACGGGAACGCCTGCTCGCCGAATTCGGTCAGCTCGTACTTGCCGTCCGCGCCCTTCTTCCAGGCGAGGCCTTCCGGACCGTAGTTGGCCACGGTGACGCCTTCCGGGCTGTACATCCAGTCGAGGAATTCCAGAATCCGCTCCGGATGCTTCGCCTTCGATCCGATCGCCCAGACGCGGTTGCCGCCGTACGGGTTGAAGCCGTAAGAGAACGTGCGCTCTTCCTTGAACGGAACGAGAGCGAAGCCTTTGCCTTGCGCGAGGCGTTCCGGCGTGTTGTACGTGTTCATCCACGGGAACCAGGTGAACAGCAGCTGGCCGTCCGTCATCTTGTTGACGACGTCGTCGAACGTCTGCGTCAGGGAGTCCGGGTCGACCAGGCCCATCTGGTTGGCGTCGTAATAGAACTTCAAGGCCCGCAGGTAGTAGCCGTCTTCGTCCAGCACGCCTTGAATCTCGTCCTTGTCGGCGGAGATCAGCGTGAAGCCGCCGTTGTTGAAGCCGTCGGTCTCGTCGAAGCCGTGCAGGCCCGCCCACGCCTTCGCGTTCATCATCATGTTGCCGTCCCAGTCCTTCCACATCGAGAAGGCGTAGGTCGGACGGCCGGAATCGCTCTTCGGCTCGAGCTCCTGCATCTTCTTCAGCACCGGCAGGTAATCTTCCATCTTGGTGATGGTCGGGCTGCCGGCCTTCTGGTACAGGTCGAAGCGCAGGTTCGGGTGGTACGTCAGGTCTCTGGCTTCGGACGGTCCTTCCTTGTCTTCGCCGACGTCGAAGCCGATGCCGTACACCTTGGAGCCGCCGCCGAAGTTGACCTTGTTCTTCTCGATCGCCTTCGGCGCGTATTGGAGAATGTTCTTGCCGTACGTGTCCAGCAGGCCGTTCTCCGTCCAATCGAGCAGCATGCCGGTCTTGATGGCGTCCTGGTACTTCTGGCCGTCGTCGCCGAACACGACGAGGTCGCCCAAGTCGCCGGAGGACATCATGGCGGAGAACTTGACGTCGCCGCCGCCCTCCAGGTTGGAGGAGATGATGTTCAGCTTCAGATTGAATTTGTCCTTGACGACTTTGGCGAACCAGCCCTGCTGCTCTCCGGAGAAGTTGGACAGCATGGAGAAGACGTCGATCGTCAGTTCTTCGCGGCTCGGCGAAGCGGAACCGGACGCTCCGGCGGAGGCGCCGGAGGAAGCCGACGGGGACGCTCCGTTGCCGTTGTTATTCGAGGAACAAGCCGCAAGGCTCAGCGCGAGCAGGGCGGCGGTGGACGCCATTCCCGCTTTTCTAAACTTCTTGTTCAATGGATATGCCTCCCTTTCATCTCTTTCGTGAAGAAGCCCAACCCCGTAAATCTGCCATTCGCGAATCGACAAGCGCGGCGTTCCCGCGCGCCCCCGATCACCTCCTTATAGCCGTTATAGCCGCCATGGAAGCGGTCTCGGAATCTTCCGGAAGGAGAGGGCCGGATTAGCCCTTGACGGCGCCGATCATGATCCCTTTGACGAAGTAACGCTGGAAGAACGGGTAGACGAGCATAATCGGAATGACGACGATCATCGAGACGGTCGTGCGAACCGAGGTGGCCGTCTGCATCTTGGACAGATCGATGTTGGCCGTTCCGCCGCCGCTTCGGATGATGGCCGCGAGAGAGTTCGATTCGTTCAGATACTTGTACAGCACGAACTGAAGCGTGTAATAGGTCTGGTCGGTCATCAGGAACACCGTGTCGATGAACGAGTTCCATTGCGTAACGGCGGCGAAGATGGCGATGGTGGCCGCGATCGGCTTGATGAGCGGCAGGATGATCTTCCAGAAGATCGTCATCGTGCCGGCTCCGTCCATCTCCGCGGATTCCTGAAGCACCTCCGGGATCGACTCGACGAACGTCTTGACGAGAATGATATAGAACGGAGAGACGATCATCGGCAAAATGTAAGCCAGGAAGTTGTTCGTCATGTGCAGCTTCATCATGACGACGTACCAAGGGATAATCCCCGCGTTGAAGTACATCGTGATGACGAGGAACCGGTACCAGAAGCTCCGGGCCCACATCTTCTTCTTCGTGAAGAGGAAGCCGAGGAACGCCGAGCAGAGCACGGTCGCCGCCGTTCCGATGACGGTCCGCGCCACGGAGACGAACGCCGCTTGGGACAGGCCTTTGAGCTTCAGAATCTGCATGTAGTTCTCGAAGTGAATCTCTCTGGGATACCAAGTGATGAGTCCCCGCGCGCTCAAGTCGTTGCTGCTGATCGTGTTGATGAACAGGTAGTAGAACGGGAACACGCAGAGGAACGTGAACAGGGCGAAGAACGCGTAGTTCAACGTCGTGAACGAGATGTCGCCGAAGCTGCGGCGAGTTCGCATATGCGTCACCTCTCCTTGTTAGATGATGGACTCGCCTCGAATGAGCTTGGAGAGCTTGTTGGCGAACAGCAGAAGGCCGATGCTGATGAGAGACTTGAGCATGCTGACGGCCGTCGCGAACGAGAAGTTCGTTCCCAGCATGCCGGCGTTGTAGACGTAGAGGTCGAGAACCTCGATATGGTCCTTGTTGATCGGATTCTGGAAGACGAAGTACTGCTCCATGCCGTTGTTGATGAAGTTGGCGATCTGAAGCATCAAGAGCACGAAATACGTCGGCATGATGCCCGGCACGGTGATGTTCCAGATCGTGCGGAACCTTCCGGCCCCGTCCACCTTGGCCGCGTCGTACAGCTCCTGGTCGATCGACGTGATCGCCGCGATGTACATGATCGCTCCCCAGCCGAGACCCTTCCACGTGTTCCACAGAATCATCGAGAGCCAGGTATGGTTGTCGGAGGCCAGGTAGTTGATGCCCCGCTCCTGCAGCCCCAAGCCGATCATGATCTTGTTGATGAGGCCGTTGTCCACGTTGAACAGCGCGAACGCGATGGCGTAGACGAGCACCCAGCTGATGAAGTTCGGCAGCGTCGTCAGAATCTGAACCATCTTCTTGAACCGCATGGCCTTGATCTCGCTAAGGAAGATGGCGAAGGCGACCGGCAGCACCGAGGTGAGGATGCCGAGCGAGCTCATCGCGAGCGTGTTCCTCATGACCCGTCCCACTTCCGCGGCCTGGGTCGGGTTCGAGAAGATCGCGCGGAACCATTGCAGGCCGACGAACGGCGTGTCGCTCAGCTTAAATCCCGGCCGGTAGTTATAGAGAGAATAAATCCATCCGTACAAGGGCAGGTAGCTGAACAAGAAGACGAGAACGAGGAACGGAAGCGCATACAAAAACAACCGGTATCGTTCGGAGAATAATCCCCCGCTCTTGGCGGGTTTGAGTGACGTTTGGGTGACCGGCTCCATGAGACCCCTCCTGCTTCGGAACGCCCGCGTTATCGCTTTCGGCAACCGCTTACAAACGGCACGCGCGCAACCGGCTTTTGTCATTTGTCGTATCTCTATTGTATAGAGTTATCGATAACAGCGAGATATAAAACGGTTTCATTTTCGCCAATTCCGTCGCGTAACGGAAAACGTTTTTCTACCTTCGCAAAACAAAATTATAACCCTCGGGGTTCGAAAGGGAATGAATGGAAGGCTTTTGTTCGGAGAATGAGGCGGTGTTTCCGATAACTCTCGAATGAATCGTTGGTCGTCCGGAGGCAACAAAAAGGCCCCCGTCCTGCGCGTTCGCGGAGGATGGAGGCCGATTCGTTCTACGGTTCAGACGTTGAAGCGGAAGTGCATGACGTCGCCGTCGGCGACGACGTAATCCTTGCCTTCGAGGCGGAGCTGCCCCTTCTCGCGGGCGGCCGCCATGGACCCCGCGGCGACGAGGTCGTCGTACGACACGACTTCGGCGCGGATGAAGCCGCGTTCGAAGTCGGAGTGGATGACGCCGGCCGCCTGCGGAGCCTTCGTGCCTTTGCGGATCGTCCAGGCGCGGACTTCCTGCACGCCGGCCGTGAAGTACGTGTACAGGCCGAGCAGCTTGTAAGCGGCGCGAATGAGGCGGTTCAGACCGGACTCGCTAAGGCCGAGCTCCTCGAGGAACATCTCCTTGTCCTCGCCCTCCAGCTCGGCGATCTCGGACTCCACCTTCGCGCTGATCGGCACGACCTCGGAGCCTTCCGCCGCGGCGTATTGGCGAACGCGCTCGACGTACGGATTCGCGTCGGCGTTCGCCGCTTCGCTCTCGTGGACGTTGGCCGCGTACAGCACCGGCTTGATCGTCAGCAGATGCAAGTCGCGGACGAGCAGCTTGTCCTCGTCGGACAGCTCGACGCTGCGAGCCGGCTTCTCTTCGAGCAGGGCGGCGTGAATCCGCTCCAGCACTTCGAGCTCCTGGGCGTACTTCTTGTCGCCGCCCTTCATATTCTTGCGCGTGCGGTCGATGCGCTTCTCGACGGAATCGATGTCCGCCAGAATGAGCTCGAGGTTGATGACCTCGATGTCGTTGATCGGGTCGATCTTGCCCGAGACGTGGGTAATATTCTCGTCGACGAAGCAGCGCACGACGTGCACGATGGCGTCGACTTCGCGAATGTTGGCGAGGAACTTGTTGCCCAAGCCTTCGCCGCGGCTCGCGCCCTTCACCAAGCCGGCGATGTCGACGAATTCGAACGCGGTCGGCACGATGCGGTTCGGCGTGACGATATCGGCCAGCTTCTGCAGCCGCAAGTCCGGAACTTCGACGACGCCGACGTTCGGGTCGATCGTGCAGAACGGGTAGTTGGCCGATTCGGCTCCCGCTTGCGTAATAGCGTTAAACAGAGTCGACTTGCCTACGTTGGGCAGGCCGACGATACCACAAGACAGCGGCATGCGCGGACACTCCTGACTGGGCGCGATCCCTTCCGGACAGCCTGGGCCGTCGCGGCCGTCGCGCCTGCGAATTCTCTGGTCATTATACCGGAATTGGCGCGGCCTCGTCTACTCGCAGCGGATAAGGGACGTCCCGCGGGAGAACAATGAGGGAGGCGGCCCTGCTAGGCGCGGCGGTTATAGCGGCCGCGAGCGCAGACTCCTATGCCGCCGATCGAAGGAGGGAACGTTGCAATGGAGAACAAGAAGCATCGCGGCAATTATAAAGGAACGACGAACATGAACGTCCGCAATCAGGACATGGCCTTCGTCAACGATACGCTCGAGAACACCAAGTCGGTCGCCCCCGTTCCGCAGAAGAAGAAAGAGACGGACTGAGCAGTCAGGGGCTTCCGTTCGGCGGAAGCCCTTCGCGCGCCGCACGATGCAGAGCAGCGCGGTTACCCTCCTGCGCGTCTCCCCTGTGATTCGCCATCCGCTCACACCCAAGCGTCGTTGTCGTACCCCCGGGCTTCCCAGTAGCCGGTATGCGGACGGTCGATCAGCTCGATCCTCTCCAGCCACTTGACCGACTTGTACGCGTACATCTTCGGCACGATGAGCCGCACCGGGCCGCCGTAGTCGCGATGGATCGGCTTGCCGTCGTGCAGGACGGCGACGAGGACGTCGTCCATGTTCGCCTGGTCGAGCGACAGGGCGTCGGTATATTCGCCGTCTCCCGAATAGAACTTGACGTACTTGGCCTCCGGCTTGACCCCCGCTTCCCGCAGCAGCCTCGCCAAGGGGATGCCTTCCCACGTATTCTTGTATACCGACCATCCTGTCACGCAATGGAAGTCGCCGACCTGGACCACTCGCTCGAGCTTCAGGAATTGCTCCCAATTCCAGCGGCCGGGCTTGTCGACCAGCCCGTCGAGCGTAAACGTCCAGCTCCCCGAATCGAACGTCGGCAGAGGCGTGACGGTGTACACGCGGAACCGCCCTTGCGCGCCGCCGCCGATGACCCGGACGGAATCCGGCAGCGGCTCCGGCGCGGGCAGCATCCGGTTCGGGTCCGCGCCGCCCGCCATGCCGCCCGGCCCGCCCGTTCCGACGAACGAGCGGCCCAGCCACCGGAAGAACGACGGCGCTACCGCCGCGGTCAAGGCGATGCCGACCGACCATTGGATGAACTGCTTCCGGCTCATCCACGGCTGCGGGGAGGCGGCGGGATGAAGCCCGCCAGTTCCGTCCGGGGAAGCGGGCTCGGCGGCATCGGGACGAACCGCCCGCTTCTCCGGCTTCTTCGCCCACCGCATCCGCGTCACGGAATGGTATACGAGGTAGGGCAGCCCTCCCCAAGTGAGCAAGTCGTGAACGACCAGCGCGTTGTTCGACCAGCGGGGCGGCAGATGGCGGAACTGCCAGAGTATTATGCCCGACAGCAGCCAGCCTGCGAGCAGAGCGAAGACGAAGACCAGGTTGCCTCGCTGCCGGGGCCGGTTCCGCAGCTGCTTCAAGTGCTTGCGGGCTAGCGGCGCGTAGAGAACGAGCAGAATGGCCGTGACGAGACCGAGGTAAATGTGAAGCTGCTTCACCCACGCCCGGCCTTCTCCGAGCCAGCCGCGCGCGGCCCCCCACGAGAGCAGCAAGCCGCTCGCGGCCAGCGCGACGACAAGCCATGCGTTCCAACGGTGCAGGTCGGCGAGCTGCTTGCCGAAGCCCGGCTTCTTGCGGTCGCCCATCCCTTCTCCTCCCCCCGCGCCTCTCCCGCGAATAACGGCGTTCGCGAGCCGTCCGACGCTCTCCATTGTCGCCCACATTATACCACAGGAAGATGAACGCCGGATGAACCGGCGTCGCCCGTCCGTTATTCGGCGCGCCCTGGGGACGATCGGCCTAAAAATGATTTCCAGCGGCCGTCGACCGGAACATCTGGCCCCGTTCTGCGTCTAAACAATACCGACACCAATCGCTAACGTTAATAGGAGGAATGAGTATGATGCGCAGATTGCTTCCGCTGCTCGCGGCGGTTCTTCTTGCGCTTCAATTGGGCGGATGCGGCGCCGGCGCCGGGAACGACTCGAATGCCGCGCCTTCGCCTTCGTCCAATACAGAAGCACCACTTGCAGCGTCTCCTAGCGGCTCGCCGACGGCCGCCCGTCCGGAGCCTTCGGCGTCCGAATCCCCGTCCGCTTCCGCGCCGGCCGAATCGGTTCGGCCCGAAGACCCGGAAGCCGCGCTGCTGAACGCCGCCAAGGAAGTCGTCGGCGCTCTGCGCGATCGCGACCTGAAGCGATTGGCGTCTTGGATCGATCCCGAGCTGGGCGTCCGGTTCTCGCCGTACGCCCATATGGACGAGAAGAACGACCTCGTGTTCAAGCCGGAGAAGCTGCCGACGTTCAAGGACGCCGAGGCGCTGACCTGGGGCTCGTACGACGGCTCCGGCGAACCGATCGAATTGACGTTCCGCGACTACTTCGAGAAGTTCGTGTACGACCAGGACTTCGCCGAGGCGCCCGACGTGACGGCGAACAAGCTGCTCGGCACGGGCAACACGCCGTTCAACGGCAAGGAGCTGTACCCCGGCTCGTCGTTCGTGGAGTTCCACTTCCCCGGGTTCGACGACAAGCTGGAAGGGCACGATTGGGAGAGTCTCGTTCTCGTGTTCGTCCCTTCCGGAGACCAATGGCGCCTCTGCGCCGTCGTTCATTCGCAATGGACGATCTAGACGAAGCCCAGACCGGCCGGAATTCGCTTCCGGCCGGTTTTCGTTTGGACGCCGCTTGCTTCCCGTGCCTATCGGCAACAAATTCGGCTCTTTTTCGACGAGAACCGTTCCTTGCGGCCTATCTCCTGTGGTACCATCTTCTTACTATTATGAGAAAACGGAGACAAATTGCCTATGGGTTCGCCGAACTCTCCCTATATCGCCATAGCCGCCCTCGCGGGCGTGCTCAACATCCTTCTCGCGATTTACGCCGGCGTGAAGAGATCCGATTTTCCCGGAGTGCGGACCTTCCTGTGGATCGCCGCGGCTTCCGCCGTCTACGCGCTCGGATACTCGTTCGAGCTGGCGGGCGACTCGCTGGAGGAGATCAAGTTCTGGGTGAACGTCGAATACGCCGGAATGCCGTTCATCCCGCCCCTGTGCCTCATCCTCGCCCTTCATTACGTCGGAGTCGGGAAGCTTCTCTCGCGGAAGGCGGCCGCCCTGCTGTTCCTCGTTCCGATCCTCACCCTGCTCGCCGTCACGACCAACGACGAATATCATTTCTTCTACGTCTCGATGTATCTGCGCGAGGATGCGCCCGCCCCCCTGGTCGATCTCGAGATCGGCCAATGGTATATCGTTCACGGCGTCTATACGGTCGCTTGCCTGCTGGGCGCCTCCTTCCTGTTGATCCGTCATTGGAAAAAAACGAAGAAGGCTTACCGCAAGCAGCTGCTCGCCTTCCTCTTCAGCCTCCTTCTGCCCTTCGCGGCCGCGTTCCTGTATCTGATGGGAGCGACGCCGAGCGGCATGGACCCGGTCCCTCCCTTGACCTGCGCGACGTCGCTGGCGATGGCATGGTCCATCTTCCGCAACGACGTGCTGACCGTCGTGCCGGTAGCCCGGGACACGATCTTCGACAGCATGCGAGACGGGGCTCTCGTGCTGGACATGGCGGACAGGCTCGTCGATTACAACCGGGCGGCCGCCGAGATGATCCCCTCCCTGGCCGCCTCCACGATCGGCATGCCGATCGGCCGCATCTGGCAGTCGGAGAAGGGAACCGAATTCCCGCTGCCGAGGAGGAGCCCCGAGGAGGAGCGGGCCAGCCGGACGGAGCAAGCGGAGGAGCCTGCGGAGCCGCTGGAGAGGCAGCTGGAGAGACAGCTGGAGTGGCCCGGACCGAACGGCGTCTCCTATTATCTGATCCGCTCCTCCCCCATCGTTCGCGACAACGGCAAGGAAGCCGGCCGCATTATCGTGCTGATCGACATTACGGAGCAGAGGAAGCTGCAGGAGCATCTGCGGCGGCTGGCGTACTTCGACGGGCTGACGAACATCTATAACCGCACCCACTTCATCCAGCTCGGCAAGCAGCGGCTCGAGGAGGCTCTGACCGAAGGCAGGCCGCTGTCTCTCATTCTGTTCGACATCGACCATTTCAAGAGCATCAACGACACGTACGGGCACGAGACGGGGGACGATGCGATCCGCCACGTGGTCGAGGTGTGCCGAAGCCGGCTCGGGCCGGAGGCGCTGTTCGGGCGGTACGGGGGCGAGGAATTCGTCGTCTGTCTGCCGTCCGAGGGCATCGGGGAGGCGGCCGCCTTGGCCGAGCGGCTGCGCCGGGCCGTCGCCGCCAGCCCGCTGGAGACGGCGGATGCGGCGATTCCCGTCACCGCAAGCTTCGGCGTGGCGGAGGCGACCCCCGCCGCGGGGACGATCAAGGCGCTGCTGCGCGAAGCGGACTTGGCGCTGTACCGGTCCAAGGCGAGCGGCCGCAACGCGGTCAGCTTGGCCGAGCCGCTCGGACGGGCGGCGGGAGCTGGGACGTGACGGGCGCGGGTGCCGTGCCGTGACGGGAGACGGGTGCCTTACCGCGTCGGGGGCAGGCGGCGGAAGCCGCGTGGCGACTCGCGGCAGGCGAGTGGGAGCGGCGGCGGAATCCGTGTAGCGACTCCCGGCCGGAGCTGTGCCGTGACTCGCGTCAGGCGGGGGGAGCGGCGGCGGAAGCGCAAAGAAGCGCCCGGGCCTGCGGATGCAGGCTTCGGGCGCTTCTCTATGCCGCTTGACTTAGGCTTAAGCCAGGTGGTTCTGGATCTTCGCTTTAAGCGAGTCCTTGCTTTGCAAGCCGACCAGCTTGTCGACCGGTTGGCCGTTCTTGAACAGGATCAGCGTCGGAATGCTCATAACGCCGAATTGGGAAGCCAGCTCCGGCTCTTCGTCCACGTTCACCTTGGCGATCGTGGCTTGGCCGGCCAGCTCGGAGGACAGCTCCTCGACGATCGGAAGCTGCATCTTGCAAGGTCCGCACCACGGAGCCCAGAAGTCGAGAAGGGATACGCCTTCGGCGACGGTCGCGTTGAAGTTGTCCTTGGTTACCGCTACTGCCATGATAATCCACTCCTTCGTTAAGTGTATAATTCGAAATCCATGCCTTATATGATGATCGGGTCCGGTAAAGACCCCGCTCCATCCAGAACCATTGTACCCCGGGCTAGGCGTTCTGACGCTCCTTGATCTGCGACAGCATCGAGCCGATCGTGATCTCCGAGAAGTAGCCCTCGAGCTTCCTCTCCGCCTCGCAGAACACCGAGTTCATGACGTCCTGCATGTTCGAGCCGACCATGCAATCCATGTCCGGGTTCCCGGAGCACCAGCTGGGGGCCAGAGACCCCGCCGCCATCGCCCGGTACACGTCCGCCAGCGTGATCCCGGACGGTTCCTTCGTCAGCTTGTAGCCGCCTCCGGAGCCTTCCCGCGTCGCGACGAATCCTTCCTTGCGCAGACAGCCGAGAACCTTGCGCACCCGCGCCGGGTGGGTGCAGACGTTCGCCGCGATCTCCTCGCTCGAAGCCATCCCCTCCGGGCGGTGAGCCAGAAGCACGAGACTATGGACGGCAATGATGAATTCGCTATTCACATCTCGTCGCCTCCCCGGTTCGTACTGTAATAATATCAATTACAGTTGCGGCTGTCAATCCCTCAGAAGTCCACGTTGTCGGGATCCGCTCCGAAGCGCCGCTCCTCGTTCAAGCCGTCGATCCGGTCCATGTCCTCTCTCGTGAGCTTGAAGTCGAACACGTCCGCGTTCTCGCGGATTCGCTCGGCATGCACCGACTTCGGGATCGTGACGACGCCGAGCTGCAGCTGCCACCGGATCAGAATCTGCGCGGGCGTCTTGCCGTATTGGACGGCCAGCTCCTGGATCAGCGGCACGTCGAGCCGGCCGTTCATCAGCGGACGCCAGCTCTCGAGCTGAATGCCTTCCCGCCGGCAGAATTCGAGCAGAGGCTTGCGGGTGAGCAGCGGGTGCATCTCCACCTGGTTGACCATCGGCTTGATGCGGCAGGAGCCCATCAAGTCCTCCAGGTGATGGATCAGGAAGTTGCTGACTCCGATCGCCTTGACCATGCCTTCTTCGTACAGCGTCTCGAGAGCGCGGTACGTGTCCTTGTACTTGCCCTTAACGGGCCAATGGACGAGGTACAGATCGGCATAATCGGTGCCTAGCCGCTTCAGGCTGCGGCGGAACGCTTCGATCGTCGAATCGTACCCTTGCTCGTTATTCCATACCTTCGTCGTGATGAACACTTGCTCCCGCGGGATGCCCGACGCCCGGACGGCCCGTCCGACGCTCTCCTCGTTCTCGTACAGGCTGGCCGTATCGATAGCCCGGTAGCCGGCCGCCAGCGCGGCCGCCACGGCGTTCTCCGTCTCGGCGCCTTCCTTCGATCTCCATACCCCGAGCCCGAGCCGGGGCATCCGGACGCCGTTCAGCAGCTCCGCGGTCGAATCGATGGCTAATCTCATAATGATTCTTCCCTTCTTCGGTTATTCGCATGTCCGCCATAATTATCGATTTTATCACTCGCGCCCGCGTTCCGCACATTGTGTCGGGGTTGCCCGTCTGTCATACTGAAGGGGACTATTCCCGACGAGGTGATTCGCTTGCATATCAGCGTCTATTCCGATATGGTCTGCCCCTGGTGCCGGATCGGCAAGAAGAATTTGTCGGACGCCATCGCGCAGTGGGGCGACAAGACCGGCGAAGAGGTTACCGTCAGCTATCACGCGTTCCTGCTCGATCCTTCCTTGCCCCCGGAGGGACTGCCCTTCAAGCAGACGATGGCGGCCAAAATGGGAGGAGAGCACCGTCTCGCCCCGATGCTGGACAGGGTCAAGGAAGCGGGCGCCGCGGTCGGCGTCGAGTTCCGCTGGGACCGCGTCACGCGGATGCCCAACACCGTGCTCGCTCATCGGATCACCGCCCTGCTGCCCGAGGACGCGCGCGAGAAGTGGGTGGAGGCCGTCATGGAAGCCCACTTCGAGTACGGCCGCGACATCGCCAAGCAGGAAGTGTTGATGGAGCTGGCGAACGACCTCGGCTTCGACGCGCACGGGCTGGCCGCGCGCCTCGCGGACGGGGAAGGCCAAGCCGAGGTGCAGGCGGACTTGGACAAGGCGCAGGGAATGGGCATCTCGGGCGTGCCCTTCTTCGTCATCGACAACAAATTCGGACTGTCGGGCGCCTACCCGGCTGCGGAGTTCGTCCGCGCGTTCGAGAAGATCGCCGAGCAGCGGCAGGGTTGAATCCGCGCGCGGGGACGGCAAGGACGGAGAGGGAGACGGCCGGGGGAGCGGCCGTCTCCTTTTTTTTTGCGCTATGGCGTCGCGCGGGATTCGCGCTAACGCGGCTTCTTCGGAATCTGCTTGATCATTCGGCCGTTCTGGTAAATCTGGATGGACAAGCCCTTCACTTTGCCGCGCGTCGTGAACAGAAGCAGAATCGCTTCCTCGCGCGATAACGGTACGTCAACGCGTTTGCCATTGTACGCGAGATAATACTTCCGCACGACGAACGCCTTTGATGGATATCGGATTCATGACGTTAGGCCGGGCTCACGTCTTCCCGACGATCTCCGCCGTAACCGAGCGGAGAAGGCTTGCGAACGCGTCCATCGTGCGTGTGCGAAGATCTCCCTTGCGGGTCAGCACCAGGAAGCTGCGGCGCACCGGCAAGCCGGGGACGTCGAGCAGCTTCAGGCTGCCGAGGCCCAGCTCCTTGCGCAGCGCCAGCCGGGATTGCAGCGTCACCCCGAGCCCCGCCTCGGCCGTCTCCTTGATCAGCTGCGTGCTCCCCAGCTCCAGCAGCCGGCGCGGCCGGATGCCCAGCGATTCGAACATGCGGTCCGTCGCGGCCCTCGTCCCCGAGCCCGGCTCGCGCACCATCCAGATCTCCTCCGCCAGCCGGTCCGGGGACACCGGCCTTGTCCCCGCCAGCGGGTGTTCCGCCCCCGCCGCAACGTACATCTCGTCTTCCGCGAGCTTCTCCGCCTCGAGCCCGCCCCCGATCTCCTCCCCTTCGACGATGCCGATGTCCAGCTCCCGAGACCGCAGCCGGTCGGCGATCTCCGCCGTGTTGCCGATGGCGATGGACGGCCGGACCGCCGGATATTCGGCGTTCAGCCGGGCGAGCACGGGAGGTAGCGCGTATTCCCCGAACGTGTAGCTCGCCCCGATGGAGAGCGGCCCTCCCGTCTGGCGCATCAGCTCGTCCAGCATCTCCCCCATCCTCCGGTACAGGCCGTTGATGTCTCTGGCATGGCGCAGCGCGATCTCTCCGGCTCTCGTGAGCGACACGGATTTGTTGTTCCTCTCCAGCAGCCGGACGCCGAGGGAATCCTCGAGAGCGCGGATCTGCTGGCTGACGGCGGGCTGGGTCATGTGCAGCCTCTCCGCCGCCCGCGAGAAGCTTCTCAGCTCCGCCACGGTCTCGAATACGTGCAATTGGGCGTCCATAAGCAGTACGTTCTCCTCCAACCCTCGTTCATAATGATTTGATTATAAAAAGGATAAGAACGATTGATTTTCCTTATCGTAATTTTAGCGTTATGCTGGGAGCACATCAACATTCGATTCGAAACGGAGGGGTTCCAATGAACGCAGCGACGACGCTTCCCGCCTCGGTTGCCGCCAAGCCGTCCGGCCGCGGCGGCGCGAAGGCCCGCGGATACGCGGGCGGTCTCGCGTTGGTCCTCATTCTCGCCCTGGCCGGCTGGCAGCTCGCCCGCCTGCCGGGACTCGCCCTCGCCGGGCCGATGGCGGGGACGCTGCTGGTCGCCGTCCTCTATCGCAATCTGCTCGGCTACCCGGAGGCGATGCGCCCCGGCATCGCCTTCGCGGGCACCCGCCTGCTGCGCGCCGCGATCGTGCTGTTCGGCCTCAAGCTGCCGATCGACGCCGTGCTGCAGCAGGGCTTGCCCTACCTCGCCCGCGCCGCCGGCACGCTGGCGTTCGCGCTCGCGGCCAGCGCGGTGCTGCGGCGCTGGCTGAAGGCCGACGTCGAGCTGACGCTTCTGCTCGCCGTCGGCACCGGCATTTGCGGCGCGGCCGCGATCGCCGCCGCCGCGGGGCCGCTCGGCGCCAAGGAGTCGAAGACGGCGCTCGGCGCGGGGTTGATCGCCGCGGTCGGCACCGCGTTCGCCGCGGCGTACGCCGTGCTGCGGCCGTGGCTGCCGATCGACGGCGCAGCGTACGGAGCTTGGGCGGGCTTGTCCCTTCACGAGATCGCCCACGTGGCCATGGCCGCCGCCGCCGGCGGACCGGATGCGCTGACGGACGGGATGCTCGCCAAGCTGAGCCGCGTGCTGCTGCTCGTGCCGCTCGTCTTCGGGCTCCAAGCGTTCGCGGCGCGCCGGGAGCTTCGCAAGGGTACGCCTGCCGGGAGCGGCGGCCCGGCCATGAACGACCCGGCTCGCCCGCGCGCGGCCGGCTTGGCCCGCCCTGCCCGCCGCGCCGGGCTGGGCCGGCTGCCGTGGTACCTGCTCGGCTTCCTGG
>NZ_JACJVR010000025.1 GCF_014212175.1 Cohnella xylanilytica | reverse complement strand
ATTTTCAACTGATGTTGACACCGTCGCGGTGGCCGAATCGTTGGGCGCTAGTTCCCGCCCCGGTTAACCGCGCAAGGGCGCCAGCGAGAGCGGGGGGCGCCATGTCGAATACAAGTATGAAGGCAGAAGCCTCTTCGGCAGCGCCGTTAAGCGGACAAATGATTCGCCCCATACATTGTTTATCTAATAAACAAACAAAGTCCGTGTGTGGTCTAAAGGGGTTCTATGATGTCCGAAGCCGGAAAGGCCTTAGCGACGCCGACTGTTCGAAGCCCCTTTTCGTAAGGTATGATGGGGGTAAAAAAAGGAAGCAGGTGCCGCATGAGAATCCGCCAACTGACCGCTGAAGAATATGACGAAAGAATAGCGCTGTCGGAATTCGCGTTCCAATTCAAGCTGCCGCCGGAGCGATTGGAGGAGGACAGGCGCCACTTCCGGCCGGAGGAGCATTGGGGGGCGTTCGACGAGAACGGGAAGCTGCTCTCGGCGCTCATTCTGCTGCCCCTGCATATCTACGTGCAAGGCCGGGTCCTGCCGATGGGCGGCTTGGCGGGAGTGGCCACTTGGCCGGAGCACCGCAGAGGCGGCAACGTCACGAAGCTGCTCGTCCGGTCGCTCGAGGAGATGCGAGCCCAAGGGCAGAGCGTGAGCATGCTTCATCCGTTTGCTTTTCCCTTCTATCGGAAGTATGGGTGGGAGTTCACCGTCGAGCGCAAGCGCTACGAGATCGAGACGTCGATTCTGCCCCGGCCGGATACGGGCGGGAGGATCGAGCGCGTGGCCAAGGATGCCGAGGAGTTCAAGGAGATCTACGCGAGATTCGCGTCGGGATACGTCGGCATGTTGGCGAGATCGGAAGAGTGGTGGCGGCGGAAGGTCGAGTCCAAGAGCGGAACGGCGGCGCTCTGGAGGGACGCGGGCGGCAATCCTCAAGGCTACATTTTGTACGAGGTGCAAAATCGCCTGTTGTCCGTACACGATTGGGCTTATGCGGGAGAGGAAGCCAGAGCCGGACTGTGGAGCTTCATCGCGAACCACGATTCGATGGCGGACCGGGTCCACGTCACCGTCCCCCCGGACGACGGATTGCCGTTCCTGCTGCCGAATCCGCGCTTCAAGCAAGAGCTCGTTCCTTATTTTATGTCCCGAATCGTCGACGTCGAAGGGCTGATCGCGCAGTATTCGTTCCGGGAAGGCGATAAGGAGGAGGAGCTCGTCTTGCAAGTCGCGGACTCCTACGCGCCATGGAACGACGGACGGTTCCGGATCGTCTTCGGAGCGGACGGCCAGGGGCGCATTGCGGCGAAGACGACTCGCGAGGAGCCGGGCGGCTACGGAGCCGGGGACCGAACGGAGCCCGACGCGGCCTGCGATATTCGCGCGCTGACGGCGATGCTGCTCGGCAACCGGAGACCGGAGTGGCTGCGGCAAGCCGGTCTTCTCCAGGGCTCGGAAGAAGCCGTCGCCCTGCTGGGTCGCCGAATTCCGTCAGCGGTCCCGTATTTGGCGGATTTCTTCTAAAATTCGAACGGAGCGGCCGGGGCGTAAAGATCGGGCAAGGCGGGTAATAAATCGATGGGGGCGGAAGGCGCAGGGAATAAAGGCGCGAGGCCGCTCCCATACTAAAAAGGACGGGCCATTCGCCGCTTTCCGGAATTAGGGCGTATTTTCGACCGAGACTCTTGGCAATTTCAACAGGATTGATTATAATGAGTATAAAGTCAAAGAAAGTCAAAGTCAGAACCGCGCTCCGGAAAGGAGGTTAGGCGGTGCGCAACATCTCGGATCTGATCGAACAATATCTGAAGCAGATTCTCCACAACAGCTCGGAGGGCATCGTCGAGATCCAGCGCAGCGAACTGGCCGAGAAGTTCTCCTGCGTGCCTTCGCAGATCAACTACGTGATCAGCACGCGGTTTACGCTGGAGAAGGGGTACTTCGTGGAGAGCAAGCGGGGAGGCGGCGGGTACATCCGTATTCAGCGCGTCGATCTGCCGTCCCTCGAAGCGGTGCAGCGCCATATTCAGCAGACGGTCGGCGAGCAGATCGACCAGACGACGGCGGAGGGCCTCATTTACCAACTGGAGGAATCGAGGTTCCTGACGCAGCGGGAGGCCTATCTGCTCCGGGCCGCCGTATCCCGGGACGTGCTCCAGCTCAAGCTGCCGCTCCGGGACGAGATCCGCGCGAAGCTGCTGAAGGCGATGCTGGTCGCCCTGCTCGCCAGATAGACGCTCCGCCGGGCAACGAACGAAAGGAGGTGCAGGCCATGCAATGCCAAGAATGCGGGAAGAGGCCGGCTACGCTTCATTTTACGAAGATCGTCAACGGCGAGAAGACGGAGCTGCACATATGCGAATCCTGCGCCCGCGAGCGGGGGGAGCTGATTCCCGGAGCTTCCGGCGGCTTCTCCATCCACAATCTTCTGTCGGGTCTGCTCGACTTCGATCCTTCTTCCGCCGCCGGCGCCAAGCAGCCCGCCCTTCGTTGCGAGATGTGCGGAATGACGTATTCCCAATTCAGCAAGATGGGGCGGTTCGGCTGCAGCCACTGCTACAAGCACTTCGCCGATCGGCTTGACCCGCTTCTGAAGCGGGTACATGGTAATACGGTTCACGTCGGGAAGGTACCGAAGCGGGCCGGAGGCCGGGTGAAGACGAAGCGGGAGATCGAGAAGCTGAAGAAGGAGATGCAGAGCCTGATCGCGCGGGAGGACTTCGAATCGGCCGCCCAATTGCGCGACCGGATACGCGAGCTGGAGAAGGAGATCGGCGCTTAGCCGGCCGATCGCCGCGAGAGTGAAAGGAGGATCGAACGATATGGCCAAACGGGAATTCGCGGAGAAGGCTCTCAGTCCTTGGATGAGCAAGGAAGGCCCGGACAAGGACGTCGTGCTGAGCAGCCGCATTCGCGTCGCCCGCAACCTGCGGAGCTCCCCGTTCCCGCTCCTGTCGACGCCGGCTCAGTCCAAGGACGTCATGGAGCAGCTCCTCTCCGTCGCGGAGAGCGGCCGGCTGAACGGTCTCGGCGAGCTCCCGACGTACCGGCTCGAGGAGCTGACGGAGCTGGAGAAGCTGGTGCTGGTGGAGAAGCATCTGATCAGCCCGGCTCTCGCGGGAGAGTCGAGGAACGGAGCGCTTATTCTCGCCCGGAACGAAGACGTCAGCATCATGATTAACGAAGAGGATCATCTTCGCATTCAATGCCTGTATCCGGGCTTCCAAATTCGCGAGGCGTGGGAATATGCCAGCAAGATCGACGATATCTTCGAGGAGAGCGTCGATTACGCGTTCGACGAGAAATACGGGTACTTGACCAGCTGTCCGACCAACGTCGGCACCGGCATCCGGGCGTCGGTCATGATGCATCTGCCGGCGCTCGTGCTGACGGGGCAAATCAACCGCATCCTGTCCGCGGTCACCCAAGTCGGGCTCGCGGTGCGGGGGCTGTACGGCGAAGGCAGCGAGGCGACGGGCAACCTGTTCCAGGTGTCCAACCAGATTACGCTGGGCCAATCGGAGACGGAGATCATCGACAACCTCTATTCGGTGGCCCGGCAGATCATCGGACACGAGAAGGCGGCCCGGGAGCGTCTCCTGTCGACGGATTCGCGCCCCCGCATCGAAGACCGGATCCGGCGCTCGTACGGAATTCTCTCGTACGCCGGGATCATGGATTCCAAGGAAGCGGCCCAGCGGCTGTCGGACGTTCGCTTGGGCGTCCATCTCGGCCTGCTGCCGGAAGCGAACCCGGAAGTGCTGAACGAGCTTCTCGTCTCCACGCAGCCGGGATTCCTGCAGCAGACGTTCGGAGAAGCGCTCACTCCGGAGCAGCGGGACATGAAGAGAGCCCAAATGATTCGTTCCCGACTGGCAACCGGAGCTTAAATGTTCTATTCTTAATTTAACTGGGGAGGTGTTGTCTCATGATGTTCGGAAGATTCACCGAACGCGCGCAGAAGGTGCTCGCGCTGGCTCAAGAAGAAGCGGTGCGCCTGGGACACAACAATATCGGCACGGAGCATATCTTGCTCGGTTTGATTCGCGAAGGCGAGAGCATCGCCGCCAAAGCCCTGATCGCCCTGGGACTCGGCCTGGAGAAGATCCAGGACGAAGTCGAATCGCTGATCGGCCGCGGCCAGGAACAGCCCACCAATATCGCCTACACCCCGCGCGCCAAGAAGGTCATCGAGCTGTCGATGGACGAAGCGCGCAAGCTCGGACATACTTACGTCGGCACCGAGCATATTCTGCTCGGCCTGATTCGGGAAGGCGAAGGCGTCGCCGCCCGCGTCCTGAACAACCTCGGCATCAGCCTGAACAAGGCGCGCCAACAAGTGCTCCAGCTGCTCGGAAGCAGCGAGAGCGTGTCGCAGAACCACGGCCCGTCGGCCAACGTCAGCACGCCTACGCTTGACGGCTTGGCCCGCGACCTGACCGCCAGCGCCCGCGACAACCACATCGATCCGGTCATCGGCCGGCAGAAGGAGATCGAGCGCGTCATTCAAGTGCTCTCCCGCCGGACGAAGAACAACCCGGTTCTCATCGGGGAGCCCGGCGTCGGCAAGACGGCGATCGCGGAAGGCTTGGCGCAGAAGATCGTCAACAACGAGATTCCGGAGACGCTCCGCGACAAGCGCGTCATGACGCTGGACATGGGCTCGGTCGTCGCCGGGACGAAGTACCGCGGCGAATTCGAAGACCGCCTGAAGAAGATCATGGACGAGATTCGCCAAGCGGGCAACGTCATTCTGTTCATCGACGAGCTGCATACGCTGATCGGAGCGGGCGGCGCGGAAGGCGCGATCGACGCGTCCAACATTCTGAAGCCGGCCCTGGCGCGCGGAGAGCTGCAATGCATCGGCGCGACGACGCTGGACGAATACCGCAAGTACATCGAGAAGGACGCCGCGCTGGAGCGCCGGTTCCAGCCGATCACCGTCGACCAGCCGTCGCCGGAAGAAGCGATCCAGATTCTCCACGGGCTGCGCGATCGCTATGAAGCGCATCACCGGGTGAAGATCACGGACGAATCGATCGAAGCGGCCGTTCGCCTGTCCGACCGCTACATCACGGACCGCTTCCTGCCGGACAAGGCGATCGACCTGATCGACGAAGCCAGCTCCAAGGTCCGTCTCCGTTCCTACACGGTGCCGCCGAATCTGAAGCAGCTGGAATCGCGTCTCGAGGACATCCGCAAGGAGAAGGACGCTTCGGTGCAGAGCCAGGAATTCGAGAAGGCCGCCGCTCTGCGGGACACCGAGCAGAAGATCCGCGAGGAGCTCGAAGCGACCAAGAACCAGTGGAAGGAGAAGCAGGGCCGCACCGACTCCGAGGTCACGCCGGAGGATATCGCCCAGGTCGTCGCGAGCTGGACCGGCATCCCGGTCGTCAAGCTGGCGGAGGAAGAGACCGAGCGCCTGCTGAAGCTGGAAGACATTCTTCACGACCGGGTCATCGGCCAGGAAGAAGCCGTCAAGGCGGTCGCCCGCGCCGTGCGCCGTTCGCGCGCCGGCCTGAAGGATCCGAAGCGTCCGATCGGCTCGTTCATCTTCCTCGGCCCGACAGGCGTCGGCAAGACCGAGCTCGCCCGGGCGCTCGCCGAAGCGATGTTCGGCGACGAGAACGCCGTCATCCGCATCGACATGTCGGAGTACATGGAGAAGCATTCGACTTCGAGACTCGTCGGAGCGCCTCCGGGATACGTCGGCTATGACGAAGGCGGACAGCTCACGGAGAAGGTTCGCCGCAAGCCGTACTCGGTCGTTCTGCTCGACGAGATCGAGAAGGCGCACCCGGAAGTGTTCAACGTGCTGCTGCAAGTGCTCGAAGACGGCCGCCTGACCGATTCGAAGGGCCGCACGGTCGACTTCCGCAACACGCTGATCATCATGACGTCGAACGTCGGGGCGGATCAGATCAAGCGCAACTCGACGCTCGGCTTCACCGCCGCGCAGGACGCGGGACGGGATTACGCCGTCATGAAGGAGAAGGTGCTGGGAGAGCTGAAGAAGTCGTTCCGTCCGGAGTTCCTGAACCGGATCGACGAGATGATCGTGTTCCACCCGCTGGAGCAGGAGCACATCGCCCGCATCGTCTCGCTGATGGCGGACGATCTGCGCAAGCGCCTGCTGGACCACGACGTCCAGTTCGAGCTGACGGAAGCGGCGATGAACTTCCTGGCGAAGGAAGGCTTCGATCCTCAGTACGGGGCCCGTCCGCTGCGCCGCGCGATCCAGAAGCATATCGAGGACCGGCTGTCCGAAGAGATGCTGCTCGGCAAGATTCACAAGGGCGACAAGCTCGTGATCGACGAGCGCGACGGAGAGCTCTTCGTGAAGACCCAGGACGAAGTGGCCGCCAACCCATAACGTTACGATCGGCAAGAGGGCTTGCCCGAAGCGGACCATCCGCGGAGGGGAAGCCCTCTTCGTGTGCGCATGGCGGCTTCTTCACCAATGAGCCGGGGCGGCCATACAGTATAGCAACGTCGGACGGAGGACGTAAGGCGGTATACGCGCGATGGAGGGAGGGATCGTCTTGTACCGGCCTCGCCGCTCTTCCCCCTGGAGACAGCCGATCGTCGTGCTCCTAAGCGGTATCGGCATCGTCCTGTCGCTGCTTGTCCTTAGCAAGATCCTGTTCGTCTTGTTCTACTTGACCGGAGGACTTCTGCTCATCGCCGTCGTGGTATGGCTGATCTGGCGCTGGTGGTGGTGAGCGGACGACGGAGAGGCTTCATCGCGGCAAAAAAAAGAGCGCCGTACGGGAACGTTCCCGCACGGCGTTCTTCGTCAGGGGATGCCGTGCTCCCGGACGAACCGGTCCAAGGCTTCGTCGTCGACCGTCAGTCTCGCGAAGCGGTCCGATGGCGCATCCTCTGCGCCACCTCCGGAGAATAGACGGGCTTCCGGCCGATCAGAACCGAGTCGTGCCAGATGCCGGGCCCGTTCCAGTCGGTCTTCACTTCCACTTCCTCCAGCCCCCCGTACTTGGCCAGAGTCCGGAACCCGTCCGGGTAGATGCGCCAGCAATCGTAAGGGTACTTGTGCTCGGGTCCGGACGAGGGCGCGATAATGTAGCAGAGGCCTCCGGGCTTCATCACTCTGGCGATCTCCGAGATGGTCACCCAGATGTATTCGATATGCTCGAACGATTGTCCCGAGATGACCGCGTCGAAGGTGTCGTCCGGAATCGCCTCCCAGTCGTAAGGCTTCTTCAGCACGACGTCGACGTTGCTGCCCGCTTCCATATCGCAGCCGACGTAATGCCACCCGGGGCGATTGAACAGCGCCTTGTACGTTCCGTTCACGTCCATGCTTCCGACGTCGAGAATGTTCAGCGCCGGCCGTTGCGCTAAATATTTGACCATGAATTGCATCATCGCGAGATAAGAAGAATCATGCATAGCTGCAGCCTCCGTCTATTGATCGTGAGAAGATCAGGGACCGCCAGGGCTCGTATCGCCATAGCTTGGGATAGTGTATTCCGTCTCTCCCGGACGAGAGACGGCGGATGATACATAGGACGGCACAATTCGCGGAACGGGCCGCAGCCGGAGGCCATTCGGCCGGGACATGCATAAACTGGGGACTAGGATCCGCGACCGCGCGGGAACGATTCGAAGGGAGGGGCGGACGATGGGACTGGAGCATCTGAGGTTACAATTCCCCAACCGCAAGGAAGGGGCCAACGTTCAGATCGGAGAGTACTCGTACGGCCAGCCGACGATCCGCCATTGGGGAGAGAACTGCTCGCTGACGATAGGGAAGTTCTGCTCGATCGCCGATCAAGTGATGATTCTGCTGGGCGGGGAGCACCGCACGGATTGGGTGACGACGTATCCGTTCAATTATTTTCTGCCCGAGCACAGGGCCAATCGCGGTCACCCGAAGACCAAGGGCGACGTCGTCATCGGCAACGACGTCTGGATCGGCATGGGAGCGACGATTCTGTCCGGCGTCCGGATCGGAGACGGGGCGGTTATCGGAGCGAGGGCGCTGGTCAGCAAGGACGTTCCGCCTTACGCCATCGCGGCCGGGAACCCGGCGCGCGTCCTGCGCTATCGGTTCGACGACCGGACGATCGCCCGGCTGCTCGAGATCCGCTGGTGGGACTGGCCGCCCGCCTTGCTCGAACCGGCCATCCCGCTGCTGCTGTCCTCGGACGCGGAAGGGCTCATCAACTACGCTCGGCTCGTCGGAAGGTAGGCGGAGGGACGTGAACGTAGGGAAAATCGCTTTTATCACCTGCGTCTCCGATCCGGCCCGTTATCTCCGCTCCCTTCGGACGTGGCGGGCGCTTCAGGTTCCGCCGGGCTGGGAGGTCGAATATATCCCCGTCGCCGACGCGGAGAGCCTGGCATCCGGCTACAACCGGGGGATGGAGGCTACGGACGCCCGATACAAGGTGTACGTCCACCAAGACGTCTCGATCGTATACGCGTCGTTCCTCGAACGGATCGTCGGCTTGTTCGGCCGGTACGACCGGCTCGGCATGCTCGGCGTCGTCGGAGCCAAGGACGTGCCCGCGAGCGGCGTCTGGTGGAACAGTTCCCGCAAGTACGGCATGGTGTTCGGCGACCCGACGGGGACGATGGCCTTGCTCAAATACGGGGACGTCGCCGGGGAATACGAGCGCGTCCGGGCGATCGACGGCCTGCTCATGGCTACGCAATACGATCTGCGTTGGCGGGAAGATCTGTTCGCGGGCTGGCATTATTACGACCTCTCGCAATGCGCGGAATTCGAGAAGGCCGGCTTCGAAGTCGGCGTGCCCCGCCAAGAGACGCCGTGGTGCGTCCATGAATGCGGCATCTCCCCGATGACCGGCTTCGAGGAGAACCGGCGAATATTCGTCGACTATTACCGGGATTGGATCCCTTCGCGCGAGGAGAAATGGTGATGGCATGGAACTATTACAACCCCGTGTTCGCCTATGAGAGCGTCGCTCCGACGCTTAAGCAATGGTCGGCCTGGAGCGGCCATCGCCGCTTCGCCTACGATCTGATCCGGTTCATGAAGCCGCAGACGCTCGTCGAGCTCGGAACGCATTGGGGGCTGTCGTTCTTCAGCTTCTGCCAAGCGGCCGCGGACGGACGAACCGGCACGCGGTGCTACGCCGTCGATTCTTGGGTCGGAGACGACCATGCCGGGCATTATCCGGAGACGGTCTACCAGACCGTCGGCGCGATCGCGAACGCCTTCTATCCGAAGGTGGCGACGCTGATCCGCAATACCTTCGACGGGGCGCTGCCCCTCTTCGCCGACGAGTCGGTCGACGTGCTTCATATCGACGGCTATCACACGTACGAGGCCGTCTACCACGATTATCAGAGCTGGCTGCCAAAGCTCGCGAAGGACGGCGTCGTTCTGTTCCACGACACGGCCGTACGGGCGAACGGATTCGGGGTTTACCGGCTGTGGGAGCAGCTCAAGGTTCATCCGCACCTCGAGTTCGATCACGGATTCGGCCTCGGCGTGGTATTCCCGAAGGGGTGTCCGGAGCCGTTCCTGGAGGTCGTGAAGAACGGGGCGCAGATGAAGCTGTTCTACGAGAGGACCCAGCATCTGTAGAGGCTCGGAGCGGGCGGCGGACGGACGCGGTCCGGCCAGGATTCGACGAATGGAGCGATAAGGATGAACGAGAGGAAGATCTGCTTCATCAGTTGCGTCAACAATCCGATCCAATACAACCGGGCCATTCAATATATGAAAATGATCGAGGTTCCGGACGGCTTCGAGACGGAATTCATCGACATCCGGGACGCCGTCAGCCTCACCTCCGGCTACAACCGGGCGATGCGAATGACGGACGCCAAGTACAAGGTCTACCTGCATCAGGACGTCTATATTCTGAACCGGGCCTTCCTGAAGGAGACGATTCGGCTGTTCGGCGAGCACCCGGAGCTTGGGGCGCTCGGAATGGCCGGCGCGGAGAGGATCCCGGCTAACGGAGTCTGGTACGAAGGCGCCCACCGGTACGGCAAGGTTTACGGCTTGAACGCGAACGGCCTCTTCGTCGTGAACTTCCATGAGGTGCCGGAAGGCGAGTATCGAAGCGCGCTCGTCGTCGACGGCCTGCTCATCATGACGCAGTACGACGTTCCCTGGAGAGAGGATCTGTTCCGGGGATGGCACTTCTACGACGTCTCCCAGAGCCTCGAGCTTCGGAAGGCGGGCTACGACGTCGGCATCCTCGGGCAGACGGCCCCGTGGGTCATTCATGATTGCGTTCTCGACTTCGACGGCTACGAGGAGAACCGGCTGATCTTCATGGAGCACTACAGCGAATGGGTCGAAGGGGGGCCGAAGGCGAATGCCGCCAGCGAGCCGGTAAGCGGGAGCGGGCCGGCCAGTAGACAGGCAAGCGGATCGGCAAGCGGGCCGGGAATCAGGGGCAAGGCCGAGGCCGGGGGCGGGTTCGAGGACGAGACGGAGGGCCAGATGGAGAGCGCGGGGGGGAGCGGGCGGCGGAATGGAGCCGGGGCGGAGGCCGATTCCCGAGCGTCCGCGGTGCCGTTGGCGGCTTCCGGCGTCGACGATCGCAAGATCTGCTTTATCACCTGCGTCAACGATCCCCGTCTATACGACCGCGCCCGGCAGTATATGAAGCTCTTGCAGGTTCCCGAAGGCTTCGAAGTCGAATATGTGCCGATAACGGACGCATCGAGCATGACGTCCGGCTATAACAGGGCGATGAAGATGACGAACGCCAAATACAAAATCTATTTGCACCAAGACGTCTTTATCCTTTATCCGAACTTCCTGCTCGATATTCTGAGACTGTTCGCCAAGCACCCGAAGGTCGGGATGCTCGGGATGATCGGAATCGGTTCCCCGCTGCCGGAGGATGCGGTGTGGGTCAAGGCCCCGAATTCCTACGGCAAGCTGTACGGGCTCAACTACGACAACCCCGGGGAGCTTATGCTGATCCAATTCCGCGACTTCCTGGGCGAATACCAGGAGGCCCGAGTGGTCGACGGCATGCTCATCGCCACCCAGTACGATCTTCCCTGGAGAGAGGATCTGTTCGCCGGCTGGCACTTCTACGATACGTCCCAGAGCATGGAGTTCGTGAAGAAGGGCTACGAAGTCGGCATCGTCAAGCAGCATGTGCCGTGGACGATCCACGCTTGCGACGTTAACGAGATGATCGGGTACGAGGAGGCGCGCCGGATTTTCGTCCGGGAGTACGGAGAGTTGTTGAAAAGAGGGTAGCCGCAAGCCGCCGCGAGGCGGCTGTTTTTGCGCGGCCGGAGCGGACAAGCGGCCCGGACCGGCCGTATAAACATCGAGCCCCCCTCTGCCGCCGCCATCGCTCGAATGAATCGGGGAGTCAACGAACCCGCGCCGCTGCTTCTACGTCTAATAAGGGGACTCAGGAGCGCCGACCGCCCAAGGACTTTGGCGGAGGGGAGGCGGCAGCGCGATAAACCGCGCGCGGAGGTTTTACAGTCGAAGGTTTTACCGCGAAGAACGAACATGGTACACTTTGGGTAACCCGTCTTCAAGGAGAACGTTCATGGCCAAAGTGAAAGTCAAATTCGTCTGCACGGAATGCGGCACGGAATCGCCCAAATGGATGGGGAAGTGCCCGGGCTGCGGCGCCTGGAACTCGATGGTGGAAGAAGCGGAGACGGTCGTCAAGGCTCCCGTCGGGCGCGGCGAGCTCCTCCGCACGAAAGAAAAGGCCAAATCGATCATAGATATAGAGAGCGGTCGCGAACCTCGGGTTCCGACCGGGTTAAGCGAATTGAACCGGGTGCTCGGCGGCGGCCTGGTGCCCGGTTCGCTGCTGCTGGTGGGCGGAGACCCGGGCATCGGCAAATCGACCCTGCTGCTGCAGACGTCGCACGCGCTGACGTCGCAAGGGCTGAAGGTGCTGTACGTGTCGGGGGAGGAATCCGTCCGCCAGACGAAGCTGCGGGCGGACCGGCTCGGAGCGCTGAGCGACAAGCTGTACGTGCTCTGCGAGACGAACCTCGACCTCGTCGAAGAAGCGATCGCGGACGTCCAGCCGGACTTCCTCGTCATCGACTCGATCCAGACGGTGTACCGCCCGGACGTCGCCTCCGCTCCCGGAAGCGTCGCCCAAGTCCGGGAATGCACCGCGCAATTCATGCGAATCGCCAAGGTGAACGGAGTGGCGACCGTGCTGGTCGGCCACGTCACGAAGGAAGGCGCGATCGCGGGCCCTCGCCTGCTCGAGCATATGGTCGACTGCGTGCTGTATTTCGAAGGAGAACGCCATCATTCTTACCGTCTTCTGCGCGCCGTCAAGAACCGCTTCGGCTCCACGAACGAGATCGGCATCTTCGATATGACGGAAGACGGGCTCCGCGAGGTGGCGAACCCGTCGGAGCTGTTCCTCTCGGAGAGGCCGCTCGGCGTGGCGGGCTCGACCGTCGTCGCCAGCATGGAAGGGACGCGGCCGGTGCTGGTCGAGCTGCAGGCGCTCGTCGCCCCGACCCACTTCCCTTCGCCGCGGCGGATGTCCTCGGGCCTGGACCACCAGCGGATCTCGCTGGTCATCGCCGTGCTCGAGAAGAGAATGGGCTTGTTCATGCAGAATCAGGACGCTTACGTCAACGTGGCCGGCGGGGTCAAGCTCGACGAGCCGGCGGCCGACCTCGCCGCGGCGGTCAGCATCGCCTCGAGCTTCCGCGACCTGCCGACGAAGCCGTACGACGTCGTCTTCGGCGAAGTCGGGCTGACCGGGGAAGTGCGCGCGGTCTCCCGCGCGG
The DNA here is from genome assembly GCF_014212175.1 of Cohnella xylanilytica. Lineage (GTDB taxonomy): Bacteria > Bacillota > Bacilli > Paenibacillales > Paenibacillaceae > Cohnella > Cohnella xylanilytica. Next base: position 10,049 of record NZ_JACJVR010000025.1, on the reverse strand, counting down.
AGACGAGGGTGAAGGAAGCGCTTAAGCTCGGCTTCAAACGGGTCATCCTGCCGGAAGCGAGCATGAAGGGATGGCAGCCGCCCGCCGGGATCCAGCTGATCCCCGTCAAGACGGTGGCGGACGCGCTGCGGGCAGCGTTGGAATAGGGGGTGCCAAGCGAAGATGAAAGAGAACAAAGAGAAAGAGCAACAGACCCAGCAGACGATGAACCAGCTGCTGCAGATGGTCGCCCCGGGCATGCCGTTCCGTGAAGGACTCGAGAACGTGCTGCGCGCGAAGACGGGCGCCCTGATCGTAGTCGGTTACAGCCCCGAAGTCATGGAAGTCGTCGACGGCGGCTTCTCGATCAATTGCGACTTCAGCCCGAACTACCTGTACGAGCTGGCGAAGATGGACGGAGCCATTATTCTGAGCGAAGATGCCAAACGAATTTTGTACGCGAACACGCAGCTGATCCCGGACCCTTCGATCCCCTCCTCGGAGACGGGCATTCGGCACCGGACGGCGGAGCGGGTGGCCAAGCAGACGGGCAAGCTCGTCGTCTCGATCTCGCAGCGGCGCAACGTCATCACGCTGTACCAAGGCAACCTTCGCTACGCGCTCAAGGAGATGGGCGTGATCCTGACGAAGGCGAATCAGGCGATCCAGACGCTGGAGAAGTACCGGGCCGTCTATTCCCAGGCGCTGACGAACTTGTCGGCGCTCGAATTCGAAGAGCTCGTGACGATGCACGAGGTGGCGTACGTCATCCAGCGGGCCGAGATGGTGCTGCGGATCAAGATGGAGATCAACCGGTACGTGCTCGAGCTGGGCAACGAAGGCCGGCTTATCAGCATGCAGATGGTGGAGCTCGTCGGATCGGCGGAGGAAGAGGCGCGCCTGCTCCTGAAGGACTATGCCCGCGACGCGTCCGACGACAAGATTCGCGAGATCCAGGCGCAGCTGAAGAAGCTGACCTCGGAAGAGCTGCTCGACACGAACCACCTGATTCGGGTGCTCGGATACGGCTCGCTCAATTCGGTGGCCGAAGACGGCTTCCTGCCGAGAGGGTACCGGATGCTCAGCAAGATCCCGCGGCTGCCGAGCGTCATCATTCACAACCTGGTGGAACGGTTCGGAGCCTTCCCCCATATTATGCTCGCTTCGATCGAAGAGCTCGACGAAGTGGACGGAATCGGCGAAGTGAGGGCGCGAACGATCAAGGAAGGCTTGAAGAGAATCCAGGAACAGGTATTCATTGACAGACAGATTTAACGGGACTACAATGATGTAATGGCGTTTGAACGAGATCGCTCGGAGCTGCCGGCTCCGATTCGATCTTTGTTTTTGGAACGGATGGGCATAGTAAAGTCGAGGTGAACAAATGATCACGAAATCGATACCGAGCTTATTTACGGTAGGCAACCTGTTTCTCGGCGTTCTCTCCATCATCTTGGCGTTCAACGATCGGGCAAACGGCGCTGCTCTGTTAGTGATCATCGCTATGCTGCTGGACGGGGTGGACGGACGGGTCGCGCGGGCTCTCAACGCCCAGAGCGAATTCGGCAAGGAGCTGGATTCGTTGTCCGACGTCATCTCCTTCGGCGTCGCACCGGCCTTCATCATGTACCAAGCCGCCTTCACGGACGTCAATCCGGCGCTGGCCTGGATCGTAACCGCCATCTTCCCGATCTGCGGAGCTCTCCGGCTCGCCCGGTTCAACGTGATCGAAGGCATACCCGGCTACTTCATCGGCCTGCCGATTCCCGCGGCCGGCGGCGTACTCGCGACGCTCGCCCTGTTCAACCGCGATCTGAACGTGTACTTGCTGCTGCTCAGCACCCTCGTGCTGTCCTTCCTGATGGTGAGCAGCGTTAAATACCCGAACTTCAAGAAGCTCGGCCTGCCGAGAGCGGCCGTCTGGGCGGTTCCGCTCGTCGTCGCGGCCGCCGTCCTGCTGGCGTTCCAATTCCCGAGGGCGATCCCCAAGTTCATCTTGGCGTTGCTCCTGGTCTACGCGCTCTGGGGGTTAAAAAAAAACGTTGAACGCCTGATGCCCCGGCGGAGAAGAAGGAAGAGGCAGGGCGCGTCCGACGATCGGACCCACACCGAGCATAGCGCATGACCGCAAGCGAGCATTTTCAGCCGTTCAAGCATCTTGAACCGGCAAATCCTCGCAAGCGGGGGAACATGGCATACCGGTCCGACTTCGGACCGGCGAACCATCGCAACCAGCATCCATCGTAGCCTGAAAAACGAGAACCACCGTAACCGCCATAGCCGTCATCCGATACAAGCGTCGAAAACCGAAGAAGCACCGGCACTTCCCCGGCGGGAAGGACCGATGCTTCTTTTTTTCTGCCGAAGACCCGTTTGCATTCAACCTCCGTTATCCATGATAGGGTCTAAATCTTCGAATGGATCCTACCGCGAAGAAACTCCGTGCGTCATGACCGGGCAGGCGAGCCCAATCTAGCCGACATGGCGGGCTTTACCGCAAACAGGCCGGTTCGTTTGTGCGATTTTTCGAATAGCACTGTCGGAAAAAAACAGCAGATCAGGATTTGTATGATTTTTCGTACACAAGTCAAGCAAAGCGCCTTTTCGAAGCAGGATTTGTATGATTTTTCGTACACAAATCAAGCAAAGCGCGTTTTCGAAGCAGGATTTGTATGATTTTTCACCCACTATTCAAGCAGGCGCCTTTTCGAGGCAGAATCGAGTCCAAATCCAAAGTTCACCATGGGACAAGTTCCGTTAGGGAATGGGTCATCCGTCGTATTTATCGTACCGCAACCGCCAAGCTACCCCGGCAGCCTTAACTCGATCCGCAGCGTCCGCGCGTCCGGCCGTTCAACGGCGCCGTCTACCCCCAGGATTCGCGCCGCGGAGAGCAGGGGCACCATCAGCGTTCCTTGAATCAATCGGGGTTCCGCGTCGAGCGCGGCCGCGCCATCGCCAAGCTCCGCGTTCTTCGTCCCCGCCTTCAGGACGACGGAACGCTCGCCGCGCCGAAGCGTCAGCTCCTTGGCGGCCGAATCCCAGGCCGCCGTCGCGCCGATCGCGGCCGCCGCTTCCTTCGCCGGAACGAGCAGCTCGTCCTTCCCGGCGGCTCGCATAGCCGAGAACGCGAGCCTCCTGGACCGATCTCCCTCCCGCAGCTCGACGTCCGCGTTCAGAACGCGGTTGTCGTCCGCGAGGACGAGCGACTGCAGCTGCGTCTCCAGCCGGCGGACGAAATCTTCGGCATTTTCCTCCGTCATCCGGTACTTCGGGTCGTCCCGGCCGATGCTCTCGGCGATCCAGGTGTTCACTTCCTGCTTGTAGTGGGACAAGTCCCGGTACAGGTCCAGATCGTACGTCCACTCCGACTCGGCCTGGAAGTTGTACACCTTCGTATTCGGGAGCTCGCTCAGCCGTTCGAACATCCAGACGCTCATCTCGAGCTGGTTCGCGTAGCGCTTCTCGTTCGTCCGCTTCCAGACGTCCTGCCGCAAGATGCTGTACGGAGGATAGAAGTAGATGAATTCGACGTCCGGGTACCGCTTGGCCAGAGACAGGACGTACGTCTCGAAGTTGGCCTTGATCGCGTCCAGCGGCTCTTCGTTCAGCTTGAAGTAAATCTCGCTCTGCCCCGCGCGGCGATATGCGTCCAGGACCCGGGCCGCGCCGAAGCCGCCGATGGAGTTCCAGTTGTAGAGAGTCTCCAGATCGCGGTTCTCCCCCGACGTGCTCAGGCGAACGATGCTCTTGAACAGCATCTCGTACACCGTGGCGTTGAACCAGTAGCGGTAATCGTTCAGCCAGCTGTCGTCGTACAGGTAATCCGGGAATACCGGAGCCTCCTCGTCCTCTTGCTTCAGCGCGAAGTAGTCGAGCCCCCACAGCACCTTCTTGACCTTCCCGGTCTCCAGCGCCAGCTTGGCGATCTTGTACTGCTCGTCCGCCATCGAGCCTTCCATCGACAGCTTCATCGTCTTGCCCTTCAGAGCCTTGTTCACCACCGACGGCAGGAAGTTCTCCGTCATCGAGGTGCCGATGATGATCGTGTCGTAATCGTAGTTTTTGGCCAGCCCGGGGTTCTGGTACCGCTCCTCGGTCGAGAAGACCGGAGGGAGCAGGGACGCGCGCCGATAAAATTGCAGCGGGTCCAGCAGAACCGTCGTCAGGCAGATGCCGGCGACGAGCAGCGCGGCGAACAGCGCGAACTGAAGCGCCATGCGGCGGGCCGCCCTTTGATGCACGCGGGCGCGAGCCGGGGGTTCGGGGCCGGCTCGTTCCGAGGAGACCGCGGTTCGGACCGATGCTCCCATGCCATATCCCCCTTTCGTAACGGGACGATCCGATTTCTTTATTTTCTAACTATAACGGTTAACGGGGTTAAATGCCATCGCGCGGGTCCGCCCGCAAAAAAAAGAGCCGTCCGTCCGCTTAGCCAGCGTCCGGCAGCTCTTCCGACTCGTATGCGATTGGCCGCGCCGCCTAAGTCATGTTGAACAAGCCCAGCGTCGAGCACTTGTCCGATTCCTTGGCGACGACTTCTTCCATGCTGATTCCGAGCAGATTGCACAGCGCGGACATGTAGAACATGTTCTTCCCGAGCTCGGAGCGGACGATATCCAGGCAATTCTCGCAGAGCTGGCCTTCCATGTGCGACTTCGACTGCTTCATCGCCTGGTCGAGCTCCATCTCCTCGGAGAAACCTTGATGGCGGGCGTTCAGCTCGATGCAGCCGCATTCCGTGATGGCCTTCGATACGGCCCGGTTCACGGACGCGTTCGACTGGCTGTATTTGGTAAGGACATCCAGCAGGCTGCGATGACGGAGCAGAAGTTCCGAGACCTGTTGCTGGAATTCCTGCAGCGTTGGTGCGCTCATTCCGTTCCACCTCGGTTACCGTTAATTTACTTCGCCTTCTCTATTATAGAGCAAGGCCTCCGCCAATTCAAAAGGAGAAATGGCGAACGCGGCCGCCCCGTCCGGATCCGGAGGAAGTTTTGGGCTTCTCCTTCGCCGGGGAGATTAACGAGCAAGAATTTGGAACATACTAGCTAGTAAAAACGTGGGCATCCTCCGGTGCGGGAGAAGCTTGGCGTAGGCGATTCGGAAGGAAGCGAGCCGAAGACTTCGAGTCTTGCGAATCGTTCATTTAACTTTAAGGAGTGATACTTATGATGATGAAGCGCATCATTCAAGCGGCGGGCCTGCTGCTTGGGATGCTTGTGGGGCAAGGCTTCTCTTCTTGGAAAATGTCCGGGGGAGCCTCTTGGATCGATCCGGTTCTCGGCATTCGGACGGCGGCGGGGGCCGGCGGGTCGGGCGGTTATATGGCGGCGGTGATCGGGGCGATGCTGGGATTGCTCGTCGCGACTGCGCTCGCGGGACCGATCGCTTCGCTGCTTCACCGGAGCGTCGAGCGGGCCGCCGAACAGCCGGCTTCCGCGCTCGCTTCCGGCCTGGTCGGAGGCGGGGCGGGGCTGGCGGTAGCCGCCTTCCTCTATCCGTACTTGTCCGACATTCCCCGAGTCGGCAGCCTGGGGGCGGCGCTGTTCGCGCTCGCGCTCGGCTACGTGGGATTGCGGGTCGGCCTCCGCAAGCAGGACGAGCTGGCCGCGTGGACGGCGTCCCGGCGGCCGGCCGAGGCCGTCAAGGAAGAGGGCCCTCGCTACGAGGAGCACAAGATTCTCGATACGAGCGTCATTATCGACGGGCGGATCGCGGACATCTGCAAGACCGGGTTCATCGAAGGCACGCTCGTCATCCCCGAATTCGTGCTGGAGGAGCTGCAGCACATCGCCGATTCGTCGGATCTGCTGAAGCGCAACCGCGGGCGCCGGGGCCTCGACATCCTGAACAAGATCCAGAAGGAGCTCGACGTGAAGGTGCTCATCTACGAGGACGCGAACGACGAGGCGGGAGAGGTCGACAGCAAGCTGGTGAAGCTGGCGAAGGCGATGCGGGGCAAGGTCGTGACGAACGACTTCAACCTGAACAAGGTGTGCGAGCTGCAGGGCGTGTCGGTGCTGAACATCAACGACTTGGCCAACGCGGTCAAGCCCGTCGTGCTGCCCGGCGAGGAGATCGTCGTGCAGGTCATCAAGGACGGCAAGGAGCACGGCCAGGGCGTCGCTTACCTGGACGACGGCACGATGATCGTCGTCGAGGGAGGCCGGGACTTCATCGGCTCGACGATGGAGGTGCTGGTCACGAGCGTCCTGCAGACGTCGGCGGGCCGGATGATCTTCGCGAAGCCGAAGCTATTGGAAAAAGCGCTCTGACAAGGTATGATTATAAGAATACGGGCGGGACGCGCTCTTGGTGTCCCGCTTTTTTCTGCGCATTGGCGGCCTTCCGGAGAGGCGGGGCCGCCGGACGGGCGCTTGATTCGTTGATAGATGGAGAGGGGCGCGGGGAATGAATTGGGGAGCCGTCGTCGTCGCCGCCGGCCGCGGAACGCGGATGGGCGCGGCCGACAACAAGCCGTACTTGCCGCTGGCCGGCAGGCCGATCCTCGCCCATACGCTCGAAGCGTTCGAGCGGTGCGAGGCGGTCGAGACGATCGTCGTCGTGGTCGCTCCCGGCGAGGAGGAGCGGGCGCGCGGCGTCGTCCGCGGCCTTATGGCCGGCGGGCGCAAGGTGCGGGCGATCGTGCCCGGCGGCGCCGAGCGCCAGGACAGCGTGTGCGCGGGACTCGACGCGCTGGACACGGAAGGCGTGCTCGTGCACGACGCCGCCCGGCCGCTCGTGACGCCCGCGCAGATCGAAGCCTGCTGCCGGGAGGCGGAGCGGCACGGAGCGTCCGCGCTGGCCGTGCCGGTGAAGGACACGATCAAGGTCGAGGGCGAGCGCGGGTTCATGACGGCGACGCCGGACCGCAGCACGCTGTGGGCGGTGCAGACGCCGCAGGCGTTCGCCCGGGCGGAGCTGATCGAGGCGCACCGGCGGGCGAAGGCCGAAGGCGCGGCCGCCACGGACGATACGATGCTGATGGAGCGGCTCGGCCGCAAGGTGGCCATCGTGAAGGGCGATTATCGGAATCTCAAAATCACGACGCCGGAGGACTTGCCGGTCGCGGAGCTGTTCCTGTCGCGGCGTCTTACGGAGGAAGCGGACTGATATGATCAGAGTGGGACAAGGATTCGACGTACATCAGCTGACGGAAGGGCGCGACTGCATCATCGGCGGCGTCCGCATTCCGTATGAGAAGGGACTGCTCGGCCATTCCGACGCCGACGTTCTGCTGCACGCGATCAGCGACGCCGTGCTCGGCGCGCTGGCGCTCGGCGACATCGGGAAGCACTTCCCCGACACGGACCCGGCCTTCAAGGACGCGGACAGCGTCAAGCTGCTGGAGCGCGTGTGGGAGCTCGCGAAGGAGCGCGGCTACAAGCTCGGCAACGCCGACGCGACGATCATCGCGCAGGCGCCGAAGATGGCGCCGCACATCCCGGCGATGGTCGAGGTGATCGCGAAGGCGCTGGAAGCCGAGGCGTCGCAGGTGAACGTCAAGGCGACGACGTCCGAGCGGCTCGGCTTCACCGGCCGCGGGGAAGGGATCGCCGCGCAGGCGGTCGTCTGCCTCGTTCGCGACGCGCAATAAATGCGCTTTATGCGCTATAATCGAAGTTGTTAGGGCAAGATGGGGATAACGCAAGTTCACGGGAGGAAGCCGCGCCATGACTACTAAAGTACGCGTCCGCTATGCGCCCAGCCCGACGGGGCACCTGCATATCGGCAACGCTCGAACCGCTATTTTCAACTATTTGTTCGCCCGCCATCACGGGGGAGACTTCATCATCCGCATCGAAGACACGGACGTGAAGCGCAACGTCGCCGGGGGCGAAGAGAACCAGCTGACGTACCTCAAGTGGCTGGGCGTCGATTGGGACGAGAGCGTCGACCGAGAAGGCGACTACGGTCCGTACCGCCAGACGGAGCGCCTCGACATTTACCGCAAGTATTGGTCCGAATTGCTGGACCAAGGCCTCGCTTACCGCTGCTACTGCACCGAGGAAGAGCTGGAGCGGGAGCGCGAGGAGCAGACGGCCCGCGGCGAGACGCCGCGCTATTCCGGCAAGTGCCGCCATCTGACGGCGGAGGACCGCGCCCGGCTGGAAGCGGAAGGCCGCGTGCCGAGCGTCCGCTTCGCGGTGCCGCAGGGCAAGACGTACGCGTTCGACGATCTGGTGAAGGGAACGATCTCGTTCCAATCCGACGACTTCGGCGACTTCGTCATCGTCAAGAAGGACGGCATTCCGACCTACAACTACGCGGTGGCGCTCGACGACCACCTGATGGCGATCACCCACGTGCTGCGCGGGGAAGACCATATCACGAACACGCCGCGCCAATTGATGGTATACGAAGCGCACGGCTGGGAGCCGCCCGTCTTCGGCCATATGACGCTGATCGTGAACGAGAACCGCAAGAAGCTGTCCAAGCGCGACGAGTCGATCGTGCAGTTCATCGAGCAGTACGACGCTCTCGGCTACTTGCCGGAAGCGCTGCTCAACTTCATCACCCTGCTCGGCTGGTCGCCGGAAGGGGAAGAGGAGATCTTCTCGCGCGAGCGGCTGATCGAGATCTTCGACGCGGACCGCTTGTCCAAGAGCCCGGCCGTGTTCGACACGGCGAAGCTGAACTGGCTGAACCAGCACTACTTGAAGGCGGCTCCGGCGGAGCGCGTCGTCGGGCTGTGCCTGCCGCATCTGAAGGCGGCCGGACGGCTGCCGCAGGAGCCGAGCGAAGCCGAGACGGCTTGGGCGGCGGCGCTCGTAGCGCTGTACCGCGACCATCTGCGCTACGGGGCGGAGATCGTGCCGCTGTCCGACCTGTTCTTCAAGGACGAAGTCGAGCTTGAAGAGGAAGGCCGCGCCGTGCTCGCCGAGGAGAGCGTGCCGACGGTGCTGGCGGCGTTCGCCCGCCAGGTCGAGGCGATGGGCGAGGAAGGCTTCACGGTCGACGCGATCAAGGCCGCGATCAAGGCGGTGCAGACCGAGACCGGCGCCAAGGGCAAGGGGCTGTTCATGCCGATCCGCGTGGCGCTGACCGGCCAGACGCACGGCCCGGACCTGAACGGCAGCATCTGGCTGCTCGGAAGGGCCAAGGTGCTCGCGCGGCTGAAGGCGGCCTCCGAAGGCAAGCTGGCGTAAGCCGAAGCAGGTTGGCGTAAGCCGAAGGCGGGTTGACGTAAGCCGAAGCAGGTTGGTATAAGCCGAAGGCGGGTTGACGTAAGTCGAAGGCAAGCTGGCGTAAGCCGGTTGGCGAAGCGGACGGCCCCGGCGGGGCGAGCGAAGACGCGAACTCCGGGGCGAGGGAAACCGCGAACTTCGGGGCGAGGGAAACCGCGAACGCCGGGGCGAGGGAATCCGCGCGGATGCCTTGTCACTTGGGGGCGCATGGGATATACTTGCGTTAACGAGAATCATAACGATAATCAGCGACGAACAGGAGAGTAGGTTCCGCGCGCGGATGACCAGAGAGGACGGCCCCGGCTGGAAGCCGTCTCATCCGCTCGGAATCGAAGTGCGCCTGGGAGCCGTGCCGCCGAGCGTTCGTACCGGCGCCGCGCCGCCCGCCGATGGTCTCGCGTCCGAGCGACGCGGGGCGATGGGCCGGGGCCGCCGCAGCCGATTCGACGGGTAAGCGGCGCCGGGTAGCGCCCGTTACGAGCCGACGAGATGAGCCCGCTCATCCCGCGCGGAATCCGCCTGCTTGCGCGGATCGGCGCGAGGGTCGAGGGGCTCAAGCAGAGTGGGACCGCGTGGAACGACGCCTCTGCAGCGATATGCTGCGGAGGCGTTTTTTGGCATTATGACGAAGGCGAGCCTGGAGAGGCGGATAGGCGGGGTTTTTAAGCGGGGGCCGCAATCGAGGGGATGTTCTAAGGATTAGAACAACACGCCCGAAAACGGCCGGAAATCCGGGAGATGTTCTAAGAATTAGAACAACACGCCCGAAAATGGCCGGAAATTCCAGAGATGTTCTAAGAATTAGAACAACACGCCCGAAAATGGCCGGAAATTCCGGAGGTGTTCTAAGAATTAGAGCAACACGCCCGAAAACGGCCG
>NZ_JACJVR010000024.1 GCF_014212175.1 Cohnella xylanilytica | reverse complement strand
GTCGGCGCAGCGGCGGGCGCGGCCCCGGCCGGCTCCGCGGCGACGGAGCGCCGATCCGCCGCCGGCCGGGAGCAGCGCGTCTACATCCGCATCGGCGCGCAGAGAGAGCAGCCCGCCGTGCTCGCGAGCCTCAAGAAGCTGCTCGCGTCCCACCCCGGGCCGCTCCCGACGCTTCTCTTCTACGAGCGCGAGCGCCGCACGGTCGCCCTCTCCGACGAGCTGAGAGTCAAGCCGTCGCCGGAGCTGACCGGCAGCGTCGAGAGGCTGCTCGGCGAAGGAAGCATCCGCGTCAAATAACGGTTAGCGATAATCCGCATCCTGCGACTTCGGGACATGGCCATGTCCGTCGCCGCGAGGATGCGGTTTTTTTTCGTGCCCGGGAAAAGAGCAAGGGAGAAATAGCCGGCAAGTCCCAGGGACGGGGAGCGGGAAGCGGCGGGAGCGGGCTCTCTCCGGAAGCGGCTTGGTTGCTAGTCTCAAGGCATCTGTGCTATCATTTCTGTATTGTGGAGTGAGTCTTGGCTCCCACGGTAATCTCGGCGCTGTGCGTCCGCTCGATCGATTCGGGGATCGGCATGGATCGGATCGAAGGAGTTCTTTATCCGAGCGGGCTCGAAGCTTTTTTTATGCAGATCATCAATCCAGGTTTCAGCCTACGCCATCCATTGGGGGTACCGCTTCATGTGGACGGTCATTTACATTGCGCCGACCGCGAAGATTGCGGAACGGATCCAGAGACGCCTGACCGAGGAAGGGTTCCTCGTTCAGGTGCGCCCCATTAACCTGACCAAGCCTCAATACGAGATATTGGTGCCGTCCGGAGAAGTGCAAGAAGTGCAGGAAGTGCTCGGCAGCATTCTGCATCTGTAGCCGAACCGGATTCCGACCGCAAGCCCGGCGCGTGCTTGCCGGCGGATGGCCCCGCGCACGTCACGCCTGATCGAAGCGGACCGTTCCCGAGGACAGAGATCGGGCGGACCGCCATTTTTGCGCCTTGTGAGGTGTCGCTGTGTTCAAGGATTTTTTCCAGAAGAAGAAATATGCGGTCGTCCCGACCCAGACGAACTCTGGCGCGAACGCCGCCGAGCGGCCTAAGCGCGAGATTCCCGAAGGGCTCATGAACCGATGCCCGAAGTGCGGCAATATTCAATTCAGCAAGGAACTCGAGAAGAATCTCAAAGTATGCTCCACCTGCGGCCACCACTTCCGGCTGAACGCCTGGGAGCGCATCGCGATGACGTTGGACGACGGCCGCCTCTCGGAGATCGACGCGGACCTCGTCTCCGAGGATCCTCTCGAATTCCCGGGCTACAAGAAGAAGCTTCAGCAGCAGACGGAGAGCTCCGGCCTGCGGGACGCGATCGTCACCGGAGAAGGCGAGATCGGCGGCTTCCCCGTCGTCGTCGGCGTCATGAGCTTCGACTTCTTCAGCGGCAGCATGGGTTCCGTCGTGGGCGAGAAGGTGACCCGCGCGATCGAGCTGGCGATGGAGAAGCGGCTTCCGCTGATCCTGTTCTCGACTTCGGGCGGAGCGCGGATGCAGGAGAGCATCCTGAGCCTGATGCAGATGGCCAAGACGAGCGCCGCGCTTGCGAAGTTCCAGGACCGCGGCGGCCTGTTCATCTCGGTGTTCACCGACCCGACGATGGGCGGCGTCTCCGCCAGCTTCGCCAGCCTCGGCGATTACAATCTGGCCGAGCCCGGAGCGCTCGTCGGCTTCGCGGGACGGATCGTCATCGAACAGACGATCCGCCAGAAGCTGCCGGACAACTTCCAGACGGCCGAATTCAATCTGAAGCACGGCCAGCTGGACAAGGTCGTCCACCGCAAAGACATGAAGGCGTTCTTGACCAAGCTGCTCGACATGCACGCCGCGAAAGGAGAGCGAGCGGATGTCCGCTGAACTGCCGTTTGAGAAGCCGCTGGACGAGCTGCGGAAGAAGATCGACCACTTGCGTCAGGTCGGGATCGACCAGCAGATCGATTTCACCGAAGAGCTCGCCCGCCTGGAAGAGAAGTACAAGCAGATGGAGGACGAGCTGTACAGCAGCCTGAGCGCGGCCCAGATCATGCATCTGGCCCGCCACCATCAGCGTCCGACTTCGCTTGATTATATCAATCTGGTTTTCACCGATTTCATCGAACTCCATGGCGACCGCCTGTTCGCGGACGATCTGGCGATCGTCGGCGGCCTGGCCAAGCTGAACGGCGTGCCGGTGACGGTCGTCGGCCACCAGCGGGGCAAGGACACGAAGGACAACATTCAGCGCTTCTTCGGCAGTCCCCATCCCGAAGGCTTCCGCAAGGCGCTGCGCTTCATGCAGCAGGCGAACAAGTTCGGACGCCCGATCGTGACGTTCATCGACACGAAGGGCGCTTATCCCGGCGACACCGCCGAAGCCCGCGGGCAATCGGAAGCGATCGCCCGCAATCTCCGCGAGATGGCCCTCTTCGGAGTGCCGATCATCTGCGTCGTCATCGGCGAAGGCGGAAGCGGCGGCGCGCTCGCGCTCGGGGTCGGCAACCGCGTGCTCATGCTCGAGAATGCGATCTACTCCGTCATCTCGCCGAACGGCGCCGCTTCCATCCTGTGGAAGGACGCCTCCAAGGCGGACGTGGCGGCGGAAGCGATGAAGATTACGGCCCGCGACCTGAAGGAGTTCGGAATCATCGAAGAGATCATTCCCGAGCCGAAGGGCGGGGCGCACCGCGATCCGGCCGCTGCGGCCGAGTCGATCCGCGAGGCGCTGTGGAATCATCTGCAAGAGCTGTCCGCCATGACGCCGGAGCAGCTTATCGAAGACCGCTACCGCAAGTTCCGCGCCATCGGCGAGTTCGCCGAGCTGAATGCGGGACCGGCCGACTCTTCGGCCGTGGCGGAAGCCGCGATTCCGGAATAAGGAGTCCGCGGCGGCGGCCGCATAGAACCCGTTGATCGTCCCGAAGCCTTCCCGCCCCGCGCGGGAAGGGTCGGGTTTTAAGTCATGTTACGCACGCAACAGTAAACGGAGGAACGAGAAACCATGCGCAAAACGAAAATCGTCTGCACCATCGGCCCGGCAAGCGAATCCCTCGAGAACACGAAGAAGCTGATCCAAGCCGGCATGAACGTCGCCCGCCTCAACTTCTCCCACGGCGACTACGAAGAGCACGGCAACCGGATCAAGGCGATCCGCCAAGCGTCCCGGGAGCTCGGCAAGACCGTCGCGATCCTGCTGGATACGAAGGGGCCGGAGATTCGCCTCGGCAAGCTGAAGGAAGAGCCGATCGAGCTCGTGCAAGGCGAAGACATCACGCTGACGACGGAAGAGATTCTCGGCGACATCAAGCGGATTCCGATTACATACAAGGAGCTGCCGAACGACGTTCACGTCGGCTCGACGATTCTGATCGACGACGGACTGATCGGCCTGACGGTCACCGGGATCGAAGGCACCGAGATTCACTGCCGCATCGTGAACAGCGGCCAGATCAAGAGCAAGAAGGGCGTCAACGTGCCGGGAGTCGCCATCTCCATGCCCGGCATCACCGAGAAGGACGCCAGCGACATCCGCTTCGGCATCGAGCAGAACGTCGACTTCATCGCGGCTTCGTTCGTGCGCCGCGCCAGCGACGTTCTGGAGATCCGCGAGCTGCTGGAGCGGCACGGCGGCCAGCACATCCAGATCATCTCCAAGATCGAGAACCAGCAAGGCGTCGACAACCTGGACGAGATCCTCGAAGTGTCCGACGGCCTGATGGTCGCCCGCGGCGACCTGGGCGTCGAGATTCCGGCCGAGGAAGTTCCGCTCGTGCAGAAGCAGATGATCGAGAAGTGCAACCGCGTCGGCAAGCCGGTCATCACGGCGACCCAGATGCTCGATTCGATGCAGCGCAACCCGCGCCCGACCCGCGCGGAAGCGTCCGACGTCGCCAACGCGATCTTCGACGGCACCGACGCGATCATGCTGTCCGGCGAGACCGCCGCGGGCAAGTATCCGATGGAATCGGTGCAGACGATGGCCGCCATCGCCGTGCGCGCGGAATCGGCGTTGCATTACCGCGAGATCTTCCAGAAGCAGGCCCAGGCCCAGCAGACGTCCGTGACGGAAGCGATCAGCCAGGCGGTCGCCAACTCCTCGCTCGACCTCGACGCCAACGCGATCGTCACGTCGACCGAGAGCGGCTACACCGCCCGCATGGTATCCAAGTACCGCCCGAAGGCTCCGATCATCGCCGTTACGCCGGATGAGCAGGTGGTTCGCCGCCTGCAGCTCGTATGGGGCGTCGTTCCGATTCAAGGGACGCTCGCGGGCTCCACGGACGAGATGTTCGACATCGCCGTGGCCGGCGCGCTGAAGAGCGGACACGTCCGTCTCGGCGACACCGTCGTCATCACGGCGGGCGTACCGGTCGGCCGCTCCGGCACGACGAACCTGATCAAGATCCACCACATCGGCGAGTTGATCGCCCAAGGCCAAGGCATCGGCTCGCAGAGCGCGACGGGCAAGGTCGTCATCGCCCGCACGCCGGAAGAAGCCGTGAGCAAGATGACGGAAGGCGCCATTCTGGTCGCTCCGTCGACCGACAAGGACTACATGCCCGCCTTCGAGAAGGCGGCGGCCGTCATCACCGAAGGCGGCGGCATTACGTGCCACGCGGCGGTCGTCGGCTTGAACCTCGGCATCCCGGTTATCGTCGGGGTATCCGAGGCGCTCGACCGGCTCAAGGACGGCATGGAGGTCACCTTGTACGCGGAGAAGGGCGTCATCTACTCCGGACAGGCGAAGGTACTGTAATCCGATAGCATCAGCGGAATAGCGGCGCGCATGCCGCTATTTCTCGTTTTACCGGCCGGAGCCCGTTCGCCGCGACGGGCGGGAGGTTCGGGGCCGAGACGAATAGGGATCGAGGCGACCGGAGACGGCGGCAAAATGGCGGCAAAATGACGACAAAGGAGGGAATGGATGTGAACGAATGGTTTATGCACCCGCTGCGGGTCCGCTACCAGGAGACGGACAAGATGGCCGTCGTCTACCATACGAACTACATTACGTGGTTCGAGATCGGCCGCACGGAGTGGATCCGCCATGCGGGGCTATCCTACAGGGAGATCGAGGAACGGGGGCTGCTTCTGCCCGTCGTTCATCTCGAGGCGTCTTACCTGCAGCCGGCCCAATACGACGACCTGGTGACGATCTGCACGCGAGTGACCGAATTCACGAAGGTTCGCTTGCGGTTCGAATATCGCGTCGTGCTCGGCGATCGGACGGAGGGAGGCGCCATCCGGACCTCGCAAGAGGAGCCGGAGGGCAAGCTGCTGGCCAAGGGCGGCACGCTGCACGGCTGGATCAACTCGGATTGGAAGGTCGTCGGCCTCGACCGGGCGGCGCCGGACGTCTACGAGCTGCTTCGGAGAACGGCGGAGGGCGAAGCGAAGTAACGGCGGCAACGGATCGTCGGCTCGGGAGAGACCGGAACGCCTTCGTCCGCCGAACGTACAACATAAGATAAGATCCGTCTGTGGAAAAGGAGGAGGATGGCCATGTGGCTGCGCAAAGCGGCTTGGCTGTTCGTCATCGCGTTCGTCGCCGAGCTGGCGGGCATCGTCGCGATGGGCCATTGGATCGGCGCATGGCCGACCTTCGGCCTTCTGTTTATCGGAGCCGCGCTCGGAGGCATGCTCGCCCGCTCGGAAGGACGCAAGAGCTGGGAGGAAGCCCGCCGGCTCCTGCAGGAGGGGAGGCCGCCCGGCCACGCGGTGCTCGACGGCCTGTGCGTAGTGGCGGGAGGCGTGCTCCTCGTCATCCCGGGCTTCCTGTCCGACATCGTCGGCCTCACCCTGCTTCTGCCGTTCACGAGGCCGCTCTACCGCGCCGCCATCTTCGTGTGGCTGGAGAAGAAGTTCCGTTCCGGGGCGGTTCGGATCTACCGCGGCCCCTTCGGAAGAGGATAGACCGGGAGAATGCGGCCGGGAACGCACGAACCGCAAGCGCCGGAGAAGGCGGCTGGCCGCGGCCGGCTTCCTTCTTTATGATTTTCCCCCGTGCAGAATAAACCTTCCGATATCCCGGAACACGTTCGCCCGGTGGCAGGCCGTCAGCACGACGATCGTCACGGGCCCGACGATCAGCCCCAGGAACCCGAACAGCTTCAGCCCGACGAACATGGCGACGAGAGTCGGCAGCGGATCGAGGCCGACGCTGGTGGCGAGCACCTTCGGCTCGATGATCTGCCTGGCGACCAGAACGATGCCGTACAGGATCGACAGGGCGGTTCCGAGTCTCCAATCCCCGACGATGAACTGGTACGCGATCCAGGGCAGCATGGCCGCGCCGACTCCCAGGTACGGGAGCAGGTCCACGAAGCCGATCAGCAGGCCGATCGACACCGCGTTTTTCACCCCGATGACGAGCAGCCCCGCGATGACGACGACCGCGGTGATCGTGATCATGATCAATTGGGCGCGGACGTACCCGAGCAGCGCCTGCCGCAGATCCCGCGAGACGGCTCCCGCCCGCTTGCGAAGCGGCGCCGGGAACCATTCGGCCATCCGGCCGAGGTAGCGGTTCCAGTCCTTGCTGATGAAGAAGGACGCCAACAGTACGACGACCGCGATCGTGGCGACCTGCGGCAGCGAGGACAGCACGGTCACGATCCCGTTCAGGAACAGCCCGATCAGGCTCGAGCCCTGCTCGGCCACCGCCTTCGCCGTGTCGGAGATGCGGCTGTTGATCGTCTCCTGGTAATTCGGATTGTCGCGATAGAAGGCGTTGATTCGCTCCACGAGCCCTTGAATGTCGGGGCGGCTCAGGAAGGCGTCGATCGACTCCTCCGCCCACGCGACCATGCTCTGAAGCGAGCCGGATAAGTTCATGATCTCGCTGACGAGCCGCACGACGAGAGCGGAGACGACCGTCAGCATGGACGCGGAGAACAGAAGAAGGGTCGCGGTGACCGCCAGCCAGCGGGGGAAGCGAGCCTTCGCGTGGAGCCATCCGACGAACGGATTCAGGGCATAGGCGAGCAGCCACCCTAATAGAAATGGATAAACAAGAGGCACCGCCCAGCCGATAACAAAGAATAAACCCGCCGCCGCGGCCATGACCGCGAGCAGCCGCAGCCATTGGCCGCCGATCCGTCGATCCACGGGCCCGCCCTCCTTGCGCCGTTCGCTACTTCCATTTTAGAGGAAGGAGCCGGATATCCGCGCAAGGCTAGACGCTCATTTCCCCGAGTTATTTCGACGCGCGGGGTCGAAGGCTGCTCCATTTTACACCGCGTTAACATTACGCGAACGTTCGCTTTACATTTCTCCAACATAATGAAGGGACAAGGAAGCCGCATCGAAGGCGGTTCGAGGGGGATCCGAAGAATGACGGTGTCCAAAAAATACATCAACAGGGACCTGAGTTGGATCGAGTTCAACCGGAGAGTGCTGGAGGAAGCGGAGGACGTCTCCGCTCCCCTGCTCGAG
Organism: Cohnella xylanilytica; assembly: GCF_014212175.1. Taxonomy (GTDB): domain Bacteria; phylum Bacillota; class Bacilli; order Paenibacillales; family Paenibacillaceae; genus Cohnella; species Cohnella xylanilytica. The sequence goes on along the minus strand of NZ_JACJVR010000024.1, from coordinate 55,446 downwards.
AGGTTCCAATTCCTGTCCATCGTCTCCAGCAATTTGGACGAGTTCATGAGCGTTCGCGTCGCGGGCCTCAAGGACCAACTCAAGGCCGGCTTCAATAAATCGGATTTCACGGGCTATACGCCCCATGGCTTGACCAAGAGAATCATGAAGCGAACGAGCCAGATGGTGAGGCAGCAGTACAAGACGTACCGGGAGCTGATGCGCTCCCTCGCCAAGGAAGGAGCCGTCCTCGTCTCGTGGGAGGACCTCAGCGCCGAGCAGGAGAGAGCGATGACCGAATACTTCCAGGACATCGTCTATCCCGTCTTGACGCCGATGGCGGTCGACGTCAGCCGGCCGTTCCCTCTTCTGCACAGCAAAGAGCTGTACCTGGCCGTCGTGCTGCGCCCGAGCCTCGGCGACGAGAAGCTGACCGATCAGGAGTTCTGCGCGATCGTCCAGGTGCCGTCGATTCTGCCGCGCACGATCCGCGTCCCGGGCCGCAAGAACGCGCGCCGTCAGACGTACCTGCTGCTGGAGGATCTCATCAAGGAGCAGATCGGCCAGCTGTTCAGCGGCTATGTCACGGAAGCGGTGCACGCGTTCCGGGTGACGCGCAATTCGGACCTCGCCCTGAACGAGGAAGGGGCCGAGGATCTTCTGCAGGAGATCGAGAAGGAGCTGCGGCGCCGCCGCAGAGGCTTCCCCGTCCGCCTCGAGATCGAGAAGGGAATGCACGGGCACGCGAGGGAGCTGCTGTGCGACGAGCTCGACATCGCGGAGGACGTGTTCGAGATCGACGGCCCGCTGGACCTGACCTTCCTGTCCAAGTTCGCCGGATCGCTTCAGAACTTCGACCATCTCCGGTACGCGCCGATCGATCCGGTCTATCCGCTCGAATTCGAGGAGTCGGACGACATTCTGCCGGTGCTTCGCGAGCGGGACGTGCTCGTCTACCATCCGTACGAATCGTTCGAAGCGGTCAACGACTTCATCTGCGAGGCGGCGGACGATCCGGAGGTGCTCGCCATCAAGATGACGCTGTACCGCGTCAGCGTCAACTCCGTGCTCGTCCAGGCGCTCGCGAAGGCGGCCGAGTCCGGCAAGCAGGTGACCGTCGTCGTCGAGCTGAAGGCGAGGTTCGACGAGGAGCGCAACATCGCGTGGGCGCGCCAGCTCGAGAAGGCCGGCTGCCACGTCGTGTACGGCCTCGTCGGGCTGAAGACGCACGCGAAGATCACGCTCGTCGTCCGCCGGGAAGCGGGTTCGCTCAAGCGGTACGTGCACGTGGGGACGGGCAATTACAACGAGAACACGGCGCGGCTGTATACCGACGTCGGCCTGTTCACCTGCCATCCGGATATCGGGGCGGACGCTTCCGCCCTGTTCAACGAGATGACCGGCTATTCGACCCCGCACGACTGGCGGGCGTTCGCCGTCGCTCCGGCAGGCCTCAAGCCGAAGCTGTTCGACCTGATCGACCGGGAGATCGCCCACGCGAAGGCGGGGCGGCCGGCGAGAATCGTCGCGAAGATGAACTCGCTGTCCAACCAGTCGATGATCGACAAGCTGTACGAGGCGTCCCAGGCGGGCGTCGCGATCGACCTGATCGTACGGGGCGTCTGCTGCCTGCGTCCGGGCGTCGAAGGGCTGAGCGAGAACGTGCGCGTCATCAGCATCGTCGACCGGTTCCTCGAGCACGCGCGCATTCTGGCGGTGTCGGGCGGCGGGGAAGAGGAAGTGTACATCTCCAGCGCCGACTGGATGACGCGCAACCTGAGCCGCCGGGTCGAGCTGCTATGCCCGGTCTACGACCCGAGTCTGAGGCAGATGCTCATCAACCTGCTGAATCTGAACCTGCACGACAACGTGAAGGCCCGCGAGCTGCAGCCGAGCGGCAACTACGTCCGGGTCGGCCTCAAGGAGGATCCGCTGCGCAGCCAGTTCGACGCGGCCGACATTCCTCTCTGGAAGACGGTCGCGGCCGCTCTGGAGGAGTAGGCGGGAGCAAGGGTCGGAACGGACGGGTTATCGGAAGTCGAAAAGCAAAAGGCCCCGCCTCTCTCTTCATGAGGGAGGCGAGGCTTCTTTTATTACTTTATGGAGAACGCGCGTCGCGTTGCGATTCCGTCTTTCTGCCTAAATAACGTCTCCTGAGTTCGTAAGAGAACGGAGCCGATGAACCGGAACCGGTTGGCCGTAGCGCACCAGCACGTGCCACAGGTATTTGAGCTCCTGCAGAACTTCGGCATAGCTCCCCCTGTCGCTCCACGCCTCCGGGTTCCGCTTCAGGTCGAAGGCGGCGGCCCCGATCGCGGCGGCGTCGACCCGGCCGTTCCGGGCGATCCGTCCGGCCAGGGAAGGCATGCCGGGTCCCCGGAAGTCCGCCGGAACCCGGTCGGCGCGAAGCTCGAAGCCCCTATGCCAGCGCAGGTCGAGGCTATGGAGGGACGCCAGCCGCTCCAGCGTCCGCCCCGCGTCCGTGCCCCGGAACGACGGATCGGCGACGAGAACGTCGGCATCGTCCGACAGCGAGACGGCGCCGTGAACCTGGGCTTCGATATAGGCGTTCAGGTTCCGCCGGGCCGAGCGGGACGAAGGGTCCGGCCGCGGCTTGCCGAGCCCGTTCTTCAGGCGGTTGAGCAGCCGCCGCGGAGTCAGGGGCCGTTCGCCGAGCGCGCCCTCCTCCAGGAAGGCGTCCCGGAGCAGAGCGGCCATGACGTCGTCGAATTCGTCCAGCGTCCCCTTCTCGTCGGGGTCTTGGTGGGAGTCCAGGTAGGTGAACGTGCACCGGCGGGAGACGCCGGGCGCCAAGAGCAGATAACACGATCCGAACCGCGGAGCCGGACCGTCCGGATGCGACAGCAGGTCGAGCGCGCCGTACTTCGGCCGTTCGGCGTTCGCCGCGCCTTCGCGGTGGTACGCGCCTCCGAAGAGCTTCCGCTCCCAGAGATCCCGGGCCCCGCCCGGGTAGGCCGAGACGCTGCCGTTCGAGATTCCGGTATCGAACTGGCTCCTGTACATTCCGTCCTCGAGCAGGGACTCGGCGACGCTTCGGCCGTCGGCGGCCGGGCGGTCGGGGTGGAAGTGCAGGGCGACCCGGGCGTTCGCTCTGATCGAGGAGAGGGCATCTTCGTACGCTTCCCATGGAAGGTTCGACATCCGCAGCACGTCCCCGATCTCTCTCCTCGCGTCGTCCGCCCGGCTTCTCGCGCAGGCCTCGACATGCCGAATCGCCAGGCTCTGGAAGGAAGACCGTTCCTCTCGTTCGGACATCCGCTTCACCTTCTTTTCGATCCTGGCCTTATTTTACATAATTCTGCCGTTCCCGAGAATCTGCGCTAACATTAGACCTCTATGATAGAAGCAACGACCGACGAGAGGAGAGCGTTCATGATCGTATACGACGTCATCGTGGGCGGGAAGATCCAGGAGACGATCCGCCCGAAGCGGCAGAAGCTCAGAGAGATCTACGACTATGTGAACGAGCAGATGAAGGACATGAAGCGCAAATACGGGCAAGGCGTTCAAGTCAAAAGAAGAATGGTTTACTGAAAATAAGGTCCGCCTCGGGGCGCCTTATTTTTTTATTGCCTGGAAGCCGCGTGCAGCTTCGGCGTCAGCCCCCAGTTCTTCTTGAAGTCCTTCGCGATCGATTCGACCTCCATCTTCTCCACGGGGAGCGGATGGCTCGAGGCCGCGGCGAGCCGCAGCTTGTTGCCGCCCTGGACGGACACGTCCAGCGACGAGATCGCCTGGGATTCGCTGCGGTCCAGAGCCGCCGCGAGCTGGAGCAGGGAGCCGAGCTTCGCCGCGGTGTCGTAATCCCCTTCCTTCAGGATAGAGCGGTAGGACGCCAGCTTGTTGCGGAGCGGGCCGGGGCCCTTGTACGACGCGACGGCCGCGGTCAGCAGGATGTCCCGATGGGACAGCCCGTTCCAATGGGCGTGCATCAGAATATAGAACGTATGGTCGGAGCTGTCGTTGAAGTCGATGATCGCGCCGATGCGGAACAGGCGGGACGCGGCGTCCAGCAGCTTCCGCGACGATTCGGGCAGCCCGGCGGCGGGGGCGAGCCGGTCGTACAGCGTCATGGCGAGCCGGTTCACCTGCGCCAGATGCTCCTCCGGGGCGGAAGGATACAGGGCGATCAGGTTCCGGATGCTGTCCTCCAGCACTTGGCCGGGGACGGTCGGCTCCCGCTTCGGGAGGCACGTCTCGAAGAACAGGCCGTCCCGGAGACCGGCGCCGCAGATGACGATGCGGGAGGCCGAGCTCTCGCGGAACACCGCGCGGAGAATGGCCAGCCCGGGAACGATGACGTCGGCGCGGTCCTTGGAGAGGCCGGGGATCTTGCGGCGCTTGTCCACGTTGAGCGGCGCCAGCTTCGCGATCATGTCGTCGAGCGCCCGGTCCGGCGGCTCGTAGCCGTGCAGGTTGGCGTAGGGATAATCGCCCGAGCGCTGGCACAGCTTGGCGAACGCCCGGGTCGTGCCGCCGAGGCCGATCAGGGGCAGGCCGGGGTTCTGCGCGATCCAGGGCTCCGAGCGAAGCCGGGCGCGGATCTCCTCCTGAATGAGCTCGAGCTGGGCGGCGGAGACGGCGTTGCCCTGCAGCGAATGCCGGGCCGCCGTGTTGACGCAGCCGAACGGGAACGAGACGGCTCGAACGAGCTTGCGGTCGCGGAGAAGGCTGATCTCGGTGCTGCCGCCCCCGATGTCGACGAGGAAGGCTTCGCGGACGTCCATCGTCCGCAGCATGGCGACGCTGCCGTAGCGGGCTTCGTCCTCGCCGGACAGCAGCTCGATGGACAGCCCGGTGTCGCGGTTCAGCTTGTCCAGCACCTGGCTCCCGTTGGCCGCCTGCCGGATGGCCGCGGTGGCCACGGCGCGGATGCGGGAGGCGCCGTGCATCGTGCAGATGCGCCGGAAGTGCCGCAGCACTTCGGCCAATTCTTCTATCGCTTCGAGGGGAAGAATGCCGTCCTCGTTCAGCTTCTGGCTGAGCCGGGCCGGCCAACGGCCCTGGTCGATGACGCGGTGCGCGCCGTTCTCCGCCACTTGATAGACGGCGAGGCGAACGGTGTTGGAGCCGATGTCGATCATGCCGGTCACTTGCGCGGAATCCTTCAAAGCGGGTGCGCCTCCTTCGGTATGTCAAGCGGAACGGACGCGGCTGCCTGAGCCGCCGCGGAGTGCCCTCGCTGTCGGAATGGTGGAATGGGTGTCGGGTCTGAACCTATTTTAACATCCGGGGCCTTGCGGCAAAAGAACCTTTCTGCCGCCGCCGATCGACGTCCGGGTTCATTTCGACGCGAGGGGCCCCGATCCAGAATCAGGAATACGGGGGCGGCCGGCGGGGCACAATGAAGCTCGGCGTTCGCCCGCCGCGTCCCTTTTCTCGCGGGCGCTCATCGCATTTTTCTATGGCGTCGATAAAGCATTTTTATTCCCCGTTCGGTTCCATTCAATGTCAAAATCGTTTATCATTAAAAATGACTGAAATTCCGTAGCAATTTCCGTTTTCCGGTCCTAATCGCGCGGGATATCCGCCATGCGCGGGCGGAGCGCGGTTTATGTCGCTCTTATGCGCGTTCCCGATCGCCTTAGCGCGATTTCTTCAATTTGCGAACGAAGGAGAGAATCCCCATGACGGCAACGAAAGGTCTTGAAGGCATCGTGGCCGCGGCCTCGTCGATCAGCTCCATTATCGACGGCGTGCTGACGTACCGCGGCATCGACATCGACGAACTGGCGGAGAAGGCGACTTTCGAAGAAGTCGCTTATTTGTTGTGGCACGGCAAGCTCCCGACCCAATCGGAGCTGGACGCTCTAATCCGCGAGCTCGGCGAGAACGCGGCCGTTCCGGAGGAGGTCATCGCCGGACTGCGCCTGTATCCGGCCGGAAGCAACTCCATGGCCGCCCTCCGCACGGTCGTGTCGAGCCTGGCGCTCTACGACGCCGAAGCGCAGGACATGAGCCGCGAAGCGAACATCCGCAAGGCGGTCAAGCTGCAAGCCCAGCTGCCGACGGTCGTCGCCGCGTTCGCGCGCATCCGCCAAGGCAAGGACCCGATCGCTCCGAAGAAGGGCGTCTCCATCGCCCATAACTTCCTGTACATGCTGACGGGCGAAGAACCGGCCGCCGTCGCGGTCGAAGCGTTGGACAAGGCTCTCGTGCTGCACGCCGACCACGAATTGAACGCCTCCACGTTCGCGGCCCGCGTTACGGTCGCCACGCTGTCGGACATCTACTCCGGCGTCACGTCCGCGATCGGCGCCCTGAAGGGTCCGCTGCACGGCGGCGCCAACGAAGCGGTTATGGTCATGCTCGACGAGATCGGCTCGCTCGCGAACGTCGAGCCGTACATCCAGGCGAAGCTGGACAAGAAGGAGAAGGTCATGGGCTTCGGGCACCGCGTCTACAAGAACGGCGACCCGCGCGCGAAGCATCTGCAGCAGATGTCCCGCCAGCTCGGCGAGCTGAAGGGCGACATGACGCTGTACGAGATGTCCGTGAAGATCGAGGACCTGGTCACCGGCCAGAAGGGCCTCAAGCCGAACGTCGACTTCTACTCCGCTTCGTGCTACACGATGCTGGGCATCCCGCGCGACCTGTTCACGCCGATCTTCGCGATCAGCCGCGTGTCCGGCTGGACGGCCCATATCCTCGAGCAGTACGATGACAACCGCCTCATCCGTCCGCGCGCCGAATACGTCGGCCCGGTCGGCCAGCACTACGTTCCGATCGCCCAGCGCGGCTGAACCGATAAGGGTTAACGCCGGCGGACCGTTCTTGGCGCCTCTCGCGGGAGAATCGCCCAAGGACGGTACGCCGTTGTTGCGGTCATACGCACCAATCAGATCTTTTTCTAGGAGGAGAACACACACATGGCACAATTCGAGAAATTCGCGGCTCCGGCTTCCGGCCAAGCCATCACGGTCGACAACGGGGTCCTGAACGTCCCGAACAACCCGATCATTCCGTTCATCGAAGGCGACGGCACGGGCCGCGACATCTGGCGCGCTTCTCAGCGCGTTCTGGACGCGGCGGTCGAGAAGGCGTACAAGGGCGAGAAGAAGATCGCCTGGTACGAAGTGTTCGCCGGCGAGAAGGCCTTCAATACTTACGGCGAGTGGCTGCCTAACGACACTCTGACCGCGATTCGCGAATACATCATCGCCATCAAGGGACCGCTGACCACTCCGATCGGCGGCGGCATCCGCTCCCTGAACGTCGCTCTGCGCCAGGAGCTCGACCTGTACGTCTGCTTGCGCCCGGTCCGCTACTTCGACGGCGTTCCTTCGCCGGTCAAGCGTCCGGAGCTGGTCGACATGGTCATCTTCCGCGAGAACACCGAGGACATCTACGCGGGCATCGAGTACCAAGCCGAGACGGCCGACGTGAAGAAGGTCATCGAGTTCCTGCAGAAGGAGATGGGCGTCAAGAAGATCCGCTTCCCGGAGACGTCCGGCATCGGCATCAAGCCGGTCTCGTCCGAAGGCTCGAAGCGTCTCGTGCGCGCCGCGATCGAATACGCGATCAAGCATAAGCGCAAGTCCGTCACCCTCGTTCACAAGGGCAACATCATGAAGTTCACGGAAGGCGCGTTCAAGAACTGGGGCTACGAAGTGGCCGAGACCGAGTTCGCCGACCAGACCTTCACGTGGGGCCAATACGACAAGATCAAAGCCGAGCAAGGCGAAGAAGCGGCCAACGCGGCTCAGAAGGCGGCTCTTGACGCGGGCAAGATCCTGATCAAGGACGCCATCGCCGACATCGCGCTGCAGCAAGTTCTGACCCGTCCGACCGACTTCGACGTCATCGCGACGCTGAACCTGAACGGCGACTACCTGTCCGACGCCCTGGCCGCTCAAGTCGGCGGCATCGGCATCGCACCGGGAGCCAACATCAACTACGTGACCGGACATGCCATCTTCGAAGCGACTCACGGCACCGCGCCGAAGTACGCCGACAAGGACGTCGTCAACCCGGGCTCCGTCATCCTGTCCGGCGTCATGCTCTTCGAGCACCTGGGCTGGCTGGAAGCGGCCGACCTGATCTACAAGGGTCTGGAGAAGTCCATCAACAGCAAGATCGTCACGTACGACTTCGCCCGTCTGATGGAAGGCGCGACCGAAGTCAAGTGCTCGCAGTTCGCGGACGAGATTATTAAGAATATGTAAGCAAACGCCCCCCTAGCTCCCCCTTCCCTTTCCAAGGGGGACCGAGGGCTCTCGCCCTCTGGAGACCCGTCCGAATAACGTCGGGGAGACAGAGGCGCGATGGCTAAGGGGCTAGAGGGGAGAGCTGAACCGCATTCGGATGGATCCGAATGCGGTTTGTGCTTAGTACGGGACAAAGAGTTGGCAAAAATCGGGTTAAGGGCGTTATGGAAAGGCGAAAATAGGTAGTGAGCAGTAAAAGCGAAACCGAGCGCGGAGATAAAGATCGTTATATTAGTGCGAAGACCGAGCGAAAGACATGGCGGCCGTTAGGCAGGATGGCGCCTGACCCCATGGCGCAGAAATAAGCGAGACCGAGCCGGTAAAGGCGGCGGTTGGCGATCGATAAGGAGGCAATAGGCGTATGGCTATTCAACGCGCGAAAATTACGGTTGTCGGGGCGGGCTTCACCGGCGCGACGACCGCATTGATGCTGGCCCAGAAGGAACTGGGCGACGTCGTTCTGCTCGACATTCCCCAGCTCGAGAACCCGACCAAGGGCAAGGCGCTGGACATGCTCGAATCGACTCCGATCCAGGGCGTCGACTCCCGCATCGCGGGCACCGCCGACTACGCGGATTCCGCGAATTCCGACGTCGTCGTCATTACCGCCGGCATCGCCCGCAAGCCGGGCATGAGCCGCGACGACCTCGTGAACACGAACGCGGGCATCGTCAAGTCCGTGTGCGAGCAGGTGAAGGCATCCAGCCCGAACGCTTATGTCATCATCCTGTCCAATCCCGTCGACGCGATGACCTACGTGGCCTACAAGACGCTCGGCTTCCCCAAGAACCGCGTCATCGGCCAGTCCGGCGTCCTGGATACGGCCCGCTACAACACGTTCCTGGCGCAAGCCCTGAACGTCTCCGTCGAAGACGTCCGCGGCGTCGTGCTCGGCGGCCACGGCGACGACATGGTGCCGCTCGTCCGCTACACGACGATCGGCGGCATTCCGGTCGAGAAGCTGCTTCCGAAGGAGCGGATCGACGCGATCGTGGCCCGCACGCGCACCGGCGGCGGCGAGATCGTGAACCTGCTAGGCAACGGCAGCGCCTATTACGCCCCGGCCGCGTCGCTCGTTCAGATGACCGAAGCGATTCTGAAGGACAAGAAGCGAATTTTGCCGGTCATCGCCCTGATCCAAGGCGAATACGGCTATGAGAACCTGTTCATGGGCGTCCTCGCCGTGCTCGGCGGAGACGGAATCGAGAAGATCATCGATATCGAGCTGACCGCTGAAGAGAAGGCCGCTCTCGACAAGTCGGCCGAATCCGTCCGCAACGTCATCAAGATCGTCGAGAACGTCTAGCGCCATAGCGGGATGCTCGGTTAACGAGAGAGTTTCTCCGCTTCTTCGCGCCCCTTGCACAGGCTTTGCCGCCCTTGCAAGGGTTTTTTTCGCGCGCGGGGTCTAGTCCCCGACCCTGGCAGGTTTTGTTTGCTCTCCAATTTGTGTATACTGGACATGACCTTTCTTACATAGGCCAAGGAGGACTCTACGTACATGTACAAAATCATGATTTTTCTTCACATCGTCGGAGCCGTCGGAATGGGAATTTATGCGATTCTGCCGTTCGTCGCGTCGCGCTTCAAGCAATTGTCGACGCCGGCTCAAGAGGGGCTGGCCAGCGGCCTGCTGACGGCGGGCCGGATCGGGCAGTTCGCCCTCGTCCTGCAGCTGCTCACCGGCGGCTACCTTATCTCGCAGAACGACTACACGGTAGCCTGGATGATCGTCATTATCGTTCTCTTCGTCGCGATGGGCGCGTTCTCCGGCATTCTGCAAGGGCCGCTGAAGCGCATCAAGACCGCGGCCGCGAGCAGCCAGGACGCTTCCGCCGCCGTATCCCGCGTTCAGACGCTCAGCGCCCTGACGCTTATCGTCTTCCTCGTCGTCCTCTGGCTGATGAAGAACCCTTGGTTCGAATAAGCCGATGACGGAGGCGTTTCGCAGCCGAACGAAGTCCCGCCGATCCGACAGGATGGCGGGATTTTTTTTCATCCCCGTTCCCGCCGGAACTAGACCGGATATGGTATGATAGTTGGAATCATAACCTCTATCGGAGGAGCATCGGACGTTGTACGATATCGTCTATTCGTTCGCCAAGGGATTCCTGCTTAGCCTCGCCTTATGCCTCGACATGGGAGTCGTCAACATCGCGATTATGAAAACCGGTCTGGACCGCGGCTTCGCCGCGTCGTTCCGGATCGGGTTCGGCTCCTGCTTCGGGGACGCCTTCTACCTGCTGCTGGCTCTGCTCGGCTGGACGGCGATCTTCAAGCTGGCCGCGGTGGAATGGATTCTCTGGATCGGAGGAACGCTCGTCCTGCTCTGGCTGACGAAGAACATGATCCGCGACACGATCCGGCCGAAGAAGCTCGATCCCGACTCGCCCCAGACGGGCGCGATCGGAGGAGAGGGAAGGCCGGCCTGGAAGGACGTCGCCGTCGGCCTCGGCCTCGCCGTCTCTTCCCCGACGCTGATTCTGTCGTTCGCCGTCATCGCGGGACCGGTCGTGGCCGACATCGACATTCGCGACGCCGGCGTGATGACTTCGTTCGTCATCGGCTTCTTCGCCGCGGGACTGCTCTGGTCGCTTGTCATCGCGTGGCTGGGCAGCCGGGCGAGCCGGCTCGGCCAAGGGACGCTTCGGGCGCTATCCCTGGCGTCGGCCGCGCTCTTCCTGGCGTTCGCGGTCAGCCTGTTCGTGAACGGGCTGCGTTCGCTCGTTCTCGGCCACGAATAGGACGCGACTCCGCGTTCGTTCGCTCGCCTCAGCCCCCCCCCAAAAAAAAGGGCCGGATCACATAGATCCGGCCCTTTCGGCTCGTAGGGGGTGGTTGTTGCCCAGTATGGTTTCGCACCAAACAGGAACCAACCGTGTCTACTTCCTTTTCTCGATGAACGTCAGCAGCGCGATCATAAACATCCCGAATGCGAAGAGAACTGAGAGAGTCTGAAAGAGATCCACGAACAGCCTCCTCCTTCCCGAGAAGCTGCCCACCCTCCTGCGAGTCTTACTTTAAATGATAGACCTATTCTGGTTAAAAATGGAAGATCATTCCGAACTATTTATTCCTCATATTTCGATGTTCAAAGGCCTGGGCCGCCGGTCTCCTCCGACAGCTCGTCGATCGTCTTCCCGAAGCTCGGGGCGAGCCGGTCCAGGAACCAATCGACCTCCGGCATGTCGAATCCGCGCAGTCGGTCCTCCATCTGCCGGCGGGCGGTCGCGAATTCGCGGTTGCCCGCGGACATCTCGCTTACGCACTTCAGGTACGCGTCCAGCACGTCGGCCGCCTTCACGAGCTTCGCGAGCTCGGGCGAATCGGCCTCCCGGGACAGCAGGGGCCGGTACACGTCCCGCAGCTCGTCCGGCACGGTCGACAGCAGCCGCTCGGCGGCCAGCGTCTCGATCTGGCGGAAGTTGCCGAGCAGCTCCGGGTTGTGATGCTTGACCGGGGTCGGAATGTCTCCGGTGAACACTTCGGTCGCGTCGTGGAACAGGGCGTAGGCCGCGGCCTTGTCGGGATCGACTTCGCGCCCGAACACGTTCCGGGCGATGCTGGCGAGCAGATGGGCGAGCAGGGCGGAGTGGTACGAGTGCTCGGCGACGTTCTCGCCGGTCGTCTTGCGCATGAGGCTCCAGCGCTCGATATATTGCAGGCGGTACAAATAAGCCAGAAAATGATGCGACATGATAGACTCCTTTTCTCCCGGCGCGTCTCTCTGTGCTATTATATAACTATTGAAGCAACGCGAACAGAGAGGAGATTCTACCCTACCATGTCTACCTTTGAAGAGAGTGTCTACAAGCTTATCGTCGAGACGTCCACGAACCTGCCCGCCGACGTGCGCCGCACGATCGCCGCGGCCCGGGAAGCGGAAGACAGCGCCACGCGCGCCGGCCTGTCGCTCTCCACGATCGCGCAGAACATAGAGATGGCCGAGTGCAACGTGTCCCCGATCTGCCAGGACACGGGGATGCCGACGTTCGTCGTGCACACGCCGGTCGGAGCGAACCAGATCGTCATGAAGAAGGAGATCCGCCAAGCCGTCGCCCGGGCGACGAAGGACGGCAAGCTGCGCACGAACTCCGTCGACTCGCTCACGGGCGCGAACACGGGCGACAATCTGGGGCCGGGCACGCCGGTCATCCACTTCGAGCAGTGGGAGCGGGACGACGTCGACGTCCGTCTCATCCTGAAGGGCGGCGGCTGCGAGAACAAGAACATCCAGTACAGCCTGCCGTGCGAGCTGGAAGGGCTGGGCAAGGCCGGCCGCGACCTCGACGGCATCCGCAAGTGCATTCTGCACGCCGTTTACCAGGCGCAAGGCCAAGGCTGCAGCGCGGGCTTCATCGGCGTCGGCATCGGCGGCGACCGGACGACGGGCTACGAGCTGGCGAAGCAGCAGCTGTTCCGCCATATCGAGGACGTGAACCCGATTGAAGATCTGGCGAAGCTGGAAGACTACATCCTGGAGACCGCGAACCAGCTCGGCATCGGCACGATGGGCTTCGGCGGCAACGTCACGCTGCTCGGGTGCAAGATCGGCGTCATGAACCGGCTGCCGGCGAGCTTCTTCGTCTCCGTCGCCTATAACTGCTGGGCGTACCGCCGCCAAGGCGTCCTCCTCGACGGCAGCACGCACGAGATCAAGGAATGGATCTACGAGACCGGCTCGAATGTGAAAATGAACGAGGATGCCAAGCCGGCGGCTGCAGCCGCCGCCGTGCCGGCAGGCGAACGCCGCGAAGTCGTGCTGACCGCGCCGCTGACCGAAGAGCAGGTTCGTTCGCTCAAGGTCGGCGACGTCGTCATCCTGAACGGCGAGATGCATACGGGCCGCGACGCCCTGCACAAGTACTTGATGGACCACGACTCTCCGATCGATCTGAACGGCGGCGTCATCTACCATTGCGGCCCCGTCATGCTGAAGGATGACGAAGGCTGGCACGTGAAGGCGGCCGGGCCGACGACGAGCGCGCGCGAGGAGCCGTACCAGGGCGACATCATGAAGAAGTTCGGCATCCGCGCCGTCATCGGCAAGGGCGGCATGGGGCCGAAGACGCTCGCGGCGCTCAAGGAGCACGGAGGCGTCTATCTGAACGCGGTAGGCGGCGCGGCGCAGTATTATGCCGAATGCATCAAGAAGGTGAACGGCGTCGACTTCATGGAATTCGGCATCCCGGAAGCGATGTGGCATCTGCAGGTCGAAGGCTTCGCCGCCATCGTCACGATGGACTCGCACGGGAACAGCCTGCACGCCGACGTCGACCGCGATTCGAAGGAGAAGCTGGCCCGCTTCAAGGAGCCGGTATTCGCATAATATAACGCAGACCGACTGCGGGGAGTACGTCGATGCATAAATTCCGCTTCAAGCTGACCGCGCTGTTCCTGCTGCTCATCGGTCTGACCGTCCTCGCGGCGGGCATTCTGATGAGCTTCTCCTACAAGGAGAACCATCAGAACGCCTTGAAGGACCATATGGTGGCGGAGATCCGGGTGCTGATCGCCGCCGCTCCTTGGCCGGCGGGCCAGCCGGAGTCCGAGCAAGCCGCCTATCTTCAGTCGCAGGCGCAGAGATTCAAAGATTTGGCCGACATGCGAATCACGTACATTCGGCCCGACGGCCTCGTGCTCGGCGACTCCGACCACGACCCGGCGACGATGGACAACCACTCGGACCGCAAGGAAGTGAAGGAAGCGCTCGAGAGCGGGCTCGGCAGCAGCATCCGCAACAGTCCGACGCTCGGCCAGAACATGCTGTACGTAGCCATGGCTGTGAAGGACGGCGACAAGACCGTCGGCATCGTGCGGCTGGCCGTCAGCCTGAAGGACGTCGAGCGCAGCCTCGGGAACATGTGGATCGCCCTCGTGTCCGGCCTGCTCATCCTGTTCGTCATCGCCGCGGCCGTCAGCTACCGGATCGCGCGGAGCGTGACGCGCCCGCTCGAGCGAATGACGTCGGCCGCGAAGCGGATGGCGAACATGGACTACGAGATCCGGGTGCCGGACGCCGGCCGCGACGAAGTGAGCGAGCTGGCGCGGGCTCTGAACGCGATGGCGGCCAGCCTGCAGGATCAGGTCGACGAGATCCGCCAGAACGAGATCCGGCTGCAGTCGGTGCTCGACAACATGACGAGCGGCGTCGTGATGATCGGCCCGGACGGGCGGGTCAAGCTCTACAACCGCAGCGCGGAGCAGCTTCTCGGAAGCACGACCCGGGAGAGGGTCGGACGAAGCTATTCCGAGGCGAAGCAGCAGTACGAGCTGCTGCAGCTCATTCGCGAGGCGCTGCAGAACCACGAGCCGCTGCATGAAGAACTGACGGTCTACTACCCGGAAGAGCGGCTGCTTGAAGTGAACATCGTCCCGATGAGCATGGGCGAGGAGAGCGGCGATCCCGGCTTGCTGCTCGTTCTGCAGGACGTGACCGCCATCCGGAGGCTGGAGCGGATGCGCAGCGAATTCGTCGCCAACGTCTCCCACGAGCTCAAGACGCCGGTCGCGGCGGTCAAGGGCTTCGCGGAGACGCTGCTGGCGGGAGCGGTGAACGATCCGGAGACGGCCCATTCGTTCCTGACGATCATCCACGACGAGAGCGAGCGGCTCAACCGTCTGATCGGAGATATCCTGGAGCTGTCCAAGATCGAATCGAGGCGCTCCCCGCTGCAATTTTCTCCCGTCGACGTCCGTGCCTTCCTGGAACGGCTCATGGAATTCATGTCGACGGAAGCGACCAAGAAGAACATCGCGCTCGACCTGCAAGCGGAGGAAGAGCTGTTCGTGGAAGCGGACGAAGACAGGCTGGGCCAGATTCTGCTCAACCTTCTCCAGAACGGGATCAACTATACGCCCGAAGGGGGAACGGTGCGCGTGAAGGCGGAGTTCGTCGAGGGGACCGATCCGGAAGGCGGGGACGACCGCGTGCGGATTACCGTCTCCGACACGGGGATCGGCATCCCGAAGAAGGATCTCCCTCGCATCTTCGAGAGGTTCTACCGGGTGGACAAAGCCCGCTCGAGAAGCTCCGGCGGCACCGGGCTGGGCCTGTCGATCGTGAAGCATCTGGCGGAGCTGCATCACGGCTCCATCCGGGTCGAGAGCACGGTCGGAGTGGGTTCCCATTTCATTCTGGAGCTTCCTTTAATCCAGGCTTAGTAATCTCGACGCCTTTTTAATCTCCGGATAACAATCGGATGACGTTACGTTTACAGTGGCATGATAAATTGGCTATGCGAGCACAACACGGCATGCTTGTGCCGGACCGGAGGTACCTATGTCGGACAAGGTGCTAATCATTGAGGACGAACCGACTATTGCGCGGCTTGTGACCTACAACCTCTCGCTGGAAGGATACGAGACGGAGGTCGTCGGCAATGGAGCGGAAGGACTGCATAATGCCATACACGAGGATTACGCGATTATTTTCCTCGATCTCATGCTTCCGGGCATGAACGGATTCGAAGTGCTGCAGAAGCTGCGGCAGAACGGGGTCAAGACGCCGGTCATCATTCTGACGGCGCGCAACGCGGAAGAAGAAGTGGTTCAAGGGCTGAAGCTCGGGGCGGACGACTACATCACGAAGCCGTTCGGAGTCGCGGAGCTGCTCGCCCGGACGTCGGCCGTTCTGCGCAGGTCGCGCAACGAGGAGACCAAAGAGACCGCCTCCGAGAGAGGCGATAAAGTGATCACCCTCGGCGATCTGCAGATTTATCCCGACAAGTATGAAGTGTGCCTGAACGGCCAGTGGATCACCCTTCGGCCGAAGGAATTCGAAGTGCTGCTGTATCTCGCCGAGCGGCCGGGAATCGTCATCACCCGGGACGACCTCATGAACGTCGTATGGGGCTTCGACTACATCGGCGGGCAGCGCACCGTGGACGTTCACGTCAGCTCGCTTCGCAAGAAGCTCGAGTTGAACCAGCAGACGGTTCAGATCGAATCGATCCGCGGAGTCGGCTACAAGCTGATGATCAGCCGCAAGAGCGCGTCGAGTCCGACGATGACCAAATGAGGCGAGAAGCCGCTCCTTATCGGGGCGGCTTCTTCTTATTCTGCGAGGCTTGCGCCACTATCCCCTCAGCTCAGTTCGGACCTCTCCGGCCATTTATCTGATTTGCAGCACGTGCCATTATCCCTTCGAATCAGGTTTGCTGGCCGGGTAGGCATATCTTCGTTTTGCATGGCTTGTGCCACTATCCCCTATGCTCAGTTTGGGCCTCTCCCGCCATTTATCCGATTAGCAGCATATGCCATTATCCCTTCGCATCAGGTTTGCCGGGTAGGCTATATCTTCGTTTTGCGCAGCTTGTACCGCTATCCTCTCTGCTCAGTTTGGAACTCTCACGCCATTTATCCAATTAGCAGCATATGCCATTAACCCTTCGAATCAGGTCCGCCGTGTAGGCAATATCTTCGTTTTGCGCAGCTTGTACCACTATCCCGTCTGCTCAGTTCGAGCCTCTTCGGCCATTTATCCGATTAGCAGCGCGTGCCATTATCCCTTCGATTCAGGTCCGCCGGGTAGGTAATATCTTCGTTTTGCGCAGCTTGTACTACTATCCCGTCTGCTCAGTTCGAGCCTCTTCGGCCATTTATCCGATTAGCAGCGCGTGCCATTTTCCCTTCGATTCAGGGAAGCCGGGTTGGCTATATCTTGGTTTTGCGCAGCTTGTACCACTATCCCCTTTGCTCAGTTCGGATCTCTCCCGCCATTTTTTCAATTAGCAGCTCGTGCCATTATCCCTTCGAATCAGGTCCGCCAGGTAGGCAATATCTTCGTTTTGCGCAGCTTGTACCACTATCCCGTCTGCTCAGTTCGAGCCTCTTCGGCCATTTATCCGATTAGCAGCGCGTGCCATTATCCCTTCGATTCAGGTCTGTCGGTAGGTTACCAATACTGAGCGAAGGGGAGAGTGGCACAAAGATACTAGGAGGACGAATGAATACGGCTGAGCCGAGGGGATAAGAGTATAAAGCGGTAAAAAGAGGGACAAGTGCCGACCTCAGCGCTCCTGAGTAAAGGGGAGAATGGCACAAGGGTACGAGGAGGACGAATGAAAGCGGCTGAGCCGAGGGGATAAGAGTATAAAGCGGTAAAAAGAGGGACAAGTGCCGACCTCAGCGCTTCTGAGCAAAGGGGAGAGTGGCACAAGGGGACGAGGAGGACGAATGAATAAGGCTGAGCCGAGGGGATAGGAGTATAAGGCGGTAAAAAGACGGACAAGTGCTATCCTCAGCGCTCCTGAGCAAAGGGGAGAGTGGCACAAGGGTACGAGAAGGACGAGGAGGACGGGGGGGCGGCTGAGCCGAGGGGATAAGAGTATAAGGCGGTAAAAAGAGGGACAAGTGCCGACCTCAGCGCTCCTGAGCGAAAGGGAGAGTGGCACAAGGGGACGAGGAGGACGGGGGGGTGCGGCTGAGCCGAGGGGATAAGGCGACTAAGGAGAAAAGAAGAAGAGCCGGAGACGGACTCCGGCTCTTGCAACACGCGCGCGGTTACAGCACCTGCTCCAGGAAGCGGGCGGCGCGTTCGGTTTGAGGCTGGGCGAAGAAGTCGGCGGGCGACGAACGCTCGAGGAGCTTGCCGCCGTCGAGGAAGTAGATCGTATCCGCGGCTTCGCGGGCGAACTTCATCTCGTGGGTGACAATCAGCATCGTCATTCCCGAGGAGCCGAGGTCGCGGATAACCGCGAGCACTTCCTTGACCATCTCGGGATCGAGCGCCGAGGTCGGCTCGTCGAACAGCATCACGTCCGGGTCCATGGCGAGGCTGCGGGCGATCGCGACGCGCTGCTTCTGGCCGCCGGACAGCTTGGACGGATAATCGTCCGCCTTATGCTTCAGTCCGACGCGTTCGAGCAGCTGCAAGCCCTTGGCGTGGGCCTCGTCGCGGGACATTCCCTTCACCCGGGTCGGGGCGAAGATAAGGTTCTCCATGACGGTCATATGAGGGAACAGGTGAAAGTGCTGGAACACCATTCCGATGCGCTGCCGGAATTGGGTGATGTTCGTCCGGCGGTCGGTCAGGTCGACGCCGTCCACGACGATGCGCCCGGAAGTGGGCGTCTCCAGCAGGTTGAGGCAGCGGAGGAACGTGGACTTGCCGGAACCGGACGGCCCGATGACGGCCACGACCTCCCCGCGATCGACGGTGGTGGAGATGTCTCGCAGCACCTCGTTCTTGCCGAAGCTCTTGGTCAAATGTTCGACGTTAATCACTGCGGCGCATCCTCCTCTCGAGCAATCGCGCCAACGAAGTCAGCACGAGTACAAGCGCGTAATAGATGGCTCCGACGACGATCAGCGGCTCGAACGCCATGAAGGTGTTCGCCTGCACGACGCTGGCGCGGCGCATAAGGTCGGCGACGCCGATGACGGACACGAGCGAAGACTCCTTCACGAGGGCGACGCATTCGTTCACCAGAGCGGGCAGAATGTTCTTGATCGCCTGCGGCATGATGATGCTGACCATCATCGTCCGATAAGGGATGCCGAGGGCGAGCGCGGCTTCCCGTTGGCCCTTGTCGACGGCCAGAATGCCCCCGCGGATCGTCTCCGACAGATAGGCCGCCGAGTTGAGGCCGAACGCGAGCCCGGCCGCCAGCAGCGCGGGAATGTTGTAGTGGAACAGCTGGGGGATCGCGTAATAGATGAGTGCGAGCTGCAAGAGCAGCGGAGTTCCCCGGAAGATCGAAGTATAGACGGTGGAAAACCAGCGCAGCGGCGCGATTTTCGAAATTTTGAACAAGGACAGGACGGACCCCCACACGAATCCGAACGCGGCGGAGACGAGGGTGAAGAGCAAGGTTACGTAGACGCCCCGGAAAATGTAGCCCATGTATTTGCCGAGCCGTTCGAAATGGAAGACGCCGCCCGAGTCTCCGCTCGAGGCTTCGGTGCCGAACCACTGGTCGACCATCTTCTGCAGCGTGCCGTCTTCCTTCATCTGCGCGAGCACGCCGTTGAATTCTTCCCTAAGCTCCGAGCCCTTCGGGAAGGCGATCGCGTAGCCTTCTCCTTCGCCGGAGGGGGGGATCATGGAGAACTTCAAATCCTCGTTGGCTCCGGCATAGCCGGCGGCAACGGCGTCTTCGACGATAACGGCGTCGATCCGGTTCGCCTTGAGAGCCTGGATGAGATCGGGAATCTTGTTAAGCCGCAGAATCGTGGCATCCTTCAGCTCATCCGTCACCTTCTCCTGGGTGGAACCGAGCTGGACGCCGACCCGCTTGCCCTTCAGCTCGTCCAACGTGCCCAGGCTCTTGTCTTTCAACGAGACGATCGTGTTCGTCGCGTTGTAATAGATATCGGAGAAGTCGACGCTCTGCTTGCGCTCCTCCGTAACCGACATAGCCGACATGACGAAGTCGACGCGCTTCGTCTGGAGGGCTGCGATCAGCCCGTCGAAGTCCGACGGAGCGAACTTCAGCTCGTAGCCGAGCTTGCCGGCGATGTACTTCGCGATGTCGACGTCGAGGCCGACGATGTCCCCGCTGCCCGCCGCGTCGACGTTCTCGTAGGGCGGATAGTCCGGGGACGTGCCCATGGTGATCGTCTTCTCGCCGGCCGCTTCGGCCGTTCCCGGGACCGGCGCGAACAGGGCGCAGGCCAGCAGGAGGAAGCAGGCGATCGGGAGCGCGAACCGCTTGAATGCTCTGACGTTCATGATGTCACTTCCACTGTCGAATTTGGACGCCGCAAAAAGCGCCTATGTTAATATACCCAAAAGAAACCAACGGCTCAAGATTGAATTTATTCCATTCCTCCTAATCGGCCTTCTCGTGTCCGATGACGGATCACGTGACCCCGGTAACTACCGCCGCGGTTCCTCGGAACGTAAAATGACTTCCATAGCGATGCGAGAGGGGGCGAGGCGCGGGAGAACGGAAGCCTGACGCGGGCTTGGGCACGGAATGCGCATTCGTCCCGGACGGCAGTTATAGAGGATAGGAAGAGGGATAGGATAAGGATGAGAAAAAGAAGACGGATGCTCGCGCGCAAGATCGTCATCGCGGCGCTGGCGGTCGTCGGCGCGCTCGGGGCGGTTCAAGGAGCCTCGGCCGCGCGGCCGGCCGGCGTCGCGAACGGAGGGCACAACGAACCTCCGACGGGCGGATGACGGAAGGGATTACCATATCAAGCCGCTATATGCAGCAAGAAGGGCCGCCCGGCTGGGCGGCCCTTCGGTCGTTCTATCGTCTTCCCCAAGCCAGCATCTTGCGCTGGAATTCCTTCGGGGAGCAGTTGTTGAAGCGCTTGAACATCTTGTAGAAATGCGCCATGTTCGGCATGCCGGTCTGGTCGCCCACCTCGCTGATGCTCAGATCCCGCGTGAGGAGGAGCTGCTCGGCCCTTTTGATTTTCCGAAAGTTGACGTATTCCGTAAAGCTCAGCCCCATCGTCTTCTTGAAAAACTTGACGAAGTAATAATAGCTCATATTCGCGAGCCGGCACGCTTCCTCCACGGTCACTCTCTCGGCGATGTTGTCCTCGACGTAATCCAGCACCGGCTTGAGCCGGATCCGCTCCACGCGGTCCTGGTCCGCGAGAAGGCCGAGCGTGTCGGCGCGGATCAGGATGAGGAGAATCCGCTTGATCAGCAGGTTGACGGCCAGCTCGTAGCCGCTCTCCTTCCGCAGGGCTTCTTCGTAGATCTCCCGGATGCAATGGGCGACCTGATTGCGGGCGTCGGGGTTGTCGCGGAAAATATAGTTCATCGCGCTAAGCGGAACCTTCGTCTCGTTGAAGTATTGAAGATACGGGATCGTGCTCTGGTCGAAAAAAGTCTGCAGGTCGAATTGAAGCACGGTATATTCGACTCTCTCCCCATAGCTGCGGTCCCGGTGAAGCTGGGAGCTCCCCAGCACGACCACGTCGCCGGGGTGAAGCGGGAACACTTCGTTGTCGACTTCGACGTCGAGCCTTCCCTTCTCGATGAGCAGCAGCTCGCATTCGGGGTGGTGGTGCCAGCCGATCGGGAAGTTGCTGTCGCGTCTGGCCTGCCATACTTTAATGGAGAGCAAGGGGTTCTCGTATTCTATCTTTTCCTTATAAACCTGCATGGTCGATAGTGGCCCCCTAACAGCAAAATAGCATAACGACGACTCATGATCGAGGATGGGATTCCGGCTTCTGCATGCTATACTTGAATTGTAGAAGGAATTCAGCATCCATGCAAGGAGGACGAGAATTGAGCACAGTCAATGTCGGCATGATCGGCTGCGGGGACATCGCCTACGGCAAGCATCTGCCCTCCCTGGCCAAAGTCCCGGAAGCCCGGCTGACGGCCTTCTTCGACGTGTCGGAGGAGAGAGCCCAGGACGCCAGGGCGAAGTACGGCACGCCGGACGCGAGAGTCTACGGCAGCGTGCAAGACCTGTTGAACGACCCCGACGTCCAAGTCGTTCATGTCTGCACGCCCAACGATACCCATGCGGAGATCTCCATCGCCGCCATGGAAGCCGGCAAGCACGTGCTGTGCGAGAAGCCGATGGCGAAGACGTCCGCGGACGCCCGCCGGATGCTCGAGGTATCGGAGCGGACGGGGCGCAAGCTGAGCATCGCGTACCAGAACCGGTTCCGCGCGGACAGCCGCTGGCTGAACGAAGCGTGCCGCCAAGGCGAGCTCGGCGAGATCTACTTGGCCAAGGCCCATGCGGTTCGCCGCCGGGCGGTCCCGACGTGGGGCGTCTTCCTCGACCTGGAGAAGCAGGGCGGCGGACCGCTGATCGATATCGGCACGCACGCGCTCGACCTGGCCCTCTGGATGATGGACAACTACGAGCCGCGCGCCGTTCTCGGCACGACCTATCGCAAGCTCGCCGAGCAAGGCAGCGCCGCCAACGCCTGGGGCAACTGGGACCCGTCCAAGTTCACGGTCGAGGATTCGGCCTTCGCCATGATCACGATGAAGAACGGCGCGACGGTATGGCTGGAGTCGAGCTGGGCTCTCAATACGCTGGACGTGGACGAGGCGAAGGTGACCCTGTGCGGGACGAAGGCGGGCGCCGACATGAAGAAGGGCCTCCGGATCAACGGCGAAGAGCACGGTCATCTGTACACGAAGGAGATCGTGCTCGGCGACCAATGGAACGCGGAGGCGCCGAACGATTCGGCGGAGCGGGAAGCGCGCGCCTGGATCGACGCGATTCTGAACGATCGCGCGCCGGTCGTCACCGCGAAGCAGGGCCTCGTCGTCCAGGAGATTCTGGAGGCGATCTACGAGTCCGCGGCGAAGGGACAAGCGGTGTCGTTCGTCTGACATTGCCCGGGAAATTTCGACAGCGAAGGGGCTGTTCGGACGGGGGAGCGAGAGGGCAACATGGCTTCCTGATGCGCGATAAATTCGAAATCGGTCCATGGGATGGATGACAGCGCTTCATTTTTGAAGTAAACTAAGTTTGTCGATTAAACAAAGGGGACGGCCAAGCCGCGGCGTTCCGCTCGTCTCGAAGACCGCCCGGTCGTCGGCCCGACGTCCCCAATATCCGTAAAGGTCAGGTGAAGGCAGTGAAACTCGGAATTTTCCTTGTCCTGTTCGGCCAGCAATCGCTGGAGCAAGCGCTCGACACCGCCAAGTCGGCGGGCATCCAGACGGTAGAGCTCGGAACGGGAGCCTATCCCGGCACCGCCCACGTGAACGCGGCGGCCATCCTTAACGACGAAGAAGCGATTCAACGCATACGCAACGCCGTCGAGTCGCGCGGTCTGACGATCAGCGCGCTCAGCTGCCACGGCAACCCGCTCCATCCGGATCAAGCCGTCGCGAAGGCGCACCACGACGACTTCGTCGCCACCGTGCAGCTCGCCGAGAAGCTCGGCATCGATACGGTCATTACGTTCTCCGGCTGCCCCGGCGAATCCCCGAACTCGAAGTACCCGTCCTGGGTCACCTGCCCGTGGCCGCCGGACTTCCTGACGGTGCTCGAATGGCAATGGAACGAGGTCGCCATTCCTTATTGGAAGGAACAATCCGAGTTCTGCCGCAAGCATGGGGTGAAGGTCGCGATCGAATCGCACCCGGGCTTCCTCGTCTACAACACGGAGACGGCTCTTCGCCTGCGCCGCGAAGCGGGGGACAACATCGGCGTCAACTTCGACCCGTCCCATCTGTTCTGGCAGGGCATGGACCCGATCGAGTGCGTGAAGGCGCTCGGCGACTCCATCTACCACGTGCACGCGAAGGATACGAAGATCGACGCGCGCAACACGGCGCTTAACGGCGTTCTCGACACGAAGCACTACGGCGACATTCTGAACCGTTCGTTCGTGTTCCGCACCGTCGGCTACGGCCACGACGACGACTTCTGGAAGCACCTGATCAGCACGCTGCGCACGATCGGCTACGACGGCGCGATCAGCATCGAGCACGAGGACGGCCTGATGAGCGTCAACGAAGGCTTCACGAAGGCCGCGAACTTCCTGAACGGACTTATTCTCAAAGAAAGCGCTGGTGAGATGTGGTGGGCGTAAACAAGAAAATCAATGTGGGCATGGTCGGATACAAGTTCATGGGCAAAGCCCACAGCCATGCCTATAAAGACGTCAACATGTTCTTCGACATGGACGCCGAAGTCGTCATGAAGGCGATCTGCGGACGCGACGAAGAGGGAGTCAAGGCCGCCGCCGACAAGTTCGGCTGGGACGGCTACGAGACCGACTGGCGCAAGCTCGTCGCCCGCGACGACATCGACTTCATCGACATCAACGCGCCGAGCGACGCGCACAAGGAGATCGCGCTGGCCGCGATCGCGGCGGGCAAGCACGTATTCTGCGAGAAGCCGCTGGCGCTGAACCTGTCCGACGCCCGCGAGATGCTCGAAGCCGCGGAGAAGGCCGGAGTGAAGCACGGCATCTGCTTCAACTACCGGTTCCTGCCGGCGGTGCAGCTGGCGAAGTCGATCATCGACAGCGGCAAGCTGGGCGAGATCCATCATTACCGCGCGACCTATCTGCAGGACTGGCTCGTCGATCCGCAGACGCCGCTCGCCTGGCGCCTGAAGAAGGAAGTCGCCGGCTCCGGCGCGCACGGAGACATCAACGCGCACAGCATCGACCTCGCCCGGTTCCTGATCGGCGAATTCGACCGGGTCGTCGGCCACAACCGCACGTTCGTGAAGGAGCGTCCGCTGCTGACCTCCTCCCAGGGCTTGGCGGGCCAGGCTTCCGCGACCGAGAAGGGCGAAGTGACCGTCGACGACGCGACGGCGTTCCTCGCGGACTTCAAGAACGGCGCGATGGGCATCTTCGTCGCCAGCCGCTTCGCGACCGGCCGCAAGAACCACAACACGTTCGAGATCCACGGCAGCAAGGGAACGATCCGCTGGGATCTGGAGCGTCTGAACGAGCTCGAAGTGTACTTCCGCGAAGACGAGCCGGAGCTGGCCGGCTTCCGCCGCGTTCTGGCGACGGAACCGCAGCATAAGTACGCGGGCAACTGGTGGCCGACGGGCCACATCATCGGCTACGAGCACGGCTTCGTGCACATCGTGTACGAATTCGTGCAGCACCTGGCGACGAATTCCCCGTTCGCCCCGACGTTCGCGGACGGCGTCCGCTGCCAGGAAGTGCTCGAAGCGGTCGACCTGTCGATCGAGAGAGGCACTTGGGTCAGCGTAGACGAAGTATAACGGCAACGAGAAGCTCCTGCGGCGTCCTCGAACGGCGCGGGAGCTTCTTTTTTGTGCGCAGGTAAGGTTGAACGCCGACCGATTGGAGAACGATGACCGGGATTTCGGCGAATCGGCCGTCGAGCGGGTCAAGTCATTCAGCTGTACCTGAAGCTGGGGTTGACGATTGACGAGATCGCCGTCCTGTTCCGAGGGGAGGCGTCCGATCCCGACGACTATGAATATTGCGAGGAGATGCTGGCCGCGTAAGAACGAAAGCTGAGCGACGCGAAGCGGCAAATCGAAGCGCTTCAGGGATGGAGAAGGGGCGCGGCGAAGACAGCTTCACCAGCCTGGTCGAGATCTTCAAGGCAGGGGGCAAGCCCTGACTTGACGGGCTTCCCGCTGCACGCAACGAAAAAAAGCCTCTCCGGCGAACCGGAGAGGCTTCTTCCTATTCGAATTCCATTAGGATACGGTAATCGTGCCCGTCATGTTGTCGTGGCCGGAACCGCATTGGATGGAGCAGTTGAAGTCGTACGTGCCGGCTTTGTCGACCGTGAAGGTAGCCGTCTCGCCGTTCTTGAGGTTGACGCCCAGATCCGGGATCTCCAGACCGTGGTTGCCGCTGTCGTTCTTCAGAGTCAGCTTGACGGTGTCGCCGACGTGCAGTTGAATGTCCGGTTGGTCGAACTGGAAGTTCGTAGCGGTGACGGTGATCTCTTTGGTCTCGCCGCCGCCTGCCGCAGGAGCGCTAGCCGAAGCGCTTGCGGACGGGCTCGCCGAAGGGCTCGCCGCGTTATTGTTATTGTTGCTGCCGCACGCGCTCAGGGCGAGAACGGCTGCGATAGCGACCATCGCCAGGAAAAGGTAAGATTTCTTGCTCATGATTGAAGACCTCCCGATGTGTGTGTAGTGAATCCGCCTTACTAGTAAGATTCCTGTCAACGAGCAAGTATACGCCTCCGTGACGGAGCTCGTCAACCCTAAGTTACCCGTTATCCCCTCCTTTTAACCATGACGTGCGATCCTTCATCAATTCGACATATTTCGCGATCATTCCGCACGTTTGGACACGATTTAGACAAAAAATTCGTTGACGGATGAATTATTTGAGAGTAAGATACGTGTTGCTAGAAGTCTTACTGGTAAGAAGAAAGTCCTGTCAACGGTTATTCGCAATATGCCTTCGGAATTAAAAGGGGTTAGGTCATTCCCGAGCGTTGCCGCTGTTGTTTAAACAGCGGTCTTTTGTTCCGCCCAAGCAAGGATGCAGGAAGAAAGTCACATTTTGCGTGGTCATCTGAGGAGGAGTCATCCGTGAGAAAATCTTATGCAGTCATCGGCGCCGTATTGGCAGCCAGCCTTGCGCTCACCGCGTGCAGCGGCAATAACAACAACGATTCCGGCTCGAGCGCTTCGGCCTCCCCGTCGGCTTCCGGCTCCGCATCGCCGTCGGCATCGGCCTCGGCGTCGGCATCCCCGGCTGCGGTAACGGGCACGAGCTTCGAGAACTGGGGTACTTACGGCTTCGATCTGAACAACACCCGCCACGTTCCTTATAAAGAGATTACGGCGGACAACGCGAACGAGCTGGGCGTCGTCTGGTCGGCCGACCTGAAGACGCTGGACAAGGACGTGAAGAACGGCAACCAGGCTTATCCGGTCGTCGTCGACGGCGTCATCTACATCTCCACCTCCGGCAACCAGGTGTTCGCGTTCGACGCCGTGACCGGCAACCAGATCTGGCACTGGAAGCCGCCGGCTGAAGAAGCGGCCAACTACAGCAAAGCCGGCATCATCGCCAACCGCGGCGTGGCGGTAGGCGACGGCAAGGTGTTCATGCTGACGATCGACTGCCAACTCGTCGCTCTGGACCAGAAGACCGGCGAGCTGGTCAAGAAGGTCAAGCTGAGCGACTACTATCCGGACGTCACGCTGGAGAACGGCTACTACGAGACGACGGCTCCGCTGTTCTACAACGGCATCGTCTACATCGGCAGCAGCGGCGGCGACAACGGCGTCCGCGGCTTCGAAGCGGCCTTCAAGGCCAGCGACCTGACCCCGGCTTGGGACAGTCCGTTCTGGACCGTTCCGCCGAAGGGCCAAGACTGGCTCGCGAACAGCAAGTTCCAAGGCGGCGGCGCCGTATGGAACCCGCCGGCGATCGACGCCGAGACCGGCATCATGTACTTCGCGGTCGGCAACCCGGCCCCGGACTTCTACGGCGCGGACCGTCCGGGCGCGAACCCGTACACGGACTCGGTCGTGGCCGTCGAAGCGGCGACCGGCAAGCTCGTCTGGGCGAAGCAGGAGATCAGCCACGACCTGTGGGACTATGACGCCGCGGCTTCCCCGATGATCCTGAACGCGACGGTTAAGGGCAAGAAGCAGAAAATCGTCGTCGAAGGCGGCAAGTCCGGCCAATGGTTCGCGTGGGACGCGGCGACCGGCGACGTCGTGTGGGACGGCATCCCGTTCGCGAAGATCGACCACCCGGAACCGACCCCGGAAGGCGTTCTCGTCTCCCCGGGCGCGCTCGGCGGCGAGAACTACGCTCCGGAGACATATGATCCGGCCACGAACTACGTCCTCATCCCGGGCGTCGAGCAGCCGATGCTGATCAAGTCGGCCAAGAACCAGGACGAAGCCGCTACCCCGGACATGCCGGGCGCGAAGGCGTTCGGCACCTCGATGGGCGAGACTCCGGCCGACGTCAAGACGTACGGCACGATCACCGCGATCGACGTGAACACCGGCAAGCAAGCGTACCAGGTCGAGACGAAGGACCCGCAGCGCGGCGGCCTGACGAGCACCGACACCGGTCTGGCGTTCTTCGGCGAGCTGGACGGCAAGATCAACGCGCTGGACATCAAGACCGGCAAGATCGTCTGGACGTTCCAAACTTCCGGCGACAACATTCAAGCGGCACCGGCTATCTTCACGGTAGACGGCAAAGAATATATAACGTTCACTTCCGGCGGCACGAAGCCGAAGGTTCACGTGTTCGCTCTGGGCGGCGACAAGACCCAAGGCGCGAAGGGCACGGCGGATACGTCCGACGCGCACGACGCCAAGAAGTAATCGGCATCGAGAACGCAACGTCTGCATCATACCCGTTCAGGGCAAGGCTGCCACAGTCTTGCCCTGATCTTCTGAGAAGGAGCTGCTCGATCATGAAGTACTTATCGAAGTCGGCCGCGTTCGTCCTGCTCGCCGCGGGATTGGCGGGCTGCGCTTCCAACGGCGGCGATAACGCCGCCGCTCCGTCGGCGTCCTCCTCGGCGTCCGCCGCGACGGCATCGGCTTCCGCATCCCCATCCGCTTCCGCGGCGGTATCGGCATCGGCTTCCCCGATCCGGGCGGAGGACATTCGCCTGGACATCGACCGGACCTCATACACGCTGAAGCAATGGAAGATGGACGGTTCCCATACGACTTCGTCTTCGGGCAAGCTGCTTATCGGCGACAAGCCCGTCGCCCATGCCGTAATCCATGTCGGAGACAGCAAGCGCGACATCGCGACCGAAGACGACGGGTCCTTCGACATGCTCGTGGACCAGAGCCTGTTGGCGGAAATTCCGGTGCGAGTCGTGTCGCTCGACCAAGCGACCGTGAACGGCCAGCCGATCGGCAAGGACGCGGCGGAACGACTGCTGTCCGTCTCGACCTCCATCAGCGTCTACTATCCGATCGAGACGACGAAGATCGTCCCTTCCGCGAAGGATCCGAGCCAAGTGGAAGTGCACGCCCGCGTCGTCGGCAACGACGGGGATGTCGTTTCCTTTTTCCAGATCGACAAATACCGGATCGGCGGCATCGTGAAGGATGCCGAAGGCCATCCGATCAAGGACGCGATCGTCTGGATCGACCGCGACGAGGGGGAAGGCTTCGCCAAGTCGACGCCGACCGACGAGAACGGCCGCTATTACATGTACTACCTGCCGGAGAACGACGAGGGCACGAACCTGACGGTCACGACGGACAACGGGAAAAAGAGATATACGCTTCCGAAAGGCAAAGTGTTCTACATCCCGGACGAGACGAGCGTCGACATCAACATCACGCTGCCGAAGGAAGGCACCGAGATCGTCGACAAGCCGCCGACCCTCGTCAGCGTCACTTCTCCCGGAGCCATGTACACCGGCATTCTGGTCGGGCTGAACGTCCCCCAAGGCGTGAATTATACCGTGACGATCCCGGACAAGGAAGGGAACTTCGTGCTGACGGTCCCGAAGGACGTATGGGAGACTCATCCGTCGTTCTTCGAGACGAAGATGACGAAGTTCGTGGAAGACCGGGAACTGAGCTGGGGAGACACGCTCCCGTCGAGCTTCCTCGAGCCGGGCGCGAACGATCCGAAGAACATATCGGCCAGCCAAGCGTAACTTCTTTTCCCATCTGGACATAATTCCCATGAACGGACCGCCCGGCCGCCACCAGCCGGCAGCGGTCTGTTCGTCGTTTGGGCCGCTGCTCGCCTCTTCCCCTTCACCCCTAGCACCGCAAGGTCGCGAACGCCCTTCCTCTCTCGAAAAGATAGTAAGAAAAGCTCGTTGACAGGAAACCCCTTAAGAAGAAATAATGAACTTAAATTTCGACAAAATTTCCCGGAATATGTCGAAATATCGGGAAACGACAAATCCCCGGCCGGTGGGCCGAGGCTTGCGGAAGGATCATACAACGAAGGGACGGGATCTTCATGAGCTCGACGACGAGCGCGGGTCAGTATGTCGAATTCGGCATAGGCGCCGAGAATTACGCGATCCCGATCTCGGAAGTCCACGAGATTATCCGGATGCAGGATATTACCGAGATTCCGAGCGGTCCTCCTTACGTCAAGGGGATCTTCAATTTGCGCGGCCGGATCGTTCCGGTCATCGGCCTCCGAAGACTGTTCGGCCTTCCGGAGGAGGAACCGGACAAGGCGACCCGAATCGTCGTGCTGAACCACGCGGACGAATACGTGGGCATCGTCGTCGACCGGGTGAACCAGGTAGTCGCCATCGGGGACGTCCAGTCTCCTCCGGACCGGATCGGCGGCCTGAGCGGGGCGTTGTTCGCCGGAATCGGCATCACCTCGTCGGGCTTGGTCGGCATTCTGAAGCTGGACGAAGTGCTGCTTCGGGACTAAGGAGGGGCTCAGTTGGACGACTCGACGAGCAATTGAACAGCATCGAGGAAGAAGTGCTCCGTCTGGAGCGGGAGGGCGCCTCGGATTCCGGCATTCAGCGGCTGTTCCGCGCCGCCCATACGCTCAAGGGATCGTCGGCCGCCATGGGGTTCGCCAAGATCAACGAGCTGACGCACGAGATGGAGCATCTGCTGGACCGGGCGCGCAACGGGGAGCTTCGCGTGTCGGCGGACATGACCGATCTGTTCTTCCGCTGCCTGGACGGATTGAAGCGGCTTCAAGCCGAGATCGTCGGCGGCCGGCCGGAGCGGTCCGATATCGGCTCCTTGGTGAGGGAGCTGCGCGAATTCGCGGCCCAAGCGAATCCGGGGGCGAATTCGCGCGACGGCTCGGGCGCGGGAGCGGGAGCCGCGGCGAGTGACGAGGCGGGAGCCGCGGAAGAGGCCGATCCGTTCCGGGCGGCGCCGGAGGAAGCCTGGCGCGATCTGCGGGCGGCGGCATCGGCCGGGCGGCCGGCCTTCAAGCTTCGGGTTCGGCTCGCCGACGCGTGCGAGATGAAGACCGTTCGCGCTTACCTGATCGACGTGCAGATTCGCGGCATCGGCGCCGTGGTCTGGTCCGACCTCGAGGAAGCGCGGGCGGCGGGAGAAGAGCGGGGGGAATTCGCCTGGCTGCTGACCGCGGACGGCAGCGCCGAAGCGCTGAAGGAACGGGTCGCCGGCATTCTGGACGTCGAAGAGGCGTTCGTCGCGCCTGCCGAATCGGCGGCGCTGCCCGCGCGGGCGGGCGAAGAGAGCGGCGGCGCCGAAGCTCGGGGGGAGGAGAAGGAACGGCAGGAGGAGAGGGCCGAAGGCGACGCCGCCGCCGGAGCCGCCGCCAAGCCGAGATCGCAGACGATCCGGGTGCAGGTCGACCGACTCGAGCACCTGATGAACCTGGTCGGGGAGCTCGTCATCGACCAGACCCGGATGCAGCAGGTGCAGAAGCTGTTCCGGCAGCAGCTCGGCTCCGACGACAAGGTCGAAGCGTTGACGGCTCTGACCGACCATTTGACGCGAACGATCGGCGAGCTGCAGCAGAGCGTCATGAAGGTCCGGATGCTGCCGGTGGACCAGCTGTTCAACCGGTTCCCCAGAATGGTCCGGGATACCGCGAGAGCGCTCGGCAAGGAAGTCGAGCTCGTCATCGAAGGCAAGGACACCGAGCTCGACCGCACCATTATCGACGAGATCGGGGATCCGATCACCCACCTGATCCGGAACGCCCTCGACCACGGGCTGGAAGCTCCCGAGGACCGGATCCAAGCCGGCAAGCCGAGGAAGGGAACGCTTCGGATCGGGGCCGTCCATGAGGACAACCAGGTCGTCTTGTCCGTCGAAGACGACGGGGCCGGCATCCGGGCGGACCGAATCCGCAGCTCGGCCGTCGCCAAAGGGATCGTCTCGTCCGAGGAGGCCGCGAAGCTCTCGGGCCCGGAAGCGGTACGCCTTATTTTCCGGCCGGGCTTCTCGACCGCTTCCCAGGTGAGCGAGATCTCGGGCCGCGGCGTCGGCATGGACATCGTGCGCACCGAGATCGAACGGATGAACGGCACGATCGAGATCGATACCGAAGCCGGCAGAGGGACCCGGTTCCTCATTCGGCTGCCGCTGACGCTGGCGATCATTACCGGACTGCTCGTGAGCGCGGCGGACCGGGAGTTCATCCTTCCGATGAGCAGCGTCGCGGAGATCGTGCGGACGGAGGCCGCCTCCATCCGCACCGTGAACGGGAGCCCGATCGCGAGAATCCGGGACCAGATCGTCCCGATCGTCTGGCTGCACGATCTTCTCGGGCTGCCCAAGCGCCGGGAGACGCGCAAGCAGCTCCCCCTCGTCATCGTCGGACGGATGGAGAACCGGCTGGCGCTGGCGGTCGACGAGTTGGTCGGCAACCAAGAGGTCGTCATCAAGTCGCTCGGCTCGTTCATCGGTCAGTCGGAGGGCATCTCCGGCGCGACCATTCTGGGGACCGGCAAGGTGGCGCTCATTCTCGATACGGCCGATCTGCTGCGGATGGCCGGCAGAATTCATTAGAAGGAAGATCGACGAACACGACCCCCACTACATACCGAGGTGACCTCCAAGATGACATGGTTCCGGAATCTCAAGACGAGCGCCAAGCTGATCTCTTCCTTCCTTACGATAGCCGCGATGATGGCCGCCTTCGGCATTTACAGCATTATGAATTTGGGGAAAATGAACGACAGCCTAAACTTCATGTATGACGGCAACCTCGTGTCGGTGTCCGCTCTCATCGAAGCGAAGTCGAGCGTCAACGAGATCCGCAAAGTCATTCGCGACTTCTATATCGACGACACCGCGGAGGAACTGGCCAACCGGCATCAGCAATTGGACGGCTACGTTCAATCGGTCGATCAGAACATGGCCAAGTTCGCCGAGACGTGGCAGAGCGACGAATCGCAGAAGATTTACGCCAAATACGACGCCGTCTGGAAAGCGTATTCGGACGAAGTCCGCCAAGGCGCCAAGCTGGCCGACGAGAACCGCAAATCCGAGCTGCTGACGCTTATCAAGGGCGATCTGGACGCCAAGTCCACCGAGCTGCGCCAAGTGCTGGACGATCTCATTCGCGTCAATACGGCGGACGCCGACCAGTCCCGCGACGACGGGAATCGGCTGTTCGAGACGTCCCGCAGCATCACGATCGCCGTCTTGGCGGCCGCGGTCCTTCTGTGCGTCGCGTTCGGCTATGCGATCGCCCGGATCATCTCCAGCCCGCTGAACGAAGTCGTCCGGCTCGTGAAGAAGGTCGCTTCCGGCGATCTGACCGAGAAGACCGAATACCGGTCCAAGGACGAGGTCGGCGCGGTGGCCGCCGCTACGAACGACATGGTCGACAACCTTCGGGCCATCGTCGGCAACATCTCCGTCTCGTCCCACGGCGTCGCGGCCGCGGCCGAGCAGATCTCGTCCAGCACGGAGGAGATCGCGAACGGCTCCACCGCGCAAGCCCATTCGGCCCAGACGATCAACGAGCTGTTCGCGGAGCTGTCGACGGCCATTCATTCGGTCGCCCAGAATACGGAGCAGGCCGCGGAGATCTCGGACCGGACGATCGAGATCGCCGAAGAAGGCGGGCAGGTCATCCGTTCCTCCTTGGACAGCATGAATACGGTCCGGGTACAGATGTCCAAGCTTGAAGAGGATTCGGGGAAAATCGGGGACATCATCGAGGTCATCGAGGACATCGCCGACCAGACGAACCTGCTCGCTCTGAACGCCGCCATCGAAGCCGCCCGCGCGGGCGAGCAGGGCAGAGGCTTCGCCGTCGTCGCCGACGAGGTGCGCAAGCTCGCCGAACGAAGCGGGGAAGCGACGAAGCAGATCGCCGGCATTATCAAAGGCATGCAGGAGAACACCCGCCTCAGCGTGCAGGCCTTCGGCGACAGCTCCAGCCTGTCCCAGCGCACGGGGGAATCGTTCCGGGCCATCGCCGATATGGTTCATCGCGCGGGGGAGAAGGTGTCCGAGATCGCGGCCGCCAGCGAAGAGCAAGCGGCCCAATCGTCCAGCGTGCTGACGGCGGTCGAGAACATCTCTTCCGCCGCGCAGGAGGCGGCCGCCAGCAGCGAGGAGACGGCGGCGACCGCCCAATCGCTTGCGCAGCTCGCGGAAGACCTGCAGCATTCGGTCCGCGCGTTCAAGCTCTCCTAATATTGCCGCTCGATAACGGGGCTCCAGCCGCATCCGATTCAGGATGCGGCTGTTTATTCTGGCGTTCATGACTAGAGCGCGGAGGCCGGTGGAATGATAGGGTCAGTTTTCTGGATCACACAGACCTGATGGATCGGGAGGAACGACACGTGAGGAAGACAACCATCTTCATCGGCGCCGCCTTGGCGGCGAGCATGGCGCTGACGGGCTGCGCCAAGAACAACAATAACGCCGCGAGCCCGGGCGCTTCCCCGTCCGCCAGCCCTTCGGCGAGCGCGACCGGAACCTCGAGCCCGTCGGCGCCGGCCGGAACGGTCACGGGGAAGACGTTCGAGAACTTCGGCACGTACGGCTTCGATCTGAACAATACCCGTCACGTGCCCTATAAAGGGATTACCGCCGACAACGTGAAGGATCTGGGCGTCATCTGGTCCGCGGATCTGAAGACGCTCGACAAGGACGTCAAGAACGGCAACCAATGCTATCCCGTCGTCGTCGACGGAGTCGCCTACATCACGACGTCCGGCAACCAGGTGTTCGCGTTCGACTCCGTCACAGGCAACCAGCTCTGGCATTGGAAGCCGCCCGCGGAGCAGGCAGCCAACTACAGCAAGGCCGGCATCATCGCCAACCGCGGCGTGGCGGTCGGGGAAGGCAAGGTGTTCATGCTGACGATCGACAACACGATCGTCGCGCTGGACCAGAAGACCGGAGAACTGGTCAAGCAGGTCCAGATCGCCGATTCGGTCCAGGGAGTGTCGCTCGAGAACGGGAACTACGAGACGACCGCGCCGGTCTATTACAACGGCAACATTTATATCGGGAGCAGCGGCGGCGACAACGGCATCCGCGGCTTCGTGATGGCCTACAAGGCGAGCGACTTGTCTCCGGCCTGGCAGACCCCGTTCTGGACGGTTCCGCCGAAGGGGCAGGATTGGCTCGCGAACAGCAAGTTCCAAGGCGGCGGCGCCGTCTGGAATCCGCCGGCCATCGACAAGGACACGGGCATCATGTACTTCGGGGTCGGCAACCCCGCGCCCGACTTCTACGGCAAGAACCGTCCGGGCGCGAACCCGCATACGGACTCGGTCGTCGCCCTGGATTCCAAGACCGGCAAGCTGATCTGGGCGAAGCAGGAGATCAGCCACGACCTGTGGGATTACGACGCCGCCGCTTCCCCGATGATTCTGAACGCGAAGGTCAAGGGCAAGACCCAGAAGGTCGTCGTCCAAGGCGGCAAGTCGGGCCAATGGTGGGCTTGGGACGCCAAGACCGGCGACGTGATCTGGGACGGCGTTCCGTTCGCGAAGATCAGCCATAAGGAACCGACGCCGGAAGGCGTGCTCGTCTA
This sequence comes from Cohnella xylanilytica, assembly GCF_014212175.1. Classification (GTDB taxonomy): domain Bacteria; phylum Bacillota; class Bacilli; order Paenibacillales; family Paenibacillaceae; genus Cohnella; species Cohnella xylanilytica. The sequence goes on along the minus strand of NZ_JACJVR010000024.1, from coordinate 20,422 downwards.
TCCGGGCGTTCTAGGCGGCGAGAACTACGCGCCCGAGACGTTCGATCCGGCGACCAACTACGCTCTGATCCCGGGCATTGAGCAGCCGTCGCTGCTGAAGTCGGCCAAGAGCGAGGCCGAAGCGAGCACGCCGGATATGCCGGGCGCCAAGGCGTTCGGCACGACGATGGGCGAGACGCCGGCCAACGCCGAGAACTACGGGACCATCACCGCGATCGACCTCAACACCGGCAAGAAGGTCTATCAGATCAAGACGACCAATCCCCAGCGCGGCGGCTTGACGAGCACCGACACCGGCCTCGCCTTCTTCGGGGAGCTGGACGGCAAGATCAACGCCCTCGACATCAAGGCCGGCAAGGTGATCTGGACGTTCCAGACGGCGGGCGACAACATTCAGGCGGCCCCGGCGCTCTTCACGGTCGACGGGAAGACGTACATGATCTTCACTTCCGGCGGCACGAAGCCGAAGGTGTACGTCTTCGGCCTCGGCGGCGACAAGACCCAAGGCAAGGGCGGAGCCGCCAACACCGGCAGCTCTCACGCCGGCTGACGCGGCGGGCAGCGCCGGGCGATGACGGGCGACGGCTCGTCCGGGCCGCGTTCGTCACGCGAATAACCGATAGGCCAGAGCAAGCTTGGCGGCGCAAGGGAGGTTATCCCTGCGCCGCTTTTTTTTTGAGCCTGCCCCCGCAAAGTCGACTCTGTAACCTCCATTTTGGAGGTTACAGAGCGTGAGATCCTCAAAGGCCGCCCTGCAACCTCCATTTTGGAGGTTACAGAGCATAAGATCCTCAAAGGCGGCCCTGTAACCTCCATCTTGGATGTTGCAGAGCTTGAGATCCGCAAAGGCGACTCGGTAACCTCCATTTTGGATGTTGCAGAGCCTGAACCCCGCAAAGTCGATCCTGTAACCTCCAATGTTACAATGCTTCGCCGTACCAACCTGGGACTACTCCTCTCTATGCTAACTAAAGATTCATCCATACGGAGGCTGACCCGGATCCTCGCCGACTAGGCGCTGTCGACCAATTGTTACGCGAATCCACATTTTACATCCAATCAACAATTCCCGAACGATCGCTTGACAAGCCTCTGCTACGATCGGATTAACGATTGGAGTCCATAAGGCCTACCCCAGGCGTCAGGAGGAAAATAAACATGAGCACCGCATTGATGAATCCGCCGCAAGCGGAGACCGAGCTCCGACCGATGCCCTCCGATCCGAACGACTCCGCCCGTGCGCCCGAGAAGGCCGACGAGCCGGCGCCGCCCGAAGCGCCGGAGCCGTTCACCCCGCAGAGGCTGGCGGAGTGGCTCCGAACGTGTCCCCTCGTTCCTCCGGGGCAGTCGTGCGGGGAGGTGGCCGTGCTGCTGCGCCAGCGCAAGGAGCTCGAGTGCGTCGTGATCGCCGACGAACGCCAACGGCCCCTCGGTCTCGTCATGAAGCATCGCTTCTTCCGCTATCTCAGCTCCCAGTTCGGCATGGCTCTCTATGGAGACAAGCCGATCACGCATCTGATGGACGCCGCGCCGCTGACCGTCGATCAGGACATGCTGCCCCAGGAGCTGATCGACCTCGCGATGTCGCGAAGCGAGGAGACGCTGTACGACGCCGTCGTCGTGAAGCGGGACGGGAAGACGGCCGGCATTCTGACGATCAGCGATCTGCTGAACTTGTCCCGCCTTCTGCAGCGGGAAGCGTCCGACCGGCAGATCCGCACCGTCCGCGGAACGGAGAGCATGGTGCGCAACATCCTGGGCGCCGTCGAGCGGGTATCGGACGCGGCCGGCCATTCTCGCCTCAGCAGCGAGCGGATCGCCGAGGTGGCGGACAGCGGGCGCGAGGAGCTGACGCAGATGCTCGGCCTGTTCCGCCTGTGGCACGACACCGCGAACCGGCAAGAGGCTTCCGTCGCGGAGCTGCTCGAGAGGGCGAAGGAAGCGGTCGGCATCACGCGCATCATCGCCGAGCTGGCGGACCGCTGCAACCTGCTCGCCATGAACGCGCAGATCGAGGCGGCCAGGGCGGGCGAGCACGGCCGCGGCTTCGCGGTCGTCGCGCAGGAAGTGCGGGCTCTCGCCGACCAGACGAAGCAGTCGACCGACCGGATCAACCGCCAGCTGAAGGACATGGCCGACTCGGCGGAGCAGGCGGCGGAAGCGGTTCGGGAAGGCAAGGAAGGGTCGGACGAAGGCGTCCGGCAGGTGAGGAAAGCGGAGTCGACGTTCGCCCGGCTGTGGGAGATCAGCTCGGACAATCTGGAGGCTGCCGCCAAGCTCACGGAGGCTTCGCGCGAAGCTTCGGCGATCTCCGAGCAGATCCGCAGGCAGCTCGACAAGCTCGTGTCCCAACTGGGCGTCGCGCGTCCCCATTGAACGCTCGCCCGTTCCCGTCCGACCGCTCGTTCGGCGGGGGTGTGTTAAATGAAATCAATTTTTACATTCCGTTAACAAAACGAAAACACGCCATTTACGCAGGCCCGCTAGAATCAGAAATGCAAGAGGGAAACCAAAATACTAGATTGGCAACATGGAAAGGGGAAACCAACCGCAATGAAAAAGTCTATGGTACTGCTGCTCACGTTCATCGTCGCCCTGACGCTTGCCGCTTGCGGCAACAAGTCCAACAACTCCGCTAACGGAGGAAGCGCAAGTCCTAGCGAGAGCGCCAGCCCGAGCGAGAGCGCAAGCGCCAGCCCGAGCGAGAGCTCCGGCGGAGAGAAGCTGAGCGGATCCGTTCTGGCCGTAGGTTCCACCGCGCTTCAGCCGCTGGCTCAAGCGGTAGCGGACAAGTTCATGGCGGAAGAACAATATAAAGGCATCTCCGTCCAAGTTCAACCGGGCGGAAGCGGCACGGGCTTGTCCCAAGTGTCCGACGGCCAAGCCGACATCGGCAACTCCGACATCTTCGCCGAAGAGAAGCTGGACGCCGACAAGGCGAAGGAACTGGTCGACCATAAAGTCGCCGTCGTAGCTATGGCCGCCGTCGCCCACAAGGACGTAGGCGTCGACAACCTGACGAAGCAACAGCTGGTCGACATCTTCACCGGCAAGATCACGAACTGGAAGGACGTCGGCGGCGCCGATCAGAAGATCGTCATCGTCAACCGTCCGGCAAGCTCCGGTACCCGCGCTACGTTCGAGAAGTTCGCGCTGGGCACGAAGACGGAAGACCTTCAAGGCTCCATTCAAGAAGATTCCTCCGGCACGGTTAAGAAGCTCGTCGCGGAGACTCCGGGAGCGATCGGTTACCTGGCCCTGTCCTACCTCGACGACAAAGTCGTCGCTCTCAAATACGACGGCGTCGAGCCGACGGCCGACAACGTCAAGACGAACCAATATCCGGTATGGGCTTACGAGCACATGTACACGAAGGGCGAGCCGAACGCGGTCGTCAAGGCGTACCTCGATTATGTCCTGAGCGAAGGAGTTCAGAACGGCGAAGTCGTCGACAATGGCTTCGTGCCGGTATCCGAGATGAAGGTCGAGCGCGACGCGGCCGGCAACGTGACGAATAAGTAAGAACCCGAGCGGATCGAGATGATCTCAAGCGGCGAGAGGCGGACAACTGTGCGCCTCTCCTTGCCGTTAAAGGAGAGGCTTGCATGAATATACCAACGTCCAACGTTCAATCATCCGCCGAATCCGGCGCGAAGCCGCGCGAGCGGAAGCAGCGGCACGTCGCCGAAGAGATTCGCGGCAAGATCTATGTATACTTCTGCGTTTTGCTCATGATCGTGACCATCTTCTCCATCGTTTACTTCATCGCGTCCCGCGGCCTCGCGCCGTTCGTATCCCAGGGAGTCGCGCTGAAGGACATGCTGCTGGGCCTCAAGTGGAAGCCGGAAGGGGAGCCGCCGCTGTTCGGCGCGCTGCCGTTCCTGTTCGGCTCGTTCGCGACTTCCCTGTTCGCCGCGATCATCGCCGCTCCGCTCGCCTTCTGCGCTTCGATCTATATGACGGAGATCATGCCGAAGTTCGGCAAGACCGTGCTGCAGCCGGCGATCGAGCTGCTGGCGGGCATCCCGTCCGTCGTCTACGGCTTCGTCGGCCTGTCCGTCATCGTGCCGTTCCTGCGGGATACGTTCCCCGGACAAGGGGTCGGCGTGCTGGCCGGCGCTCTCGTGCTGTCGATCATGATTCTGCCGACGATCACCACGATCGCGACGGACTCGCTCCGCAGCCTGCCGAACGGTCTGAAGGAAGGCTCGTACGCTCTCGGAGCGACGAGATGGCAGACGATCTCGCGCATCATTCTGCCGACGACGCTGCCTTCGCTGCTGACCGGCGTCGTGCTCGGCATCGCGCGCGCGTTCGGCGAGGCGCTCGCCGTGCAGATGGTTATCGGCAACGCGCCGCATATTCCGCATTCGCTGTTCGAGTCGGCCACGACGCTGACTTCCATCATTACGCTGGAGATGGGCAACACGACTTCCGGCTCGCTTCACAATAACGCGTTATGGAGCCTTGCGCTCATCTTGCTGATGATGACGTTCCTGTTCGTCTTCGTCGTCCGCATGCTGGAGAGGAGAGTGAAGCGATGAGAGCGAAGACCGTCGACCGGATCGCCACCGGAGTCATTATCGCCGTAGCCGTTCTGATTATGGCCGTTCTCGCCGGGCTGCTCGGCTTCCTTCTCGTGCGCGGCGTCCGGCACATCGACTTCCACTTCCTGACCTCCTTCCCGCAAGCGATCAAGGAGGGGGGCGGCATCGGGCCGCAATTGTTCAACTCGCTGTTCCTGCTGGTCCTGACTATGATCATAACCATCCCGCTCGGTCTCGGAGCGGGGATCTATATGAGCGAGTACGCGAAGCCGAACCGGCTCACCGGCTTCATCCGCCTCGTGGTGGAAGTGCTGTCCTCGTTCCCTTCTATCGTCGTCGGTCTGTTCGGCCTTCTCGTTATCGTCAACACGTTCAACCTCGGCTATTCGCTGCTGTCCGGCGCGCTGGCGCTGACGGTGTTCAACCTGCCGATGATGGTCCGCCTGACGGAGCAGTCGCTGCGCAGCGTGCCCCGGGAGCAGAAGGAAGCCGGCCTCGCGCTCGGGATGTCCCGGTGGAAAACGATCACGTCCGTCATGCTGCCGGTCGCGCTTCCGTCGATCGTGACGGGCTCGATTCTGGCCGCCGGCCGGGTATTCGGCGAAGCCGCCGCCTTGCTGTTCACCGCGGGGATGAGCTCGCCGCGCCTCGACTTCACCGACTGGAATCCGCTGCACCCGACCTCGCCGCTCAATCCGCTCCGCCCCGCGGAGACGCTGGCGGTCCATATCTGGAAGATCAACAGCGAAGGGCTGGCGCCCGACGCTCCCGAGATCGCGGCGGGGGCTTCCGCCGTGCTGGTCATCATGGTGCTGCTGTTCAACCTGGGCGCCCGTTGGTTCGGCCGCGCCCTGTACCGCAAATTAACCGCGAGCAAGTAGGAGGAGCCCATGAGCGAGCACGCTTTCTATACGAAGGATCTATCGGTGTATTACGGCGAGAAGCATGCGGTCAAAAAGATCAGCATGGACTTCCCCGACCGCCAGGTCGTCGCGCTGATCGGGCCTTCCGGGTGCGGCAAGTCGACGTTCCTCCGGTCGCTGAACCGGATGAACGATCTGATTCCCGGGGCCCGCATCGAAGGCGAGGTCTGGATCGGCGGAGAGAACATCTGCGATCCGGGGACGGACGTCGTTCGCCTGCGCCAGAAGATCGGCATGGTCTGGCAGCGCCCGAACCCTTTTCACAAGTCGATCTACGAGAACGTCGCCTTCGGACCGCGCTATCACGGAATCCGCAATAAGAAGGAGCTTGACCGGATCGTCGAGGAATGCCTGCGCAAGACGGCTCTGTGGGACGAAGTGAAGGACCGTCTGCACCAGTCGGGCCTCGCGTTGTCCGGCGGTCAGCAGCAGCGGCTGTGCATCGCCCGATCGCTGGCGGTGCGCCCGAGCATTCTGCTCATGGACGAACCGGCGTCGGCGCTCGATCCGGTGTCCACCGCCAAAATCGAAGAGCTGATCGCCGAGCTGAAGAAGGAATACACGATCGTCATCGTTACGCACAACATGCAGCAGGCGGCCCGGATCTCGGACAAGACGGCGTTCTTCTTCCTCGGCGACCTGATCGAATACGACGACACGAACAGAATGTTCACGAACCCGTCCCGGAAGTCGACGGACGATTACATCTCGGGGCGCTTCGGCTAAGCGGCGACCGGAGAGGAGAAGGAGCTGGCCTCATGATTATCGAGATCGAGAAGCTTCAATTGTATTACGGCGAGTTCCAAGCCCTGAAGAACGTGGACCTGTCGATCCCGGAACGCAGCGTCACGGCCTTCATCGGTCCTTCCGGCTGCGGGAAGTCGACGCTGCTGCGCACGCTGAACCGGATGAACGACTCGATTCCGGGCGTGCGGATCGAAGGGACCGTCTCGATTCAGGGACGCGATATTTACGCTTCGGACACGGAGGTCGAATTCCTGCGCAAGCGCGTCGGGATGGTGTTCCAGCAGCCGAACCCGTTCCCGAAGTCGATCTACGACAACGTGGCGTACGGGCCCCGGCTTCACGGAAGGACGAAGAAGGCGGAGCTCGACGAGCTGGTGGAGAAGAGCCTTCGGTCCGCGTCCTTGTGGGAAGAAGTGAAGGACGTGCTGAAGAAGTCGGCCTGGAGCCTGTCCGGCGGCCAGCAGCAGCGGCTGTGCATCGCCCGCGCGCTCGCCGTGGAGCCGGACATTCTGCTCATGGACGAATCGACGTCGGCGCTCGACCCGATCTCGACGACGAAGATCGAAGAGCTGACCCGCGAGCTGTGCAAGCAATACACGATCGTCATGGTCACCCACAATATGCATCAAGCGGCGCGCATCTCGGACCGCACGGTGTTTTTCCTGAACGGGGAAGTGGTGGAAGCGGCGGATACGCAGACGCTGTTCTCCTCGCCGGTCGATCAGCGGACGGAAGATTATATCTCGGGAAGATTCGGATGAAGGGGATGTGGGAGAATCGATGGTGACGCGCAGGGAATTCGATATCGGGCTGGAACAACTGCAGAACATGCTCGTCGAGATGGGGGGCCGCGTGGAGCGGGCTCTCGCGGATTCGATGAGCGCGCTGGAGAAGCTGGACGCGGAAGCGGCGCGAGCCGTCGTGAAGGAAGACCCGCTGATCAACCAGATCGAGGAGAAGATCTCCGATCTGGGAGCGAAGCTGATCGCCACGCAGCAGCCGGTCGCCAAGGACTTGCGCCGCATTCTCGTGGCGCTGAAGATCTCCTCCGACCTGGAGCGGATGGGCGATCTGTCGGTCGACATCGCGAAGGTCGTGCTGCGCCTCGAAGGGCAGACGCTGATGAAGCCGCTGCACGACCTGCCGCGCATGGCGCTTATCGTGCGCTCGATGATCGTCGAGTCGATCCAGTCGTACATCGACGAGAACGTCGACCTGGCGTACAAGATGGCCAAGGACGACGACCAGGTAGACGCGCTGTATTCGCAGATTCTGCGGGAGATGTTCTCGCTCATGGCGGAGAACCCGAAGACGGTCACCCAGGCGATGTACCTCAGCTTCGTCGGACGCTATATCGAGCGGATCGCCGACCACGCGACGAACATCGGCGAGAGCGTCGTGTTCCTCGTCGTCGGCAAGCGACCGGATTTGAACCAATAGCCGAGAGAATCGGAGGGCCGCGTTCCGCTTTGGGACGCGGCTTTTTTTACGAATGACCCTTTCGCTAACGAGCTTCTTGGGATATGGAGACAGGGATGTCTCGTTCATGGTTGCGATCGGAATCCCGTGCTTCCGGTTCATAGGCCCCTTTTTGCTCTAACGAACCAGGAGATGCTATTTCGCGTCATAAGCTCATTTTGAATCTCTAACGAACTCCAGCGACCTTATTTAGGGGAATTGAGGGGAAAAGGGGCTTCCGGAACGAAATAGCGGCGCAATAGCGCCTCCCCCAATCGTAACGGGAACCAGGTACCCCTATAGAAGCTCAACTCGACGCGATCTCCACCCCGATCAGCGACTCTGAGCCCGGATAACAAATAGGGTCGGGTGACGCGGAAGCCCGGCTGGGACGGCGGTGAACCGACACGCGGGAGCTGGCGCGGGAGCCATGGGAGCGCCGGGCAGAGCGAGGGAGCTCGAGGGAAGAAGTTTTTTTGACAAGGTGAATGGGCCGAAAGTAGGGGGGCGACGCGTAAGGGAGGGATCAGGTTGCGTACATAGGATAGCAGCGATGGAGCGAGCTGAACGGGAGCGCGCGCCCAGAGAGAGACCGGGCTGCGCTTAGGCTCGAGGGGGGAACGCAATGGCGTTATGTCGATTCCTGCGGATTTTACGTTCGATTTACAAAAGGGCGAATTTGTCATCACATCCCGGTGATACGGTATATGAACAATACTCGACTAGTACAAGAGCCCTATCCGGGAGGATGGCGGCTAGGCGGATGTTCGCGGTAAAGTCCATTGAATCGGGGGAGTTGCTTGTGCGCAAGGAACGCCACGGCCCATGGTTGAACGGAGATTGGATGGACGGAGAATGGCTGAAGCGGATCGCGGAGAGGCTGGCCAACGGCTCGGTGTGCCTGCTCGTCGCGAGCTGGAGCGGCGGCGCCGCTCCAGCGAACCGGGGAGACGGCGGAGAGGCGAACGACCTCGGAGGACAGGCCTTCGGCGGATCGATCGCGGGCCGATCCATTGCCGGCGGATCGCTCGACGGCGAAGGGAGCCGAGGCGGATTCGGCCGGACCGAAGCCTTGCGGATGCGGAGACTGTTCCGCAGCATCGCGCTGCGGTTCTCGGTCGATTCCGACTGCGAGGTCTATTGGAAGCAATCCGGAACCGAGCTCATCCTGCTCGCCTGCGCTCGGGACGTCCAGTGGAGAGGCAGCGAAGACGACTTGCTCGGCCGTCTCGCTTATCTGCTGCGCGATATGATCGCCGCGGCGATGGCGGGGAAAGCGGCGAAGCGGCTTGGCGGGCAAACGGCGATTCGCTGCGGGGCAGCCGAGGTGGAGCGGTTCGATCGGGAGAGGCCCAACCGGGAGGAGGCCGACAGCGAGGAGCGGAGAAGGGCGGACGGAAGCCGGACGGAGAACGCCCTTCTCGCCGCGTGGCAGACGGCCTGGCGGCGATCGCTGGCGCCGTCGTCCGAGCTTCGGTGCAGGCCGTCTCGCTCGATTCCGTCTGAAGGCAGCTTGGACTTCGAAGTGCGTTATTCGCCGATCGTCTCGCTGCTGGACGGCACCTTGTTCGGCTACGAGGCGGTTCCGTACCGCGTCTCTACCGGCGAGAGATGGCCGGCGGACGAGATGTTCGCCGAAGCCGAAGCGGGCGGACGGCTGTACGAATGCGACCGGCGGTTCCGCGAGACGGCGATCCGCGGCTTGCCGATACGCCGCGGGGAAGCGAAGCTGTTCCTTCCGGTGCCGGCCGGCATCATCTACGACGCGAGGCTGTATCCCGGGACGACGTTAAGGCGCATCGAAGCCGCGGGCTTAAGGCCGGAGCACGTCGTGCTTCGGTTCGCCCTAAGGCCCGAAGGGGAAGAGCTCGACGAACGGGCGCTCCGCGCCGCGTTGCGTCATTACCGCGTGCAGGGCTTCCGCATCTCCCTCTCCGGGCTCTCCGTCGACCGGAATTCGCTGCGGCGAATGCTGGAGCTGCACCCGGATTACGCCGAGATCGACGTGAGCTGGATGGAGCGGGACCTTGACGGCTCCGGCGGCTCTAGCGGCATCGGAGGCAGCGGCGGCTCCGGGCGGCCATCGGGCGAGGCTTCGCCGGCGGCGGGAACGTTGACCCGGCATCCGGGCCGAACGGTCGACGAGACGCTTCTCGGGGCGCTCGCCGCGCTGGCGCGCAAGGAGCAAGTCGTCCTTCTGGCGACCGGCATCGATCGGGAATCCCAGCTCGGGCCGCTCGTCTCCGGCGGGATCGGGTACGGCCGGGGAAGCTGGATCGGCCCGGAGGAAGCGAAGCCTTCCGCCACCGCGCCCTCCGTCCGGGAGAGAATCCGCTTCGAAGTGAACAAGCGCTACCGCAAGGAGGCCGGCTCGCTGTCGGAGCTGACGATGCCGGTGGAGACGTTCGGCCGGGATACGCCCGTGTCGGAGATCGCCCGGCACTTCGAGAGCCATCGGGAGGCGCACGGCTTCGTCATCGCGGAGGAAGGCCGCCCCGTCGGCCTGCTCATGAAGGAGAAGCTGCATCAGATGCTGTCCGGCCAATTCGGGCTGCCCCTCTATTGGAACCGCCCCGTCGGCAAAATCATGGATACCCAGCCGATGACCGTCGACGAGGCGACGCCGATCGATCTCGTCTCGCAGATGGCGATGTCCCGCGAGCCGGACAAGCTGTACGACGCCGTCGTCGTGACGAGGGACGGCGTCGTCCGGGGAATCGCCTCGATCCGGGCGCTGCTCGAGTGGGTGACGCACGCCCGCATGGCCGACGCCCAATGGGCCAACCCGCTGACCGGCCTGCCGGGCAACGAGCCGATCCGCCGGGAGCTGACGAGGCGAATCGGCGACGGCAAGCCGTTCGCGGTGCTCTACGCCGACGTCGACCACTTCAAATGGTTCAACGATCGGTTCGGCTTCCACCGCGGCGACGAGGTGATCCGCTTCACCGCGGAGACGCTGCTCGCCTGCGCCCGGGCGCAAGGCCAAGAAGACGGCTTCGTCGGGCATATCGGCGGGGACGACTTCATCGTCGTCTCGGCGTGCGACGGCTCGATCGAGCTGGCCAGCGCGATCCTCGAACAATTCGAGAAAGGCATCTCCGGCTATGTCGGCAAGGACGCGGGCCCCGTGCTCGACCGGGACGGCTTGCCCGCGGACGCGGACGGGCTCTCGCTGTCCTTGTCCCTTCTGCTCTGCGAGCAGACGGGAGGCTGGACGCCGGATCTGCTCGCGGAGAGGGCGGCTCTGCTGAAGAAGCGGGCGAAGAGGCAGCGGGGCAACGCGCTCGTCTGGGAATCCCTCTCCTGGTCGCCGGCCGGCGGAACGATGTCAACAATTACGGTTGGAACGGAGTCCACATCATGATGACATCCTGGTTGAATATAAACGGATGGGAACGGCTGAAGGAGCGCGTAACGGAGCTCGCGTCGGGCCGGGAAGCCGAGGCGGCTTCGATCGGCCTCGTCTGCATCGATCGGAGAGACGCCGAATCCGGCGCCTCTTCCGTCGCCGCGGACCCGGAAGGAGCGAATTCGAATGACGGCCGATGGAACGATTGGCTCGCGAAGGCCTTCCCCGGCGAGAGGCTGTGGTTCGTGGACGAGCTGGGGAGTCATCTCTGGATCGGCGTGGAGATCCCGGTCCGGGGAGGAGCGGGAACTGCGGCGGAAGCGCACCTGACGCGGGTGGCCGGAAGGCTGAGGCGCCTGCTGTCGGCGGAGGCGGGGACGGCGCCGATTGAGGCTTCCGGCGTCGCCGTTCGCGGAACCGGGGCCGCCGTTCTGCCCTTGAAGGCGGGAATCGATCTTAAGGATTCGCTGTACGAAGGCATGCTGGCCGCGGTCGGACGCATGCGGAGCCTGTCCGGGGACCGGGATTCGGCGGACCTGGAGCTGCGGGCGGAGATGGAGCGGCTGCTTAAGGAGCGAAGCATCCGCAGCGTGTACCAGCCGATCACGAGAATCGGCACGGGGGAAGTGTTCGGCTACGAGGCGTTGACCCGCTGCCCGCCCGGGAGCCGGTTCGACGGGCCGCTCGCGCTGTTCAACTTCGCCGAGCGGGAGGGCTACGCCTTCGCGCTGGACCGTCTGGCGCGGGAGAAGGCGATCGGAAGCAGCCCTTCGCTGAACGGGGTTCAGAAGATTTTCATCAACGTCACGCTGGGCATCATGAACGATCCCGGATTCGTCTCCGGGCAGACGGCGCAATGGCTGAGGCAGAGAGGGCTGCAGCCGGGTCAGGTCGTCCTGGAGCTGACGGAGCGGAGTTCGATCGACGACTTCGAAGAGGCGAAGAAGATTCTGCGGCATTATCGGAGCCAAGGGTACGAGATCGCCATCGACGACGCGGGGGCCGGCTATTCGTCGCTGCAATCGATCGTCGAGCTGAGCCCGGATTACATCAAGGTCGACAAGTCGCTCGTGCAGAACGCGGATCGGGACGAGATGAAGAAGCAGATGCTGCGGACGTTCGTCCGCTTCGCCAAGCGGATGAACATCCGGACGGTGGCGGAAGGAATCGAGAGGCCGGAGGAGCTGAGGCTGGCGCGGCGGGTCGGGATCGACTTCGGCCAAGGCTATCTGCTCGGACGGCCCGGCGAATACGCGGACGATCCGGTCCGCGACGGCTTGCCCAACGGGTGAGCCGTTTTTTTTGTCGGGCGGCGGGAGAGGGAGGGCAAGAGCGGAAATGGTAGGCGGGCGGGAGGGGAGGGGGGAGTGAGGAGTGGGGAGTCTGGCGAAAGGACCTCTGCGGCTGGGAACCGAACCCAAGCAACTCAACGGAAAGTAGCTCAGTGGCTGAGTTACATTCAAACGCAGATGGGAAATTGGCGGAAAGTACCTCAGTGACTGAGTCAAATTCGAGGAATAGCGGGGATATAGGCCCAAGTAACTCAGTAGCTGAGTCAAATTCGAACGCAAACGGGATTCTGGCGGAAAGCACCTCAGCGACTGAGTCAAATTCGAGGAAAAGCGGGGATATGAACCCAAGTAACTCAGTGGCTGAGACAAATTCGCTCGCGAACGGGAGGATGTCGCAAAGCGGCTCAGCGGCGGAGACACTTCAGCGCCTCCGCGCCGTGAGAACGCATCCATCCTCTCGTCGCCTGCGAGCGGCCCTTATGGTATGATAAACGTAGAATAGGCAAGCTGCGGATAAGGTGGTTGGATAATGGGAGACGACAAGCAGAAAGTGCTTCTGATCGACGGCAACAGCATCGTGTACCGCGCGTTCTACGCGATGCCGCCTCTGACGAACAGCAGCGGATTGCATACGAACGCGGTGTTCGGCTTCACGACGATGCTTCTGAAGGTGCTCGAGGAGGAGAAGCCGACGCACCTGCTCGTTGCCTTCGACGCGGGCAAGGCGACGTTCCGCCACGAGGGCTACGAAGATTACAAGGGAGGCCGCGAGAAGACGCCTCCGGAACTGTCCGAGCAGTTCCCCCTGCTCAAGGAGCTGCTGGCCTCGTTCTCGATCCAGCAGTTCGAGCTGGGCGGCTACGAAGCCGACGACATCATCGGCACGCTGACGCGCCTCGCCGATGAGCAGGGGCAGACGGCCGTCGTCGTCTCCGGCGACAAGGACATGCTGCAGCTCGCCTCCGACCGGGTGACCGTGCTGCTGACGCGCAAGGGCGTGAGCGAGGTCGAGCGCTACACGCCGGAGGAGATCGCCTCCCGCTATGGCCTGACGCCGCAGCAGATCATCGATCTGAAGGGGCTGATGGGCGACTCCTCCGACAACATTCCCGGCGTGCCGGGAGTCGGGGAGAAGACGGCGCTGAAGCTGCTGGCGGAGTATGGCACCGTCGAGAACGTGCTGGAGCACATGGGAGAGATCAAGGGCAAGCTGGGCGAAAATATTCGAAGCCATCATGAAGACGCCCGGATGAGCAAGCGGCTGGCGACGATCTTCCGGGAGGTTCCGCTGCAGCAGACGTGGGACGAGCTGCGTTGGACCGGGTACGACCCGGCGGAGCTGGCGGCGGCGTTCCGCAAGCTCGAATTCAAGTCGCTCATCGAGCGGTTGGACTTGTCGGGAGCGACCCAGGCCGGAGGAGGCGCAGAGGGCGAGGCAGCCCATCAAGCCTCCTACGAGACGGTGTGGGTAGCCGGTCCGGCCGAGTGGGAAGCGCTGAACGGAGCGCTGAAGCGGGCGGAGGCGCTCGTCGTGGAGTCGCACGGCGAGAACCCGCACCAGAGCGAGGGCATCGGGCTCGCGATCGCGGCCGGGGAACGCGTCTACGTCGTTCCCTATGCTTCGCTTTTCTCGAACGAAGCCGCCGCTCTGCGCGATTGGCTGGCCGACGCCGACGCCGCGATAACGGGCTACGACCTGCACAAGGCGGAGCTCGTGCTGGCCCGCTCGGGAATCGAGCTGCGCGGCCAATCGTTCGACGTGCAACTGGCGGCCTACCTGCTCGATCCGACCGAGGCCGACCCGTCGCTCGCCGGACTCCTCCAGCGCATGGGATTGCCTTCGATCCCGTTCGACGAAGCGGTCTTCGGCAAAGGCGCGAAGTTCCGCGTCCCGGACGACGAAGCGCTGGCCGCCCATCTGGCCGCCAAGGCGGACGCGGTCCGTCGGCTCGCCCGGCCGCTCGCCGAAGAGCTGGACAAGGCCGGCATGCGCACGCTCTATTACGAGCTGGAGCAGCCGCTCGCCGTCATTCTGGCCGGCATGGAGAAGCAGGGCATCTCGGTGAGAGCCGAGGCGCTCGAGGAGCTGGGCAAGGAGTTCCAGAGCGGCATCGAGAGAATCATGAGCGAGATCTACCGGCTGGCGGGCTTCGAGTTCAACATCGGCTCCCCGAAGCAGCTCGGCGAAGTGCTGTTCGACAAGCTGGGCCTGCCCGTCATCAAGAAGACGAAGACCGGCTATTCGACGGACGCGGAAGTGCTCGAGAAGCTGGAACCCTACCACGAGATCGTGCGGCTCATCCTGCATTACCGGACGCTGACGAAGCTCCAGTCGACTTATATCGAAGGGCTGCTCAAGGAGATCAGGCCTGAAGACGGGAAGATCCACACGTACTACCGCCAGACGATCGCGGCGACGGGGCGGCTCAGCAGCCAGTTCCCGAACCTGCAGAACATCCCGATCCGCCTGGAGGAAGGGCGCCAGATCCGCAAGGCGTTCGTGCCGTCCGAGCCGGGCTGGCACATCGTGGCGGCGGACTATTCGCAGATCGAGCTGCGCGTTCTCGCCCATATCTCCGGGGACGAGGGGCTGAAGGAAGCGTTCCGCAACGAGATGGACGTCCATACGAAGACGGCCATGGACGTGTTCGGAGTTCCGGCCGACCAAGTCGATTCGAACATGCGCCGCCAAGCGAAGGCGGTCAACTTCGGCATCGTCTACGGGATCAGCGATTACGGCCTGTCGCAGAACCTGAACATCACGCGGAAGGAAGCGGCCGCGTTCATCGAGCAGTACTTCAACGCCTTCCCGGGCGTGCGCAAATATATGGACGACATCGTCGCCCAAGCCAAGCAGGACGGTTACGTGAAGACGCTGCTCGAGAGGCGCCGTTACCTGCCGGACATTCGCGCTTCGAACTTCAATCTCCGATCGTTCGCCGAGAGAACGGCCATGAACACGCCGATCCAGGGGACGGCGGCGGATATTATCAAGCTGGCGATGGTCCGGATGGACGAGGAGCTGCGCGAACGCGGCCTGAAGAGCCGGATGCTCCTGCAGGTGCACGACGAACTCGTCTTCGAGGTTCCGCCGGAGGAACTCGAGACGATGAAGAAGCTCGTTCCGGAGACGATGGCCAGGGCGTTCCCGCTCGACGTTCCGCTCAAGGCGGACGTCAACTTCGGGGTCAACTGGTACGAAGCCAAATAAAGTCAAACGGCCTGAACCGGGTGGTTCAGGCCTTTGCTATCCTATATAATGAGAGACAAGCATAGAATAAGGGGGAGGATGGACGATGCCGGAGCTTCCGGAGGTCGAGACGGTGCGCCGCACCTTGAACAGCTTAATAACCGGCAAAACGGTCCGGAGCGTGACGGTCCGTCTGCCCCGCATCCTGCAGAAGCCGGACGATCCCGCCGCGTTCGCCGCCATGCTCGAAGGCCGAACGTTCCTGGGCGCGGAACGGCGCGGCAAGTTCCTGAGGCTCGTTCTGGACGGCCTCGTGCTCGTGTCCCATCTTCGCATGGAAGGCCGTTACGGCTTGTACCGCGACGAGGAGCCCGTCGAGACGCATACACACGTGATTTTCCATTTTACGGATGGTACCGCCTTACGATATAAAGATGTCCGCCAATTCGGGACGATGCACCTGTTCGCGCCCGGGGAGGAGTTCCTCTCGCCGCCGCTGAAGAAGCTCGGCCTCGAGCCGTTGGACGACGCGTTCACGCCGGACGCGTTCCGCAAGGCGCTCGGCAAGCGGACGACGAAGATCAAGCCGCTGCTGCTGAACCAGGAGGTCATCGTCGGCCTCGGCAACATCTACGTCGACGAAGCGCTTCACCTGGCCGGCATTCACCCGGAGCGGACCGCGGATACGCTGAGCGGCCCGGAGAAGAGCCGCCTGTACGAGGCGATTCGCGCCACGCTCCAGTCGGCGGTGGAAGCCGGAGGCTCCTCGGTCAAGTCGTACGTCAACGGCCAAGGCGAGATGGGCATGTTCCAGCATCAGCTGCGCGCGTACGGCCGTACGGGAGAGCCCTGCGACCGATGCGCGTCTCCGATCGTCAAATTCACGGTGGGAGGACGCGGAACGCACGTCTGTCTCCGCTGCCAGAAGCCTCCGAAGGGAGCGTCTCAAGCGGCGACTGCGAACGCGGCATCGGCCGCGGCTGCATCGGCCGGCCCTCGCCGGAAGCGCGCGAACGCGGTGAAGCTTCGCCTCGACGGCGAAGGAGCCGGGGGCGGCGAACGCCCGGCCAACTAATTCGGAGGGGGCATTCGCCCTCCGCCCTGCATAGGATGATGTCGAAGGCGATCCCGGGCTAAGCCGGGACCGACCATGCTTCGCCATGCAGGAGGATCGGCATGCACCCTTACAGCTTGATGTCTTTGGCACTGCTCTCCATGGCGGTCAGTCTGGACGGATTCGGAGTCGGCATCACCTACGGCCTGCGCAAGATCCGGATTCCCCTTCCGTCCGTCGCCATCATCTCCGTCTGCTCCGGCCTGATTATCCTCGCTTCGATGATGGTCGGGGTCGCGTTGTCCGGTTGGCTGTCTCCTCGAGGAGCCTCCTCCGTCGGAGCCGTGATCTTGATCGGCATCGGACTATGGGCGTTGGTCCAGTTCTTCCGGAATCGCGAGAAGGAAGAGGGCGCGGCATCGGAGAATCCGGGTCCCCGCGCTCCGGACCGAGAGGAGACGACCGCCGAGAGGCTTCCCGTGTGGACGCTGGAGCTTAGAAGGTTAGGCATTATCATTCAAATTCTTCGCAAGCCGTCGGTCGCCGACGTCGACCGTTCGGGAGTCATTACGGCAGGGGAAGCGCTGCTGCTCGGGACGGCCCTCTCGCTCGACGCGTTCGGGGCGGGGATCGGAGCGGCCTTGGTCGGGTTCCCTCCGCTGCTCACCGCGGCTCTGATCGCCGCCGCCAGCGGCTCGTTCCTGTGGCTCGGCATGCGGGTCGGGTTCGTCGTGGCGGGCCTCCGCTGGGTGAGGAGATTGACCGTTCTTCCGGGCATTATCCTGATCGTAATGGGAATCATGAAGCTGTTATAGATAAAGAAGAGGTGCGTAATGAATATTGGATTAACCGGCGGAATCGCCACCGGCAAAAGCACCGTCAGCCAGATGCTGGAGAGGCGGGGCGCGGCGCTCGTGGACGCGGACCGGATTGCCCGGGAGGTCGTGGAGCCCGGGCAGGCTCCTCTCCGGCAGATCGCGGAGCGGTTCGGACAAGCCGTGCTGAACGAGGACGGCACGCTGAACCGGCGCAAGCTGGGCCAGATCGTGTTCTCGGACGAGGCGGAGAGGAAGGCGCTGGAGGCGATTACCCACCCCGCGATCCGGGCCCTGATGAGGGAGAGAATGGAGCGGCTCGAGGCGGAGAGGCCGGACCGGCTCGTCGTGGTCGACGTGCCTCTGCTTTTCGAGTCGAAGCTTCAATCTCTTTTTGAACAAGTCCTGGTCGTCTACGTGCCCCGTTCCGTTCAGCTAACCCGGCTTATGGAGAGGGACGGCCTCGCGGAAGAGGAAGCGCGGAAGCGGCTGGACGCCCAGATGGACATCGAGGACAAGAAGCGGCTCGCCGATTACGTCATCGACAACAGCGCCGGCCTCGCGGAGACGGAAGAGCAGCTCGAGCGGTTCTGGCGGGACAAGGTTCGGCCATGAAGAAGGGCAAGAAGTTCAAACGTAGACGAAGGCTGCTGCTCCTGCTTCTCGCGATCGTGATCGGAATTCTGTTCATCCGCTCGGAATGGCTTGGCAGAACGATCTATCCGATATACTATAAGGAAGAAATCATCCGCAACGCCAATCTGTATCAGCTGGATCCGCTGCTCGTCGCCTCCATTATCCGCGTCGAATCGAACTTCAAGCCGGAAGCGGTGTCGCCCAAGGGAGCGCTCGGCATTATGCAGCTCATGCCCGACACGGCCGAATGGATTCTGAAGAAGGAGAACTTCGGCTCCGTCACGGTGGAGGACGTCGGCCGCAAGCCGGACGTCGGCATCCGCCTCGGCACCTGGTACATACAGGAGCTGCTTCGCCAGTTCGACGGCAATCTGGTCGTGTCGCTCGCGGCGTACAATGCCGGACCCGGCAACGTGAGGCAGTGGCTGAAGAACAAGACGTGGAGCGGCGAAGAGAGCACGATCGGGGATATCCCGTTCGGAGAGACTCGGCATTACGTCCAGCGGGTTCTGTATTATTACGGGAAGTACAAGCAGGTGCATAAGAACTTATAACTTCTGCGGACTCCGGTTGCGCGCGCAAACAAGAGAAAGCCTTGAAGCCTTGCGGCCTCAAAGCTTTCCGTTATCGTTACTGACCATTACCTGAATTGACCTGCAAGTTGCTGTTCGGCGATCTGAACCAGACGCTTCGTGATTTGACCCCCGATATGACCCGTGTCGCGGGTAACCATGTTGCCATAGTAGCCGTCTTGCGGAAGGGTAATACCGAGTTCTTGCGCCACTTCATACTTGAGTTGGTCCAGCGCACCGTATGCTTGAGGGACGACCAGCTCGTTGCTGCTGCGGGATCCTGCACCCATTGTTGTTCACCTCCTTGCGGTTGGTACAAGTATTATGTGCAATGCTTCAAGCTTCATGTAAGCCAAGGTATGGGAAAATACGGATAGAGAAAAGCGATTCGGAGAGGAGGACGAGATACGCGTGAGATGCCCATTCTGCGATTACAACGGCACGAAGGTGCTCGACTCGAGGCCGGCCAACGATAACAAGTCGATCCGCCGCCGCCGGGAATGCGAGCAATGCAGCCGCCGCTTCACGACCTTCGAGATGGTCGAAGAGACGCCGCTCATCGTCATCAAGAAGGACGGAGGGCGCGAGGAATTCAGCCGGGACAAGGTTCTGCGCGGTCTTCTTCGCTCCTGCGAGAAAAGGCCCGTGTCGATCGAGCAGCTCGAAGTGATCGTCTCCAACGTGGAGCGGGAGCTTCGCAACACGGCGAACCCGGAGATCGAGAGCCGCGTCATCGGCGAGCTTCTGATGGAGCAGCTGTACGCCGTCGACGAGGTCGCGTACGTTCGCTTCGCGTCGGTGTACCGGCAGTTCAAGGACATCAACATGTTCTTGAAGGAGCTGAATTCGCTCATCAACAAGCACGGCATTTAAGGCTCTGCGGCAGAAAATTAGCCAAATGAGCTTGCGGGCGATTTTGTTGAATTTGGATGCGCAAAAGCGTTGACAAGTGGTCGCCCGCCGTGATAAACTCATTCTTGTCGTCACGAGGACGGCAAGAGATACGGGGCCATAGCTCAGCTGGGAGAGCGCATCGCTGGCAGCGATGAGGTCAGGGGTTCGATCCCCCTTGGCTCCACCAAACGCATAAATGGAACGCGCCAATAAGGGCGCGTTTTTTTGCGTTTGGTAGAGCGTTACAAGGGGGCGAACCCCAGGATTCGTTCCGCGCGGACGAAGTGATGAAAAACTTCATTGAATTAGCATCAACGGAGGAGCACGGCATCGATATCTACCGCTGCGCTCTACTTCGGCGAATCACTTCGACAGCAAAGTTAATCGGGGTATCGTTATGCCCCGTTCTGGCTCCACCAAAACAACAACCAACACCACGTCTACGGACGTGGTTTTTTGTTGTTTTGGTGGAGTTTCCCAAGGGGTCGAACCCGGGGGCGTTCCGCGCGCAGGGAGCCGGAGGCGGACGAGCACGGCATCGATATCAACCGCTGCGCTCTACTTCGGCGAATCGGCTTCGACAGCAAAGTTAATCAGAATATCGTTATGCCCCGTTCTGGCTCCACCAAACGCATAAATGGAACGCGCCGATAAGGGCGCGTTTTTTTGCGTTTGGTGGAGCGTTACAAGGGGGCGAACCCCAGGGGGTCGTTCCGCGCGGACGCAGTGATGAAATACTTCTTCGATGCATCTTCAACGGAGGAGCACGGCATCGATATCAACCGCTGCGCTCTACTTCGGCGAATCACTTCGACAGCAAAGTTAATCAGGATATCGTTATGCCCCGTTCTGGCTCCACCAATTTTTTTAATCCTGCAGCCTGTTGGGGCTGTTTTTTGCTTACTGTTGCAGTTTGTACGATTTATCGTTACTACTTAGGTCTAT
>NZ_JACJVR010000023.1 GCF_014212175.1 Cohnella xylanilytica | reverse complement strand
CAACAGTTTATAGACAGCCTCGAGATGGGCTTTATGAAAATAGCGGAAGCCATACTTCACTATTTGAAAGCCAGCAACGTCGAATACGCGTTCGGAATTCCGGCCGGCATCGTCGGTCCGCTCTACGATTCCTTGATTGACGTCGACATAAAGCCCATCATCACCAAGAACGAAGCCGGAGCGGCGTATATGGCCGCCCGTTACGCCAGCACCTCCGGGAAGCTGGCCGTCTGCGTCGGGGCGGGAGCCGTCGGCGTCAGCAACATGATGAACGGAATCGCGGACGCGAGCCGGGCCAAGGCGCCGATGCTTATCCTCGCCGGGTATATCAACCGCTGGCAGATGGGCAAAGGGGCCATTCAGGAGCTGGACGGCGAGCAGATGGTGAAGGGCGTCACCAAATACGCCGCGACGGTTCTCGACGAGAAGGACGTTCTGGCCGAGCTCGACCGCGCGGTGCGCATCGCGCTGACGCCTCCGTGCGGACCGGTCTACCTCTCCATCCCGATCGACGTGCAGCGCGAGGAGGCAACGCTGCCGCTGCCCGCGCCCGCGTCGCTGGCCGAGCTTCAAGCGGTCAGGCCGGAGCCGGCCGCGCTGGCGCAAGCGGCGGAGCTGATCGACCGCTCCTCCCGGGGGCTCATCATGGTCGGCCGGGGCGGCCGGGGCTTGACCGAAGAGATCAAGCGGCTGAGCGAGCATCTGAAGTGGCCGATTATAACGACGCCCGCGGGCAAAGGCGTCGTTCCGACCGATTTTCCCCTGAATCTGGGCAACTACGGCTTCTCCAGCACGAACGCGGCGAGCGACTACGTCCACTCGGACGAACCGGCCTGCGTGCTCATTCTCGGCACGAGCCTGGGCGAAGCCTCTACCTGCAACTTCAACGACGTGCTCGTCGCGGGAAGGAAGGTCATTCACGTCGACCGCGACCCGAGCGTGCTGGGCAGGGTGTTCAAGCCCGACGTCGCGATTCATGGGGACTTGCGCGAAGTGCTGCCGTATCTTGCCGCCCATACGCGCAAATCCGCCGCCTCGTTCCGCAAGCCGGAGCCCGTCAACGATCCTTACGAGCGCAACCACACCGGCCTGTCGCTGCGGCTGTTCCTCGAAGGCCTCCGTTCGGCCCTGCCGGCGAATACCCGGTACGTCTGCGATATCGGGGAGTTTACGAACTTCGTCCTGAAGTATCTGGACATCCCCGAAGGCGGAGACTTCGAGATCAACCTCGATTACGGCGCCATGGGCTCGGCCATCGCCGGAGGAGCGGGCTTGTACGCCGCCGATCCGACCCGCCCGGTCGCCGTCATCGCCGGGGACGGCTGCTTCTTCATGAACGGCATGGATATTCTGACGGCCAAGGAATACAAGATGCCGGTCATCTACATCATCGTCAACAACGCCATGCTGTCGTACGTCGAGAGAGGCCAGAAGTTCCTCTACAAGCGGACCATTCCCGACTACAAGCAGGAGCGCATCTCGATCGCCGACATGATGGCCGTCGCCGGCATCCGCACGATGACGGTCGAACGTCTGGAGGACCTCGCGGACATTCCGGCGTTCACGCGGGAATTGGACGGTCCCGTCCTGATCGAGGTCGTGACCGACGGCAGCGAGCCCGCTCCGATTCTGGACCGGCTGAAGGCGCTTGTCAAATAAGAAGCAACAATTACTTTTTCATATATCGGAGGACGATTGTCATGGGAAGCTTCAACATCGAACTGGATCACGCGAACAAAATTCTTAAGGCCAAGGTGGAAGGAACCTTCTCCACCGAAGACGGAATGAAGTCGGTCGAAGCTTACCAGAAGAGCATCGCGGGCCTGAACGTGCCGGACTACGAGATCGACATCGACTGCACGCAGCTGAACGTCTCCGCGCCGGAGACGCTTCCGATTCTGGAGGCCTGCTTCAACATGTACAAGAACGACGGCTTCAAGAAGGTGACGCTGCGTCTGGTCAAGAACCCGATTCTGAAGATGCAGCTGGCCCGCGTGGCGCGGACCGTTCAACTCAGCAGCTACGAGATCGTCGAAGTATAATCGAGAATCGATAAGGGAGTGGAGAGCATGGGTGCCGTTCGAATTCGCGAGCTTCAAATCTATCATCCGTCCAACGAAGTCGACAATGACTACTACATCGAGCGGTACAAAGCCAGAGGCGTCGAAGTGACCGGTCTGCTGAAGGCCTTGGGCCGGGACAAGCGCTTCATCGTCGCCGATCCCGCCGAGAATACGCTGACGATGGCCGTCGAAGCTTCGAAGAAGGCTCTGCAGAAGGCCGGCCTGACGGCAAGCGACGTGGACCTGATCATCTTCACCTCGCAGACGCCCGAGTACCTGCTCCCGAGCAACGCCTTGAAGCTTCACAGCGCGCTGGGCGGCGATCTGAACACGATGTGCTACGACATCAACGCCAACTGCGCCGGCATGCTGGTCGCCGTGGAGCAGGCGAGCCGCTACATGATGGGCAACCCCCGCATCGAACGGGCGCTCGTCGTCGGAGCCGACTACCTGTCCGTGCACAGCCCGGACGAGCCGGTCTACCACTCCAACTTCGCGGATTCGGCCGCGGCGGTTATTCTGGAGAGCGGCGCGGAAGGCCGCGGGTTCATCGACTCGGTGTACCAGACCGACACGGCGGTCATCGACAACTCGCTCTTCCCCGCGCACGGGCTCTCCAACCTGTACCGCGAAGAGTATACGGCGAAGGACGCGCAGGTGAAGTTCACGCCGTTCGACGATTCCGTCTGCGTCGATTCCGCGGTCGATTCGCTGATGATTCTGATGGAACGCAACGGGATCGACAAAGACGACGTCGGCGGCTTCCTGTTCTCGCAGTTCTCGGTCGGCAACGTGAAGCTCGTGTCCGAGCGCCTCGGGCTCGACATGGACAAGGTATTCTACGTCGGCGACAAGTACGGCTATACGGCGACCAACAGCCCGTTCCTCGCGCTGCATGACGCGCTGCGGGACGGCAAGATCCAACGGGGAGACTACCTGGTCTTCTGGACGGTCGGCGCCGGCTGGCAGAACGTATCTCTGTTGATCCAATATTGATGCGAAGGGATCGTTCCCTAAGTCCGCATTGGCGGCTTGGGGACGATCCCTTCTTATTGGACTCCTTAGGCGATTCGGCACCGAGTCCGAAGCCAAGACTTTAACGACTCTAACGGATCCAGGAGTCGCTATTTTGCCTCAAAAGCTTTTTTGGTGAGAGCTAACGAATCCTTACGATCTTATTTGGAGCTTTCTAGGGCTCATCGTCGCTCTTCGCCGCCTGCCAATAGGAGCGTTCTATCTAGGCTCCATCGTCTATTGCATGTTCAGCCGGCGCGTTATTCGGCTTCGATCGCGATCTCGCCGGCGGCAAGCCCCTCGGCTTCGGCCTTCACGACGATCCGTCCCGCTTCCCTCGTCGACCGGACGTAGGCGAGCAGCTTGCCGTGCCGGGCTCTGCGGGTTCGCGAGCTGTACGGCTCCAGATCCTTCACGTCCCCGTTCTCCAGAGCCAGAATCTCGCCCGGCCCTTCGACCGATACCCGAATCGCGTGGTCCGCCGGATAGACGCTTCTTCCTTCCGCGTCCGCGATCTCGATCGCGACGTGCGCCATCGACTCGCCGTTCGCGGCCAGCTTCGCGCGGTCGGCTCGAAGCTTGAGGCTCGCCGGAGCCGACGTCGTCCGAAGCTCGGCCGTACGTACGATGCCTTGCGCGGTCCTGGCTTCGACGCGGACGACTCCTTCTTCGAAGAAGACCGTCTCCCACGACAGGTACCCCCTCTCGTCGTCCGCCAGCCGCTTGACGCCTAGCGACAGCCCGTTCAGGAACAGCTCCGCCTCCTCGCAGTTCGTATAGCAGAGAACCGAGAGCGGCTCGCCCTCCTTCCAATTCCAGTGTGGGTCGCCGCCCTCCCATCTGGAGTGGCCCGCGTAAGCCGGATCGCCCTGCCGCGCGACCGCCAGGAACGCCATCGGCTCCGGGTTCCACAGGCTGCGGCGGAAGTGATAGCTTGCCTTCTCGAAGCCGGCCAAGTCCAGGAACCCGGACTGGGACGCCCGGATCGGCCAGCCGTGCGCCTCGCCCAGATAGTCGATCCCCGTCCAGATGAACTGGGCGCAGATCGCGTCGTTGTCCCGGACGGCCAACCAGGCCGCGTAATCCGCGCCGTTCTCGCTGCCGTAGGTGACTCGGTCGGGATATTGAAGGCGCGCTTCCTCGTACAGATGCTCCTTGTAGTTGTACCCGACCACGTCCAGCGCGTCGGCGTAGCCGATCAGGTTCGCCAGCTCCGGGAACGCGAGCGCCGCGGTGACCGGCCGGGTCGCGTCGCATTCCTTGACGACCTGAACCAGCCTCCTCGCGATGGTCGCGAGCCGCTCGGCTTGCGGCTTGTTCGGATCGTATTCGCGCTCGGCCGCGGGCTTGTTGGCGTCGTTATTGCCGGTCATCGTCTTGAAGTACGGATGGCAGTACGGGTCGTTCGGGTAATCGACTTCGTTGCCGATGCTCCACAGAATGATCGACGGATGATTGCGGTCCCGGAGCACCATCTCCCTGAGATCCGTCTCGCCCCATTGGGGGAAGTCCTCATAGTACCCGTAATGCTTCGGCGGATACACGTTATGCCCGGCCCACCACTTGTTCTTGACTCCCTCCCATTCGTCGAACGCTTCGTCCATGACGAGGAAGCCCATTCGGTCGCACAGATCGAGCAGCTGCGGCGCGTGCGGGTTGTGGCTCATGCGGATGGCGTTGCAGCCCATCGCCTTAAGAGCTTCCAGCCGCCGGGCCCACGCTTCGACCGGAACCGCCGCGCCGAGGCCGCCCGCATCGTGGTGCACGCAGACGCCTTTTATCTTCAGGCTCTCCCCGTTCAGGAAGAAGCCCTTCGCGGCGTCGAACTCGAACCGACGGATCCCGATCGGGGTAGCGACTTGATCGATCGATTCGCCGTCCTTGACGATCTCCGTCAAGAGAGTGTACAGGGTCGGCGTCGCCGGGGACCACAGACCGGGATTCGCCACCGTAATCTCTTGATCCGCCTCTCCCTTGCCGCCCTGCGGGATTGCCGCGCGGCATTCGGCCGAACCGACGACCCGTCCGCCGGCGTCCGTCAGCGTCTGGCGGATCGTAATCTCGGCGTCGGCCGGACTCTCGTTGGCGAACCGGACGTTCACGGACACGGTCGCCCGGTCGCGGGACGCTTCGGGCGTCGTCGCGAACACGCCGTACTGTTCGATATGGATCGGATCCTTGACGGTCAGGATCACGTTCCGGTAGATGCCCGAGCCCGTGAACCAGCGGGAATCCGCGATATCCTTGTGATCGACCTTCACGGCGAACACGTTGTCCTTCTCCCCGAAGCCGACGAAGTCCGTCACGTCGTAAGTGAACGTGCTGTAGCCGTAAGGGCGCTTGCCCAGGTAATAGCTGTTGCACCACACCTGCGAGTTGTTGTAGACGCCTTCGAAAGTCACGTACACGCGTTTGCCGGCCAACTTCTCGGGCAACGACAGCCGCTTGCGGTACCAGCCCGTTCCGCCGGGCAGGTAGCCGGTGCCGCTCGAGTGCTCCTGCGAGAACGGCTCCTCGACGGACCAATCGTGAGGCAGCGTTACCTTTCTCCATTCGGCGTCGTCGAAGCCTTTATACCACGCGCAGGGGTGGTCTCCTCTGGCGAATCTCCAGTCCAAATTGATCGTATGCACGATTCTATCGCTTCCCATGTCGAGTCCGCTCCTTTAGCCTGTTCAATCCATCGGCGAATGGCGCCAAATTCGCTTTCATTATAAGATTGATAGAGGGACGATAGAATGAATGATTTTGCTTGCGGCATGTACGTAATTGCTATAGATGGAGCGTGAGACTATGATCAGCCTATCGGGGAACGCGTACGAAGAATGGATCGAGGAAGGCGTCGAGCGCGCCGATCTCCCCCTCTTCGTGAACGGCTGCGGCTATCAGAAGCTGCTGAAGCGGGATTTGACCCGGAGGAGAGAGCGGGGACGGCTGGATTTCCAACTGATCTGCTTCGTGGGCGGCAAAGGGGCTTTTCGCTTCAAGGACGGGGACGTCGAAGCGCATGCCGGACAGATCGTCGTCTACCGGCCCGGCGAGCCCCAGTATTACGACTATTGCGCCCGGGACGGCGCCGAAGCCTACTGGATCCACTTCACCGGCTATGCCGCCCGCGATTATCTCGAACGGTTCGGACTGCTCGGGTCGCGCGTCTACACGGTCGGAGCGGTCGACGAGCTGGCCGGGCTGTTCAAGGCGATCATTCGGGAGCTGAACCTCGCGCAGCCTCTGAACGGCGACATGGCCGCGGCCCATCTGCTGACGCTGCTCGCGCTGGCGGGCCGAAGGCTGCGGAACGCGAACGCGCTTCGCGACTCCGATCCGCATGCCGAGATCACGAAGATTCTCGAATACATGCACGAGGCATACAACCGGAAGCTCGTCGTCGCGGACCTGGCCAAGCGGTGCAACCTTAGCCTGTTCCGGTTCATCCACAAGTTCAAAGCGGTGACGGGGGCCGCTCCGCTGCAATACCTGACCGGCATCCGGATCAACGAAGCGAAGAGGATGCTGGCGGAGACGCCGCTTCACGTGAAGGAGATCGCCTCCATCGTCGGGTACGACAACCCGCTCTACTTCAGCCGGGTGTTCCAGCGGGCGGTCGGGGTCCCGCCGAGCCGGTACAAGCAGGTGCTGCAAGAGGAGCCGCGCCCGCTCCGGACGCCCTAAGGCTTGACCTTAACGCGACGTCAATGTTTATAGTGGGGGAGGGATCGACGGCGGTCTCTTTGGGGAAATACGATTCTTGCCCTCAGATAGGAAGGTGGTTGTTATGCCGGATACCTGCGCTTTATGCGGCGCCGTGCTCCCCGAGGGGAAAACGTGCGAGGACATTTTCGGCGAATGTCTGGCGCTCGAATTCACCGATCCGGGCTACGGACGGGTTCACTTTCTCACGGTTGCCTGCTATATGATTCAACACGAGGGATACAGCGACGAGTTGTATGTCTGGGCGCAATCCGCGCTGCGGAACTACCTGGAAGAAGGCTACGCGACGGAGCGGATTCGCCGGGATGCGGCCCAAGGACCGGGAAGAACGAAGGGGATTCGAAGGCCGGCCGACGCGCCTCCTCTCCCCAAGGTCGCCTGGTCCCTGACGATCGCCGACGCGGCCGCGGGGATGCATGACGCGGACAGCTATTGCAGGCTCATTGAGCAATGGGGACGCGCCACGCTGAAGGAGATGGGACCGCTTGTACGCTAACGGACGCCACGGCCGCTAATTTAGCGTTCGCTGTGTCCGTTACGGTGCCGGTTACGGTTTCTCTCCCCCGCCTCTCCTGCTCCCGTTAATGCCTTTTCCGCTCCCCGCCCAATGCCTAATGTAAAAAAGCCCGCGGACGCCGTCCCTCTCGGGAAGGACCGTCCGCGGACCTTGCGCTCAAGCCGCAACGACTAACCGATCAAGGCTCCGTGCCCCATTGAAGAGCGCCCGCGACGTAGCCGGTCGCCTTGTTCCAATCGGCGTAAGTCGTGCCGGTCGGATTGAAGGAGTAATCCCCCGTCTGCGTGTAGTTCGTCCAGTCGGTCTTGGCGATGCGCACTTGCACCTCGATGGAAGCTCCGGCCGCCAGGCTGCCGGCTCCGCTCGCGAAGCCGATCTCCAGATACGTATCGGCGCCGGTCTTCGGAGCCGCCATCTTGACGAAGGAGCCCGTCACGTTGCCGCTGCCGACATTCGACCAGTCGCAGAAGAAGTTCTGGGCCTTCTCCCCGTCGATCGTGTAATAGTAACGAAGCTTCACGTTGGTCAACGGGATGGCGGCTGTGCCGGTGTTCGTCAGCTTAAACCGCGGGTACAGCGTGTTGGACGAAGCCGTGAGCGTGGAATTGTACATCTGCACCTTGATCGCCCCGCCTCCGCTGGAGGTCGTATCCGCGACGGCAATCGCCAGCGTCGCGCTCGATCCCGCGCTGAAAGTGAACGTCAGCGTCGTCGTCCCCACCGGCTGCGCGGCCAAGTACGCCTTCTTGATCGTCACCGTCGTGCCCGAGACGGCATAGTCCGTTCCGGCGACCAGCGAAGCCGCGCCGTTCTTGATGCCCGCGAGCGTGTTGCCGTTCAGCGTCAGGGTCACCGGAATGTCCGCCTGGTTGGCGGTCTTCTTGTCGAAGGAGGCGGTCGTCGGGCTGATCGTCGAGTTGGTCCCGCCGCCGCTGCCAGTGCCGGTCGCGAACGCGGCCACGAATACCAAGCCCGAATTCCAATAGATCGTATGCTCGTTCGTCGTCCATTCCTGGAAGTTATCCGTGTAGTTCTTGGCCGCGAAGCGGGAGATCTGGTTGCCGACCGTCACGTCGTTGGAGTATTTGTTGGGTCCTCCGACCAGATAGCCCTTCGGCACCCCCGGCAAGTTGTCCGTCCGGTAGATGGTGCTGAACGGGTACTTGACGCTTCTCTCGCCATACCCCGACACGAAGGAGGTCCCTACCGGATTCCGACCCAGAATCCAGTCCAGTTGGCTGTAGACCATCTCCCGAAGGACGGGAAGATGGCTCTCGAACGTTCCGAGCAGCTTGGTGCCGATGATCATCTCCATCGGCGTATCGGCGATCTGCATCGTAATTCCCCAATAGTAGTTGCCGTCCTTCACGACGCTTCTCCAAGGGCTCTCGTCGATTCGGGCCGCTTTGTCGTCGAACCATTGCTGGAATTTGGCGGCGTACCAGCTCACGACTTGGGGATTCGGATTCGCGGCCTTCAGATAGCTGAAGAAGCCCGTATTCCAGGTGTTCTCCCAACCGCTGGCGAAGTCGAGCGGATCCTCGAAGAATTTCCCCATTTTCGTATAGTTCGCCTCAAAATAAGTGTTGTACTTGGCCTCGCCCGTCGTCCGATACAGGGAGCCTGCCGCCCAAATGCGGTTGGCCGTGTCGTCCGTGACGTCGTATGGCCACCGGCCCGTGTTGGGCGTCTTGATCAGCTCCGGATGCGCCTCCAGATAGCCCCATGCCGATTCGGCGGCATCCAGACAGCTCTGGGCGAAGACCGGATCGATATTCTGATAGATCAAGTAGGCATGCGCCAGGATGGCGGCCGCGGTCGCCGTATCGGCGGTCGTCTTGATGTCGGTCCTCGGGCTTACCGTATCGGCATCGATCACCTCTCTGTCCGTCAAGGCGTCGTCGTCCTGGAAGGTTACGCGCGCATAGAATCCGCCGCTCGCGGCATCCTGCATTTTCAGCATCCATTCCAATTCCCACCGGGCTTCGTCCAGAAGATCGGGAATGCCGTTGCCGCTCTCGGGAATGTTGAACTGATGGTCCGCGAACTTCTCCGGCATCAGCTCGTAGGCCCAGAACAGATCCGACAGCGCTTTGGCTCCGGCGTTGACGTACTTGCCCTTATCTCCCGCATCGTACCAGCCCTTGGATACGTCCTTGATGACGGAGGGATTGGACATCAAGGGAACCGCCGTATCGGGAGTCATATCCGTTCTCTGATAGTTCTGGGTATAGGGACTGGCGATGTCGATTCCCGTCCTCTGGTAGTAATAATAGCGGGACACGTCGACCAGGAACGGCCCGTAGATCTCGCTTGCGCTCCCGATCGAGAATTGGGGCGAATTCGGAAGACCCTGCACCGCGATATAGTATCGTCCGGGAACGTTCAGATCGGTGAAGTCGGCGGTGAACACCCGCTCCCCGCTGTCGACGGCGTCGTAATTTTTCCTAAGGGCAAGGGTTCCGGAGAAAACCGTAGAGTTATCCGTCGCGTTCTTCACGCTGAACGAAGTTCCCTCGTCGACCGTCAGAACGTCCTCGAAGCCGGTTACGAGCGCCTGCTTGTCGGCATCGACGGGATAGCCGACCTGATTGACCTTGATGGGCGGGAACTCTCTCTCCTTATCGGGGGACGTAACCCGGATGTCGTTCAGCCAGACCGTTAAAGGCTGCATGCCGTCGTTCTTGATGGATAACGCGTCGATGGAAGAAGGATCGATTCCTTGGGAGACTTGCATGACGTCTTTTAACGGGATCTTCACATGGGTCCAGTTCGTCGTCACGTTGATATAGCTCTTGATATTGACCGTGGTCGTAATCTCGTTGCCTGCGGCCCTCTCGAACACTCTGTCTTTGAAGCCGATGAGGAAGGATTCTCCGCCCGTCTTCCCTTTGATATTGAACTCCAGATAACCGTTCGGATAGTAGGGGGTAAAGTCGTACGCTTTCCAGCCGGCTACCGTGACCAAGGCGAGGTACCAGGACGGATTGTTCACGGCCTGCGTGTTCAGCTTCAGCGAAGGCAAGCCGTTTAACGTCACGGTCTGATCGACCGGCAGCTTGCCGTTCTCCGTCTCCAAGCCGAACCCGCCGTCTCCCGCCCAACCGTCCGACGTCGTGCTGAAGATCCGGTAATCCAGCAGGTTCCTCCATCCGGCGGGCGCTTCGAGAGTCGCGGCGCTCGAGCTCGGCGGAATCGAGAATAAGGCGGTAACGAACATGGCGAGCGCAAGGATGATACTCCATCTTCTCTTCATCATCGTTCACTCCTTTATTGGGGATCCGTGCCATGATCCTGCAAGCCTCTTCCGCATATGCGGCATTCCGACCGTTCCTTCCTATCACCTCCCTTCATTTGCCGGGAACCTAATCGCTTTTTCGAGGCGTTCTTTCAGCGAAAGTTAAGCATTTCGGAAGAAGTCGGCGCGCCGGCCCGTAAGAACTGTCCTGTATACTTGCCCTTGACCTTGCCCTTGCCCCTGTTCCCATTGTCCAGCGATTCGAATGGAGGTTTATCCCCTTGAACGACAACGCCGCGCCTCCGCGCCGAGAGACTATCGCTTCGCTTCAGATCGTCAGGGCGCTGTGCATGATTGCCATCCTGTGCGTCCATACCACCGCGAACGCGACGGTGCTGATGAAGCAATCGGAGTATTACGCCGTCTACAACTTTCTGAACGTCTTCATGCGGTTCGGAACGCCGACCTTTATTTTTCTGAGCAGCTTCGTCCTGTTCTACAACTATTACGAGCTTCCGTTTAATGCCGGCCGGATCGGCCGCTTCTACGTCAGGAGGATGAAGTTCATCCTCCTCCCTTACTTCCTGGCTTCGATCTTCTACTATCTCGTGGCCTACTATTTGAACCATCGCGATCTGACGTTGACGGAAGCGCTCCGCCAATTCGGCAGCCAGCTGCTGGTCGGCAAGACATTCTTCCATCTTTATTTCGTGTTCATTAACGTGCAGTTCTATCTCTTTTTCCCGCTGGCGCTCTGGTGCCTGAAGAAGGCGCCGGGCTTGCTGAAGGGGTGCGTCCCGCTCGGACTGGCGCTTCAATACGGGTTCGTTATTCTCAACGAATATGAATGGCACGTCCCCAATTCAGGCAGCTGGATGTTCTCTTATCTCTCCTATTATTTGCTGGGGGCGTTCTTGGGCAGTTATTATCCGAAAATCAAAGGATGGATCGTCGCCGGCCGCGAAAACGCGACGAAGGCGAGGGTTGCGTTCTGGGTACTGCTGTGGAGCGCCTGGCTGGCTGCAGCTCTGAGCAACGTCGCGATCTATTATCAGCAGCGGATGTTCGGAACCCGTTACCCTGTGCTCTTGTACGATTTCTTATGGAACGCTCACACATATCTCGGCGCGGCGGTTCTTCTCCAGGCCGCATTCTTCATCCATCGCCGCTTCCCGCAAGGAGTCGTAAGGACGTTGAGCCTGCTCGGGTCGCTCTCCTTCGGCATCTATTTGGCCCACCCGTTCTTCCTGGTCCTGTACGAGCACCGTCCGCCGTCGACCGGCAACTCCGTTCTCGTTCACGCGTGGTACGCGGGAAAATTCCTGTTCGTGCTCGGCTGCTCCTGGCTGACGGTCGGATTCATCGCGAGATACGTCCCCTTCTCCTGGATCATTCTCGGCCATTCGCCGCCGGCCGGGACAAGGACTGAAGCATCGGAAAGGTGAAGCTTGGCCCGTTTTCCCAGACCCATTTTCCCATCTAACGAACCCGCCCTGTCGTCTACTCCTTGACGGAGCCGAGCACGATGCCCTTGTCGAAGTACTTCTGAAGGAACGGATAGACGAGCAGAATCGGCAGCGAGCCGATGAACAGCTGGGCCGCCTTCACGGTCCGGTTCGAGATGTTGGCGACGTCCTGGGCCGTGACGCCGATCTGCGTCAGATTCTCCGAGACGACCATGGCGTGCAGGAACGAAGCCAGCGGATACCGATCCATCGTGCTCATGTAAATGACGCCGTCGAACCACGAATTCCAGTGACCGACCATGGAGAACAGCGACAGCGTGGCCACGGCGGGCATCGAGATCGGCAGGTAGATTCTCGCCAGCACGCCGAAGTGTCCCGCTCCGTCGATGAGCGCCGCATCCTCCAGCTCCTTCGGGAGAGTGCGGAAGAAGTTCAGCATGAGGATCAAATTCCAGACGCTGACCGCCCCCGGCAGGATCAGCGCCCACAGCGTGTCCATCATGCCGAGCTTGTTGACCAGGAAGTACGTCGGAATGAGCCCGCCGCTGAACAGCATCGTGAAGACGAAGAACCAGGTATACGCCGTCCGGCCGGGGAACCGGTCCGAGGTCCGCGACAGGCTGTAGGCGGCCATGATGATGACCGCCATGGACAGCGCGGTTCCGCCCGCGGTCCGCTCCGCCGCGATCAGCAGCGAGCGCAGGAACGCCTTGTTGCCGAGCGTCGCCGTATACGCCTCCGACGTCCAGCCGACGGGCCAGAAGTTGACGATATTGGCGGTCGCGGCAGCCCGGGAGCTGAAGGACAGCGCGAACATATGCACGATGGGCAGGAAGCACAGCGCCGCGAGCAGGCACAGCAGGATAATATTGAAGAAGCTGAATATACGATAGCCGTTCGTCGTATGTGCCATCGGTCTCCCCCTAGAAGATGCGGTAATTCGCGATGCGGTATGCGAGCCGGTAGCTCAGCACGATCAGGAACAGTCCCACCGTCGATTTGAACAGGCCGACGGCGGTGCCGAAGCTGAACTCGCCCTTGGTGAGGCCGACCCGGTACACGAAGGTGTCGATGATGTCGCCCTTCGAATAGACGAGCGGATTGTACAGGTTCAGAATCTGGTCGAAGCCGGCGTCGAGAATGCGGCCGAGCGAGAGAGTTCCGACGACGACGATGATGGGCAGGATCGACGGCAGCGTGACGTACAGCATCTGCTTCCATTTGGTAGCGCCGTCGATCTCCGCCGCCTCGTACAGCGCCGGGTTGATGTTGGAGAGCGCCGCCAGGAAGATAATCGCCGAGAAGCCGAATTCCTTCCAGACGTCGCTCGCCACCAGCGTCACCCGGAACCAATCCCCGTGGCCGAGGAAGAAGATCGGCTCGATGCCCCACAGCCCCAGGAACCGGTTCACGATGCCTCCCGTTCCCAGAATGTCGATCAGAATGCCGCCCAGCACGACCCAGGAGATGAAGTGCGGCAAATAGACGAGCGTCTGAATGACGCGTTTGAGAGCCATTTTGCGAAGCTCGTTCAGCATGAGCGCGAATACGATCGGGACCACCAGCTGCAGGATCAGCTTGGATACGGCGATCACGAGCGTATTGACGATCACCTGCCTGCTGTCGGGGTAGGAGAACAGATAGCGGAAGTGTTCAAGGCCGACCCATTCGGAGCCGCCGATCCCCATCCACGGTTCGTAGCGTTGAAAAGCAATGACCAACCCCGCCATCGGAACGTACGAGAATACGAGACAGAGAAGCACGGCGGGCAGCAGCAGCGCATGATAGGGCCATGTCCGGATCCAGTAGTTGCGCATCGCGTTCATCTTCCTTTCATGAAGAGAAGGGGGGCTGCATCCGATAAGCGCCGAATGCGACCTCCCCTTCCACTCCGTCCTCTTGACGCCTTTATTTTTTGTTGGCCTTGTACCATTCGTTGACTTCCTTCGTGATCACGTCGCCGCCGTTCTTGTAGAATTGGGCGACGAATTCGTCGAAGGAGGAGAGCGGCTTCTCGCCGTAGATGATGTGCAGGTAGCTCTCCGTCGCGAGCTTCTGCAGGAACTCCCCGTGCTTCGCCATCCCGTCCGTCAACGGCCCGGTGTACCGGTTCGGAATCTCGAGCCCCTGCTCGGACACCGCGACGCTGGCCGCCGCCAGCTGGGCCGCATTCAGCCCTTTGACGCTCTGTTCGATAGGCGACGTCGCTTCGGCGTTCGGATCGGCCGTGAACTTCTTGATCGCTTCCGCGTTCATGTACGGCAGCAGCGGGTTGCCGGTACCGGTCAGCGGATACACCATCCAGCGCATATCGATCGAGGCTCCGTCCGGAAGCGGCCATTGCTCCTTCGGAACGCCCGCGGCTTCGTAGTTGCCGGTGATGACCTTGCCGTCCTTGATCACGTAATCGTAGCCCTCGTGGAAGCCCTTCTCGAAGCGGGGATCGAAGTACGGGTCCTCCGGGCCGAGGTTCTTGGCGAGCAGCTTGTTGTAATACGCGAACCAGGCTTCGATATTTTTGAAGTCCTTGCTGAACACCGAGAAGCTGCCGTAGATCGGCTTCTGCGCCTTGCCCTTCAGCCCGTCCGGGCCGGCGGGCAGCGGGTACGCCTGCCACTGCGCGTTCGGATCGACCTTCGCGGTGTCGCCGAGCGGCCAGGAGCCCATCCAGTAGGGGCCGAACATGACGCCGGCCATTCCCGAGACCGCCAGCTCGGACGCCTTGCTCGGGTCCTTGATGCCGGCTTCCTTGTCCATATAGCCCTTGGCCATCCAGGAGGTCATCGTCTCCAGGTACTTCTTGGCGTCCGGATGAACGGCGCCGTACACCAGGTTGCCGTTCTCGTCCTCGTTCCAGAACAGCTTGATGTCGTACGTGTTGAGCAGCTGCTTGGAGAAGGCGCCGGCGATCGCGTCGGTCTGCCCCATCCACGTCCACGGGCCTTCCTTCAGCGGAACCGCCAGGCCGACTTCGTCGTCCTTGTCGTTGCCGTTCGGGTCCCGCTCGGAGAACGCCTTCAGCACGTTCTCCAGCTCGGCGATCGTCGTCGGCGGCTGAAGCGACAGCTTCTCGAGCCAGTCCTTGCGGATCCACATGACCGTTCCTTCGTCGCCCATGCCGAAGCGGGGAATCCCGTAGATCTTGCCGTCCTTGGTCGCCTCCGGCATCGTATACGAGTACTTCTCGATCGCTTCCTTAAGCTTCGGATGCGCGTACTTCTCGATGGCGTCGTTCAGCGGGAGCAGCCGGTCGGCCTTGAGCAGGTCCTTCAGAATGTCTCCTTGCGCGGTGAAGGTGTCCGGCAGCTTGCCGTTCGTGGACAGCGCCAGCCGGATCTTCGTATCCGCGTCCTCGAACTTGCCGACGATCCAGTCGAACTTCGTAATAATGCCCAGATTCTCTTCCATCCAGCGGGAATGCGAGTTGTTCGTCAAGGTCTCTCCCGGCTTGAACGCGTTCGGCCGATTCTCGTCCACGACCGCCGTCGTGATCGTAATCGGAGGATCGTATTTGAAGTCCCACTTCGGCTTCCCTTCGCCGTTGGCGGCCGGACTCTGGCTGGCCGTCTCCCCGTTCGTCGCGGCCGGCGCAGAGGCATCGGCGCCTTCCGGATCGCCGTCTCCGCCGCCGTTCGTACACGCCGTCAGCAGCAGGCTCCCTGTCAGAACCGCCGATGGCAGGATGGTCCATCTTCTTCGCCTCATCACTGGCGCAGCTCTCCCCTTTGGTTAGAATGGCCGACTTCCGATGCGCGAGCCGCCGGTTCGGCGGTTCCTCATCTGTTTTTATCATAACGACGCAGGGAGTTAGGCGATATAGAAGGTTTTTAGGATAATAGAACAAAATCACTCGATTCCCAAACGGGATTTGTCCCTGTACTCCTGCGGGGTCATCTGGTAATAGTCGCGGAACTTGCGGATGAACCAGTTCGTATTGGGGTAGCCGACGCTTTCGCCGATCCGGTAGATCTTGTGATCCGTCTGCTTCAGCAGCTCGCATGCCTTAAGCATGCGCTGTTCGTAAATATAGTGCGAGACCGTGGCGTCGGTATATTGCTTGAAGAGCTTGGACAGATGGCTCGGATGCACGTAGACGCGCCGGGCCAGCAGGGTCAGCGACAAGTCCTTGTCCAGCTCCTTCCGGATGAAGTCCTGCGTCTTGCGGACGATCGCCCGGTTGTGGTCCTCGGGCTCCTCGCCCAGCTTCTCGCGAAGCGTGCGCAGCGCGTCCAGCGCCCAGGCCTCCAGCTGCGACGCGTGCAGAATCGCCTTCCCCTTCATGAAGGCGGTCTGCCGCGGATCGAGCATCCGCGCCAGCGTTCGGCCGCCGCGGTTCGCGATATATTGGAATGCGTTCGACAGGAAGAAGAAGACGTCGCGCATCAGGTCCGGCGAGCCCGTGTGCAGCAGCGGCGACACGAACGCGCGGATCTTCGCTTCCGCTTCCTCCCACCTCTCCGTCTCCAGCAGTTGCGTCAGAAGAGGCGCTTCGTAGAGCTTGCGCATGAGCCGCGCCTCCTCTTCGTTCCGCTCCGGAGCCTGCTCGGACGAGCCTCCGTCGCGGTCCAGCCGCGTCTTGGCCGCCATGTAGCCGGCCTGCAGCTCCTCCGGGAAGAGACAGCGGTCGGCTTCGCCGACGGAGATCTCGCCTTTGAGCAGGTTCCGTACTTCCCGTCGCAGCCGGTCGGTTCGCTCCCGCAGCCATTCCGGGTCCGGCGGCGCGCCCGACAGGTCGTACACCAGCACCAGCAGGTTGCCTTCCTCGTCCGCGGCCGGCCAGCAGTCGTACCGCTCCATCAGCAGCTCTTCCAGCATATTCGTGACCGCGAACCGAATCAGCGACTGCGAATAGAGATCCTGTTCGTCGAAGGGGGGCCCCAGCCGGATGAGACATAGCGAGACAGGGCCCGGGATCGGCAGCGGAAGGTCGAACAGCTTCAGCTTCTCCGCCAGCGCCTCGCCGCGCAGCGCGCCGCCGAGCGCCTTGAGCAGCAAGCCCGCCTTCAGCTCCGCGCTGTTGTCGCGGTAGATGCGGAAGCCCATCTCGACGGCCCGCTCCCGCTCGAGCTGCTTCACGATCCGGCCCATCGTCTCCAGCAGCTGCTCGTCCTTGGCCGGCTTCATCAGATAATCGAGCGCCTGAAGCTCGATCGCCTTGCGGGCATATTCGAAATCCGCATAGCCCGTGAGCAGCAGGCACTTCAATTCGGGCTTGCGCCGTCTGGCCTCCTCGATCAGCTCCAGGCCGTTCATACGCGGCATCCGGATGTCCGTCATCAGGATGTCGACCGGCGACGCTTCCATCAACGCCAGCGCCTCGCTTGCGCTGTAAGCCTTCAACACCCGGCTAATGCCGAGCTTCGCCCAAGGGATCGTATCCGCCAGGCTGTCCGCATAGTGCTTCTCGTCGTCGACCACGAGCAGGCTGTTCATTCCGATTCCTCCCTTATCGTTGCCGTCTCCAATCCCCAGATCAGCTTCACGCTTAGACCGCCGAGCCTGGACGGGCTGACGGCGATTCTCGCGTCCGCGCCGAAGTGGCCTTGCAGCCGCTGGTTCACGTTCCACAGGCCGCACCCGGCATATTCGCCGGCCGGAACGCGAAGCTCCGCGAGCAGCCGGTCGATCTCCTCCGCCTTCAGCCCTTTGCCGTTATCGTCCACTTCCACGCGCACCCGCCCCTCCCTGACGCAGACCCGTATCTCCACCCGGCCGGGGTAATCGACGTTCTCGAGTCCGTGCACGAGCGCATTCTCCACGAGCGGCTGGATCAGCAGCCGGGGAACGCGCAGGTCCGCCAGCTCTTCCGGCAGCTCGATGCCGTAGGTCAAGGAGTCGCTGCGAAGCCGGAGAATCTCCAGATGAAGGCGCACGAACGCCAGCTCTTCGCCCAGGCTGACGCCCTGGTTGTCCATTCGCGTCGTATACCGGTAATAGTCGGCCAGGTGATGCGCCATGTCGATGACGGCCCGATTCTGTCCCATCTTCGTCATATTGATAATGAAGCCGAGGCAGTTGTATAGAAAATGAGGATGGATCTGCGCCTGCAGCTGCTTCAGAGTGGCGTCGCGCGCATGGATGCGCGATTGCAGGACGTTCTCGATCAGGTCTTGGATCTGCGCCGACATCTCGTTGAAGTTCTGCATCAGGAACGCGAATTCGTTGTTCGCCTTCTTCGGCAGACGGTAGGCGTAATCGCCCCGCTTGATCCTCTGCACCCCGCGCACCAAGTGGAAGATCGGCCTCTGTACGTTCCAGTACAGAGCGGATGCGGCGGCGATGCCCGTCATAAGCAGAATGACCGACGCCGCGCCGAACAGCACCCGCTGCTGCTTGATCGGTCCGACGATCTGGTCGAGCGGGACGGCGTCGACGAGATGCCAGTCCAGCAGGTTGGAGTAATAATAGGTGATCAGATAAGGCTTGTCCTCGAGGGAACGGATCAAGTACCCCGACGTTCGGCTCCGGACCCGGTCCCCCAGCTCCGCGACGACCTCGTCCGTCGCCGGCCCGTCCGCGGACCGGCTGGCGATGACGGCGTGCCCCGCCTTGTAGAAGAACGGGTTGCCGGAGTGGCCGGACTTGTAGGCGTCGAGCAGGTTCTCGAAGCTCCACTTGTACAGGTTGATGCGGACGGCGACATCCTGATCGCCCGGGCGAGCCGATTGGTCGCCCGCCGTGACGTAGGTTCGGGTAAAGCCGGACCCCATTCCGAGATTCTCGCTGTAGCTCCACCCGAGGGAGAATCGGCTCACGAATTCTTCGCGGTCGTATTCATAGGAGGGAGAGGATGAGATGCCTTCGCCGCGCTGCGGGAAATAGACGGTCACATCGTTGCGCCAGTTGCCCGATACGCTGGCCAGCGACAGCTTCTCCTGGATGAGCAGCCGGGTCTTCATCATTGTATAGTCGCTCAGGCTGAGGTTGTACAGATACTCGAGCACGTTCGTGTCGACGAGCATGGGGGCGGAGACGAGCTCGAACTTCTCGATGCTGGCGTCCAGTTGCGCCATGAACAGCTCCATCCGGTTCAGGTTCGACTTGATAAGCTCCTCCTGGATGACTCCGATGCTCTTGTGGTTCGAATAATAGTACAGAGCCATGACCGGCGTCAGCAGAGCCAGCAGCAGAAGAAGCATTTTCTGAAAAATATTGAGTTGGATTCGCATGCTAAAATCATCCTTGTTCTGGAAGTGGCGCCGCATCGCTATTTTATAGGATTCGGTAACCGCTTACAATGAGAGGGAAGTTCGAATCCTGCCGCCGGGGCATAAAAAAAACCGCCGCAACGAGGGGCTCGTCGCGACGGGATCAACGGCCGTCGTTTAGCGTATCGGTTTTTCCCACGAACCTCGGACCTCGTGCCCGTCTCTTTCGCAGCCGCTTCAAGATCGAGAATCTCCTGCGCTGTCAGACGGATCTCGGAGGCTTTTATCGCATCCTCGACATGGGCCGTTTTCGTTACGCCGATAATGGGGACGGTTCCTTTGGCTATGGACCAAGCTATGGCCACTTGCGCAGCGGACGCATCGTACTTGCTGCCGACGTCTCTCATGAACCGGATGAAGCCTTCCAGCTCGGTGAGCACATCCGCATTAAAGGCCCGACCTCTTCGAGTACCGCTTGGAAGAGGATGCTGCGGGCTGTATTTGTCGGTTAAATAACGGCGAGATATGCAGGTCGTCGGCTTCGGCAATCTTGTTCAGTTCATCTATGGACCAAGTGTCCATGTCCATGAATGGCATCCTCCTTTTAGCAAGCGCGTGACAAGCTCGGACATCCTATTCCAGTAGCTCCAAACGAAATGGACATTGATTGTTTAATCAACTCATGTCTATAATTCTAAGCGGATACCACATGCTTGCAATAATCAATCCTTCTAGATGTGTGGATTACTCAACACATCCTAAATAATTGCCGATTATCAACGGAGGAGACGGTAAAATGACTAAAGTGGACAGAAGGGTGCTCAAATCCCGGGAAGCGATCAAGACCGCCGTTCTTGAACTGATGGCCGAAAAAAACTTCGATGACATTACCATCCGGGATATATCCGACAGGGCGAATGTGAATCGAGGTACGATTTATCTCCACTACATGGACAAATACGACTTGCTTGATAAGCTTATCGAAGAACACATCAGCAATCTCCGCGATCTTTGCCATTCCGCATCCGACATGACGTTTCAGGAAGGGAACTATGTCTGGTTCGAATACTTCGCGGACAATCATCTGTTCTTTTCAACCATGCTGAACACGAAAAGCGCGGCTTATTTCCGCAGTCGATTCCTTGATTTAGTCGTCCAGGAGTATAAGGTTGAAGTGGATATAACCGAAGGAAAAAATCAGGGCTTGAGCGAGGAGGTTTTGCTTCAATTTTTTGGGGCGGCGGTCGTGGGGACCGTGGAATGGTGGTTCAGGAACGGAATGCCGATAGCGCCCCGAGTCATTGCGGAACAGACGGGAATATTGTTAGACCGGAATTTCTGATCGCTCGGCGATTAAAGCCCTTCTGAAGGGATTCCGGATTATGCATCCAGGTTTAAAAGAAAATTGCGCGTGACTAGATAAGCGTCTCTCCATCCCATCTTCGCATAGAAGCGAAGCCCGTCGAGCCCTTTGAAATAATAGGCGCCCTTCAGCCGCTCCTTGAAATTCGGAAACGGCACGCCGGATTTCGCTTGCAGGTCTCGATACGCCTGAATGACGCCGTTAGACGGCATATGCCGATCGAGGATCGCAAGGTCCACAAGGGAATCGCCGTATAGGCAATTCCCGTCAATGATGCCGGTAATCCGCGTGCCGTCCGATAAAATATTCCACTGGTGAAAATCTCCGTGGATAAAGCCTCTGTGCGGTTCGTTATAGAGCACGTAAGCCATCAAACGGCCATAGATCTCTTCGATAACGTCTCTCTCCAAGCAAGACGTGCGATAGAGGTCGTGCCAGTTCTCCCAGAACGTCCCCCTCTGATCCTCCGCGTAGCAGGCGACGACGAAGTCCTTCCAGGAAGCGTAAGCTCCGTTGCCATCGGGCCCGATCCACCCGTACCCGTTCGTCGTCCCGACGTCCACGGCAGCCAGACGGGTCAAGATGCCGATAAGCTCCGGCAGTTGACGCGCCTGCTCCTCTGCCGTGCAATCGGCCAGATTGCGTCCGTCCATCCTCTCCATGACGATGTAGGCCAATCGACCGGTCTCCCCTAACGCCGTACATTTCGGAAAAGGAAGGCCTTGGCCCGTCAGCAGGTCCGAGACATAGCCTTCCGTCTTAAACGCGCCTTCCAAATCGCTGAACTTCACGACATAACCTTTGCCCCCGTGGACGAAGGAGAACACGCTGCTCAAGTTGCCGCCGGCCAAAGGCGTAATCTCGGCCGCGCCGGGTCCAAAATGATTCCGCAGCACTTGCTCGATTTCGCCCGCGGCCAAGCTCGGTTTTCCATAGGCGGTCATCGCTTTGCCCTCCTGGGTGTGCCTTCGTTTATTAGCCCAATCAAATCTTAACATGATAAACCAAGAAATGCCTCAGCTTACCCTGCAGATCGATGCGCTGGCAGTCCCCATTAGATGATAAAGTTACCGCCATCCACTGTGAGATAGGCTCCGGTTACAAATGAGGCTTGATTGGAGGCCAGAAAGGCAATGGCGGATGCCATATCTTCAGGTCGGCCGTTCCTCCGCAAAGGAGTCATTTGAGCTATCTGGTTTTTGATCTCCTGTGGCGCTCCGGCGTTTAGATCGGTAAGAATCATTCCTCCACCCACCGTATTGACCCTAATGCCGGCGGGCCCCAGCTCTAGTGCCATATGCTGCATCATCGCCTCCACGCTGGCCTTGGCTACGGCAACGGCTACAGCTATTCCTCCCTCGTTGGGTTGGCGGGCATGAGTAGCGCTGACGAAAAGGATACTTCCTCGTTGTTGCTTCATCATATCCGGAAGAACCGCTTGGCTCGGATAGTAAGCCGCTTGTAATTGACCTCGAACGAATGAGTCCAAAATACACCAATGACTTGCCGTGAAGGGAGCGAGGATGGCTTGAAGCTGTTCGTGGGCCGGAATCTCGGAAGAGGAGCTGCTTGACGCTGGAGCGTTGAGAACCAATGTATCAATGGGGCCGAGAGTCTCACGAACGTGCGAGACCATTCGTTCAACTTCCTCCTGCTTCGTGACGTCCGCTTGAACGGCAAGTGCCGTGCCTCCGGCGCTCTCAATAATTTCCACTACTTCTTGAGCGGCCGTTTTATTACGGTAGTAGTTAACGGCCACACGGGCACCGTTCTGTCCAAGCTGAATCGCCGTTGCTGCACCAATGCCACGACTTCCTCCTGTCACCAAGGCAATACGATCTTTCATCGAGGGCACTTCCATTTTCATACTTATCCATCCCATCTTTAAATAGTTTGCCGGCAAAGTAAAATCCCTTATAAAGCGAATCTCTCCCACTAGGAAAGGTTCGCCAGACCTTGCTGAAGCAGACGACGAAACAAAGCCTGCTCAAGCTCCGTCATATTGAGACAGATACGAGCATCAAGATTTCTCCACACTTGCATGGCTGGCTCATAGAGTTCGCGCCCGGATTCGGTAAGATAGACACGAGAAATACGTGTGTCCTGATCGTCAACTTGACGCCTTACCAAGCCGATACGTTCCATTCGCTGCACCGATTTAGTGACAGTCGGAAGTTCCAGCTTGAGGCGAGCCGCGAGTTGAGATTGAGACAGGCCGTCTTCTTCCCAGAGCAAAAAAAGCACAAACTCTTGCGCCGCATGCAAACCCAACTGCTTAAGTGCTTCTTCGGCCTGCCTGCGGTGTTCTTTGATCAATTGAATGAGAGCGTAAGATACATCATCTTTAAATGAGTTCATAGGTATTGCCCCTCGGTTTTTACTTTGCCGGCTATCTAATACCAAATATAACTCGTTTAGATTCCGAGTGTCAAGGCCGAACTTTGAGGCTATCATCAAACGCTATCTCGCGGAACCGCTTTGCTATCCGTT
Source organism: Cohnella xylanilytica (assembly GCF_014212175.1). Taxonomy (GTDB): domain Bacteria; phylum Bacillota; class Bacilli; order Paenibacillales; family Paenibacillaceae; genus Cohnella; species Cohnella xylanilytica. The sequence continues at coordinate 13,349 of NZ_JACJVR010000023.1, read as the reverse complement.
AAACGCTTCGTCTTCAAATGAAAAAGGTCCCGATGATGTTCATCATCGGGACCTTCATTTCAACTCAGCGATTACCGCCTTACTCCACCGTCACGCTCTTCGCCAGGTTGCGCGGCTTGTCGACGTCGTGGCCGAGAGCCAGCGACGCGTAGTACGACAGCAGCTGCAGCGGGATAACGGACAGAGCCGGCGTCAGCAGCGGCAGCGTGCGAGGGATGGCGAACTGGCGGTCGACCGACTTGGCGACCTCGGCTTCGTGGCCCTCGTTGTAGATGCCGAACACGTGCGCTCCGCGCGCCTTCGTCTCCTTGATGTTGCTGATCGTCTTCTCGTACAGCTCCTCCTGCGTCAGCAGCGCGATGACCGGCACGCCTTCCTCGATCAGCGCCAGCGTGCCGTGCTTCAGCTCGCCGGCCGCGTACGCCTCGGAGTGGATGTAGGAGATCTCCTTCAGCTTCAGCGAGCCCTCCAGCGCGACCGCATAGTCGATGCCGCGGCCGATGAAGAACAGGCTACGGTGATGGGAGATCGACTCCGCGATCCCCTTGATCGTCTCGGCCTGCGCGAGAATCTTCTCGACCTGCTCCGGCAGCGCCTGCATCGCGGCCAGCACGTTCGCGACGAACGCTTCGTCCTGCGTGCCGCGCGTCTGCGCCAGGTGCAGGCCGAACAGATAGAACGCGATCAGCTGGGACGTGTACGCCTTCGTCGAAGCGACGGCGATCTCCGGACCGGCCAGCGTGATGATGACGTCGTCCGCCTCGCGGGCGACCGAGCTGCCGACGACGTTCGTGATCGCCAGCACGCGCGCTCCGCAGCGCTTCGCTTCGCGCAGGGCGGCCAGCGTGTCGGCCGTCTCGCCGGATTGGCTCACGACGATGACGAGCGTGTCAGGCGTGATGATCGGCGAGCGGTAGCGGTATTCCGACGCGACGTCGGTCTCGACCGGAATGCGCGCCAGCTGCTCGATGACCGTCTTGCCGACGAGCCCGGCATGCATCGCGGTGCCGCAGGCGACGATGTGCACGCGGTTGATGCCGCGAAGCTGCTCCGGCGTGATGTTCAGCTCGCTAAGCGCCACGGAACGGCCGTCATCGCTCAGGCGTCCGCGCATCGTGTCGCGGTAAGCCTTCGGCTGCTCGTGGATCTCCTTGAGCATGAAGTGGTCGAAGCCGCCCTTCTCCGCGGTCATCAGGTCCCAATCGACGTGGAACACTTCCTTGGAGATGAAGTTGCCTTCGATCGTCATCAGCTCGACGCCGTCGCGGGTGAGCACCGCCATCTCGCCGTCGTTCAGGATGTAGATGTCGCGCGTATGCTCGAGAATGGCCGGGATGTCGGAGGCGATGAACTTCTCGCCTTCCCCGATGCCGATGATGAGCGGGCTCGCGTACCGAACCGCGACCAGACGGTCCGGCTCGTGCTCGGTCAGCACGCCGAGCGCGAACGCTCCTCTCATTTTCCGAACGGCCTTCTGCACCGCCTTGACGATATCGCCCTCGTACTCGACCGAGATGAGGTGCGAGATGACTTCCGTGTCCGTCTCCGACAGGAAGCGGTGGCCCGCCTGAACGAGCTCTTCCTTCAGTTCGAGATAGTTCTCGATAATGCCGTTATGCACGACGGAGAACTTCAGCGAGTTGTCCGTGTGAGGGTGCGAATTGACGTCGGACGGCTTGCCGTGCGTCGCCCAGCGCGTGTGTCCGATGCCGACCGTTCCGCGTAGCGGCTCGCTCGTCAGGCGGCCCTCCAGGTTGGCCAGGCGTCCGACCGTCTTCGTGATCTCGAGGCCTTGCTCCGTGAACACGGCGATGCCCGCCGAGTCGTAGCCCCGGTATTCCAGCTTCTTGAGCCCTTCGATCAGGATGGGCTGCGATTCCCTATTGCCGATATATCCAACGATTCCGCACATATTCAAATAGACCTCCGCTTCGGATTCCCATCGCCCGGACGAGTCCGAAGTCGGCCGCCATGCAGCTAATTGTTCGTATGAAGCTGAAGCAACAAGTCCGCAAGCGGCCTTCGCTCGGCCCGCCGGACTAATGGATCTGTAATCTTCTCGATATAAAAAAAGCATAGCCCTGCACAGGCCGTTATCCTAACCTCTGCATCGTACCGGAATATTGTCCGCCCGGTTGCCCTGAGCGATTTGTCTTCCGGTTGTCGGCCCCGATGCGGGCCGGGAGGTCCCCGCCGAACGTTCCGAACGCCTCCACCTCGTCAACTTGCCGCCTTCTCCGCGCAACCGCAGGCCTTGACCGCAGCCATGGCCGTACAGCCGAATCCGAACGGGCAGGCTGCCACCGAACCCTCGTTCCGTCCCGGTTCGATTCTCCTGTTGTCCCATCCGGCTTCTTCCCGCGAAGACCGACAAGTTCTGGCGCTATCCGTGCTTATTCTCCCTCTGCCCTGCCTCTCTATTCAAGAATGTACTTTCTATCATATTCGTTTTCAGGACCGCGCGCAACCGCAACGGGCGGATTTCCCGGGAAATGACAAAACCCCCGGGATTTCGACCCGGAGGTTGGATGACAAGAACGGACAATTAGGCGAGTTCCTTGCGAATGACGTTGGCGATCGTCTCGACATGCTCCTCGATCTCGGCGCGATCCGGTCCTTCCGCCATGACGCGAATGAGCGCTTCCGTGCCGGAAGGCCGCACCAGCACCCGGCCGTTGTCGCCAAGGGCGTTCTCCGCCGACGCGACGGCCGCTTCGATCGCCGCGTTGCCGGGGTAACGCGATTTGTCCGCCACGCGCACGTTGACGAGCACCTGCGGATACTTGCGCATGACCTTCTTCAGCTCGCTCAGCTTGCGCCCCGACGCCTTCAGCGTATCCGCCAGCTGCAGCCCGGTCAGGATGCCGTCGCCGGTCGTATTGTAATCGAGGAAAATAACGTGGCCCGACTGCTCCCCGCCCAGGTTGTAGCCGCCGCGCACCATCTCTTCCATGACGTAGCGATCGCCTACGGCCGTGCGGGCCGTCTTCAGGCCGATCTTCTCCGCCGCCTTGAAGAAGCCGATGTTGCTCATGACCGTCGTGACGACGGTGTCGTGCTTCAGACGGCCGTCCCGCTTCATCGCGTCGCCGCAGATGCACAGGACGTAGTCGCCGTCGACTTCTTCGCCGTTCTCGTCGATGGCGATGAGCCGGTCCGCGTCGCCGTCGAAGGCCAGGCCCAGATCGGCGCCGTGCTCCTTCACCTTCGCCGCCAGCATCTCCGGATGCGTAGACCCGACGCCGTCGTTAATGTTCAGGCCGTTCGGCTCCGCTCCGTAAGCGATGACCTCGGCGCCCAGCTCGCGGAACAACTCCGGTGCCAGCTCGTAAGCGGCGCCGTGAGCGCAGTCCAGCACGATCTTCAGCCCGGCCAAGGGATTCTTCACCGTCGTCTTCAGGAATTCGACGTACAGGTGCTTCGCTTCCAGGTCCGTCGTCACCGTGCCGATTCCGCCGCCGACCGGCCGAGGCAGCGTATCCTCCTCGGCGTCCATCAGCCGCTCGATCTCGGCCTCCGTCTCGTCCAGCAGCTTGAAGCCGTCGCCGCCGAAGAACTTGATGCCGTTGTCGTCCACCGGGTTGTGCGACGCCGAGATCATGACGCCCGCGTCCGCCTTCAGCGTCCGGGTCAAGTACGCCACCGCCGGCGTGCTGACGACGCCGAGGCGGATGACGTCCGCTCCGATCGAGAGCAGGCCCGCGACGAGCGCGCTCTCCAGCAGCGGCCCCGAGATTCTCGTGTCCAGGCCGATGACGACCTTGGGACGCTCCGCCTGGCCCGCGAGGACCACGCCTCCGCAACGACCGATCCGATAAGCCAGCTCCGGCGTCAATTCTCGATTGGCTACTCCTCTAACGCCGTCCGTTCCGAAATATTTACCCATATCTATCGTATCTTCTCCTTCATCGCTGTACTCTCCAGGCGCCGAGGGTCAGTCTCCTTACCTTACTCCTTGGCTACTCCTCCGGCGCCTGGGCTTCTTCGTTGTTCGCGCCTCCGGCCGATTCGGAACCTATGCCGGAGCCCGAGCCGGAGCCCGAGCCGGCTTCGCCCCCCGCTCCGCCGCGATGCGCCTCATCCGTGCCGCCGGTCCCGCTTCCCGAGTCCGCCGCGCCCGTGCCTCCGCTTGTTCCATCGCCCTCTCCGTCGTTCGGAGTCGCGATGGCCGGCTCGTCGCTCGCAATCTCGACCGTCACGGACATATTGCCGCCCGCTTGGTCGATGAATCGCGGCGAATTCACGACGATCGGCACCGTGTACGTCCCCGGCCCGCGGCCGCTCAGATCGGCCACCACGTCGACGTCGCCGGGCTGCAGCCTGTCGAGCATCGCCGGAGCCCCTTGAACCGTAATATCGACCTTCTCCGTCGACGGATCGACGATTCTCGCGTGCAGCCCTTCGCCGAGCCCCTCGATCGTGACCGGGAGCCCCTGGATCGAGCGGGTCGACGACAGGACGACGTCGACGTCCACGTTCACTTCCGCCGGCGAATATTCCGTGATCGCGTCCAAGCCCTGCAGCTTGATCGTCGCCTTGCCCGACTTCGTCAGCTGGCCGAGCTGAACGTCCGCCTCGACGAATTCGATCTTGTCCAGCACGTTCTGCGGCCCGTAGATCGTCACCTGCTCCGCGTCCGGCTTGAACGAAGCGATGCTGAGGCCGGGCGGCATATGCCCGAGCAGCTTGAATTGAAGCGGAACGGTCTTGTACGGGTTGGTGATCGGCACGTCGACCTCCAGCACGGCCGGATCGAGCAAGGCGCCTTCGATCGGGTTGCCGCCGGAGTCGTAAGCGGCGAGCTTCACGCTCTTGCTCTTGATCGTCTTGTTCTCCCCTTCGACCGAGACGGTTCCCGCGACCTTGACGACTCTGGACAGCTCGCCGGACGGCAGCGTCACGTGAACCCGGTTGGTCGGCCGCAGGATCGGGATGCCGGCCTTGTAGCCTTGGGCCGGCGTCCCCTTCGTCGCGATCTCGACCTCGAATTCCTTCGTCTGCAGCTCCTCCACGGTCACCTTCACCGTATCCGGCGTCATGGACACGAGGTCCACGCCGCGCGGCAATTCCGCCTTCAATGTCAGCGTATGCTCCCCTTCGGTCGCCGTGCTTAAGTCGACCCGAACGCGGTAATCCTCCGTCGTCGCGCGCAGCAGGTCCGACCTCGTCCCCCGCACCGTCAGCTTGACGGTCTGGGGATCGAAGCCTTGCAGCACGTAGCTTCGCTCGTTCAGCCCGTAGGGCTGCACCTTCACCGCGGAGAACGTCTTCGTCTCCAGCGAAGACGTGACGGGCGGCGTCGGCTGGGAATCGTCGAAGTGCACGACCGCCCACAGGATGAGGGCGAGAGCCAGCGCGACCAGCTTCATCGCGGTCGGATTGCTCAGCCATTTATCCACGGCCGTCACCGTCCTTCCGCCTCCAGAACGCCAGCTGCGTCCAATCCCAGCTCTGCTTCGTCTTCGGGCGCAGCTCCTCGAACAGCTTCGAGATCAGCGACTCTTCCTTGATGTCGCGGACGATCTGGCCGTTCATCGCCAAGGAGACTTGTCCGGTCTCTTCGGAGACGACGACGGAGATGGCGTCGCACACCTCGCTGATGCCGATGGCCGCGCGATGGCGCGTTCCGAGCTCCTTGCTGATGAAGGGATTCTCGGACAGCGGCAGATAACAGCCCGCGGCCATAATCTGCGATTCGCGGACGATAACCGCCCCGTCGTGGAGCGGCGTATTCGGGATGAAGATGTTGATCAGAAGCTCGGAGCTCATCTTCGATTCCATCTTGATGCCGGACTCGATATACTCGTTAATGCCCGTCTTGCGTTCGAAGACGATTAACGCTCCGATTTTCCGCCGGGCCAAGTAGTTGACCGCCTTGATCACTTCGCCGATCTGCTGGCTGATGTCCTGGTCGGCCGCCGTCCGGCTGAACAGCTTGCTGCGCCCGAGCTGCTCGAGCGCCCTTCGAAGCTCCGGTTGGAAAATAATCAAGACCGTCATGACGCCGAAGGGGAACAGCTGGTTCATGACCCACTTCAGCGTGTATAGATTAAGCCAGGTGGCGAGCGCCCACGTAATAATAAGCAGGAAGATCCCCTTGAGCAGTTGGACCGCCCGCGTGCCCCGGACAAGCTGGATCATCTTGTAGATCAAATAGCTGACGATCAGAATGTCGGCGGCGTCTTTAATGGCGCTCTTCCAGGTTAGTGTTTGAAAATAATCTTCCAAGACGCACCCCCCGTTTGGCGTCTCGATCGGGATTCCCGAATCTTGTCAGAATACGCTTAGGATATATCTTTATTGAGTTCTCTACTCCCATGCCGAAATCCTGTCTGAAGTGCAAAAAAACCTCCCTTAGTCCCAGGGAGGCGCCCCTATCCGTCCGGATGCGGGTTCATGTTCTCGTTAGGAACCGTAAGCGATCGTATCGAACCACGACGTGACCTTGTACCAGGCCCAGTCGACCGCGCGGTCGATCGTCTTGATCTTCCCGGCGATATGGGCGGTCGAAGCGAGCGTCACGTTGCCGTCGATGATCGTCAAGTTGCCCTGAACGTCGCCGAGCACCTCGGCCACGCCGTTCTCGATCGTCAGATCCCCGGCGACCTTCTGCCCGGCGGGCACGATGACCTTGTTGCCTTCGATCACCACGTGCTCCAGATCCGCGCCGCGAACCGTCAGCTGCTGGCTCTGGTTCCACATGGCGACGAAGCTGGAGACCATGACGACGAGGAACATCGCGGCCGCGGAGACGGCCGGATGACGGCGTACCCAGGTCGTCCACGTCTTCGGACTGCGCGTCTTGGGCAGCGACTTCATGATCCGGTAAGCCATATAATCGGGCGCGTTCGCCGGCTTCGGAACCGAGCGGATCAGCGCGTCCGTCTTCTCGAGAGCTTCGAGCCGCTCGCGGCATTCGGGACAATCGGCGAGATGGGCCTGCAGCTCCTTCGTCTGCTCCGGCGGCAGCTCGCGATCCAGATAATCGTGCATATATGCGATGGCGGCGTTGCATTTCATAAGTTGAGCCATCCCCTTCTACATCGGAGGTCCTTCTCCGTAGCGATTGCTTCTATAATGTACGCTGCGAAATCGTCGCGGTTTCGGAAAATATGCGTTCGTGCGCTCAAAGCTTGTTCTCCAATTTCTTCCGCATGAATTCGCGCCCTCGATGCACCCGGGTCTTCACGGTCGTGACCGGCATGTCCAGCACTTCCGAGATCTCCTGCAAGGACATGTCCTGCATGTACCTCAGCACCATGACCGACTTGTACTTCGCGGGCAGCGTCTCGATCGCGTCCCGAATAATCCGCTGCGTCTCCGACAACAGAAGCTCGCTCTCCGGAGTGCGGTCGTCGCTCGGCATCATCGCGTATCCGTCCAAGCCCTCGTGATCGGAGTTCTCCGCGTCCAGCGAATAGATCGGCCGCCTCTTGCGCAGCCTGTCTATGCACAGATTGGTCGCGATCCGGTAGATCCACGTCGAGAACTTCTGGTTCTCGTCGTACCGGTCCAGGTGCTTGTATACTCTCAGGAAGCTCTCCTGAACGACGTCCTCCGCCTCCTGGCGATTGTTCATCATCCGGTAGGCGAGATGGAACAGTTTGTCCTTGTATAAATCCACGATCTCCGCGAACGCCCGCTGGTCGCCCTTCCGGGCCAGCCTCGCAAGCCGCGTCTCTATTGGCTTCAAGTTCCATCCTCCGATAACGAACGCATAAATGCTCCTAGCCTAAATGGTAATCGACGCCTTCTCAAAAAGCAAGGAGCCGCCCGCGGTCGATTCCGACCCGCCGGACAGCTCCTCGATCATGCCTAATGCGATTGCGGATCGCCGCGCCGTCAGCCCGTATTGCGAAGTCCCGCCGCGATTCCGTTAATGGTGAGCAGCACTTCGCGCAGCAGCTCGGCGTCGTCTTCGCCGCCCGCGCGCTTCTCCCGCAGCTCCGACAGCAGTTGCACCTGCAAGTAGCTGAGGGGGTCGACGTACGGGTTGCGCAGCCGGATCGACTCCTGGATGACCGGCACGTTGTCCAGAATCTCTTCCTGGCCGGTAATGTCCAGAATCATCGCCTTCGTCAGAGCGTACTCCTCTTCGATCAGCGTGAAGATCCGGGTGCGGATCTCGTCGTCCTTGATCATCGCCGCGTATTTGCTCGCGATCAGCAGGTCCGCCTTGGCGAGAGCCATCTGCAGGTTGTCGATCAGCGTCCTGAAGAACGAGTATTCGCGGTACATCGTGCGCAGCGTCTCCAGCTTCGCCGGGTCGTCGCCGACGTACTTCTTGAACGCCGTGCCGGCCGCGTACCACGCCGGGAGCAGATAACGGCTCTGCGTCCAGGAGAACACCCACGGGATGGCGCGAAGGTCCTCGAAGCGTTCGCTGTTCTTCCGCTTGGAAGGACGGGAGCCGATGTTCAGCTCGCCGACTTCGGAGAGCGGCGTCGATTCCTTGAAGAACGTCATGAAGCCGGGATCGCGGAAGATCAGGTCCTGGTACTTCGTCTGAGCGGTCTCCGAGATGCTAGGCATAATCTCGTCCCATTGCGGCTCGCACGCCTTCTCCTTGGAAGGATGGCGGGCCAGCCAAGCCGCCTTCACGAGAGCGCTCGTCGCCTGCTCCAGGCTCCGGTACGCGATGCCCTGCATCGAATAGCGGGAGGTCAGAACCTCGCCCTGCTCCGTGATCTTGATGCCCGCGCCGATCGTGCTCGGCGGCTGGGCGAGAATGCTGCGGTTCAGCGGCATGCCGCCGCGTCCGAGGGCGCCGCCGCGTCCGTGGAAGAACTTGAGGCGGACGTCGTAATCCTTCGCCATCTCGGTCAGGCCGTTGAGCGCCATGCGCAGCTCCCAGTTCGCCGTCACCATGCCGCCGTCCTTGTTGCTGTCGGAGTAGCCGAGCATGATCTCGTGCTGGTTGCCCATCGCGGCCACCGTCTGGCGGTAGACCGGAAGCTCGAACAGCGTCTTCATGATGTCCGGAGCGGCATGCAGGTCGTCGATCGTCTCGAACAGCGGCACCGATTGAAGCGTGCTGACGATCGAGCCGTCGCTCTCGCGGCGGAACAGGCCCGCTTCCTTCGCGAACACCATGACCTCCAGCATGTCGCTGGCTCCCTGGGTCATGCTGATCAGATAGCTCGTGATGCAGGCCCGGCCGAATTCCTGCTGAGCGCGGTAGATCGTGCGGAAGACGTCCAGGCATTCCTTCGTGTTCTCGCTCAGATCCGCGTTCTCGTGCAGCAGAGGACGGGAATCGGACAGCAGCTTATGCAGCAGCTCGATCTTCTCCTCCTCGGACAGAGAAGCGTAATCCGCGGCGACGCCCGCCTTCGCGAGCACCTCGGCCATCGCGTTCTCGTGCTCCTTGCTGTGCTGGCGCACGTCCAGGGCGGCGAGGTGGAAGCCGAACAGCTCGACTTGGCGGATCAGCTTCTTGAGGTACGTATCCGCCACGAAGTCGGCGTAATGGTGGCGCAGGCTGCGGTCGATGAGCTGCAGCTCCTCGACGAATTCCGAAGCGTCGTTGTAACGCTGCTTCGTGCCCTTGGTCTGCTCGTTGCGCATATTCTGCAGCTTCTGAATCATATAAGTCAGCTTGATGCGGTAAGGCTCCTTCTCGTTCGTCCACGCCTCGACCGTCTTCAGCTCCACGTCGGCGCGGTCCTGCTCGATCGAGCGGAGCAGCTCCTCATGGACCTCGACGATGCTCGTGCAGAAGCTCATCTTCCTCATGAGCGCCCGAAGCAGCGTCTCGTACTTGTGAATGACGAGCCCGCGCTGAATGTTCAGCGTGCGCCACGTCACGTTGGCGGTCACGGACGGGTTGCCGTCGCGGTCGCCGCCGATCCACGAGCCGAAGCGCAGGTATGTCGGAACGTGCCAGCTCCGCTCCGGATAATACTTGCCGAGGCAGCGCTCCAGCTCCTCGTACACGTCCGGAAGCACGTCGAACAGCGTCTCGTTGAAGAAGTACATCCCGTTGCGCACTTCGTCGATAACCGTCGGCTTGCGGTCGCGCAGCTCGTCCGTCTGCCACAAGGTCAGCACCTCGTTCAGCAGCTGGTCGCGCAGCTTCTCCCGTTCGCGGTACGTCAGATTCGGATTGTCGAGCTCCATCATCTCGTCGGCGATCCGCTTATGGATATCGAGCACCGCGCGGCGCATCGCTTCCGTCGGATGCGCGGTCATGACCAGCTCGAGGGAGATCCCTTGCAGCAGCTCCTGCACTTCCTCCAGCGGCGTGCCCGCGTCCTTCAAGTCCTGGATCGCGCTCTCGATCGATCCCGGCTGGACCGCCTCTCCGGCCGAACGCTCGTAATCGCGCTTGCGGCGAATCCGATGGTTCTGTTCGGCGATATTGACCAACTGGAAGTAAATGGCGAAGGCACGGATTACCTGGTGCCGGATATCCGGGGCCAGATTGCCGATCGCGTTCAGGAACTCGTCATATAGCTCCGGAACGAAGTCGGCTCGCAGCGCCTTGCTCGTCTCGCGAATTCTCTCCACATGCTCAAGCAGCTCGCGGCCGCCCTGATGAACCAGTACTTCGCCGAGAATGTTGCCCAGAAATCGGACGTCGCGGCGAAGCAGATGATTCGAGGACGGACGGCTTGCGGTAGCCAGTTCAGTCATCTCTCTCACCTCACGCATTGCTGTGCTGTCTCTTAACACCCTTCTAAATATCATACTACAAATGATATTGAAAATCTGCCCCCGTATCAAATAATGTGATGAATTCGTGAACGCCTTTCCCGGCGAGGAAGAATACGCTAATTTTGGATTCGACTTTTGCTTTCGACAAAAACGGTGTTACATCTCGTATCGTTCTTGTTATACTGTACCCAAAAGTTCGGAATCCGACACTAGTCGGGTTCCCCCCATCCCTTCAAAGATAGGTGCGTGATTGGCCATGAGGGGCTTCACCGTTTACTCTTCCAAACGTCCCGCGCTCCCGGATCGCCGGCAACCGGAGCCCAAATCCCTATTCGCCAAGCTGTACCGGCATCTGCCGGCCCTTCTGACGGCGGGCTTCTTCGCCTTCGGGCTGGTTCTCCTCGCTTATCGGACCGCTCCCGTTCTCGTTCCCTCATCGGATTCCGATTCCATCGAAGCCCCGTTCGCATCCGCGCCGCCGCTGACCCTTCTCTATGCCTGGCTGACTCAGCTGCCGCTTCGGCAAGCGGCCGTCGTCTGGAGCCTCGGGACTCTCGCCGCTTACGGCGCCGCGATCTGGCTGGCCGTACGTCTCGCATATAAGGGCAAACGGCGTCTGCCCCGCCTGTTCATCGCTTCGATCGCCCTGCTCCTTCCCCCTTTCCACGAGGAGCTTCGCCACTTCGGGCCGGGTGTCCTGACGCTAGCCCTCTTCCTGCTCTCCTTCTACGGGCTCGAGCGCAACCGCGCGAAGGCCGCGGGCATTCCGCTTGGAATCGCCCTTGCGTTCGCTCCGGGCGCCTCCGCGATTCTCCTCTGGTTCTTCCGCAGAGGGAAGAAGGATTGCGTCGCTGCCGCTCTGCTGACGATGGCTGCGGCGATTCTTGCAACCGCTGTCTTCGCCGGTTATCGCGTCTATGAGGATTATTTCGCCTTGCTCGCCTCCGTCTTCCCGGATAACTTCGTATGGAACGCCCTCGCCGGCTCGGGCTTGTCGCCCTTCCAGACCCGGTTCGCCTACTGCTTCTACCTCCTCGCGTTCGCCCTGGTCGTCGCCGTCCTCCCCGATCTGCGCCGCTCGACCGGCAGCCGCTTCGACTTCTTGATCGGGGCTATGTGCGCCCTCTGGTTCTCCCCGATGCAGGGAAGCCCGGACCGGCTTCTTCTGTTCATCGGTTATGCGATCGTCGTCGGAATCGTCGTGGAAAAGTATGCGGAATCCGCGGCGCCTCTGCGCCTTGCCGCGGGGGAGCGATGGGGAGCGGCCTGCCTGCTGCTCTCGGCTGCGCTGCTCGCGATCCCGGCCGGAACGGCATCGGACGCATCCGCTCCCGTTCTCGCCATGGCTTCGGTCCATCTCCTGTCGATCCCAATTTTGCTTCTGTCCCGCAAGCTCGGGAAGACGCAGTCGCGACGGACGATTCCGCTGAAGGATTATCGCCTGCGCAAATCCCGCCATGGAGGATAATCAAAATCGGCCCTGCGGGCGCAATAGCCCGCAGGGCCGATCGGCGTTTGCTTTTATTATTCCGCGTCGTCTTGTCATGGAAAACAAAAAAAGAAGCCTTCTCCGAAGGCTTCTTCGATCATTTGAAAAGTTGGAGCGGGTGATGGGAATCGAACCCACGCCATCAGCTTGGAAGGCTGAGGTTCTACCATTGAACTACACCCGCACGGATCTTACATGGTCGGGACGACACGATTCGAACATGCGACCCCCTGGTCCCAAACCAGGTGCTCTACCAAGCTGAGCTACGTCCCGTAAAACTTAATCGTTATGGCGCGCCCTGAGAGATTCGAACTCCCGGCCTTTAGATTCGTAGTCTAACGCTCTATCCAGCTGAGCTAAGGGCGCATATGGAGCGGAAAACGGGATTCGAACCCGCGACCTTCTCGTTGGCAACGAGATGCTCTACCACTGAGCTATTTCCGCATATCAAGGTGTGGTGCGCGTGGAGGGACTTGAACCCCCACGGTTGCCCGCCAGATCCTAAGTCTGGTGCGTCTGCCAATTCCGCCACACGCGCAGGTGGCAAACAATCACTGGTGAGCCATGAAGGACTCGAACCTTCGACACCCTGATTAAAAGTCAGGTGCTCTACCAACTGAGCTAATGGCTCGAACAGTTGGCTGGGGATCTAGGATTCGAACCTAGGAATGACGGAGTCAAAGTCCGTTGCCTTACCGCTTGGCTAATCCCCAGCGATAAGAATTCGATGGTGGAGGCTGAGGGGATCGAACCCCCGACCCTCTGCTTGTAAGGCAGATGCTCTCCCAGCTGAGCTAAGCCTCCGAAAGTGGTGACCCGTAGGGGATTCGAACCCCTGTTACCTCCGTGAAAGGGAGGTGTCTTAACCCCTTGACCAACGGGCCTTATGAAGGTAATGGAGCTCTCAACCGGGATCGAACCGGTGACCTCATCCTTACCATGGATGCACTCTACCTACTGAGCTATGAGAGCATGATTGGTTCCGGCCCGGCAACTTCCTACTCTCCCAGGACCCTGCGGTCCAAGTACCATCGGCGTTAGAGGGCTTAACGGTCGTGTTCGAGATGGGAACGCGTGGAACCCCTCTGCCATCATCACCGGACCGGATTTTTCAGCAGCGAATAGCATGTTACCATGTTTTCGCGGCTTTGTACAGCGGTAATTTCTACCACTATTCATCAAGGCTTGCGCCTTGATAACCGGA
>NZ_JACJVR010000022.1 GCF_014212175.1 Cohnella xylanilytica | reverse complement strand
CGGGCTGCCGCTGGGCGGGCACCTGCACCTGAGCGGCGCCGCGCTCACGGGCGAGCGGCTGCGCGCGCTCGACAACGCGGTCGCGCTGCCGCTGCGGCTGCTGGAGCCGCCCGATGCCGGCGCGCGGAGGCCGCGCTACGGCTCGCTCGGCGACTTCCGCCCGAAGGCGCACGGCGGCTTCGAGTACCGGACGCCGCCGAGCTGGCTCGTCTCGCCGCTGCTCGCGCGCGGGACGCTCGCCCTCGCCAAGGTCGCGGCCGAGCATTCGCGCGAGCTGGCGGCCCACCGGCCGCTCGACGACGACGCGATGCGCGACGCCTTCTACGAGGGCGATCGGGAGAAGCTGCTCGCGGGCGCGGAACGCGTCTATCGCGCGCTCGCGGGCACGGCCGGTTACGCGAAGTACCAAGAGGATATCGATCCTCTGTTCCAGGCGATCCGGGAAGGACGGCGATGGGACGAGAGCGCCGACATCCGCCGCAAATGGCGGATTCGGGTCTAGATGCAAGCCGGAATGCGGCCGCCGGGCGAGCAACGAGCGGGGGAGCGGGCAGGCGACGGGTCGTTCTCCCGTCTATCCGGAACGGGATCGCGTATGGAACGTATTAGGAACGGCAGGCATCGAGGCCGGCGAAGCGGCCGGGAACCTGCGGGATGCCGGGCGCTTGCGGAATCGGCCTGCGAGGGCACGGGATATCGATAATGACGTGCGGACAACGGCATGATAGTATTGGAATTCAGAATAGGCGGCCAGCGGCCTCGGAAACGGAGCGGAACATGAACCAGGAGTACCGATCGGACATCGAACGGCGCAAGAACGAGCACATCGAGATCTGCTTGAACGAAGAGGTGAGAGGAGTCGGCGTGGACGGGGGCTTCGGGAGCTACCGCTTCCGGCACAACGCGTTGCCCGAGCTGGACTTCCGCGGCATCGACACGACCGCGTCCTTCCTCGGGCGTCCGCTCAAGGCGCCGCTTCTCATCAGCTCGATGACCGGAGGGACGACCGAAGCGAACCGGATCAACCGGAGGCTCGCCGAAGCGGCCGAGCGGCGCGGCTGGGCGCTCGCGCTCGGCTCGGGGCGGGCGGCCATCGAGAACGCCTCCGCCGCCGCGTCGTTCCAGGTCCGGGACGTCGCGCCGACGATCCCGATCGTCGCGAACCTCGGAGCCGTGCAGCTCAATTACGGCTACGGCGTCGACGAATGCCGCCGCCTTCTCGACCTGACGGAAGCGGACGGACTCGTGCTTCACCTGAACGGGCTGCAGGAGGTGTTCCAGCCGGAGGGCGACACCGACTTCTCCGGCTTGCTGCGGCGGATCGAGAAGCTGTGCCGCGAGTCGGACAAGCCGATCGGCGCGAAGGAGGTCGGCTGGGGACTGGACGGGGAGACGGTGCGAAGATTGACCGAGGCGGGCGTCTCCTTCGTCGACGTGGCCGGAGCGGGCGGAACGTCGTGGAGCCAGGTCGAGAAGCACCGGCTCGCGCCCGGCGTCCGCCGGGAAGCGGCGGAGGCGTTCGCCGGCTGGGGCTTGCCGACGGCGGAATGCATCGCCGAGGCCCGCGCCGCCGCGCCGGACGCCTTCGTCATCGGCAGCGGCGGGCTGACGAGCGGCGTCGACGCCGCCAAGGCGATCGCGCTCGGCGCCGATCTGGCCGGCTTCGGCCGCGCGCTGCTGGCGCCGGCAGTCGACTCGGTCGAGAAGCTGGAGGAGCGGTTCGAGACGATCGAATTCGCGCTTCGCGCGGCGATGTTCGGCATCGGCGCCGGGTCCGCGGCGGAGCTTAGGGCGACGGACCGGCTGGTCCGCAGAGGATGACCGGGCATCGGCCGCCAAGGCCGATTATGCGGCGAGCAAGGCGAAGCGGGGCAATGGGGTCGCGAACTGGGGCGGATTAACGGCGGGACGGGCAATTGTGCGCAACGTGCGTAGTCTCTTAATCCGAAATCCGAAGAGACAGGCGAATCTATCTTTTATCCCTATGGATCCCGGTGCGGGAGAGAATTTGGGGTTCAGGCCGCGGGAATCGCTCCGCCGGAGGCGGGACGGTTTCTTTTTTGCTATAATGATAGGATACGGACGGACCCGAACTCCCGCTGCCCAAGCGGGAGAGAAGGCGCCTTCCGGCGACCGCCGCGGACGCGGCCGGATTCGCGATACCGATACAACCGCAGGAGGATTCCGATGGCCGGCTATACCCCGATGATGCAGCAATATTTATCCGTCAAGGCCGAGGCCCAGGACGCGCTGCTCTTTTTTCGCCTCGGCGATTTTTACGAAATGTTCTTCGACGACGCCCTCACCGCGGCGCGCGAGCTCGAAATTACTTTAACGGGGCGGGAAGGCGGACAAGAGGAACGGATTCCGATGTGCGGCGTCCCCTATCATTCCGCCGAAGGATACATAACGCGATTAGTAGACAAGGGCTATAAGGTCGCGATCTGCGAGCAAGTGGAAGACCCGGCGACGGCCAAGGGCGTCGTTCGCCGCGAGATCGTGCGCGTCGTGACGCCGGGCACCGTCATGGAGACGAAGAACCTCGGCGAAGGCGCCAACAACTTCATCGTCGGCACGGCCGAGACGGACGGACGATACGGCTTCGCCGCCTGCGACCTGACGACGGGGGAGCTGTACGTCACGTCGTTCCCCGCCTCCGGCGAGAGCGTCCGCAACGAGCTGAACGTCTACCGGCCGGCCGAAGCGGTCGGCGACGCGGCTTCGCTAAGGCGGCTGAGCGGGGAAGCGGCCGGCGCGGGACGCTCCGTCCTGTGCACCGAGCGGGAAGTCGCGGGAGACGTCTTCGAGACGCTCCGCGGCCAATTCCCGGGCGAGCGCTGGGAGGACCACGAGCCGGCCCGAAGGCTCGCGGTCGCGCGTCTCGTCGCTTATCTCGGCGAGACCCAGAAGCGCTCGCTAAGCCATCTGAGCACGGTCAAGTCCTACGATCCGAAGCAGTTCATGGCGCTCGACGCCTTCACCCGGCGCAACCTCGAATTGACGGAGACGGTCCGCGACCGCTCCCGCCGCGGCTCGCTGCTGTGGCTGCTGGACAAGACGAGAACCGCGATGGGGGCCCGCCTGCTGAAGAGATGGATCGACCAGCCGCTGCTCGACGCCGTCTCGATCGGCAAACGTCTCGACGCCGTCGAAGCGCTGCACGGCAGCTGGATGCAGCGCGAGGAGCTGAGGACGGAACTGCGCGAGGTGTACGACCTCGAGCGGCTCGTCGGCCGGATCGCGTACGGGAGCGCGAACGCCCGCGATCTGAACGCGCTGAGGGCTTCGCTCGAACGGGTGCCGGCGATCCGGGCGGTTCTCGGCCAGCTCGACTCCGCGCCGCTGGCCGAGCTCGCGGGCGCGATGGACGACTGCGCGGACATCGCGTCCGCCATCGCGGCGGCGATCGCCGACGAGCCGCCGGTGTCGGTCCGCGAAGGCGGACTGATCCGCCCGGGCTACGACGCCAAGCTCGACGAGCTTCACGTCGCCAGCCGCGACGGCAAGAAGTGGATCGCCGAGCTGGAGCGGCAGGAGAGGGAAGCGACGGGCATCAAGTCGCTCAAGATCGGCTTCAACAAGGTGTTCGGCTATTACCTCGAGGTGACGCGCGCGAACCTCGGTTCGCTGCCCGAAGGTCGTTACGAGCGCAAGCAGACGCTAGCCAACGCGGAGCGGTTCGTCACGCCGGAGCTGAAGGAGAAGGAGGCGCTGATCCTCGAGGCCGAGGAACGGATGGTCGACCTGGAATACTCCTTGTTCGCCGAGCTGCGGGATCGGGTGGCCGCCCAGATTCCGCGATTGCAGAAGCTGGCGGAGCAGGTGGCCGCGCTCGACGTCCTGCAGTCGTTCGCCGAAGTGAGCGCGGAGCGCCGCTACACGAGGCCGCGCCTGACGAACGGCTACGACCTGATCGTCCGGGACGGCCGCCATCCGGTCGTCGAAGCCGTCGCCGAAGGCGCGACGTTCATCACGAACGACTCCTCGCTGACGGAGGACGCTTCGATTCTGCTGATCACCGGGCCGAACATGGCGGGCAAAAGCACCTACATGCGCCAGGTGGCGATGATCTCCATCATGGCTCAGATCGGCTGCTTCGTGCCGGCGAAGTCGGCCGAGCTGCCGCTGATCGACCGGATCTTCACGCGGATCGGGGCGGCCGACGACCTGGTCGGCGGGCAGAGCACGTTCATGGTCGAGATGAAGGACATCCAGGTCATGACCGAGCAGGCGACCGCCCGCAGCCTCGTCATCATCGACGAGCTGGGACGCGGGACGTCGACGGACGAAGGGATGGCGATCGCCCAGGCGGTCATCGAATACGTGCACGACGCCATCGGCTGCAAGGCGCTCGTCTCGACGCACTTCCACGAGCTGGCCCATCTGGAGCAATCGCTGGCCAAGCTTCGCAACGGCTGCATGGCGGTGAAGGAGAGCGCGGACGGCGTCACGTTCCTCCGCAAGCTCGTCGCGGGCGCCGCGGATTCGAGCTACGGCATCTACTGCGCGCAGCTGGCCGGGTTGCCGGAATCGATCGTCTCCCGGGCGTACGGCTTGCTGGAGTCGACGGCCGCGGCGACGCGCGAGGCGGCGGCATCCGCCGATTCCGGGGGAGGCGGCCTGACGGTCCGGGAACGGCCGTCGGCCTATGACGCCGCCGAGCCGGCTTCGGGCGCTGCCGCTCCGGCCGCTCAAGCCGGACCGGCGCCAGCGGAGCAAGCCGCCCCGGGGGGCGTCGTCCAGCTCGCCATGTTCGCCGAGCCGGTCGCTTCCTCGCATCCGGAGAAGGGCCGCAAGCCCGCCTCCGCCCAGGCGGACCGGCTCGCGGACAAGCTGCGGAAGCTCGACGTCATGCGGATGACGCCGCTGCAGGCGCTGGAATGGCTGAACGACGCCCGCAATCAATTGATGGAGAGCGGTGATCCCCTGTGATCCGATATCGGACGCTGCGGCGGCTTCTCGCTTCGCTGCTTCTGGCGTCCTCGCTGATGGGCGCGGCTCCGGCCGCGTTCGCGGCGAACGCCGAGCAGACCGAAGACGTGAAGAAGCTGCTGGAGCAGTACCACTTAAGCAAGCCGTCGGACGACAGCCTGAACGAAGGAGCCATTCAAGGAATGGTCCAATCGCTCGGCGATCCGTATACGGAATACTTCTCGGACGACCAGTGGAAGCAGTTCCAGAATTACCTGGAACAGACGTACGTCGGGGTCGGCATCGTCTCCGTCCGGGACGAGGGCCGGCTGTACGTGCAGGACGTCGTCCCGAACGGACCGGCGGCGAAGGCCGGCATCCTCCCCGGCGACGCGATCGCATCGGTCGACGGCCAGGACGTCCGGACCGCGACGCTCGACAAGCTGAACGGATTGATCTCCGGCAAGGAGGGGACGACGGTCCGAATCGTCGTCGTGCGGGGAGGCAAGACCCATGCGTTCGCGCTGACCCGCCATTCCGTGCAGCTGCCCGCGGCTTCGTCGAGGCTGCTGCGCGGAGGAGTCGGCTACCTGTCCTTGACCGCCTTCCGCTCGGATGCCGCGGACAAGTTCAAGGCCGAGCTCGACAAGCTGGACGCGAAGGGGATTCGGTCCCTCATCGTCGATCTGCGGGACAACGGAGGCGGCTACGTCGAGCAGGCGCGCCTCATCGCGGAGAACTTCGTCTCGGACGGCGTTCTCGCCCATATGACCGACCGCGACGGCAAGGACAACCCGATCGAGCTCCGCGGGACGACGAAGCCGTATCCGGTCTACCTGCTCGTGAACGGCAATACCGCCAGCGCTTCGGAGCTGCTGTCCGGCGCCCTTCAGGATTACGGGGTCGCGAAGCTGATCGGCGCTCCGACCTACGGCAAGGGAGTCGTGCAGCAGATCGTCGAGGTGCCGTCGGGAGGCGTCCTCAAAGTGACGATCGAGGAGTATTACACCCCGAGCGGGCACAAGGTCGATCACAAGGGACTGATGCCCGACTATCCCGTGGAGGGCGAGGCGATGCAACTGCTCGCGGCGATCCGCCAAGCGGGCGGCAAGCCGGCCGCGATGACCGCGGGCAAGGGCTCCGTCGTCATCGACGGCATCCGGACGGCCTCGGCGTCGTCCTTCGTCGTCCGCAACGGCGTTCCGTTCGTCGATCTGAAGCTGGCCGCCGCGTTCGCCGGCGGTTCCGTCCGGTACGAAGCGGCGACGAAGACGATCGCGGTCGACGTCGGCGGCAGGACGAACCGGATTCCGGCCTCGGACGCCGGCCTGTACGTCAGGAACGGCGTCAGCGCCGTCGACGTCCGGCTGCTGGCCAAGTGGACGCCGGGACTGACCTGGTCGACGTCGGACGGTCTGCTGAGGCTGAACGCGGCCTGATCTATCTAGTAGCATTTAATGGAAGGGGGAGAGGAGCATGGGCGTCATCCGATTGCTGGACGAGCATCTGGCGAACCAGATCGCCGCGGGCGAAGTCGTGGAGCGGCCGGCTTCCGTCCTGAAGGAGCTGATCGAGAACGCGGTCGACGCGGGAGCCACGACGATCGACGTCACGGCGGAGGACGGCGGCCTCTCGTCGCTGCGCATCGTCGACAACGGCTCCGGCATCCAGCCGGACGACCTTCGGACCGCGTTCCAACGCCACGCGACGAGCAAGATCGCGACCGGCAAGGACCTGTTCCAGATCGTCACGCTCGGCTTCCGCGGCGAAGCGCTGCCCAGCATCGCGGCCGTCGCCAAGGTTCGCTGCATAAGCGCCTCGGATACCGGCGGCCTCGGAAGGCTGATCGAGATCGAAGGCGGCCAGATCAAGCGCGAGGAAGACGCGGGAGCTCCGCGGGGGACGGACATGACCGTCAAGGAGCTGTTCTACAACACGCCCGCCCGTCTCAAATACATGAGAACGGTGCAGACGGAACTCGGCCACCTGTCCGACGTCGTCTACCGCCAAGCGCTGTCGCGGCCCGACATCGCCTTCACGTTCGCCCACAACGGCACGACGCTGCTGAGGACGCAAGGCAACGGCGACTTGCGGCAGGTGGTGGCGGCCATCTACGGAACGGCGGCCGCGAAGGCGATGATCGAGGTGTCGGCCGAGCATCCCGACTACGCGATCGAAGGGCTCACGGCGCTGCCCGTCGAGACGCGCTCGAACCGCAACGCGGTCACCGTGCTCGTCAACGGCCGGTACGTCCGCAGCCCCGCCGTCGTGCAGCCGCTGCTTCAGGCGTACCATACGCTGCTGCCGATCAACCGCTATCCGCTGTCGGTGCTGAGCCTCCGCATGCACCCGTCGCTCGTCGACGTCAACGTGCATCCGGCGAAGCTGGAGGTGCGCTTCAGCAAGGAGACGGAGCTTCGCGCGTTCGTCGAAGGAGCGGTGCGCAAGGCGCTCGGCGGACAGGCGTACATCCCGTCCGGTTCGGCCGTCCGCGCCCCGAAGGCGCAGTCCTGGGTGCAGGAGCAAATCCGCTTCCAGATGCCGCCGGTCTCCGCAGCCGAACCTGCGCCCGGATCGGCGTCCGAGCCGGGAACGTCGGCCAAGACGGCCGCGGCGGCATCTTCCGGCTCGATAGCGGCGGAAGGGGGCGTACCCCGCGTGCGTCCGCAAGACGGCGCGCCGGCAGCGGAGACCGTCCGCGCGCCCGGAGCGGTCCCGCAGGAAGCGCCGTCCTTCGATGAAGCCGCCGCCGCTTACGAAGCGGCCGCCTTCGACAGCTTGATCCGGGAGAGCGCGGGAGCGGGCTACCGGACGGACGAAGGAAGCGGACGTCCGCGGACGGAAGGGGAAGACCCGTTCGCCGGCGCAAGCTCCGGTAGCGGCCTCGGCGAGAGGGCCGGCTACGGCCGGTCCGGCCCGCAAGCGGAATCCGGCGCCGGCGCTTATTCGCGCCCGGCGCGTTCCGGGCCGTCCGCCGGCGGCGGCTCCTATCCGGCGGGCAAATCTTCGGCGAGCCCCGGCGCAGCCGGCTCGTCCTCGTCCGCCGCGGGCCGCGACTGGCCGCCGCAGCGTCCCGTCCCGCCGGGAGCCCGGATCCCGGAGAAGGTGTGGCAGGCGGCCTACGCGGCCCCGGAGAACGCGGCCGAGCCGGCGGGGTTCCCCGAGCTGCATTGGATCGGCCAGCTGCACGGCACCTATCTCGTCGCCCAGAACGAGACGGGACTGTTCCTGATCGACCAGCACGCCGCCCACGAGCGCATCCATTACGAATATTACTTCGACAAGTTCGGCCGGCCCGAGGAAGCGAGCCAGGAGCTGCTGCTCCCGGTTACCCTTAGCTTCTCTCCGGACGAATGCGTCGCCCTAAGGGACCGATTGCCGTTATTCGAGCAGGTCGGCGTATATCTGGAGGATTTCGGTGGCAATACCTTTATCGTACGGGCAGTGCCCCACTGGCTTCCGAAGGGGGAAGAAGCGGACATCGTGCGGGAGATGGCCGAATGGGTGCTCGCCGAGAAGGGGGTCGACCTTCGCAAGGTTCGCGAGAAGGCTTCCATCCTCTGCTCATGCAAGGCTTCCATCAAGGCGAACCAGTCGCTGACGCGGGAGGCGGGAGAGACTCTTCTCCGAAGGCTCTCTCAATGCCGCCAGCCCTACACGTGTCCGCACGGCCGGCCGATCGTCGTCAGCTTCACCACGTACGAGCTGGAGAAAATGTTCAAGCGGGTGATGAATTGATCGTCACGACGATTGAGAAGCCGGGGGCGGACGCGATCGAGCGGGCGCGGCGGATCGCGGAGGAGCTCGATTGCGCCTGCGTGCGGCGGGAGCGCCACACGCTTAGGGGACTCGCCCGCCGCAGGAAGGACGCGGCGGACGGCGTGCTCGTCGTCGGTCCGGATTCGCTGAAGCTGGCGACCGAAGACGGGCCTCCGCTGTTTTTCCACCCCAGCATGGCGCTCGTCAGGGTTAAGCGGCTGCGGGACGGCGAACCCGACGCGATGATCCGGGCCGCCGGCGCGGCTGACGGCGATACGGTGCTCGACTGCACCGCGGGCCTCGGCTCGGACGCGCTCGTCTTCTCCTATGCCGTCGGCCCGGAGGGGAACGTGACGGCGCTGGAGGCTTCCCGCGTGCTGCATGCGATCGTGCGGGAAGGGATGCGGACGTACGAGTCCGGGCTGCCCGACATCGACGGCGCGATGAGGCGCATCCATCACGTGCGGTCGGATCACGCCGAATACCTGCGCGGGCTGCCGGACCGGAGCGCCGACATCGTCTACTTCGATCCGATGTTCTCGAAGCCGGTGCTCGCCTCGGCGTCCCTGCTGCCGCTCCGGTCCGTCGCCGAAGGCGCGCCGCTCGCCCCCGAGACGGTCGAGGAGGCGAAGCGGGTCGCCCGCAAGTCGGTCGTGCTCAAAGAACACCGCGACGGCACCGAGTTCGAGAGGCTCGGCTTCGAGCGGATCCGGATGACGGCGCATTCCGTCGCATATGGAGTGATACGAATTTGATGACAGCAACGACGGACGCGGCTCTCGGAGCCGAATCGTCCGGAGCCGGCGGCGAGCTTGACGGCCGTCCGCCGCTGCTCGCTCTCGTCGGCCCGACCGCCGTCGGCAAGACCGAGCTGAGCCTGAGAATCGCCGAGGCCCTCTCGTGCGAGATCATCAGCGGCGATTCGATGCAAGTGTACCGGGGGATGGATATCGGAACGGCGAAGCTTCCTCTCGAGGAGAGAAGGGGCGTCCCGCACCATATGATCGACATCCTCGATCCGGCGGAGCCGTTCTCCGCCGCCGACTTCCAGGCCCGCTGCGAGGAGACGATCCGCGACATCCACTCGAGGGGACGCATCCCGTTCATCGTCGGCGGCACCGGGCTGTACGTGGAATCCGTCTGCTACGGCTACCGGTTCCAGGAATACGGGAGCGACGAGGCGTTCCGGGAGCGGATGAGCGCGTTCGCCCGGGAGCGCGGAGCGGAGGCGCTGCACCGCCGGCTCGCCGAGGTCGATCCCGAGTCGGCGCGGAAGCTCCATCCGAACGACGAGAGAAGAGTGATCCGGGCGCTGGAGATCTACGAGGTGACGGGCCGTCCGATGTCCGAGCTGCAGAACCAGTCGCGCGGCGACGACAAGCGTTCTCCGTACCGGCTGTGCCTGATCGGGCTGACGATGGACCGCGCCGAGCTGTACCGGCGGATCGACGCGCGCGTCGATCTCATGCTGGAGCAGGGGCTTGTCGGCGAAGTGGCCCGGTTGCTGGAGAGCGGGGTTCCCCGCCAGGCCGTCTCCATGCAGGCGCTCGGGTACAAGGAGATCGCCGCCTACCTGGCCGGAGAGCTCGATTACGAGGCGGCGGTGACGCTGCTGAAGCGGGATACGCGCCATTTCGCCAAACGCCAGCTCTCCTGGTTCCGGCATATGAAGGAGCTGCAATGGGTGGATGTGGGCGAACGTCCAAAAAACAACGAACTTTTCAAGGAGATTTGTGCTATAATAGCAGGAAAGTTTCCTTTCGATCTTGAATATATTTGTTCATAATCTATATGGCGATGGGGGTTACCGGTAATGAACAAGTCCATTAACATCCAGGATACGTTCCTGAATCAGCTGCGCAAAGACAGCATCCCGGTCACGGTGTATTTGACCAACGGGTTCCAGATTCGCGGCGTCGTGCGCGCGTTCGACAACTTCACGATCGTCATCGACAGCGAAGGGCGCCAGCAGATGGTATACAAGCATGCCATCAGCACGTTTATGCCGCAGCGCAATGTATCCCTTCAGCAGCAGGACGCCGGCTCGGACGCCTGAGGCGATCTCCGGGGCGGGCGCTTTTTTGAAACTTTTCACCCCCACTTTGCGTCTAACAGAATAGACCGGCCAATCGAGCAACCCTTAGACGGGTTGTTCTTCTTTTGACGGGACATAACAGAGAGACATAGGGCATTCTGGCAGGAAAAGGGGAGATTCCATGAAATCGGCAGAACACACGAAGAAGAGACGAGGCGGCAAAGCGCCGCGCGGCAGAAGGAAAGGCAGAGCCTGGCTGTGGCTGTCGTTCGTCGTTCTGTTCGCGGTCGTCTGCGCGGTTGTCGGCTACCTGCTCGTCATCCTGAACGGCGAGAGAATTCTCAGCAACAATATCGACAAGCTTAACGATATGGAACAGTCGTCCCGGGTCGTCGATGCGCAGGGGAACGAATTGGCGAAGCTCTCCGTCCTGGGAGGCAACCGGGAATATATCATGATCAAGGACATTCCGAAGAAGGTGCAGCAGGCGTTCGTCGCCGTGGAGGACAAGCGGTTCTACGAGCACGGCGGCGTCGACATCTGGGGCATCG
Organism: Cohnella xylanilytica; assembly: GCF_014212175.1. GTDB lineage: Bacteria > Bacillota > Bacilli > Paenibacillales > Paenibacillaceae > Cohnella > Cohnella xylanilytica. The sequence continues at coordinate 50,050 of NZ_JACJVR010000022.1, read as the reverse complement.
GCCGGGCGCTCGTGAAGGACGTTATCGCCCGCAGCGCGGTCGAAGGCGCCAGCACGATCACGCAGCAGGTGGCGCGGAATATATTCCTGAACGCGGACAAGACCATTTTCCGGAAGGGGACGGAGGCATCCATCGCCCTCGCCCTGGAGAATCATAAATCGAAGGACGAGATTCTGGAGCTGTACCTGAACCGGATCTACTTCGGCAAGGGGAACTGGGGCATCAAGACGGCGGCGAAGTATTACTTCGGGGTCGACGATCTGAACAAGCTGACGACGGCGCAGATCGCCATCCTGGCCGGGATTCCGAAGGCGCCGAGCTACTACAATCCGATCTCCAATCCCGACAGGTCGCTGGAGCGCCGCGGCGTCGTCCTGTCGCTCATGGAAGACCAAGGGCTCATCGACGAAGCGGAAAAGCAGAAGGCGATGGCGGAGCCTTACGAAGCTCCGGCTTCCACGAAGAAGAGCTCGCAGTATACGACTTTTATCGACTACGTGGTCGACGAAGCGCAGGAGGTTACCGGCAAGACGGAGGAAGAGCTCCTCACCGGCGGCTACACGATCCAGGCGACGATCGACACCGGCGCCCAGAAGGCGATGGAGAGCGCGTTCGAGAACGACGCCAACTTTGAGAAGAGCAAGGACGAGATCCCGATCCAGGGCGCGATGGTCATCATGGACCAGCACGACGGCTCTCTCAAGGCGATGGTCGGCGGCCGCGATTACGCGAAGAAGGGCTGGAACCGCGTCACCAAGGGGCGGCAGCCGGGCTCGTCGTTCAAGCCGATCGTCAGCTACGGCCCGGCGCTCGAGACGGGCGACTACTTCCCGTGGTCGATTCTGCGGGACGACAAGATCTGCTACAATAACGGCAAGTACTGCCCGACGGATTCGAACAAGGTCAAGTATATCGGGCCCGTCAGCATGGCGGACGCGATCCGGGAGTCGCGCAACCAGCCGGCCGTCTGGCTGCTCAACGAGATCGGGGTCAAGAAGGGCGTCGACTTCGCCGCCAAGCTCGGCATCGAGCTCGGCCCGGACGACCGCAACCTGGCGATCGCTCTCGGCGGCTTGACGAACGGGGTGTCGCCGCTCCAGATGGCGAGGGCGTACGGCGCGTTCGCCAACGGAGGCACGCTGCAGGATCCGCACAGCATCGAGAAGATCACGGATTCGGCCGGCAAGACGGTCTATCAGTTCAAGTCGAAGGCGAAGCAAGTGATGGATCCGAAGACGGCGTATTACGTGACGGAGATCATGAAGGGCGTCGTGGCGAACGGCACCGGCGTCAAGGCGAAGATCAGCGGACGAACGGTGGCGGGCAAGACGGGCACGACGCAGCTCGGCCTCAAGAACGTCTCGGGCGGCATTCGCGACATCTGGTTCGTCGGCTATACGCCGGAATGGACGGCGGCGGTATGGATGGGCTACGACGTGACCGACGAGAACCACTACGTCAAGAGCGGCAGCAGCCAAGCGGCGGCGCTGTTCTCCAAGGTGATGGCGGCCGGGCTCAAGGGGCACGAGAAGCTGTCGTTTCCGAAGCCGGAATCCGTCCAGGACGAGGAGCAGGTCAAGGCGCCGGACGCGGTGTCGGGCTTGATGGCCAACTACGATCCCGACCAGCCGGCCGTCGAGCTGAATTGGACGGCGGTGGACGGGGAAGGAATCACCTACAACATTTATCGCAAGTCGAACGAGGAAGCCGAATTCAAGCTGCTCGCTCAGGCGGCAGATCCCGCGCATACGGACTTCGCGATCTTGCCGGACATGACGTATACGTATTACGTCACCGCCTACGATCCGCAGACGAAGACGGAGGGCACGCCGTCGCCGCAGGTGTCGGTCACGATCTCGACCGGCGAGAGTCCGCCGCCGGATGAAGGCACGGACGGCGGCGTGTTGCCGGGCGAGCCTTCCGGAGAACCCGGCGGCGAAGAGACGGTGCCGCCGGAAGACGGTCAAGGCCAACTTCCGGAAGACGGCCAAGGCCAAGGCGAAGGCGACGGTCAAGGTTCGGGCGCCGGAGACGGCCAGAACCAAGGGCAGGAGCCGGGTCAAGGACAGGGACAAGGCCAAGGGCAGGGTTCGGGCCAAGGCCAAGGGCAAGGACAAGGTCAGGGATCGGGGCAAGGCGGCACGCTCGAGAGCGGCGGTTCGCCTTCCCCGAGCCAGACGCCGCCGGGCTCCGCCGATACGGGAGTCATCGTAAAACCGGCGAACGAATAACTTCGTGCCCGCCGACCGGCGCGGCCGGATCATACGGTTTTCCCATCGAAGCGGCAGCGCCAAGAGGCCGTCCCGAGTCCGGACGAGGGCTACGGGACGGCCTCTCTCTCTGTTGAATCCAATCGGAATAGAAGGAGCGAAAAATACGATGCAATGCATACGCGTCACGACTTCCGAACAGCTCGCCGAAGCCAGGAGGGTTCGCAAATCCGTATTCGTCGAAGAACAAGGGGTGGACGAGTCGCTCGAGTGGGACGAATACGACGTCTCCCCCGAAGCGTGCCGCCACTTCGTCGTCGTGGACGACGGCAGGACGATCGCGACCGGAAGGTGGAAGGAATACGAGCCGGGCATCGCCAAGTTCCAGAGAATCGCGGTGCTGTCCGAATACCGGGGACGGTCGGTCGGCCGCCTGCTGATGGAGGGGATGGAAGCGGACGCTCGCGCCCGCGGCTGCAAGGGAGTCGTTCTCGACGCCCAGGTGACGGCGGAGCCTTTTTATCTCCGGCTCGGGTATGCGACTCATTCCCCCGATACGTTCCTGGACGCGGGAATTCCCCACGTGCGCATGGGCAAGAATTGGGATTGAGGCGAGGACGGCGCCTCCGGCGGTCGGCCGTTCGCTGGTGACGGACGGTAAGTTGTGGTAAGCTTTGTGTAAATCGATTACCGGAGACGAATTCAGTCATGAAACGTAAATTTTCCGACCGGGCCAATTGGCGCCGGATTCTTAAGAAGAGCTATGCCTGCTTCCCGATGGACGAACCCGGCTTCCGCGGATTCGTGACCCTGTACCGGATTCACGAGCTTCGGGACCCGCTGTGGAAGGAATATAACGGCCGCCGGATGTGTCTGGCGGACCGGGGCTATTTATGGATGCAGCACTTTCCGAGAGGCGAGCACTTCGTCGTCACGACGATGTTCGACGACAAGGGCAAGGTCGTGCAGTGGTACATCGACATCTGCAAGACGCAGGGATTGACCGACCAGCAAGTGCCTTGGTTCGACGATCTGTACTTGGACATCGTCGTGCTGCCGACGGGAGAGACGCTGCTGCTGGACGAAGACGAGCTGGAGGAGGCGTTGGACGACGGCCATATCTCGCAGCGAGACTCCGCCATGGCGCAGAAGACCGCCGGCCGGCTGCTCTCGATGATCCGCCAGAAGAAGTTCCCTTACTTCGACATGAGCCTGCATCACAGGAAGGTGCTGCTCGATCAATTGGGATGGGAGAAGGATGCCAAATGACCTCTAGTCCGAGGCAGGCCGAAGCCGCCCGCGACGGAGCGTATCCGCCCGTCGGGGAGCCGCGCGGGCGCCCGCGCTCCCGCCGGTCCCCGGCCGGCAGGCTGCTGAGGCTGATCGCCTGGTGCGCCGCGGCCGGAGCGACGGTCCTCGCCGTCTGGTGCGCGACCCTGTTCTTCGTCAGCCTGAGTTACGAGGATCACCCGTCCGTCGGCCGGATGAAGCACGCCGACGTCGGCATCGTCCTCGGCGCGAAGCTGTGGGACGACAAGCCGAGCCCGGGATTGCGGGAACGGCTGGACCACGCGCTCGCGCTGTACAAGGCGGACAAGTTCGACCGGTTCCTTCTGTCGGGAGGCTTGGACGCGGGCGGAGCGAAGCTGACGGAGGCCGAAGGAATGCGAGATTATCTGATCGGACAAGGCGTCCCGCCCGAGGACATCGTCCTGGAGCCGAACTCGCACAGCACGTACGAGAATTTGCAATTCTCCCGCGACATCATGCGGGAGAACGGCTGGAACGTCGCGCTGATCGTGACGCATCAATTCCACGGTTCCCGGGCGGGCGACATCGCCGGGACGCTCGGCTACGACCCGGTTCAGGTCAGCGTCGTGGACAGCCGGGTGCTGAACATGGCTTACAACAGGACCCGCGAAGTTCTAGCCTGCACGAAGTGGTTGGCCGAGAAGTGGTTGTTGCATGCAGGCTAATTCGCCGGAATAGATTGGTATAGCGGCGATTCGCCGACTGATGCGGCAGCGGGGTGGTACGCGTTGAACGGAAGAACGGGAACTTCGGACAGCCGGAATTCGGCCGCGGCGACGGCAAGGCCTTCGCGGCAGATTAACGTGATCTTGAGATCCGGCGACGCTTCGGGCGCGGCGCCGGCCGCTGCGGCCGCTTCGAACGAAGCGGCGAAGGCGATCCCCGCGAGCGGGCCCTGGCTCGAATGGCAGCGGGAATTGGATCGGATGGTGGGGCTGGAGAGCGTCAAGGAGCTGGTGTTCGAGATCTACGCGCTCCTTCAGATCGCCCACCTGCGGGGCGAGGCCGGGCTTCATAGCGAAGCGCACGTGTATCACATGATTTTCAAAGGGAACCCCGGAACGGGGAAGACGACGGTCGCCCGTCTGCTCGCCAAGCTGTTCCAAGGCATGGGGCTGCTGACCAAGGGGCATCTGGTCGAGGTGGAACGAGCCGATCTCGTCGGGGAATATATCGGGCATACCGCCCAGAAGACGAGGGACCTGGTGAAGAAGTCGCTCGGCGGGGTATTATTCATCGACGAGGCCTACAGCCTCGCCCGAGGCGGGGAGAAGGACTTCGGCAAGGAAGCGATCGATACTCTGGTCAAGGCGATGGAAGACTATAAGAACCAGTTCGTTCTGATTCTGGCGGGCTACACGATGGAGATCGACTTCTTCCTGATGACGAACCCCGGTCTTCCTTCGCGGTTCCCGATCCAGATCGAGTTCCCCGACTATTCGCTGGACCAGCTCGTTCAGATCGCCGAAGGGATGGCGAAGGAGCGGGACTATACGCTTCAGCCCCAGACGCTGGTGAAGCTGAGGCAGCTGATTCTGCAGGAGAAGGGCGCCTCCCCGTACCATTTCAGCAACGCGCGCTTCGTCCGGAACGCGCTCGAGAGAGCGATCCGCAACCAGGCGGTCCGGCTTCTGTCCCAGCATCCGGAGGGTTCGCCGGGACGCCAGGAGCTGATGAGCCTTCGTCCGGAAGATCTGCGCGCCGCGCCTCCGGCTTCCCCGGCGTCCTCCGGGACTTCGACGATGTTCGGGGGATAGCCCCGGGACGGATTTAACGGGCGGGCGTTACAACGCGACTTACGATACGACGTTTAATGGAGGAACGATTCGCCGCATGAGACCTAGTACATACGAGACGGGGGCGGGGGCGAGCGAACGCGCGCTGCTCGTCAGTCTCGTGACCGATGAAGTCCGGCGTTCGGGCGCGGATCCGCAGCTGTCGCTAGACGAGCTCGTCCAGCTCGCGGAGACCGCCGGCGTCGAAGTGGTGGACACGAGGATGCAGAACCGGGACGTGCCGGATTCGAAGTGGTTCGTCGGCAAGGGCAAGGCGATGGAGCTGAAGGAGCTGATCGCGGAGCGCGGCATTGCGACCGTCATCTTCGATCAGGAGCTGTCCGGCGCGCAGGTGCGGAACCTGGAAGAAGCGCTGGACGCCAAGATCATCGACCGCACCCAGCTTATTCTCGATATTTTCGCCGGGAGAGCCAAGACCCGGGAGGGCATCCTCCAGGTCGAGCTCGCCCAGCTGACTTACCTGCTCCCCCGGTTGTCGGGCCAAGGGAAGAACTTGTCCCGGCTCGGCGGCGGCATCGGCACGAGAGGTCCCGGCGAGACGAAGCTGGAGACGGACCGGCGGCATATCCGGAACCGGATCGGCGAGCTGAAGCGCCAGCTCGAGGGCGTCCTCGCGCACCGCAGCCTGCACCGGGAACGGCGCCGGAAGACCGGCGTCGTCCAAGTCGCGCTCGTCGGCTACACGAACGCGGGCAAGTCGACGCTGCTCCGGCAGCTGACCGCCGCCGACGTGCTGGCGGAGAACAAGCTGTTCGCCACGCTCGACCCGACGACGAGAACGCTGAAGCTGCCAAGCGGCAAGGAAGTGCTGCTGACCGACACGGTCGGCTTCATTCAGAATTTGCCCCACGATCTCGTGGCCGCGTTCCGCGCGACGCTCGAGGAAGCGAACGAGGCGGATTTGCTTCTGCACGTCATGGACGCCTCGTCGCCGATGCGGGACCGCCAGCGGGAGGTCGTGGAGGAAGTGCTCGCCGAACTCGGCGCGGGCGGCAAGCCGAAGCTTCTCGTCTACAACAAGATCGACGCTTGTTCGGACAAGGAGGCTTCGTTGCTGGCGGGAGGGCCGGATACGGTTCTCGTCAGCGCGTTCGACGAGAAGGATATGGACGCCCTGGTGCGCAGAATCGAGGACAAGCTTCTCGGCGGCATGGCGCGGCTGCGCATTCCGGCGTCGCGCGGCGACCTGGCCGCGCTCGCGCACCGGGTCGGCGACGTGACGGAGCGGGAGACCGAGGACGATTGGCTTGTGCTCACGGTGCGGCTGAATCCCGCGGACATGGAGAAGTACGGCCGGCCGCTGGAGGAGTACCGGATGCAGCCGTACGGCGAATAGAGAGACGAAGCAGGAATCGAACGCCTACGTACGTTATCGGTGCGGGATGGCGGATTCGGATAGAATGGAGACGGAGAAGACGGCAATGAGTATGTGGGACGGCAATTGGGCAAGCTTGGCGGGAACGGCGGAGAGCAAGGCGTCCGCCCGCCTCGCGGAGACGGACGACATCGCGGAACGCAACCAGTGGAAGGTCATTCGGGCGTTCCAGAAGCATAAAGTGAGCGACTTCCACTTCGAGGGGTCGACCGGTTACGGCTACAACGACAGAGGCCGCGAAGTGCTGGACGAAGTGTACGCCGACGTCTTCGGGGCGGAGGCGGCCATCGTCCGGCCTCATCTCGTCTCGGGGACGCACACGATCGGGGCGGCCCTGTTCGGCGTGCTCCGGCCCGGCGACGAGATCGTGTTCGCGACGGGCAGACCCTACGATACGCTGCATAAGGTCATCGGCTTCGAAGGCGACGGAACGGGCTCTCTCGCCGATTGGGGCGTGAAGGCCAAGATCGTGCCGCTTGCCGCCGGAGGCGCGGTCGATTGGGACGGCGTCGAGGCGGCCGTGACGGAGAAGACCCGCGTATTCGCCTTGCAGCGCTCGCGGGGCTACGATTGGCGGCCGTCGTTCACGGTCGCTCAGCTCGGGGAGATGGCGGAGCGGCTCAAGCGGCTGAAGCCGGACGCGGTCGTCTTCGCGGACAACTGCTACGGAGAATTCACCGAAGACCGCGAGCCGACGGAGGTCGGAGTCGATCTGATCGCGGGCTCGCTGATCAAGAACCCGGGCGGGGGCCTCGCCGCGAGCGGAGGCTATATCGCCGGGCGCAGAGATTTGGTGGAGCTGGCCGCCTATCGGGTGACGGTACCGGGGATCGGCGGGGAAGTCGGGGCGATGCTCGGGACGACCCGGGCTATTTACCAGGGACTGTTCCTCGCTCCGCTGCTTGTCGGACAAGCGGTCAAAGGGAGCATCTTCGCCGCGTCCGTCTTCGAGGAGCTCGGCTTCGAGACGCATCCGCGGCGGGGAGACGAACGCACGGACCTGATTCAGGCCGTCCGGTTCGCTTCGGCCGAGCAGCTGATCGCGTTCGTCCAGGCGATCCAGAAGGCGGCGGCGGTCGATTCGCACGTCGTCCCCGAGCCTTGGGACATGCCGGGCTACGAGCATCCCGTCATCATGGCGGCGGGCACGTTCATCCAAGGCGGCAGCCTGGAGCTGTCCGCGGACGCGCCCATTCGCGAACCTTACATCGCGTTCATGCAGGGCGGACTCACCTATGCGCATGTCAAATTCGCGGTACGCCAGGTGTTAGAGGACTTCCATCGTCTCGGCTTGCTCTAGCGGGACGGACCGAAGGCTTCGACTTTTTGCGCCAAAAGAATTCGTTATCAAACCTTACATTCCTTGACACCTTTGTGGGATGAAGTTACAATGGAAGTGGTTACACAAATCAAGCGTCAAGATGGAAGGTTGATACGATATGGCTGCTGGCGACGAGATACGCAGGAATATGGCGTTGTTCCCGATCGGGATCGTCATGAAGCTGACGGACCTGACGGCCAGGCAAATTCGTTATTATGAACAACATGAGCTTATTCAACCGGCCCGTACGGCAGGGAATCAGAGGTTGTTCTCGTTCAACGACGTCGAGCGTCTGCTCGAGATCAAGTCGTTGATCGAGAAAGGCGTGAATATCGCCGGAATCAAGCAAGTGATGAACCCGGTCGGCGAAGGCGAGGACACCGGGACGATCATCAACGAGCAATCGGAGGTCAAGCGCCGCGAGCTGTCCGATACGCAGCTTCACCGGATGCTGAAGCAGCAGCTGATGGGCGCCAAGCGGCCGGGCCAGGTCTCCCTGATCCAAGGGGAGCTCTCGCGCTTCTTCAAGAACAAGTAATCCGAGTCAAGACCATTCAAGGAGGTTGCCATGAGCACGAATTATACGCGCGAAGACATCCTGCGGATCGCGAAGGAAGAGAACGTACGCTTCATCCGCCTGCAATTCACCGACCTGATGGGCATCATCAAGAACGTCGAGATTCCGGTCAGCCAGCTCGAGAAGGCGCTCGACAACAAGATGATGTTCGACGGCTCTTCGATCGAAGGCTACGTGCGGATCGAGGAATCCGACATGTATCTGTACCCGGACCTGAGCACCTGGGTCGTCTTCCCGTGGGTCACCCAGGACCGCGTCGCCCGCTTGATCTGCGACGTCTACATGCCGGACGGCACGCCGTTCGCCGGCGACCCGCGCGGCATTCTGAAGCGCGTGCTCGAGGAAGCCGAAGAGATGGGCTTCACCGCGATGAACGTCGGCCCGGAGCCTGAATTCTTCCTGTTCCAGACGGACGAGAAGGGCAATCCGACGACCGAACTGAACGACCAAGGCGGCTACTTCGACCTGGCTCCGACCGATCTCGGCGAGAACTGCCGCCGCGACATCGTGCTTATGCTCGAAGAGATGGGCTTCGAGATCGAAGCTTCCCACCACGAGGTCGCTCCCGGCCAGCACGAGATCGACTTCAAGTACGCGGACGCCATTCGCGCCGCCGACCAGATCCAGACGTTCAAGCTCGTCGTCAAGACGATCGCGCGCCAGCACGGCCTGCACGCGACGTTCATGCCGAAGCCGCTGTTCGGAATGAACGGCTCCGGCATGCACTGCCACCAGTCGCTGTTCCGCGGCGGGGAGAACGCGTTCTACGACGCGAACGACAAGCTGGGCCTCAGCCAGACGGCCCGCCAATACATGGCCGGCATTCTGAAGCACGCCCGCGGCATGGCGGCCATCACGAACCCGACCGTCAACTCGTACAAGCGTCTCGTTCCCGGCTACGAAGCTCCGTGCTACGTCGCCTGGTCGGCCAGCAACCGCAGCCCGATGATCCGGATCCCGGCTTCCCGCGGCCTCAGCACCCGCGTCGAAGTGCGCAACCCGGATCCGGCGGCCAACCCGTACCTGGCTCTCGCGGTCATGCTGAAGGCCGGCTTGGACGGCATCCGCAACAAGACGCCGCTTCCGGCTCCGGTCGACCGCAATATCTATGTCATGACCGAGGAAGAGCGCATCGACGCCAACATCCCGAGCTTGCCGCTTAACCTGCGCGAGGCTCTCGCGGAGATGCTCCGCGACGAAGTCGTCTGCGAAGCGCTCGGAGATCACGCTCTGACTCACTTCTACGAGATGAAGGAGATCGAGTACGATATGTACCGCACCCAGGTTCACCAATGGGAGCGGGATCAGTACTTGACGATGTATTGATTGGCGACGAACGAAGAAGCGAGACGCCTCCGAAGAAGGTCCGATGGAACAGCCGTTCTATCGGGCCCTCGGACGGGGCGTTTTTTTATTTAAACTTTATTGGATGTTAGATCGTTTTAATATTAGGCATCCTGTAGAGTAGTCATAAAATACGATTGAGTATTCAATTGAAGCAACTCAATTTTAGGTATTTAGTTGCAAAAAAATAAAATTTAATAACTATAGGAAAAAAGTAAAATAATTGTATAATAATCATGTTCTTGGGACAATAAAATTGAAATGGAGGATGAGTAATGTTAGAAAAGAAGAATTTTTTATTAAGTAAAGAAAAAGTAACAAAGTCAATTGTTGCCTTTTCGGTGTTTTCCATTATTTGCATCAATCAATCTGCATCTGCTTATGTAACCCCGTCTCGATCTATTTTCATAGATTCAACATGTCCTGTTGGGAGCGCTAGTTATGTCTTAGGGGTTGACCGAGGCAGCGAAAATGGCTTTTTTCCAGAAGCGGAACTAGGGCGAGTTTACTTCAACTGGTATACAAATGGTGTGTTTTCTGGAAGTAAGCAGTCTGAAGATAGCACTCAACCCATCAATGTAGAAGCTAAAACAGCTTCTTGTACACACAAATCGTCGAATGATTATGAAATGAGATGGAGTGAACATTGGGAATATGAGGATGGTAATGACTACGATTTTGCTGGAACGGAATATTGGGAGGGTGACTAAATGAAAAAAGCACTTGTAAAAACGTTGTTTTCTTGTGTGGTTGCAGGTGGCTCCATCTTTGGAATCGCGCAGTTAACGAATGCTGATCAACCTGAGACTTTTCAAGAAGCATTCAAAAATGGAACCGCACATATCAATCATCATCGGCCTTTTCTTGAAACAAAGAAACCAGAGTTGGCTTCTTTTTTACAGAACAGTTGGAAACGCGGCGAAGCGGCTGTACTGAAGAGTATCGGCGAAGAATCCAAATCGGAATGGAAATTGGTCAATGCCGGCGATGTTGATTTGGAATTTACAAACAAAATGACGATAAAAGAAGCCTCTTCCTTCAATCGAGTCTTGATGGGTAAAGAAACGAACGGCGCATTAGAAATCGGCGATGTGTTCCCTGCGGTATTGATTCACTCCGATCTTCAACGGGTTATCCAGTTTTGGGAACGAAAAAATGGTGATGTCGTTTACTTTGATTTGCAAAAAGATGATTCCAATGAATGGCGATTAGTGAAAGGGCCGATCGAGATTCCAAAATAATACGGCTCTGCGGGAAAGACGGAAGAACGGTTCCCTAACTTAATCATAAACCAAACAGGCCGCTTCGGTTCCGAAGCGGTTTATTTGTCGTTCGCCCACAATGGAAGCCATGTTTTCGGAACCGCTCTCTCCGTCACTTCGGGACCAACGATTAAATGCTGCGACTCTCGGGGTTGTTTGGCCAGTCCGCAAACCGTTGACATGCAACGTATCTTGCCGACCGCGGCGGGTCATACTTTAACGAATTCCATGTTCAAGGAGGGTGAGAATCGCATGAACACGCAGCGGGCGTCCGAGATCGCCGCATCGCCGGTCATGGCGAACGTGACGTTGAACGGGACTCCGGTGTACATTCAGCACGTCGACGAGGATACGGAGACGGCGCGGGTTTATCCGCTCGACAGCCCGGAGCGGGAGACCAACGTTCCGGTCGGCGAGCTGAAGGAGCATGCAGCCGACGGGTTGGAGACGGACGGGCCGATCGGCGGGCTAATGGGTTGCCCCACGGGAAGAGAATAGCATGCGGCAAAAGGTAAAAAAGGATCGTTCGACGGGGGATCCCCGAAGAACGATCCTTCTTCGATTCCATGGCGATTACTTGATGCTGCGAATCAGCCCGATAACCTTCCCGAGAATGCTCACCTTGTTCAGGCGAAGCGGCTCCATGGCGCTGTTCTGCGGCTGCAAGCGAATGTGGTCCCGTTCCTTGTAGAACGTCTTGACGGTCGCTTCGTCGTCTTCCGTCATGGCCACGACGATGTCGCCGTTATTGGCGGATTGCTGCTGGCGCACGATGACGAAGTCGCCGCTATGGATGCCGGCTTCGATCATGCTGTCCCCGACGACGGTGAGCATGAACACCTGCTGGTCGCCTACCATGGCTTCGGGAAGAGGGTAGTAATCCTCGATATTCTCCGTGGCGGTAATCGGGACGCCGGCCGTGACCTTGCCGACGAGAGGCACCTTGCGCACCGCGAAGGCGTAATGGGTGCTGGACTCCCCGTCTTCGTCCAGAATCTCGATCGCGCGGGGCTTCGTCGGGTCCCGGCGGATCAGGCCCTTCTTCTCGAGGCGGTCCAGATGGCCATGAACGGTGGAGCTCGAAGCGAGGCCGACGGCTTCGCCGATCTCGCGGACGGAAGGGGGATACCCCTTGTCCTTCACTTCGTTCTTAATGAATTCCAATATCGCCGTCTGGCGGTTAGACATCTTCGACACGCCCGTTACCTCCTGAATGGAAGAGTTCATATGACAAATTATAACACAGAACCGAAGTTCGCACAAACATTCGTTCTCTCGGAACAAATGTTCTAAATTATGGTTGATTCAAACGTATGTTCGTGTTATTATGAAACCAGAACAAATGTTTGGGGAGCGGTGAGTCGATATGGTACATGCATGGGTTATCGGATCCGGATCCAACGAAGGGAATCGCGGAACGTTCGCGAGCTCGAACCCGGGCTCGAATCGATATAAGAAGGTAGAAGGGGAACGCGGCGGAAGGCGTTCGGGCGTCGCCAAGAGAGAAGCAGGTTGGAAGCTGGCCCGGTTGTCGTTCTTGTTCGCGGCGTTCGTCATCCTGTTCGCGGGATTCTCGTTCATGCGTTCGTTCGCGGACGAATCCGCGGCCAAGCCGGTTTCCGCGGAGGAACGGGTCGTCTTGGTAGACAGCGGAGACACGCTGTGGTCGATCGCGGAGAGCGTGAAGCAGGAAGGGATGGATACGCGCGCCGTCATCCATCAGATCAAGAAGCGCAACGACTTGACCTCGTCTTCCTTGCGGAGCGGCGACCGGCTGATTATCCCTGCTACGGTTCTCAAGACATAGGATCATATGTTCGCATATTTGTGTCAGCTTGTTCGGGTTGAGATACTATTAATGAAGCGAGAGAGATCGGAGGCGTCCCGCAGACGTCCCGGTCTCTTTTTTGTCGTCCGGACGATTTGGCCGGCAGGGGGCGGGAGCGCTTGGGCGCCTTGACACGTCTAGTGGAAAATGTCAAAGTAGAAGAGGGTTTTCACGCACGGAACACGGGAAGGAGAGTGAACGAATCATGGAGGAATTGGTAGCGAGAATTAACGAGCTCGCCCGTAAACATAAAACGATCGGCCTGACGGAAGAGGAATTGGCCGAACGCGACTCGCTTCGCAAGAAGTACCTGGCGAACTTCCGCAAGTCATTCCGTTATCAACTCGACGGCATCGAGTTTACGGACGAACCGCCGAAGTCGGGTATCCGCCATTAACGTATCGCAGAGCAACAGCCGCGGCCGCAGCCGCCATGACCGAGGGGGATTCATCGCAATGTCACGTTCCTGGGAACGCATGGTAGAACGCAATTCGAAGCAAATCAACAAGCGGCGCAAGAAGGAAGGCAAGGGCGCCATCGCCGCGCCGGCCCAACAGATCGACCGCTTCCAGGGGCGCAGCTATATCGTGCCGACGCTGCTCGTTCTGCTGGCGGTTCTGATCGTTCTGATCTCGCAGCCTTGGTCGGAAGCGTTCCAGCAGACCGCCAGCATGTTCTGGGTAACCGTAGGCTTATATTTGCTGCTGGCCGTGTTCTACTATCTTCGCCGGCCGTATCTGGCCGTCGGCAAGGACTTCCTGGAGACGCGCCGCTTCTCCGGCTACAAGCGGCTGAAGCCGACCGAGATCCGCAAGCTCGTCCAACAGCCGGGCTATATTATCGTAGAGACGGTGAAGGGCGGCAATTGGGTTTTCTCGCGGTTCATGAACCGGTTTCCGATCGAGAAGATGGGGGAGAGACTTCACGCGTTCGCGACGCTGCATCATATCGAATGGGAATTGAAGAGCAAATAGAGACAGCCGTACATCGGGGAGAGGGACCGCATTCATGACGATCAGAGCCGTATTGTTTGATTTGGACGACACTCTGCTGTGGGACGAGCGCAGCATCAAGGAAGCCTTCGAATCGACCTGCCGGGTCGGAGCGGAAGCCGCCGGCTTGGACGCCGACGCTCTGGAAGCTTCCGTCCGCAAGGAAGCGAGAGCCTTGTACGAGAGCTACGAGACGTTCTCTTTCACCCAGATGATCGGCATCAACCCGTTCGAGGGTCTGTGGGGGAACTTCACGCACGGAGATCATCCGATGTTCCGCAAGCTGGAGCAGATCGCGCCGGGTTATCGCCGCGACGCGTGGACGCGCGGGCTGGCCGCCCTCGGAGTCGACGATCCCGAGCTCGGAGCGAAGCTGGCCGAGCTGTTCCCGGCGCAGCGGCGCGGATTGCCTCACGTCTACGAAGAGACGTTCGAGGTGCTCGACATCCTGCGCGAGTCTTACAAGCTGCTGCTGCTCACGAACGGCTCGCCCGATCTTCAGCAGGAGAAGCTGGACGGCGTGCCGGCCATCGCCCCGTACTTCGACGCGATCGTCATCTCCGGCCACTTCGGCGAAGGCAAGCCGTCGCCCCGCCTGTTCCGGCATGCGATGGACAAGCTCGGCATCTCGGCCGAAGAGGGCGTCATGGTCGGCGACAAGCTGACGACCGACATTCAGGGTGCCAACGGAGTGGGCATGACGTCCGTCTGGATCAACCGCCACGGGATCGAGCGGACCGGAGACATCGTGCCGAGCCACGAGATCGCGAGCCTAAGGGATCTGATTCCTTTGCTCAACCGATTGAACGGCTAAAGACAAAAATCCCCTGCCGGAGGAACGGACGTTCCGGGGCAGGGGATTTGTCTTGAAGCGAAGAGTCACTTAACGAACGCGGGATCTTCGAACGGATGGGCGATCCAGCCTTCGGTCTCGATGAACAGGCGAACGGCCACGACCTTGCGGAGGTCGGTCAGCGTGAAGAAGTGCGGGTTGCCTTCCGGTACGGAGATGACGTCGCCGGGCGAGAGGATGACGTCGAAGTAGCCGACCGAATCGTCGCCCTTGATGATGAAGATGCCTTCGCCAGCCGTAATGGCGCGGACTTCGTCTTCGGTGTGGGTGTGAACCTGCTCGAACTTCTTCAGCAGATCCTCGATGTTCGGCGTGTTCTCGCTCAGGACGACGATGTCCCAAGTCTTGTAGCCGCGGCGGGCGGCCAAGTCTTCGATCTCCGTCTTGAACGTGGAGAGAATCTCATCCTTGTCTTCCGCGCTAAGGTTGAAGTTCTCCTGAAGGCGCTCCGGCAGCTTCTTCGGATCCCAGTGTTCGTACAGAACGGATTGCTTCTCCAGGAAGGAACGCACGTTCTCTTCGCCTTGAATCAGTTCGCCGGTATTGCGGACCTTAATCTTGGCCATGGATTATTCCTTCTTTCCCAATATGAATTAGTGACTTGATTATAACCCAATTTCCGTCCGGTGTCGACTAAGCGGCTATACACATCTTTCCGGGATCATCCGATTCTGGTAGTATAGAGCTTAATGATTTTGCAGACGAAGGAAGAGGCATCTAACATGACTTTAACGTATACCAAACCGACATTGCAAGAGGCGCTCGAGAAGCGAATTCTCATTCTCGACGGCGCGATGGGCACGATGATCCAGCAAGCCGGGTTGACGGCCGAGGACTTCGGCGGGGAAGAGCTGGAAGGCTGCAACGAGATGCTCGTCCTGACCCGGCCGGACGTCATCTTCGGCATCCACTCCGCTTATCTGGAGGCCGGAGCGGATATTATCGAGACGAACACGTTCGGCGCGACCGCCGTCGTGCTCGCGGAATACGACATCCCCGGGAAGGCGCGGGAGATTAACCTCGCGGCGGCCAAGCTCGCCCGCGAAGCCTGCGACAAATATTCGACGCCGGAGAAGCCCCGCTATGCGGCCGGAGCGCTCGGACCGACGACGAAGACGCTGTCGGTCACGGGCGGCGTAACGTTCGACCAGCTGGTCGACGATTATCGCGAGCAGACGGTCGCCCTTATCGAAGGCGGCGTCGACGCGATCCTGATCGAGACGTGCCAGGATACGCTAAACGTCAAGGCGGCCGGCATCGGCGTCCGCCAAGCGTTCGAGAAGACGGGACGCGACCTTCCCGTCATGATCAGCGGCACGATCGAACCGATGGGAACGACGCTCGCGGGTCAGAATATCGAATCCTTCTATATTTCCCTCGAACACTTGAACCCGGTCTCGGTCGGCTTAAACTGCGCGACCGGTCCGGAATTTATGCGCGACCATATCCGCACGCTGTCCTCGCTCGCGCATACGGCGATCAGCTGCTATCCGAACGCGGGGCTGCCGGACGAGAACGGGCATTACCACGAATCCCCGGAATCGCTCGCGAAGAAGCTGCGCGCGTTCGCCGAGCAGGGCTGGCTGAACGTGGCTGGCGGCTGCTGCGGCACGACGCCGGCGCATATCGCCGCGATCGCCGCCGCCATGGAGGGCGTCGCTCCCCGCAAGCGCGAAGGCGACCATCCGCCGGCCGTCTCCGGCATCGAGACGGTGTACATCGAGAACGAGAGCCGTCCGTACATGGTCGGCGAACGGACGAACGTGCTCGGCTCCCGCAAGTTCAAGCGGCTGATCGCG
Organism: Cohnella xylanilytica; assembly: GCF_014212175.1. GTDB lineage: Bacteria > Bacillota > Bacilli > Paenibacillales > Paenibacillaceae > Cohnella > Cohnella xylanilytica. Next base: position 33,382 of record NZ_JACJVR010000022.1, on the reverse strand, counting down.
GAGGGCAAGTACGAGGAAGCGTCCGAGATCGCCCGCGCCCAGGTGAAGAACGGGGCTCACGTCATCGACGTGTGCGTGCAGGATCCGGACCGCGACGAAGCGTCGGATATGAAGAAGTTCCTCGAATTCGTCACGAAGAAGGTCAAGGCTCCGCTTATGATCGACACGACCGACCCGGCCGTCATCGAGCTGTCCTTCAAATACATTCAAGGCAAGTCGATCATCAACTCGATCAACCTCGAGGACGGGGAAGAGAAGTTCGAGAAGGTCGTGCCGATCGTGCACCGTTACGGCGCCGCCGTCGTCGTCGGAACGATCGACGAACGGGGGCAGGCGATCAAGCGGGAAGACAAGCTGGACGTCGCGGTCCGCTCGCACGATCTTCTCGTGAACAAGTACGGGCTGGCGAGCGAGGATATTATTTTCGACCCTCTCGTCTTCCCCGTCGGCACCGGCGACGAGCAATACATCGGCTCCGCGAAGGAGACGATCGAAGGCATTCGCCTCATCAAGCAGGCGCTGCCCAAGTGCCAGACGATCCTCGGCATCAGCAACATCTCGTTCGGCTTGCCGGACGCGGGCCGGGAAGTGCTGAACTCGGTGTTCCTGTACGAGTGCACGAAGGCCGGGCTCGACTACGCGATCGTCAACACCGAGAAGCTGGAGCGCTACGCGTCCATTCCGGAGCACGAGCGCCACTTGGCGGAGAAGCTGCTCTACGAGACGAACGACGAGACGCTGGCTGCGTTCGTGGCCGCGTTCCGCGACAAGAAGGTCGAGAAGAAGGTCAAGGCCGACAATCTGTCGCTCGAGGAGAGACTCGCCAATTACGTCGTGGAAGGCAGCAAGGAAGGGCTATTCGCCGATCTGGACGAAGCCCTGAAGAAGTACGCGCCGCTCGACATCATCAACGGACCTCTTATGGACGGGATGTCGGAGGTCGGCCGGCTGTTCAACAACAACGAACTGATCGTCGCCGAGGTGCTGCAGAGCGCGGAAGTGATGAAGGCGTCCGTCGCCCATCTCGAGCCGCACATGGAGAAGGCCGATTCCGCCGTGAAGGGGAAAATCATGCTCGCCACCGTCAAGGGAGACGTGCATGACATCGGCAAAAACCTCGTCGAGATCATTCTCGCCAACAACGGCTACAAGATCGTCAACCTCGGCATCAAGGTGCCGCCGGAGCAGTTGATCGAAGCGTACCGCGCCGAGAAGCCGGACGCGATCGGCCTGTCGGGGCTGCTCGTCAAGTCCGCGCAGCAGATGGTGCTGACCGCGCAGGACCTGCGCAACGCGGGCATCGACGCGCCGATTCTCGTCGGCGGGGCGGCGCTGACGCGCAAGTTCACGAAGACGCGGATCGCGCCCGAATACGACGGGGTCGTGCTCTACGCGAAGGACGCGATGGACGGGCTCGATCTGGCGAACAAGCTGAGCGATCCCGCGCAGCGTACCCGGATCGAAGAGGAGCATCGGGCGGCGCTCGCGCTTCTGTCGGAAGAAGGGGAGACGAAGAAGGAGCTTCCGGAGCTCACGCGGGCGCGCCGCTCGAACATCTCCCAGGACGCGCCGCTGTTCACGCCGCCGGACTACGAGCGTCACGTGCTTCGCGATTACCCGCTGAGCCACGTGCTGCCGTACGTCAACTTCCAGATGCTGCTCGGCCACCATCTCGGCGTCAAGGGCAAGGTGGAAGAGCTGCTCGCGGCCGGCGACGAGAAGACGGTGCAGCTCAAGGCGACGGTCGACGAGCTGATGGCGGAGGCCCAGCGGCACGGCTGGCTGAAGCCGCAGGGGATGTACCGCTTCTTCCCGGCCCAATCGGACGGCAACGATATTCTGATCTACGACCCGCAGGATAAGACGAAGGTGCTGAAGCGGTTCTCGTTCCCGCGCCAGGCGGTCGAGCCGTTCCTCTGCCTGTCGGACTTCCTGCGTTCGGTGGAGAGCGGAGTCATGGACACGGTCGGCTTCCTCGTCGTTACGGCGGGCCAAGGCGCCCGGGAGCAGGCGGAGTATTGGAAGGAGAAGGGCGATTATCTCCGCTCGCACGCGCTGCTGTCCACGGCGCTCGAAGTCGCCGAGGGGATGGCGGAACGCGTCCACCAGATCATGCGGGACAATTGGGGCTTCCCGGACCCGGTCGAGATGACGATGAAGCAGCGGTTCGGCGCGCGCTACCAAGGCATCCGCGTGTCGTTCGGCTACCCGGCCTGCCCGGATCTGGAGGACCAGGGGCCGCTGTTCGAGCTGATGAAGCCGGAGGATATCGGCGTTCATCTGACCGAAGGCTTCATGATGGAGCCGGAGGCGTCGGTATCGGCCATGGTGTTCGCGCATCCGGAGGCGCAATATTTTAACGTCGATAAAAGTTAATGGCGTTAATTGCGCGAGGGACCGCGTGCGGGAACTTTCCAGGGACTGAGATGGGGACGGGGATTTTTAGCGAGTGTTCGACTAGGCGGAAAAAACGTCTTGTTTAGACGGTTGCCGGCACGAGGTCGCTGAATAAGCGGAAAAAACCGTCTTGTTGGGACGGCTCCCGGCGTAAGGCGTATAACAAGCTATTCTCGAACACTTCTTCAAAATCAAAACGGGTGCGCTTCCTCCTCGGAAGTCGCACCCGTTCCGCGTTAAAGGCATCAGGACTCGTCTTCGATCTCCGATTCCATACCCTCGATCGCGTGACGGCGGCGGGCGTTCTTGTCCGAGATCGCTTCGGCTTCTTCGGAGCCGATCTCGTCCGCGTGCTCGTCCAGGTACTCTTCCGCTTCTTCCAGGTTCCCCTGGGTGTTCTGCACCGCGTTCCGCAGGCGCTCCGCGTTATTGGAACGATCGTCCGGCTTCGCCATGTTCGCATTCTCCTTTGGAGTCGATTGGGATGGGCTCGCAGGCGCGCTCCCGTCCGATAGCATGGCAATCCCGCCGCCGTTCTATCCGCCGGGCCGCCGAATAAGTTTCTTCTTACGAACGGGTAACTTCCGTTTGATACGGAGCGAACAGTTCGCGGCTAATCTGGAGTCGTTAGCGGCATCGTTAGCCGCTACCCATCCGAGAGAAAGGCGGTCATCTCCATGGATACGGGCTCTCACCTGCTATTCGGCGCGACGTTGGCGGGGGCGGCGCACTTAAGTCCTATCGTCCACGGCGACCCGGCCCTGTCGGGGGCCGTGCTGTGCGCGGCGCTGATCGGGTCCCACGCGCCCGACTTCGACGCCGTGTTCCGGCTCAAAGGAACCGACGCCTACGTGAAGCATCACCGCGGCTGGAGCCATTCGCTGCCGGCCCTGCTGCTGTGGCCGCTGCTTATCGCTCCCTTGACGGCGTGGGCGTTCGGGGAGTGGCCGCACGCGGCGATCGTGTTCGGCTGGGCGCTTCTGGCCGTCGTTCTTCACGTCGCGTTCGATCTGACGAACGCGTACGGGGTTCAGTGCCTGCTGCCGGTCCGCCGCGGCTGGCTGCACCTCGACTCGCTGTGCTTAACCGATCCGTTCCTGCTGCTCCTGCACGGAACCGCCTTTATCGTCTGGCTGGCGGGAGGCTGGAGCGCCCCCGGAACGGCGTTCCTCGCCGTCTGGCTGGCGACGGCCGGGTACGCGCTGCTGCGGATCGCGCACCACGGCTTGGCCGTGCGGCTCGTCAAGCGGCGGTTCCCCCGCGCGATCGCCGTGCACGTGCTGCCCGATCTTCTCTGGCATCGCTGGCATTACGTCGTCCAGACGGACGAAGGCTTCCGCATGGGACGCCTCGTCGGCCGGAAGCTGCAGCCGACGGCCCAGCTGCCGAGGGAGGAAGCCGACGCCCACGATTGCGTCCGGGCGTCGCGCCGGGTCTCGCACGTGCAGGCGCTCTTGCACTTCGCCAAGCGGGCGTACGTCCAGTGGCAGGAGCAGCCGGACGGCGGCTACCTGGTCACCTGGACGGACCTGAGGTTCTGGCGGGAGCGGGATTGGCCGTTCCGGGCCGAGGTTCGGCTCGACCGGCAGCTGAACGTGATCGATCAGAAGCTGGGCTGGCACAAGAAGGCTTGGGAACCGCCCTACGTATAAGGAATGCCGCAGCATGACGGAGGCCGTCCCGCCGGGGGCGGCTTTTTCATGCGCGTGGAATCGACCCTCCCCGGGGACCGGAAGTGGGGAGGGGGCGGGGGAAGAGAGAGAATTTTCAGACAGCGGAAATATTCTTTTCCCGGGAAAGCGCAGGACCCGACATTCGTTGTCGACAAGAAGCGGAAACGCGTGAAAACGCAAGAAAACGGAGAGATAATCCCGGATCGCGGCAGGCGGGAGAGTCGAAGGAAGTTGCGCCGGAACGTTGAAGGGCGAACATGTATTCTGTACAATGGAGGAAAACGCATAAAAACATATAAATAGACGTACGAAGGAGATATCGCCGTGAATCCATGGACGGGTAAAGCGGCCACGGTAGAGGAATGGCTCGATCTGCTGAGAGGCCATCCCGAGATCATGGCCAACGTCACGCATTGGCATACCCAGCCCGCCAAGCCGGCGCGCACCGTTCCGATGCCGGCGGGCATGAACGGCAAGCTGGCGGAGGCGCTCGCGAGCAAGGGCATCCGAGAACTGTATACGCATCAAGCCGCTTCCTATCGGGCGGTGAGAGAAGGCAAGAACGTCGTCACGGTAACCCCGACGGCGTCGGGCAAGACGCTCTGCTACAACCTGCCCGTTCTCGAGCATCTGCTCGCCGACGACAGCGTGCGGGCCCTGTACCTGTTCCCGACGAAGGCGCTGGCGCAGGATCAGGTCGCGGAGCTGCAGGAGCTGGCCAACCTGATGGAAGCCGACATCAAGACGCACACCTACGACGGGGACACGCCGCCGACGGTCCGCCAGGCGATTCGCAACGCGGGCCACATTATCGTGACCAATCCGGACATGCTGCATTCCGCCATCCTGCCGCATCATACGAAGTGGGTCAAGCTGTTCGAGAACGTCAAGTACATCGTTATCGACGAGCTGCACGCCTACCGGGGCGTATTCGGCAGCCACGTCGCGAACGTCATCCGGAGGCTGAAGCGGATCTGCCGGTTCTACGGCAGCAACCCGCAGTTCCTGTGCGCCTCCGCGACGATCCGCAACCCTCGGGAGCACGCCGAGAGGCTGCTCGGAGAGCCGGTGGAACTGGTCGACGACAACGGCGCCCCGTCGGGCGAGAAGCACCTCGTTTTCTACAACCCGCCGGTCGTCAACCAGCAGCTCGGCATCCGCAAGTCGAGCGTCCTGGAATCGCAGAAGCTGGCCGGCCTGCTGCTGAAGAGCGGCATCCAGACGATCGTGTTCGCGCGAAGCCGCGTCCGGGTCGAGATTCTGCTCACCTATCTGCAGGATCTCGTCAAGCGCGAGCTCGGGACGAAGTCGATCCGGGGCTATCGCGGGGGCTATCTGCCGAAGCAGCGGCGGGAGATCGAACGGGGGCTCCGAAGCGGGGAGATTCGCGGCGTCGTCAGCACGAACGCGCTCGAGCTCGGCATCGACATCGGCCAGCTGCAGGCGTGCGTCCTGAACGGCTATCCCGGCTCGATCGCCAGCACGTGGCAGCAGTCGGGCCGGGCGGGACGTCGCCACGGGAGCTCGGTGACGTTCCTCGTCGCGAGCAGCAACCCGCTGGATCAGTATCTGATCCAGAATCCGGATTATTTTCTCGGCACGCCGCCGGAGGAAGCCCGCATTCATCCCGACAATCTGCTCATTCTGCTCGACCACGTCAAGTGCGCCGCTTACGAGCTGCCGTTCGAGGAGGGAGACACGTTCGGGGGCGAGAAGCTGAGCGACCTGCTCGAATTTCTGGCGGAGGAGAAGGTGCTCCACCGGGCGGGCGACCGCTGGTACTGGATGGAGCAGGCATTCCCGGCGCATAACGTCTCGCTCCGCTCCGCGGCGCAGGAGAACTTCGTCATCATCGACATGACGGAGGGCCACAAGGTCATCGGCGAGGTCGACCGGTTCGGCGCTCCGACGCTCATCCACGAGGAAGCGATCTACATCCACGAAGGCGTCCAGTACCAGGTCGAGAAGCTCGATTATCCGGAGAAAAAAGCGTACGTCCGCCAGGTGAACGTCGACTACTTCACGGATGCGAGCCTGGCGGTGGAGCTGAAGGTGCTGCATGCGGACCGGGAGACGACGAGCGGGCCGATCGTGCGGCAGTACGGGGAAGTCAGCGTCACGGCGAAGCCGACGATCTTCAAGAAGATCCGCCTGCGCACGCACGAGAACATCGGCTCGGGCCCCATCCATCTGCCCGAGGAGGAGCTGCACACGAGCGCCTACTGGTTCTCGTTCGCCGAGGAAGCGGAAGCCGGGATGAACGCGAACGACATGCAGATGGCTTTGCTCGGCCTCGCGAACGTGCTGATCCATCTGGCGCCGCTGCATCTCATGTGCGACCCGTTCGACATCCGGGTCGTGCCTCAAGTGAAGTCGACGCACGCGAAGAAGCCGACGATCTACTTCTACGACCGGTATCCGGGTGGAATCGGGCTTAGCCAGCGGCTGTACGAGATGCACGACGAGCTGCTGGAGGAAGCGGAGCGGCTCATCGTCGGCTGCGGCTGCCTGAGCGGCTGCCCGGCCTGCGTCGGGCCGATCGAGGAAGTCGGCCTGCTGGGCAAGGAGCTGTCGCTCGGCCTGCTGCGAAGGACGCGTGGTACCGCATGAGCGGCGGGCTGCGCGAGCGGCTGGAGCGGCTAAGGGCGCAAGCGGCGGCGGCGAAGGCCGCGGACGAGGCGTATATCGCCCAAGCGAAGGCGGAGACGGCGGCGGAGGAGCGGGAGGGCGCGGCTGCTCAAGCCCTCGCTCGGCCGGGGGCGGCCGGACTCGATGCGGCCTCGTCGACCGGAGAAGCGGCGGCGGTTGCGGTCGCCCGGGAAGCGGAGAAGGAGAAGGCGCAGTCGGAGCTTCATCCTTCGTTCGCGCGGCTCGGAGTAGAGCAGGCCGACAACGAGTTCGGCAGCTTCCTGCTCCGCCGCCTCGCCTATCCCCTCGCCAGCCGGCACGGACTGTACGAGCTGCGCGAGCTGCTCGACTACGCGCCGTGGCTGGAACCCGTCGCCTCGAGGCAGAATAAGGGGGCGGACGACTTGTCGGGCCTCCCGATCGAAGCCGGACGGCTGCTGTTCCTCGACACGGAGACGACCGGGCTCGGCGTCGGGGCCGGCAACGTGCCGTTCATGATCGGGATCGGCTACGTCGAACCGGCGGAAGGCAAGCTGTACGTGGAGCAGACGCTCATCCGCCATCCCGGGGAAGAGAAGGCGATGCTCCATTACTTGCTCGGCCGGATGGCGAACCGCACGCATCTCGTCACGTACAACGGACGCTCCTTCGACTGGCCGGTGCTGGCCGGCCGCTATATTCTGAACGGCTGGCGCCGCAAGGGCCCCGAGCCCGGCCACCTCGACTTCCTGCACCCGTCGCGCGCGCTGTGGCGCAACACGCTGGAATCGTGCCGGCTGAGCCGGATCGAGCAGGATCGGCTCGGCATCGCGAGAGAGGAGGACGTGCCCGGCTCCCTCGCCCCGGAGCTGTACGTCAAATTCCTGAGCGACGGGGACGCCGCCCACTTGGAGGGCGTCTACCTGCACAACGAACGCGACGTGCTGACGCTCGTGACGCTGGCGACCCACTTCGGAGCGCTGCTGGCGGGAAGCGGGCGGCTCGGCCTCGGCGAAGAAGCCGCCGGCGACGGCATCCCCGAAGCGGCGGAGGAGCTGTTCCGGACGGCCGCCTGGCTAGACGCCCACGGAAGAACGGACCGTTCGGAGCGGCTCTTCGAAGCGCTGGCCGCCCGGCAGGACGAGGCGGCGTCGAGATGGTGGCTCAAGACCGCGCTTCGCTACAAGAAGCTGGGGCGGTTCGAAGCGGCCGTCCCGCTCTGGCTGCGGGCGGCGGACCGGGCGGAGAAGGCGGCGTTCCCGTCGTACGAAGCCCATGTCGAGCTGGCGATGTTCTACGAGCACCGCGCGAAGAACGCCTCCGAGGCGCTCCGGTTCGCCGAGAGGGCGCTCGAGCTGGCGCTCCGGCGGCCGGTCTCGGCCCGGGAGCAGGCCCGAATCCGCGAAGAGCGGGAGGGGCTGCGGCACCGGGTGGAGCGATTGCGCCGCAAATCGCGGGGAAGCCGAACCTGATCTTGCCCCCCGTCGTCAAAAAGGGTATTGTTGGAGAATGGCGACAGCCGACATAATCCGATAGCGAAGGCGAGTGAACCGTCCTCATGAATCCATATCCGCACGAGCCGACGACCCTTCCGCGCGCGCCCAAGGCGCTGCTGTTCGACCTGGACGGCACGCTGTACCGGGGGGATGAACCGGTACCCGGGGCGGATAAGCTTATAGAAGCTTTAACCGCGCGCGGACTGCCCTGCTGGTACCTGACCAACAATTCGACGCGGACGCCGTCGCAAGTGGCGGACCACTTGCATAGAATGGGCATTCCCGCGAAGGCCGAACAAGTGATTACGTCCGCGGAAGCGGCCGCGGCCTACGCGAAGACGAGACATCCCGCAGCGTCCGCCTTCGTCATCGGCGAGCACGGGCTGCAGGAGGCGATGCGCGAAGCGGGGTTCCGCTCTCCCGAAGGGGGCGCCGCCGACATCGTCGTGCAAGGCATCGACCGCTCTCTGACATACGACCGGCTGACGGAAGCGCTCGGCCATCTCTTGAACGGAGCGGAGTATCTGCTGACGAATCCGGACCGCCAGCTCCCTGTCGAGGGCGGCGTGCTGCCGGGCGCCGGCAGCATCGCGGCCGCTCTTCAAGCGGCCAGCGGCGTCGAGCCGACGGTGATCGGCAAGCCTTCGCCGATCCTGATGGACTTCGCGCTCGCGAGGGCGGGAGTCGCGGCTTCCGAAGCTTGGGTCGTCGGCGACAACCCGCTCACCGATATCGCCGCCGGCCTCGCCGCGGGCTGCCCGTCCGTGCTCGTCCTGACCGGACTGTGCGCGGAGGAAGACTGGCGCCGCAAGTGCGAAGCGGCGGGAGCCCTGCCGGACCTCGTCTGCCGGGGACCGGCCGAATTGGGCGCTTATTTGGAACGATACTTACGAACCGAGTGAAGAACCGACGAAGGGATGAACGTCATCATGCCGGAATGGCCGGAAATGGATACTTATCGGCGCCTGCTCTCGCCGCTCGTCTGCGGGCATGCGATCGAAGCGGTCGAAGTGAACCGGGAGAAAACGATCAACGAACCGGTCGGCGAATTCCAAGCCGCCCTGACGGGGCGCAAGGTGCTGTTCGTGGAACGCCGGGGCAAGCATCTGCTGTTCCATCTGGACGACGGCAACCGCCTCCTGCTTCATCTGATGCTCGGGGGCTGGCTCTACTACGGACCCCGGCCGGAGAAGGAAGACAGCACGTACCAGGTCGTTCTGACCTTCGACGACGGCAACCGTCTCTTCTTCGGGGGCCTGCGGCTCGGCTACCTGCATCGCCTCAGCGCGAAGAGCGCGCTCGAGAAGCTGAAGGACCTGGGTCCCGATCCGTTCGACTCCCGCCTGACGCCCGAGGCGTTCGCGAAGCGGCTCGGAGCCCGGCGCGGCAAGCTGAAGCCGACCCTCGTCGACCAGAAGCTCGTGTCCGGCATCGGCAACTGCTATTCGGACGAGATCTGCTTCGACGCGGAGGTGCTGCCGACCGCCTCGATTCCCGATCTGACGGAAGAGACGAAGCTTCGTCTCTATCGCTCGATGCGGAAGGTGCTTGAGGAAGCGACGACGAACGGCGGCTACATGGACCGCAAGTTCACGGAAGATGACACGTACGTAGGCGGGCACGACGACCGCGTCCGCGTGTACGACCGGGAAGGGGAGCCTTGTCCTCGGTGCGGGAGCCCGATCCGGCTCGAGATCGTCTCTTCGCGCAAGATGTTTTTCTGCCCGGCCTGCCAGAAGGATCGCTAGCATGATCGCCGGAAGCCATCTAAGCACCCGCCGAGGCTACCGGGAAGCGGCTCGCGCGGCCGTCCGGATCGGAGGCAGCGCGTTCCAGTATTTTCCGAAGAATCCGAGAAGCATCCAGATCAAGGACTTCGACCGCCAGGAGGCGCTGCGCTGCGCCGAATGGTGCAGGGAGAACGACGTCGCTTCGGTCGCCCACGGCCCGTATCCGGTCAACCCGGCGGCGGAGGGGGCCGTCTCCGAGCAGATGGCCGCCTGCACGCTGAACGACCTCGAGATCGCGGAAGCGTGCGGCTCGGTCGGCGTCGTCGTGCACTTCGGCATCGCCAAAGGGGACGACCCGTTACACGGCTACCAAAATGTTATACAATGGATCAATCGAGTGCTCGCCCGCTGGCAAGGGAACGCGAAGATTCTGCTCGAGAACCAGGCCGGCGACCACGGCCCGTTCGGGACGACGCCGGAGGAGCTCGTTACCGTGCGCTCGCTGTGCGAACGGCCCGAAGGGGTCGGCTTCTGCCTGGACACGTGCCACCTGTTCGCGAGCGGACAGTGGAGCGGCCCGGATTGGGACGAATTCCGGGCGCGCGCGGCGAAGCTCGGGTTCTGGGACCATCTCGCCGTCGTTCATCTGAACGATTCGCGATACCCTTCCGGTTCTCGGCGCGACAGGCACGCGAGGATCGGGGAGGGGCACATCGGGGAAGAACGGCTCCGGCGGCTGGCGTCCAGCCCGGAGCTTAAGAACGTCCCTTTTATTCTGGAGACGCCGGCCGGACCGAGCGGCACCCATGCCGAAGAGATCGGGCTCGTCCGGCGCTGGGAGCGGTTGGAGGAGATTCCGTGATCAACGTTTATCTGGATGATGTACGTCCCTGCCCGCAAGGCTTCGTGGCCGCCCGGTCCGCGGAGGAATGCTTGCTGCTGCTGGCGGAGTGCGAGGTCGACGTGCTGTCGCTCGACTTCGAGCTCGGTCTCGGCCAGCCGAACGGCTTGTCCGTCGTTCACGGCATGATCGCGACGGCGCGTTACCCGAAGAGGGTCTACGTGCATTCGTCGAGCATGATGGGCCGGGCGCAGATGGTGAGGGCGCTGCGGGACGCGGCGCCGCCCGGGCTCGCCGTTCACGACGGCCCGATGCCGGCGGCGGTGCTGGCCGAAGCGGCTGTCTCCATGGTTCGGAAGGACGGCGGCGAATGAAGGAATGGGAAGCGGGCTCCTGGGAGCGGGAGCTGGAAGGGCGAAGCGCGCCCCGCGTCTTGTTCGTCCATACGCCGCTGTGCGGTACGTGCGCGCTTGCGAAGCGCATGCTGGGCATTGTCGAGACGATGAGGCCGGAGCTCGAGATCGCCTCCGCGAACCTGAACGTCATGCCCGGCCTCGCCGAACGCTTCCGGATCGAGAGCGTTCCTTGCCTGCTCGTCCGGGGGGAGGACGGGGCATGGACCAAGACGTACCGGTTCGGTTCCGTCGTGGAGCTGTCCGAACGCCTTGCCGCCGTCCGCAAGGCTGCCCCCGTTGACGGGGAGTCCGGCCTTGCGGACGGCGCCGGGGAGCATTCGGCAGACGGCTCCGGAGAGTCGCGATAGCGATAACGAGAGAATGGCGTCAGAACGAGTGACGAGATAGCGCGATTCGCGGTGTACGAGTCGCGGTGTACGAGTTGCGGTTGTACAAAGGACGCGATAGTTCGAGAGCGCCTCCGCTTCCGCGAAGACGCGAACCGGGGGACGCGCGCAAGAGGACGCGAATGTGGAGAACGCCGGAGAGGAGACGGAAGTATGATCAAGCTGGACCACCTTACGCTGCGACGCGGCCAGAGGGACATTCTGCGCGGCGTCGATCTCGAGGTGAAGGAAGGCGAGCACTGGGTGCTGCTCGGCCGCAATGGCTGCGGCAAGACGACGGTGCTCGAGATGATCAACGGCTACCTGTTCCCGACGACGGGGAAGGTGAGCGTGCTCGGCCACTTGTACGGGACGGTGGACCTGCGCGAGGTGCGCAAGGAGATCGGATACATAGGACCTTCCTTGATCGAGAAATTTACGTTAAGAGACCCGGTATGGGAGATCGTCGTCGGCGGAGCCTACGCGTACCTGCGAGTGTACGAGGAAGTGCCGGAAGAGGTTCGCGAGAGGGCGCAAGCCGAGCTGGAGCGGGTCGGCTTCGGCCACATGGCGGAGCAATCGTTCGGGACGTTGTCGCAGGGGGAACGCAAGAAGGTGCTGCTCGCGCGCACGATGATGGCCGATCCGAAGCTGCTTATCCTGGACGAGCCTTGCGCCGGCTTGGACCTGTACGAGCGGGAGAAATTCCTGGACGCGATGAGCGGACTCGCCCGCCGGAACATGTCCATGCTGTACGTTACGCATCATATCGAAGAGATCATCCCGATGTTCACGCACGTGGCGCTGATGGCGGACGGACGGATCGTGGCGGCGGGGCCGAAGCGAGAAGTGCTGACCCCGGAGCTGCTGCGCTCCGCGTACGACGTTCCCGTGACGGTGGAATGGCACGAAGACCGGCCTTGGATTCGGGTAGGAAAGGAAAACTAACAGAATGACCGATTACATTGCAACCGCCAACCCCGGCTTCGCTCCTTACGCGATGGAAGAGCTGAGGCGGCGGTTCCCCGGCGTCAAGCTGTCGGGTCTCGCCCCGGGAGAGACGTTCAAGCTGAGCTCCGGGGACATCCCGGGAGAGGAACTGATCGCCTCGCTGCGCAAGGACGAGCCGGTCTTCCTGCGGCATCTGTTCCCGGCGGACGAAGAAGCCGGGCTGACTGCGGATCCGGAAGAGACGGCCGGGACGATGATCCGCTTCGCGAAGGGCCTGGCGGCCAAGCTGGCCGGCTCGACGGTGGCGGTGCAAGTCCGCAAGTCGCCGGACAGTCCGTTCCCGTTCTCGTCGGCGGAGGGAAGGGACGCGATCGTTCCGGCGCTGCGGGAGCTCGGCGCGGAGCCGGTCGCGAGAGATTCGAAGCGGATCTTGTCCGTCTATGCCGCCAAAAAATCGCTTTATCTCGGCCTGTCCGCGCCTCGCGACAATCTGTCGGATTGGCCGGGCGGCGCCGTGCGGTTCCGGAGGGAGGAGGGCTTGATCTCCCGCGCCGCCTTCAAGCTGCTCGAAGCCGAGCGGACGTTCGGGCTCCCGCTGGGCGGCTTCGTGAACGCGCTCGACCTCGGAGCGGCGCCGGGCGGTTGGACGTCCGTCCTGCTGGAGCGGGGCGTCAAGGTCACGGCGGTCGACCCGGCGGAGATGCATCCTTCCCTCGAAGGGCATCCGCGCCTGCGCCATATTCGCCGGAACGCCGCGGAGCTGTCGTTCGCTCCCGGATCGTTCGACCTGCTCGTCTGCGACATGAGCTGGGACCCGCACCATACGTGCCGGATCGTGTCCGAGCTCGCTCCGGCCCTGTCGGCCGGCGCTTCGGGGATCGTCACGCTGAAGCTGATGTACCGCAAGCCGCTGCAGACGATCGACGACCTGGTCGGCGAGTACGCCAAGGCGTTCGAGATTTTGCGCGTCAAGCAGTTGTTTCATAACCGCGAAGAGGTTACACTATGGGTGAAACGCAAGCCCTGACGGACGGGAAAGCATCCCGCGCCGGAAGCGCGAAGCCAGCTCGGCTGGTCTCGCTCTTCCGCGCGGGATTTTTTTGTCCCCTGGACGCCCCGATAAGAGACCCGGCTTGCGAATGGTATAGGGATTCGTCCCTATCCGAGGAGGGTAACGGACATGGGAGGAAGAGAAGAGGCCGCGGAGCCCGTCTACCGGACCGAGCCGGGAAGCGTTCTCGCGGGCCGGTACCGGATCATCGGCGCGATCGGCCGCGGAGGCATGGGCAGCGTACATCTGGCGGAAGACGCGAGGCTCGGCGGCAAGCTCCGGGCGATCAAGCTGACGAAGCCGCTGCCCGAGGAGAGGGAAGCGTTCATCGCGGAGGCGAGGCTGCTCGGAAGGCTGCAGCACCCGCATCTGCCGCAGATCGTCGACTACTTCCCGCCGGACCGGAGCGGCGTCGCCTGCATCGTCATGGACTACGTCGCGGGGGAGACGCTCGGCGAGAGGTGGGCCCAGATGGGCGGCCACATCCCGTATCCGACGCTGCTCCGGTATATGCTGCAGCTGTGCGACGTGCTCCGCTATCTGCACGCGCAGGACCCGCCCGTCGTCTTCCGCGACCTGAAGCCGGGCAACGTGCTGATCGACGCCCGGGACCGGGCGATCCTCGTCGACTTCGGCATCGCCCGGCTGTACCGGGCGGGGGCGGATTCGGACACGCTGAGGCTAGGGACTCCGGGCTTCGCCGCGCCCGAGCAGCTGAAGGGCGAGCAGTCCGACGCCAGGACGGACCTGTACGGCCTGGGGGCGGTCGTCTACTACTTGCTCGCCGGCGGTTCGTTCGCCTACGGGCGGAACCCGCGGGCGAAGCTGGACCGGCTCGTGCCTCCCCGGTTCGCCGATCTGCTCGAGCGATTGCTCGCGGAGCGGCCCGAGGACCGTCCGGCGAGCGCCGACGAGCTGTTCCGCGAGCTGGAGGCGCTCGCGGCCGAGATTGGCGAGGAAGCGGAGCCGCAGGCGGGATTCGGATCGGGATTCGGCGATACGGGCGGGACCATGGGCGGCGGTTCGGGATCGGGCCGGGGACCGGGTTGGGGAGCGCAGGTGTATGCCTTCGTCTCCGCATATCCCGGCGCCGGGGCCAGCTTCGTCGCCTCCGCCTTGTCGGCTCGTCTGGCCGGGCTCGAAGCGCCGCACGCGCTCGTCGAATGCCCGGGCGGCGAGCCGGAGCTCTACTACGCGCTGGACGGAGACCGGAACCGTCCCGCCCGCGCCGCGTACGCCGACCCGGCCGGAGAGCTGCCTTCGGCGCCTTCGTGGAAGAAGGGGACCGCCGCCTATTATCCGCTGGATCCAGGTTCCGCCGGCATGCGGCCTCCGGAGAAGGCGTTCGCCTCTTGGCTGCGGAGGCTGGGTCCGGCCATCGTGCTGCTGGACGTGTCCAGCCGGTGGGAGACGCCGGGCGTCGCGGAATGGGTCGGCGCGTACGCCGACCGGCTATACGTCGTCGCCGACTGCTTGCCCGCGAAGTGGAATTCGCGCCGCCAGAGGGCGGTCTTGCGCATGGAGGAAGCGGCGAGAAGACGCGGCGCCGGATTCGGATGGATCGCCAATCGCGACCACGACTTCCCGCGCAGGGAAGATTGGCTCGCGACGTTCCCCGCGAAGCCTCTCCTCGCCATGCCGGCCGTTCCTCTGGACGAGGTCGCCCGGTCTCTCTGGCGGGGCGAACCGGTCCGGCCGGACAAGCGGATGTCGGAGCGAATGGATCGGTTCATCCGCAAGGAGTGGGTGGAGAAGCGGCCGCTGTTCCGTTAACGGCTCCCGCTGGAACGGTTAACCGTCGATCGGATTGGACAGGCATGGTACAATGGGAAGAGCGGGAGACCAAGGAGCGACGGGGAGAGCTTAACCGGATGGAGAAGCGGAAGGCGATTCGTCGCCTGGATTGGATGGAAGTCGGCTGGACCGCCTTGAAGCTCGGATTGACTTCGTTCGGCGGACCGGTCGCGCATATCGGCTATTTCCGGGAGGAATACGTCGTTCGCAAGCGCTGGCTGTCGGAGCGGGCGTTCGCGGATTTGACGGCGCTCTGCCAATTCCTGCCGGGTCCGGCCAGCAGCCAGCTCGGCATTAGCATCGGCATGCAGAGGGCCGGCTGGCTGGGCGGCATCGCCGCATGGCTCGGCTTCACGCTGCCGTCGGCGCTCCTGCTCGTTCTATTCGCGCTCGGCGTCAAGCACGGCGGCTGGACCGACGCCGGATGGCTGCACGGCCTCAAGCTGGTGGCCGTGGCGGTCGTCGCCCAAGCGGTATGGAGCATGGCCCGGACGCTGGCGCCGGACCGGCTGCGGGCGACGCTGGCCGGCATCGCCGCGGCGAGCGCCCTGCTCTTGCCCGGAACGATCGGGCAGTGGCTTCCGCTCGCGCTTGGGGCGCTGGCGGGCTGGCTCTGGCACCGTCCGCCGGCGCAAGACGGGGCAAGCGGCTTCAAGCCGGTCGTTCGGCCGGCTGTGGCCGCCGGGTGCCTCGCGCTGTTCGTCCTGCTGCTGTTCCTGCTGCCGCTGCTCGCTTACCGGCATCCGGCGCCGTGGCTGCAGCTCGCCGCCAGCGGCTACCGGGCGGGTTCGCTCGTCTTCGGCGGCGGGCATGTCATTCTGCCCATGCTGCAGCAGGACCCCGTCGTCAGCTCGATGCTGACGGACGACCGGTTCCTTGCGGGCTACGGCGCGGCCCAAGCGGTGCCCGGCCCGCTGTTCACGTTCGCCGCCTACGTCGGCGCGGCATCCGCCTCGGGGACGGAGAGCTGGCTGCGGGCGGGCTCGATGCTTCTGTCCGTCTTCCTGCCGTCGTTCCTGCTCATTGCCGGGACGATGCCGTTCTGGGCCCGCCTGCGCGCCTATTCGAAGGCGAGGGCCGCTCTCGCGGGCGTCAACGCTTCGGTCGTCGGCCTTCTCTTGGCCGCTTTTTACAACCCCGTATGGACAAGCTCCGTCTATAAACCGATAGATTTCGCGGCCGCGCTTGCCGGCTTCCTGCTGTTAACCGTCTGGCGGTGTCCGCCGTGGGTCGTCGCGGCGGGAGGCGCAGCGTTCGGATTCATTGCATTATGAGAGGTGATCATTGATGAGCGAGAACATTCTGATTATCGAAGACGAGGACGGCATCGCCCGCATTCTTCAGCTCGAACTGGAGCATGAAGGGTACACGGTCGGGCGCGCCAAGGACGGCCGGTCCGGGCTTGAGATGGCGACGGAGGGAGGCTGGGACCTCGTGCTGCTCGACGTCATGCTTCCCGGGCTCAACGGCATCGAGGTGCTGCGGCGCCTTCGCCAGAACGATCACGCGGTTCCGGTCATCCTGCTCACCGCGCGCGATACCGTTCCCGACAAGGTGAGCGGCTTCGAGCACGGAGCCAACGACTACGTCACGAAGCCGTTCGCGATGGAAGAGCTGCTGGCGCGGGTGCGGAACCTGCTGCGGATCTTCAAGGCTTCCCGCGAGGGCGAGGGCGAAGACGTGCTGCGCGTCGGCGACCTGACGATCGAGCTTATGACTCGGAAGGTATTCCGCAAGGACCACGCGATCGATCTGACTCCGCGCGAATTCGAGCTTCTGCTGTACCTCGCCCGGAACAAGAACGAGGAGAAGACGCGCGACGAGATTCTGTCCGACGTCTGGGGCTACGAATACATCGGCGACACGAACGTCGTCGACGTCTATATTCGCTACCTGCGGCAAAAAATGGACAAAGGGTACCGGCACAAGCTTCTGCACACGGTCAGAGGCGTCGGTTATATGGTGAAGGAGCCTGACGCATGACGCTTCGCTCTCGCTACACGCTTTTTACCGTATTCTGGTTAATCTTCATCCTTCTGCTGTACAACATCTTCGTGTACTTCTTCGTCATCCGCGTGACGACGCGCGGGGAGATGCAGCTGATGGCGAGCAAGGTCGATCTCGTCGTCGAGACGCTCCGCAAGAACAAGCTGGAGGGGATCGACGATCCGAAGCTGCTTAGCGACATGTACAACGCGAACGAGATGATGCGGATCGTGGCGAAGGACTCCAGCGTCGTCAACGTGGTCGGCATCGACAAGGAGCTGATGTCCATCACCCCGGTCGTCAGCAACGTGTCCCGTTCGGAGACGGTCCGAATCAACGGCCAGCGCGTCCTCATCTTCTCGGAGCCGATCTACCAGAACGACGATCTGGTCGGGGTGGTGGAAGGGGCGAGACGGCTGACCGTTCTCGACAGCTACTTGCAGATTCTGATCGGGGCGCTAAGCGTCACGAGCATCGGAGCCGTCGTTTTCGCGATCTTCGGCACCTACTGGTTCACGTCGCGCCTCACGGGGCCGATCGGCCAGATGGTCCAGACGATGCGAGAGATCGACCGAAGCGGCGTCTTGCACCGCGTGAAGATGGGCCGCGAAGAGTCCGTGGAGCTTCAGCAGCTCATCCGCGCGTTCAACCAGATGATCGACCGGATCGACCGCAACATCGAGAGGCAGAAGCAGTTCGTGGCCGACGCATCGCACGAGCTGAAGACGCCTCTAACGGTCATCGGTAGCTACGCGGACATGCTGAAGCGCTGGGGACGGGACAACGCCGAGGTGCGCGACGAAGCGGTGGAGGCCATCGTCAAAGAGACGGAGCGGCTGAAGAAGCTGACCCTCTCGATGCTGACCCTCGCGGAAGCGGAGCAGGACGATTGGCTGCACAAGAGCCGCTTCGACGTCGCCGGTCTCGTGAAGGAGCTGGCTTCCGTGCTCGGGACGACGTTCCAGCGGGAGATCCGCGTCCATGCCCCGTCGAGCTCCGTCGCGATGGTCGGGGACAAGGACAAGATCCGCCAGTCCCTGCAGATCGTCATCGACAACGCCATCAAGTACAGCAAGGAGCCGATCGACGTCCGCATCCGGATCGTCAAAGTCAGCGTGAAGATCGAAGTAACCGACTACGGCATCGGCGTGCCCGAGAGCGAAATTCCGTTCCTGTTCGAACGGTTCTACCGGGTGGACGAAGCCAGGCATCGCTCGACGGGGGGCAGCGGGCTCGGCTTGTCGATCGCGAAGCGCATCGTCGACCTGCACGGCGGAAGCGTCGAAGTGTTCAGCAAGTCGGGCAGCGGGACGACGATCGTCTTCCAGTTCCCTCGCAATCTTCATCATTCGTGAAATGCAGGTGCGGATAACCGGCGTCTCCCTCCAGCCGGCGTTCACTCGAATGGTCGCAATGGGCCTCGAAAAGCCGGACGTAAACTCTTCCGGGAGACAAGATGCTGAAGGGCTCGTCCACCAAAGGCCTGCGAAACCTCTTAAATCGGGGTTCCGCAGGCTTTTTTTCTTACGACATCCTATTCACTAACGAAACCTATCTCGGGATGTTTCGATTCATGCTAGAGTATGAAAAATCGTATAGATTTCGCCGTAAGAAGGTGCAAGGTTTGATTTGTGTGAATTACCATACAAATTCTACCTTATTACGGCGAGTTGCTTAGCTTTTATGTGAAAAATCATACATAATTCATTTGTTTGCGATTATTTTGGACGATGCTATTCGAAAAATCACACAAGCGAATCCGCCTGGCTGCGGCGAAGCCTGCCATGTCGGCGTAAATCCCAAATCCTATCTTTTATCGATTGCCATTAGGCTGGCAGATCGGATTTACGGATAGGCGACACCCCATCAGCGGGGATCGCGACGGCACCTACAGCGCGCTGCTTTTCCACCGGGACGAAAACGGCGCGATAACCGGCGGAATCGTTGTCTTGGATGAACGGGATGCTCGCATGGCGGCCTTCGGTCGAATCGGACGACCCGACTTGCTCCGGACGCCGAGGCTTAGGTAAGATGGAGGGGAAAGGATGGAGACGACATGAAAATGAGAGTATCGGCGGTTCAGTTCGAGCTGAAGGACGTCGAGAGATTCGAGTCCTTCCGCGAGCAAGTCGTTCATTACGTTCGCAACGCTTCCGAGTACGGCGCGAAGTTCGTGCTGTTCCCGGAGTTCGTGACGACTCCGCTTCTGGCGATCGGGGATACGACGGGCCGCGGTCAGCCCGTCGCCAAGCTGGCCGAATACACGGAGGAGTATAAAGCGCTGTTCTCCGGACTCGCGCGGGAGTACGGCGTGTACATCATCGGCGGCACGCACGTGACGCAAGCCGGCGACCGCATTCGCAACACCGCGTTCCTGTTCGCGCCGGACGGTCGGGTATGGACGCAGGACAAGCTGCACATCACGCCGACGGAACGGGAAGAATGGAACGTCTCGCCGGGCGAAGGCGTCGAAGTGTTCGAGACCGAGTACGGCAAGATCGGCCTCTTGACCTGCTACGATATCGAGTTCCCGGAGATCGTCCGCATCGTCCGGGCGAAGGGAGCCGACGTCATCTTCTGTCCGTCGTGCACCGACGACCGGCACGGCTTCTACCGCGTCCGCTACTGCTGCCATGCCCGCGCCGTGGAGAATCAGGTGTACATCGTGACGACCGGCACGGTCGGTTCGCTCCGACGGGTCGACTTCATGCGCGCCAATTACGGCCAAGCCGCCGTCATCGCCCCGAACGACATTCCGTTCCCGCCGCGCGGCATCTTGGCGGAGGGAGAGATCAACGAGGACATGCTGATTACGGCCGACCTGGATCTGTCGCTTCTGGAGGACGTCCGCAAGGCCGGTTCCGTCACGACTTGGAGGGACCGCCGAACCGACCTGTACACGGATTGGCCCTAAGGCAGGCCGAACGGAAGAATGCCAGGTTGATAGCAACGGAACAACGTTAGGATGGACAAGGATGGAATAACCGAACCAAGGAAGGAGGCGTTCGTCCATGTACAAGAGCTGGATCGCGACGGACGGGGAGCGCATGGTTCCCGCCATAATCCGCAACTACGGACCGGACGACTTCGAAGGGCTGATCCGCGTGCAGGAGGCATGCTTCCCGCCTCCGTATCCGTCCGAGCTCTGGTGGAACGAGGAGCAGCTGAGCGAACACGTCGCCCGCTTCCCGGAAGGAGCCCTGTGCGTCGAGATGGACGGGAAGGTCGTCGGTTCGATGACCGCGCTCCGACGGAGCCTGGACAACGAGGAGCGTCACGATTGGGCTTCCGTCACGGACGGCGGCTACATCCGCAACCACGAGCCGGCCGGCGACACGCTGTACATCGTCGACATCTGCGTCATGCCGGAATACCGCCGCTTCGGACTCGGCAAGTGGCTTATGCAGTCGATGTACGAGACGGTTGTCTACCTCGGCTGCCGCCGGCTGCTCGGAGCCGGCCGGATGCCGGGCTATAGCCGGGTCGCGGACCGGCTCACCCCGGAGCAGTACGTGGAGCAGGTGAAGGCGGGGGAGAGGAAGGACCCGGTTCTGACGTTCCTTCTCAAGTGCGGCCGAATGCCGGTCGGCGTCGTCCGCGATTACCTGGACGACGAAGAATCCGGCCATAACGCGGCCCTTATGGAATGGAAGAACCCGTTCCTGCCTTGATGCCCCTAGCTCTACGAGAACAATTTGATGACGAAGCCGATAACGCCTAGCGACAGATTGATCCATCCTGTCAGCTGGGCGGTTTTTTTCTCGCGCTTCATGCCGGATTCGCTATATTTCTTGGTGTCCAGCCACAGAAGATAGACGCCGCTCGCCAGGAAGAGGGCGATGGCATACCCATGGTAATTGATCGTTAAGTTGCCGTATAGCATTCGCTGGCCTTCCTCCCGTCCCCGTTCGGTAACCCGCCGCCTTATTTCCCCTTCATCCCGATTCGCCTGATTTTGATGGAAGTGCTTACTTCGAATTCGACTTCCTTGTACATCTCTTGCCAACGTTCCTTGCTCTTGACGTGCCGGTTCCAGAAGGCCGGCTGCTTGGAGCGGACGATCTCTCCGAAGCCGAATATATCCGACCCGAGCTTCTGCGTCATCTCCAGAAAGTCCTTGTAGGATTTATCGCTTCCTTCCTCCTGCAGGAGCTCGATTCGCCGAAGCGTCTTCGGGTCGTTGATGTGGATTTTGTCGCCCATCTTCTCCTCGAGATTCACGTCGATGGCGATTTGGATGGAGAAGACGGGGATGCCGTTCCGGATCCGGAGGCCGATCTTGGAGCTTCGATGGGCGGCGGCGGTCATCACCGTGCTCGGAGCTCCGTCGAGCTTGACGAAGACCCGGTATCCGGCCGGATTGATGCCTTTGACGCCCAGATACCCGGCGATTTGGAGAGGGTTCGACTTGCCTACCATCTTCGAGCCCCGGAAGAAAGCGAGCCCTTTGACTTCAACG
This sequence comes from Cohnella xylanilytica, assembly GCF_014212175.1. GTDB lineage: Bacteria > Bacillota > Bacilli > Paenibacillales > Paenibacillaceae > Cohnella > Cohnella xylanilytica. Next base: position 11,616 of record NZ_JACJVR010000022.1, on the reverse strand, counting down.
TTCTGCTCCTTCTTGATCTCCACGTAGGGAAGGAACCCTTCCTGGCCCTTCTTGGACGAATTGCTCCAGAAGATGCCGATGTAATCCTTCGGGAATTTGCCCATCCGAATGCCCTCGTCCAGCGTCGACATCAAATAGAGCGTCGGAACCCGTTCCAGCTTCGGGGCGGCGACCATCAAATCCTTCGCGCTTCCCTTGGAGACCATCATCCAAGCCATTCGCCGGACTTCCGAATTGCGCCGGAAGTAATCGTTGACGTTCTCCAGCCCTTTTTTGGCCAGCTGCTCGGAGACGACGATCACCCGCAGATGGCCGAAAAACAGTCTGGATGATATTTGCTGCTGCAAGTTCATGATCGCGTCGTCCACCGAGTGTCCGACGACGTCGACGACCCATACCGTCTGCCCGGCACTGCCCTTGCCGCCCCCGCCGCTCTCGCCGGGACCGAGGGGAATTCGGCCGGGGAGGGCGATCTGAACGGCGACCCGAACCATATCCTTGCTCGGGACGGGCTGGGATCCTTGCAGATGGCTGACCTCGTCTTCTTCCGCTTCCGCTTCCGGGCTCGCCGTGTCGATCGATACTCCCAGCACGACGGCCCGCTCCTCGATCTCGAGCCGGTCCCAGCAGCCGGTCAGCGCGATAACGAAGAAGGAGGCGACGATCAGCCGCCTGCCTAATTTAAGGATTCGATCGGTCGTCAACGCGCTCCCCTCTTTTCTTGCGAAGAATGGAGACGACAAGCAGCATAGCGGGATAGGCGATCGTAATGAACAGCCCGATTCGGCCGACCAGTTCGATAATTTGGTACATCTGGACGATGTTCTGAGGCTGCATGGCCATGACGAAGACGAACGGCAGCAGAAAAAACGAGAACATCCGGTGGTCTTTGAGCTTCAGAAGCTGGCTGGCCGACTGGATTGTAAGAAAATAGCTCGACAGGAGGGTGGTGAAGACCGCGGTGACCCACACGGCGAGGAAGGCGGCATCGAGCCGTTCCAGGACGTTCGCCGGAAGCGAGGTCGCCTTGGCCAGTTCGAGCGTCGGCCATAGCAGCTTCTTGGTCTCTTCCGCGCCGAAGACGCTCACCGTGGCGGCCACAATAATGACGTACAGACCGCCGGCGACGAGCATGCCGACCATGCTGGCCCTCATCGCGTATTCCGGTCTGCGCATATGCGGAATGACGGACGTCAGGATGAACGAGCCTTGGAACAGCGCCGTGATCGTGATGATGCCTCTTGTAACCCCGACCGGCCGGTTGCCCCAGATCGGGAGGATATTCTGGACGTCCGCGTTCTTGAGCGACAGCGCCACGATGAACAAGGCCGGGAACAGCAGCAGCGGAAAATAAAAGTAGTGAATGTACGAGAACGTCGTCAAGTTGTTGCGTACCGACAGCGCGGCGAGAAGCAGCATGACGATAACCGTCACTTCGACCGGCGTCTTCTTCAAGACCGCCGTGACGACGACTTCCCCGAATTCCCGGGCGGTCAGGGAAGTGAGCACCGCGAAGAAGCCGATGACGAGCAAGCTTCCGAGCCGCCCCGGCCACTTGCCGATGATCGTCTCTCCGTATTGGACGATCGTCTGCTCGGGGAATCGCATGCCGAGGACGGCGATGAGAACCACGCCGACCGTCGCGAACAGAACGGCGACGAACGTAATGAGCGGGGCGCCCGAATCCCCGGCGTTCACGGCGAAGAGAGGAAGAGGGAGCACGCCGACTCCGATGATCGTGCTGACGAGAATAGAAGCGGTCTCGATTACGGTAATATGCCTCTTGGGCTCCATGGGGCTAACGCTCCTGCTTGTTTTTGATCTTCTGCGGATCCAATACGTTTCTCGCCTCGCGTTCGGGAGGAGTGTTGGAGCCAAGTCGATCCCGGTCGATCGTCTGAAGGAACGCCGGCCTCTTCTTCATCCACCATAGCGGACCGCGAATGAGCAAATCCTTGAGACCTTGGAAGTTGCCCGGGATCAGCGGACTCAAATAAGGGATGCCGAACGACTTCAGGGACAGCATGTGGTTCGCGATCAGGATGAGACCGATCATGACGCCGTACAAGCCGAAGATGCCAGCCATGATCACGAGCGGGAACCGCAGCAGGCGAAGCGCGAGCGCTGCGTTATAAGCCGGCGTGGCGAACGATCCGATCGTCGTCAGCGCGATGATGACGACCGTGATCGGGCTGGCGAAGCCGGCCGATACGGCCGCCTGGCCGATGACGAGCACCCCGACGATGGAGAGCGCGCCGCCGACCTGCTGAGGCAGGCGGATCGTCGCTTCCCGCAGCACCTCCATCGAGATCTCCATGATCAGTACTTCGACGACGGCGGGGAAGGGCACGCCCGCTCTTCCGCCGGCGACCGCGACCGCGAATTCCGTCGGGATCAGCTCGGGATTGAAGGAGATGATGGAGACGTACAGGGACGGGAAAACGAGCGAGAACATAAGCGCGACGAGCCGGGCCATCCGGATCGCGCTCATAAGCAGGAATCGTTCGGTATAATCCTCGACGGTCTGGTAGAATTGGCTGAACACCGTCGGCACGATCAGCGCCAGCGGGGATCCGTCGACGAGAATCGCGACCCGCCCTTCGAGAAGGTTGGCGACCACTTTGTCCGGCCGTTCCGTATACTGGACCTGGGGGAACGGGGTAATGTGGTTATCCTCGATATATTGTTCGAGATATCCGGAATCGAGCACCCCGTCGACGTCGATCTTGGACAACCGGCGTTTGACTTCGTTCACCAGCTCCGGGTTCGTGATCCCGTCGATATGGCAGATGGCGACCGACGAGTGCGTCCGGCGGCCGATCTCCATGGTATGCACGCGGAACTCCGGCGTTTGAAGCCGGTAGCGAATGAGGGAGAGGTTCGTCCCAAGCATCTCGATGAAGCCTTCCCGGGGACCGCGGATCACTTGTTCGGTGAGCGGCTGCTCGATCCCCCGCTTCTCGATGTGGCGCGTCTCGACGACGATCGCGCCTTCCAGTCCGTCGATCACGACGACGGACTGGCCATGGACGAGACCGGAGATCCATCGGTCGGGCGCCTCTTCGATTTTCGCCTGGCTGAAGAAGAGGGAGTCGTTAATCAGAACGTCGCGCAGCCTCTCCGGAGGGAGATCGTCCACATCGTCCAGCTGCAAGGGCCGGTACATGAGGGGCCTTAAGACGTTCGTATTCAGCATCTCGGGGTTGATCATATTGGAGAAGCCGAACAGCGCGGCCGGGTAACGGCCGAACACCTGGAACCTTCGCGCCGAGAAGTCTCCGTTGTCTCCGCATTTCCCTTCGATATAAGCGATTTTGTCTTCGAATGTGCCAAGCGAAGCCGATGTGGACATGACGCAACCCCCCGAACCGTTCGACTTGGAGCTTGACTACCAGCTTTGACATCCGAGGGTTCGTTTAAACGACGGGAGAAGGAGATTGCTCTTGGGCCGCAAGCTATATTAAAGTAAGGGATGTACCGACAACCGACCTTATCGATTCGGATTCCAAGGACCAAGGAGAGGACTTAACCGATGCTGCAATACCGGAAAATCTCGTCGATCGACGATCCTTATTTCGCCAAGATGCATCGCTTGATGGGAGAAGTGTTCCCGCCGGAGGAGGTGCTCGCCTTCGAGCTGTGGAGAGAGCCGCTGCAGGATCCGACGATCCAGGTGTACGTCGCGGTTCTGGACGGCGAGGTCGTCGGAGCGACGGAATACCGCTACCGTCCCGAACTCGCGGTCGCGATGACCGACTTCACGATTATCGGGCGCGCCGGCCTCGGCATCGGACGGTTCCTGCTGACGGAGCGGGAGAAGCATCTGCGCGAGCTCGAGAAGGAATCCGGCGTTCCGTCGCTCGGCATGTTCGCCGAGATTTACGATCCCGGGACCGAAGCGGCGTCTTCGCTGGCCTTCGGAAGCGTGTCGCCGATGAACCCGCTCGTCCGCCGCGAAGTGCTGTCCCATCTCGGCTTCAAGAAGCTGGACGTCGAATACGTGCATCCGTCCTGGGACCACGAAGGCAAGGCGGTCCGCGGGCTCGACTTCTGCTTCCGCCCGGCGGACGAATCGGCCGATTCGCTGCCTTCGTCGCTGCCGGGCCGATTCCTGAGGTGGTACTATTCGGCCCTGCCGAACAAGCCGCGGGAGTGGGAAGAGATGATGGAAGCGATCGAAGCGCGGGACCGCATCGCCCTTCTGCCGATATAACCGTCCGGAAGAGAGCATCCTAAGCAGATGAAAATCACGTTTCTAGGCAACGGGGATTCGCTCGGAACTCCAAGGGTGTATTGCGATTGCGAGGTCTGCGCGGAAGCGCGGAAGACGGGGGAGAACGTCCGGCTTCGGCCGTCGGTCTGGCTGGAGGCGGAGGGAGAAGAGCCGCTGCTCGTCGATTGCGGGCCGGATTGGCGGACGCAGATGGAACGGCTGGGCGTCCGGAAGGTCGGGCGGTGCCTGCTCACGCACGCGCACTTCGACCATATCGGGGGACTCGTGGAATGGGCGGACGCTTGCCGCTGGCGCGAGGAGACGGCCGACCTGTACGCGCCCGGGGAAGTGCTCGAAGAGGTGATGGGGCGCTTCCCTTGGCTGGGCGGACGTCTGACGATGAAGGCCGTCGACGGCGGGCTCAGCTACGGCGGGTGGACCGTCCGGACGTGGAAGGTGAACCACGGCAAGAACGGGTTCGCGTACGCCTACCGGTTCGACCGTCCGGACGGACGCGCCCAGCCTTGGGCGTATTGCCCGGACTCGTTCGACCTGTCCGAAGAGGAGAAGCGGCCCCTGCGCGGTCTCGGCTTGCTCGTTCTCGGCACGAGCTTCTACGAGGAGCCGTATCCGCGGGAGACCCGCTCCCTGTACGACGTGAAGGAAGGGCTGCGCCTCGTCGAGGAAGTCGGGGCCGAGAGGGCGATCTTCACCCATCTGTCCCATGACATCGACCTGAGGCGCGATTACGGGCTGCCGCCGTCCGTCGAGTTCGCTCGCGAAGGGATGATCGCTCGGCCGTAAGACGGCATTCGTCGTCCCCGTCGCGCCGCGCGCCCGGGAGGGAGTTCCTGTCGAAGGAGACCGGAGCTTCAGTCCCGGCTGCGGATGACTAGCAGCTCGCCGGAGCCGAGGACGATCGTTCCCTCCGGTTCGGCCAGAAGATTGCTGATGCCGAGCGACATGCCGATCCGCAAGACGGCTTCGCGAAGCGGGTAGGCGAAGCCGACCAGCGTCACCCCCGCCGCCTCCGGCGTGAGGGGAAGCAAGGATACGTTCGGATAGCGGGAATCCGCTTCCAGCCGGCAGTCGATCGGGCCGGCGAGGAAGCGGATTTCGTTATGTTCGTCGGCCAGCATCGCCCGGCTGCCCAACTCGTGGGCCAGCCGAAGCAGATGGACGTTCGCCAGGCTGTGGTCGAATCTCGTGCCGAGCCCGCCGACGATGACGATGTCGCGGAAGCCTCTTGAGATCGCTTCGCGCAGGGCGAGCTCGGTGTCGGTCCAATCTTTGTCGACGGCGTCGAAGGCGAGGCATTCGCCCGCCGCTTCCCGGACGGCGGCGAGCTGGCGTTCGTCGATCGAGTCGAAGTCCCCGACGGCGAGGCGGGGCGGATGCCCCCGTTCCGTCAGGAACAAGGCGCCCCGGTCCGCGCCGATCAAGTAGTCGTCCTCGCGGATGAGGGGAAGGGCCCAGTCGCCCAGCCGGCCCCCCGTGAAGATTAAGGCGCGCGGCCGCGCCGCGTTCGTCGTCATTTCTCGCGTTCCTCCTTAAGATAAGCGGCCCGTCCAGCCGCCGCTCTCCCCATTATAATGCGGAAGGGGCGCGCGTGGCGAACCAGAAAAAGGTTGCGCGCCCGGAAAGGCTGCCGATAAAATAGGTCTATTGGCGTAACTCGACAAGAATCGCAGGAATCGACGGAGGCGGCATCATTTTGGATTGGGACGTCTTTCATTTATTCAGTCTGATCGGCACGATCGCGTTCGCGGCCAGCGGGGCGATCGTGGCGATGGAAGAGGAATACGATATTCTCGGCGTGATCGTGCTGGGGTTCGTCACGGCGTTCGGCGGCGGAGTCGTGCGCAATCTGTTGATCGGCGCGCCGGTGACGACGCTCTGGAGCCAGAGCCTCTTCCTCAACACGGCGATCGTGACCGTTCTTATCGTGTTTTTCCTGCCGGTGACGTGGATTCATCATTGGAAAAGGGCGGAGGCGTTCTTCGACGCCATCGGGCTGTCCGCGTTCGCCATCCAGGGGGCGTTGTACGCCGTGGACGCGCGGCTCCCGATCAACGCCGTCATGGTAGCCGCCATGCTGACGGGCATCGGGGGCGGGATGATCCGCGATATCATGGCGGGCCGCAAGCCGCTCGTTCTGCGCGACGAGATCTATGCGGTATGGGCCCTCGCCGCGGGGTTCGCGGTCGGACTCGGCCGGATCGACGGCACCTGGGAACTGCTCGTGCTGTTTATTCTCATCGTCGTATTCCGAATGCTGTCCGTTCATTACAAATGGAAGCTTCCGCGCCGCTCCCTGCGGTCGGCGGGAGGAAGAGAAAGGGAAGGTTCATGATGGCTTACCGCGTATTGTTCGTATGTCTGGGCAACATCTGCCGCTCGCCGATGGCGGAAGCGGTGTTCCGCGACCGGATCCGCGCCGCGGGTCTGGCGAACCAGGTGGAAGTCTCGTCGGCGGGAACGGGGGATTGGCACGTCGGCCGTCCTCCTCACGAGGGAACCCGCAAGCTGCTGGACCGTCACGGCATCTCTTACGAGGGGATGAGAGCCAGCCAGCTGAAGCGGGAGGACGGAGAAGCCTACGATTTGATCGTCGCCATGGATTCCCGCAACGAAGAGGACATTCGCTCGATGATTGGCCCCGGAGCGAAGGCCGAAGTCATCCGGTTCCTGACCCTCGCTCCCGAGCTCGGCCTCGAGGACGTTCCGGATCCGTACTACACCGGCAACTTCGACGAAGTGTACGAGATGGTGCGCGCCGGCTGCGACCGTCTCGTCGGGAGAATCGAAGCGAAGGGGAGTAACCGGGATTGAGCGAAGACGCCAAGAGGACGGAGGAAGCGCCGCTCCTGCCGCTGACGGCCATGAGAAGCGCGAGCGGGGAAGCGCTGAACGCCAGGCTGACCGAGATCAAGGAGCTGTCCCGCGGCGATCTCGAGGCTTACCGGCTCGTACAGGATCCGGCATTCGGCGATTATTACTTGCATTACGCCGTTCGTCATTTAAATCTCGCGGCGGGAGGCGCGGAAGAAGAGTATCATCATCTGCTTCCGCTCGAGCATGACGAAGTCATCGCCGCGGCCCTCGGGTCGCCTCCGCCCGCGTATCCGGACGAATGGAACAAGCCGTATCTGCGGAACGGCCCGGACGGCTCGTTCGTCTGGTACGATCCCGAAGGGGCGCATTCGACGGCCGCTTACGAGGCGGCGGCGGAAGCGCTGCGGGAGAAGCTGCTCGCGTTCCGGCGGGAGGGGCGCGCCGGCGAGGAAGAGGTGCGGCGTCTGCTCGAGGAGTCGGAACGGCTGCTTCCGCCGCGAGAGGAATAGCTCGCGTCTTCCGGGTTCGATAGAGAGTCCGTTATGTTCAAAAAGCCTGCGCGGCCGGGAACGATTCCCGGATGTGCGCAGGCTTTGCCTTGCATCGGAGCGGCAGGCGGCTATCCTGCTGTCCCGGCTGCGGCGATTTGTTATTACATATGCGCGGAAGGCCCGAGGAACGCGGCGAGCGCTTCGGGGAGCTCCGATTGCCAGAAGCCCCACTTGTGCTCTCCGTTTTTCTCCCGGTAATCGATGTAGGCTCCCCGAAGCTCCAGCATGCGCCGCGCCGAACGGTTCAAGTCGACGAAGTCGAACGTCCCGTGATCGGTCTCGTAGGCGTTCTCCTGAAGCCCGACCGTCATCCAGACGGAGAGCTCCGACAGGTCGGGCGCCGTCAGCAGCTGTTCGATGGAGCCTTCGTAATAGGCGCCCGACAGCGAGAGAATGCGGGTGAACAGATCCGGCCGCGCCAGCGCGATCGACAGGCTCGCGGCCGCGCCCAGCGAGTCGCCGGCGAGCAGCCGCCGCTCCGGCGTCCGGGCGACGGAGGTCCGGGCTTCGACGAAGGGGACGAGTTCGTCGACGAAGAAGCGCACGTACGCTTCGTGGCGCTCGCCGCCCGGCATGTATTCGGAGGTGCGCACCTTCTTGTCGACGTCGACGCCGACGATGACGAACGGCTCCCAGTTCCGTTCGAGAATAAGAGCGTGGGAGATCGTGGCGATCCGCCCGAAGTTGAAGAAGTCTTCGCCGTCCTGGCAATAGACGACGGGATATTCGAGATCCTCCCGGTACCCGGGAGGCAAATACAGGCGGAGGGTTCTTCGGCCCTCGGCCAAGTAGGCGCTCGTCACCTCGTGACGAACGATCGTGCGTCTGGTCTGGCGGTCTTCGCTCATGTTCAACATCCTCTCGTCGGGTAAGCTTGGGCATGGCTGGGATAGGGCTGGAATAGGGCCGGGTATGGCCGGCGTCCGGCATGGGCACACCATAATGGAAGAGCGGGGACCTTCGCGCGCCCGCTGGGGCGAACAGCGTCTAGCGCCGGAGAACGGCCCCGCATCCGCGCGAGAGAACCGTGAAATCGTTGTCATCTGGCGGATAAGGACTCGTCGCGGCCCCGCTTTGTATTACTGTGTTACAGCCATAACATGATCCTGTACTACAAACATTCGCGTCAATAAAACAAAGTAAAATCGGGAAAAATGGCTTTTTTGCTTTGACCAAATGAGTCATACAGAGCTATAATAATTCTATAACAGAAAGCCCTCTTCCACAATTCTAGACGAGGTGAGCGATAATGAGTAAAGGTTCCCTGGACGCTCCGGCAATGCCGGTTCATTCTCTTGCGCACGAAGTGCGCTCGGAAGATGTCGCGCCGCTGCGCGTATTGTCTCCCGAAGGCGAAGTCATCAACCCCGAACGGATGCCCGACCTGACCGACGAACAGCTGAAGGAAGTTATGTACCGCATGGTGTTCACCCGCACGTGGGACGACCGCGCCGTCAATCTCGGCCGCCAAGGCCGTCTCGGCTTCTACGCGCCGGTATCCGGCCAGGAGGGCACGATGGTCGGCAGCGAATACGCGCTGACCAAGGACGACTTCGTCTGCCCGGGCTACCGCGACATGCCGCAGCTCGTCTGGCACGGCCTTCCGCTGTACCAGGCGTTCCTGTATTCCCGCGGCCACCAGCATGGCGGGCAGATTCCGGAAGGCGTCAACGTGCTGATGCCGCAGATCATCATCGGCGCGCAGATCCTGCATGCCACGGGCATCGCGATGGGCTTCAAGCTGAAGGGCGAGAAGCGGGTAGCCATCACGTACACCGGCGACGGCGGCTCTTCGGAAGGCGACTTCTACGAAGGGCTCAACTTCGCGGGCGCGTTCAAGCTTCCGGTCATCTACTTCGTGCAGAATAACGGCTATGCGATCACGACGCCGTTCGCGAAGCAGACGGGCGCCCAATCGATCGCCCACAAGGCGCTGGCCGCCGGCATCCGCGGCGTTCAAGTCGACGGCATGGACGTGCTCGCCGTCATCTCCGCCGTTCAGGAAGCGGCCGCGATCGCCCGCGACGGCGGCGGCGCGACGCTGATCGAAGGCCTTACCTACCGGTTCCGCCCGCACTCGATGTCCGACGACGCGACCAAGTACCGCACGAAGGAAGAAGAGCAGGAGTGGAGCCTGAAGGATCCGATCGTCCGCTTCGGCAAGTTCCTGGAAGCGAAGGGGCTGTGGACGGAAGAAGACACGGCGCGCGTGAAGGAAGAAGCGAAGAACGCGGTGAACGAGCACATCAAGAAGGCCGAGCAGACCGAGAAGATGACGGTTCCGGGCCTGATCGACAGCATGTTCGAGAATACGCCGCCGCACCTGGAAGAGCAGAAGGCAGAATTCCAATAAAGCAAGCGATACGGCTGATAAACCATAGATGGGAGAGTTAGCACCATGGCGCAAATGAATATGATCGAAGCCATTAAAGACGCGATGCGGGTCGAGCTGAAGCGCGACCCGAGCGTGCTCATCTTCGGCGAAGACGTCGGCCACGTCGGCGGCGTATTCCGGGCGACGGAAGGCCTGCAGGCCGAATTCGGGGAGAACCGCGTGTTCGACACGCCGCTCGCCGAATCCGCCATCGGCGGCCTGGCGGTCGGCCTCGGCACCCAAGGCTTCCGCCCGATCGCGGAGATTCAATTCGTCGGCTTCATCTTCGAAGCCCTCGACCAGATGTTCGTCCAAGCGGCGCGCATGCGCTACCGTTCCGGCGGCCGCTACAACGCGCCGATCGTCTTCCGCACTCCGTTCGGAGGCGGCGTCAAGGCGGCCGAGCTGCACACCGACTCCCTCGAAGGCTTGGCGATCCAGACGCCGGGCATCAAGGTCGTCGTTCCTTCGAACCCGTACGACGCGAAGGGACTGCTCATCTCCGCGATCCGCGACAACGATCCGGTCTTCTTCATGGAGCATTTGAACTTATACCGCGCGTTCCGCGACGAAGTTCCCGAAGGCGAATACACGGTGCCGATCGGCAAAGCCAACGTCGTCCGCGAAGGCACGGACGTGACGATTATCGCATACGGCCTCATGGTTCATACGGCGAAGAAGGCGGCCGACGAGCTCGCCAAGAACGGCGTCAACGCCGAGGTTATCGACCTCCGCACGCTGATGCCGCTCGACATCGACACGATCGTCGCTTCCATCCAGAAGACGAACCGCGCCATCGTGGTGCAGGAAGCGCAGAAGACGTCCGGCGCCGCCGCCGAGATCATCGCCCAGATCAACGAGAAGGCGATCCTGCACCTGGAAGCTCCGGTTCTGCGCTGCGCGGGCCCGGATACGGTGTATCCGTTCGCCCAGATCGAGGACGCCTGGCTTCCGACGCCGGCGCGCATCGTGAAGACCGTCAACCAAGTGCTGCAGTTCTAATAGGACAGGGGGATTCGACGTGGCTCGATTCGAATATCGGTTCCCGGAGCTCGGCGAAGGCTTGCATGAAGGCGAAATCGTCAAGATGCACATCGCGCCGGGCCAGACGGTGACAGACGAAGACATTATCATGGAAGTACAGAACGACAAGGCGATCGTCGAAGTTCCTTGCCCGGTCAACGGCAAGGTGCTCGAAGTGTTCGGCAAGGACGGCCAAGTGATGCACGTCGGCGACGTCGTCGCGGTCATCGAAGCCGAAGGGGAGCTGCCGGAATCGATCCACGCGTCGGACGCGCAGTCCAAGGACGGCAACGCTTCGACCGGCGGCGCCGACACGAAGGGACAGCCGGCGCAAGCGCCGGCCGCCGAAGCGGCTCCGGCTCCCGCCGCCGCTCAAGCTCAAGCTCAAGCTCAAGCCGCTCCGGCCGCGAAGCGCGATAGCGCGCTCGTGCTCGCCACCCCGAGCGTGCGCAAGCTCGCCCGCGAGAAGGGCGTCGCCATCGCCGAAGTGAACGGCACCGGCAAGAACGGCCGCATCACGCGCGACGACGTGCTCGCGTTCGCCGGCGGCGGCGCAGCGGCGGCGGCCGCGCCTGCGCAAGCCGCGGAAGCCCCGGCAGCCGCCGGACAAGCCGCGGCGG
>NZ_JACJVR010000021.1 GCF_014212175.1 Cohnella xylanilytica | reverse complement strand
GCCCAGAGGCACGCATCTTCTAGCCGGTGAAAGTCCGGTCGTGGGAAGGGCCAAGCCCCCGCGTAGCTTGGATGCCTGCGCATGGCGAAATCCGGGCGTAGAAGCGCATCGACGAAAGTACCTGTCGGAGACAGGGCGAGCGACAAACCAGGCCGTAACATGAAGTGAATCCTGCCGCGTCGTTAAAAAGGCCTCGCGAGAGGGACAAGAGGAAGCCGAGTCCCGCGTAGATGGACGAAGGCCATGGAAGCTGCTAGAGACCTTGGAGCGGCAGCGAAGAATCCTCCGGCGTATAGGGATCGGCATGGTTTGAAAGAGGATGCAGTGAACTGGGGAGGCCCTCCCCTGCACGGGAGAAAAAAATCTCTCGTAACGAGATGCTCTATAAGCCAAAGGTGAAGTGAGCCATCTGCAGGAAGGGAGTCCGAGGGGCGCGTAGTACCGATGAACGCAGGACAACACAACCTGCGGGAGGGAAGGGGCCCTGCTTTGTTCAAGCTTGACGAGGAGGTACGAGTGAGTGAATGCCAAACGGCTAACGACACCCAAGGAAAAAGTTCAACAACTCCAAGTCAAGCTAGGTCATGCTGCCAAGACAAGCAAGAGCAGAAGATTCCATGCGTTGTACGACAAGGTATGTCGTCTGGATGTGTTATGGGAAGCATGGCACTGCGTGCGGGCCAATAAGGGAGCGGCCGGCGTGGACGGGCAGACGCTGGCGGATATCGAGAAAAAGGGCGAAGCCCCGTTCATCGAGGAATGCCGCGAGCGCCTATTGCAGAAACGTTACCGCCCTCAGCCCGTGCGACGGCACTACATCGCGAAGAAAGACGGACGCAAGCGTCCGCTCGGCATCCCGACGATCCAGGACCGAGTCGTGCAGATGGCTGTAAAACTGGTGATGGAACCGATCTTCGAAGCCGATTTTCAAGACTGCTCGTTTGGCTTTCGTCCGAAGCGAGGCGCGAAACAAGCGCTAGAGCGAATCCGCAAAGCGTGTAACCGCAAAGGCAATTGGGTGGTCGATGTCGACATCCAAGGGTACTTCGACAACATCAACCAAGAGAAGCTGATGAAGCTGGTGGAAATGCGCATTAGCGACAGACGCGTACTCAAACTGATCCGTCAGTGGCTCGAAGCTGGGGTGATGGAGGAAGGCCAAGTCAGGAGAAGCGATTTGGGAACGCCGCAGGGCGGCGTGATCTCGCCTCTGCTCGCTAATATCTATCTGAACTACTTCGACCAGTTGTGGGAGAAGCATGGGAAAGAGGTTGGAGAGTTAACGCGGTATGCCGACGACTTCGTCGTGGTGTGCAAGACAAGGAAGGACGCCCTTCATGCCCATAAGCTCATTCGGGCGATTATGGAGCGGCTGGAATTGACGATGCACCCGGAGAAGACACGGATTGTGGGGCTGTGGACGGGAGAAGAAGGATTCGACTTCCTCGGCCTGCACCACCGAAAGACGAAAGCGGAAACGGGACAAAGCCGAGTGTACTACACGACCGGGCAATGGCTTTGCACGAAAGCAGAGGAGCACATACGTGAAGTCGTGAAAGAACGACTGGCGCCGCCGAACATGCGGCACGTTTCGTTCGAGGAACACGTGAAATGGCTAAATCCGAAAATCCAAGGCTGGAAGAACTACTATGCGACGCCGTATAGCTCGAAGTGGATGGCCAAGCTAGATTGGTATATCCACACTCGGCTGACAAAGTGGTACGCAAAGAAACGCCAGCGAAGTCACTGGCTTGGTTCCGGGTACGAAGTTAAACGCCTAAGCAAATTGCATGGA
>NZ_JACJVR010000020.1 GCF_014212175.1 Cohnella xylanilytica | reverse complement strand
CGTGCCTCTGGGCACGCCATAAGAAAAATAGGGCGCAGGGAAAATTCCCTACGCCCTATCCGGTTCGATCCGTACAGGTTAAGGTAGGAGCCTTCTCGCGAGTCGTGAAATCGTATGGTTAAAAATGGACAGACTTCTCCCGTCGACATCAACACCATGAACGATGCCAGCCATCGCGAGGGGCAGCCGGCTCACTTGGTTATTCACGAACTCCCGGTTCATCCTACCTTCACCTCCCTATGCATACTTATTTCCGAGTATAGCACGCTCCAGTCTTTTTCCACAATCCTGGAATCGTCCCGCCCGCGCCCGGCCAGTCGCGGCGAGAGGCCGCGGCTACTTCCTCAGCAGAAGATACAAGAAGTACGGCCCGCCGATGAGCGCGACCATGACGCCCGCCGGAATGCCGGCCGGCTCGACGAGATGGCGCCCGACGGTATCGGCGAACAAGAGCAGCCACCCGCCCATCAGGACGGCGACGGGGACGTAAACCTGGTGGCGGCGCCCGACGATCGCCTTGGCGATATGGGGGGCCATCAGGCCGACGAACGCGACGCCCCCGGTGACGGATACGGCCGCGGCGGCCAGAGCGACGGCGACCGCGAGCAGAATGAGCCGATCCCGGCCCACGGAGACGCCGGTTCCGACGGCGACAGCTTCGTCCATCGCCAGCAGGTTAAGGGCGTTCGACTTGTACAGCGTGTACGGAAGCAGAACGACGAGCCATGGCAGCAGCGCCCACACGAACGGCCAATCCGCTCCCCAGACGTTGCCCGCCAGCCACTTCGCGATGAAGTCGACCTTCCGGGGATCGGCCGAGGAGATCAAGACGATCATCAAGCCCGACAGGGCCAGCGCGAAGCCGACTCCGACGAGCAGGAACTTGACGGGCTGCAGCCCCGTTCCCTTGGAATAAGAGAAGAGGTAGATCAGGGCGGCCGTCGCCAGCGCGCCCGCGAACGCCACGAGCGGAAGCGCGTAGGCGAACGTCTTCGGATCCATCGGGTAGTAGAGGAAGAAGGCGGCGATCGCCACCCCCGCTCCCGCGTTGATGCCGACGACGCCGGGATCGGCCAGATCGTTCCGCGTAACCCCCTGCAGGATCGCGCCGGAGAGAGCGAGGCCCATGCCGGCGAGCAGCGTCACGACGATCCGCGGCAGGCGGATGGAGAACAGCACCAGGTTCTCCTTGGTCGTGCCGTGCCCGAACAGCGTCTGGAGCAGACGATCGAAGGACAGCGCTCCGGAGCCGATGCTGGTCGAGGCGACGATCGTCGCCAGGATCAGCAGCGCCACGATCGCGATCACGACGACTTGTTTGGGATAACGAGCGGTACGGGTCATGACAGCGACTTCACTCCTTTGCGCACGACGAACAGGAAGAACGGAAGACCGAGCACCGCGATAATCGCCACGACCGGCGTCTCGATCGGAGCGTAGAGCGTCCGGCCGAGCGTATCCGCCATCAGCATGAACGTCGCTCCCCAAAGAGCCGACATCGGGATGACCGTGCGGTAATCGGTCCCGAACATCGCCCTCACCATATGGGGAATCATCAGCCCGATGAACGCCATGTTCCCGACGAGAGCGACGGCGGCCCCCGCCAGCAGAATGATGACGATATACAGAATGGCTTTGACGTATGCCGTTCGAAGGCCCAAGCCGACCGCGGCTTCCTCGTTCAGGCTCAGAACCGTCAGCGCCTTGGACAGCGCCATCGCGACCAGAAGGGAGACGACGATGACGGGACTTAACGCCCGGACCTGCTCCCACGTCGTGCCGATCAGCCCCCCGGACGTCCACATCGTCACGTTCTTGGACGTCTTGAACAAGAGGCCGGTCCCGTCCGTGACGGCGTACAGGAAGGCGGATACCGCCGATCCGGCCAAGACGATCCGGGTCGGGGACAAGCCGCCCTTCTTCACCGCGCCGATGCCGATGACGAGCAGCATGCCGAGCGCGGCTCCGACGAAGCAGACGATCATAATGCCGAAGTAGCTCAAGCCCGGCCGCAGGGCGACGACCAGGGCCAGCGCCGCGTTCGCCCCGGCGGTCAGCCCGAGAAGCCCGGGGTCCGCGAGCGGATTGCGCGTCAGCCCCTGCATGATCGCGCCGGCCGTCGCCAGCGCGGCGCCGACGAGCACGGCGGCGACTTCCCGCGGATAGCGGATCTCCCGGAGCATGGCGATCTTATCGTCCTCCCCGCCGCGGTTCGCCAAGATCGGCCAGAGCTCGCTCAAGGATACGTCCTTCGCTCCGAGCAGCATGGCGAGGGCGAACATGACCGCGAGCGCCGCCAGGCTGATCGCGGCCCGAAGAATCGTCGATTTGGATTTGCGACTGCCACTCACGTTGCCATTCCTCCTTCAAGGTCATCGAGGGCGCGAAGAAGACCGAGAGCGCCTCCATGGTGCCAGAGGCATCTCGGCCTTCTTCGCCGCTTCCGCGCGCGAACGCGATCGCTTATTGCAGGAAGCCTTCCTTGAAGATGTTCAGCAGATACTCGAGCGTCGTCGGATCGCTGTACGTGGAAGCTTCGGTGTCGATCTCGATAACCTGGTTATTCTTGACGGCCGGGATCTTCTTCCACGTCTCCGTCTGCATGAAGGAGTTGTCTCCCTGGGAGCTGCGGCTAAGGACGATGTAATCGCCGGCATAATCGCCGAGAACTTCGGGGGAGAGCGTATAGTAGCCCGGTCCGAGGGCGTCCGTCTTGACCTTCTCCGGCATGCCGAGTCCCATGGCCTGGTACAGAATCTCGGTTCCGCGCGCCCAGGCGTCGCCGAACACGTAGAAGTTCTTCGAGTCGGTCTCGAACACCGATACCGTCACGTTGTCGCCGTGCTTGGCCTTGATCTCGTCGCCGACGGCCTTGGCCCGCTTCGTGAAGTCGTCCGCCCAAGCCTTCGCTTCCTGCTCCTTGTTCAGAAGCTTGCCGATCTCGATCTGTTGATCCAGGTAATTCAGCTTGCCCCAGGTGAAGGTGACGGTAGGCGCGATCTCCTTCAGCTTGTCGATGTTCTTGCTGGTGGCGTCGACGATAATCAGATCCGGGTCGAGCTCGATGATCTTCTCGAGGTTGTCTTCGGACACGACTTCCACGCCCTTCAGCTTCTCGGTGAAGTGCGGACTCTTGTTCGTCCACTCGTCGACGCCGACGAGCGTTCCGCCGAGCGAGAGCACGTTCGGCGCGTACCCGAGAGCGACGATCCGCTGCGGATGCGCCGGCACTTCGACCGGACCGAGCTCGGATTCGTACGTGATCGTGCCGGACGCGGAGGACGATGCGGAGGCGGACGGCGATGCCGCCGGCTCGCTGGCGTCGGCGCTTGCGCTCGGGCTGGAGCTGGCGCTCGAGGAAGGCGATGCGCCGTTATCGGAGGCGTTGTTGCCGCAAGCGCCGAGAATGACGCCCATGATCAGAAGGAATGGAAGAAGCAGTTTGGTGTTCATCTCTAAACTCCTTTATATGCCGATAATGATTCTCAATATCATCTGTGAATTACTATAAATTCGCTAGGTCGGGTTGTCAATGAAAAAATATCGTCAAAACCGGCGTTCCCTCCGATCCGAAGGCCGTTCTGACGGCGATTGCGGCAATAGGACCGGGTCGTCCCCGCTTCTTCGCGAGGTGATCCCGGTCCTTGCTCGGCTTCTGCGTATGGATTCGGATTCGCAGTTCATGATCGGCCTTGCTCGAACGCTTCGCTCCATTCCTTAAACAGAGAATAGTCTTCTCTTACCTGATAGGCGTACGACAAGGCCCTGTTCGCCAAATAGTCGCGGAAGGCGTCCGCGTCGTCGCCGATCGCCCGGGCGATCTCGTCCTCGCTGTGATAAGGCAGCAGGCCTTCCTCCACGTCCGCGTCCGCGCGGGCATGCATCTTGGCCGTAATCCGCCCCATGCACTCCGCCGTCCGGAGCCAATCCTTCGGTTCCGCGAATTTATGAGGCTTGAGCTTCTTCTTGTACGGCGACCGCTCTCTGGCATAGAAGTGCCGGCCGTTCAGCGTCAGGTAACCCAGGAAGGGATCCGCCTCATGATGCATCGCCTGCTGGGTCGCCATGACGCGCTTGCCTTGATGGGCGAATTCCTCCCAGAACGCTTCGTTGTACGGCATGAAGTACGCCGGGACCGGAGCCCGCACTTCCTTGATCTCGATGATAATATCGTCGAGCCCCAGGTCCCCGGCGCCTCCTTCCATCAGCACGTAGAACCGGTCCAAGCCGATCGAAGCCGTGCCGGAACCGTGCTTCACCGCGATGTCCTTCACTTGATAATAAGATTCCGGCCGGCCGGTGCGGGTAGCCAGGCGGCTCGCGTATTCGGGCCAGCCGTTCAGGACGAGCTCGCGCTCCCCGTCGGTCGGCTTCCGGATCTCCTCCGACCACCGGAACACCCGGCGCCCCTCTTCCAGCGTGGTGATTCCTTCGATCAAGCGGCTGGCGGCGAGCTTCTCCGTCTTCTTGAGCAGCTTGCGGATCGGGCCCTTGGTCGACAACTCGTCGAACACGAGGGAGCGCGGGTCTTCCCGTCGCTCGGCATACCTCCGGATCTGCTTGACATAGGCGGATAAATAGGCGATTACGGCCTCCCTCTGCTCTTCAAGCGGCAGCCCCCGCTCGGACATCGCGAGGAAGAGACTGACGGACATGCGGAGCACGTCGTACAGGTAGGAGCCCATGCACCCTTCGTCGAAGTCGTTCACGTCGAACGCGATGCGCCCCTTCCCGCTCCGGAACGCGCCGAAGTTCTCGAAGTGCAGATCGCCCTGGATCCAGGTCGGGCGTTCCGGGTCGCTGCGGTAAGGGAACCATTCTCTTCCGACGTCGAAATAGAACAGATAGGCGCTTCCTCGAAAAAATAAGTACGGGCTTCCTCTCATTTTGCGATACTTCATTATGCGCTTGCCGTCGTCCAGCCCCATGATCCGTCCGTCGAATTCCTCCAGCACTTGCGAGATCGTCAACCGCCGCAAGTGAAGCTGCGTATGCTTGACGCGTCCCGTTAAATCGTCCGCTCTCTTCTCGTCCAGCTTCTCCATCGAACGACCTCCGCCTGTCCAATCTGTTTAGAGAATACATTTTTTCCAATCCGAATGGCAAGCAGGCGGACGCGTCCCCCAACCCGGCCGCGACAAAGAAGCCCAGGCACGTCGCCTGGGCCCAACGCCGTTCGAAGACGGCTCTCCGTTCCTTCCCCTAGCTCTGCAAGGCGTTCAACTGCTTCCGGTACACGAATTTGGAGATCGAGATGCTGACCTCATACAGCAGGAACAACGGCACGATGACGATAATGTCCGACAGCACGTCCGGCGGCGTGATCGTCACCGCGACGATGCACAAGACGAAATACGCCGCCTTCCGCGCCTTGGCCAGACGCTTCGGATCGAGAATGCCGAGCCGGGTCAAGAACATGACGACGGCCGGCATCTCGAACAGAAGACCGAACGGGATCGTCATATGGATCATGAAGGTAAAATACTTCTGCGCGGTATACATGACGGTGAATTCGTCGGTCGCCATCTCGTTCATGAAGCGCAGCACCATCGGGAACAAGATGAAGTACCCGAAGCCGATCCCGACGAGGAACAGCACGCTGATGCCCGGAATGAGCATCAGAGCGGAGCGCTGCGCCTGCGCGGGCAAGGCCGGCTGCACGAACCTCCAGGTCTGGTAGGCGGCGACCGGGAGCGTCACGGCGATCGCGACGGCCCCGGCGATCGTCATATAGACCCACATGACGTCGGACGGTCCGAGCAGCACGAGCTTCCGATCCATATCCCTCACGAGCCATTGGTAGATGTCCCGCACGTAGATCAAGGCCGCGGCCATCGACACGATAAAAGCGATCAGCGTGCGAATCAGCCGGGACCGCATCTCCTCCAAATGGCCGATGACGCTCTGCTCATTCGGATCGCGGGCCATTCTACTTGCCCGAAGCCGCGGCAGCCTGCGACTGCGGCGTCTCCTCGTCCTTGCGGTCGTTGTCCTCGCCGTTCACCAAGCCGCGGGTCGCCCCTTTGAACTCGCTCAGCGTCCGGCCGAAGGCGCGGCCCAGTTCGGGAAGCTTCGACGGTCCGAATATGATCAGCGCGATAATCAGAATGAGAATCAAGCCTCCGATGCCAATGTTGCCGAACGGCATGTCAACATCCCCTTCAGGTTTGGTTTAGATTGGCCGATTACAGGCCCAGTTTGAAGCCGCTGATCGCGACGACGGCGCATCGTGCCATCTTCTCGCCGGGACGGTGAGGCCACGTGCTCGTCGGATTCTTCAGATCCTTCGTGTTCTCGCCCGGATGCTGGACGGACAGGAAGAGGGTCTGCTCGTCGGGCGTGAAGAACGGCCCGGTCAATTCGCACTCGACGGGTCCGGACGCGAATTGCAGCGCTTTGCCTTTGTCGGGACCACTTGTCGGGATGACGAAGAGCCCGTTGTTCATGAACGACTTGTGCACGCCCTTGTTCTGGCTGCTGCTGGAGATGTCCGTGACGACCCACAGATGGCCGTTCGAATCGAATGCGAGGTTGTCGGGCGAGCTGAAGCCGGATTGACGGCCGCCCGCGGCGAAGATCTCGAAGTCGAATTCCAGCGCGCCCAGATCGTTGCCCGCTTCGAAGATGCGGGTGATATGCCCGTGAATGTTCCCGTGGCTGTCGTTGTTCGTATGGCAGATGAACACGGTGTTGTCGAACGGCGAGATCTCGATATCCTCCGGACGGTCGGTCGGGGTTCCGCCTACGAGGATCGCCGCTTCCTGGCAGTACGTGACGACGTCCCCTTGGGACGCGAACTTCTGCTTCAGCTCGGGCTTGTCCTTCGCCGCCTTCAAGACTTCCTCCAGCGTGACGGGTACCCACTTGCCGGTCTTCAGGTTGGCGGCGTACAGCGTGCCGTCCTCGAGCAGGGCGGCGTTGGCGCGGCCGAGAGCCTTGTTGTACTTGCCCTTGCTCACGAACTTGTAGACGCAGGCATCCTTCTTGTCGTCGCCCATATAGACGACGACGCGGCCGTCCGCGGCCAGTCCCATCGCCGTGTTCTCGTGATTGAACCGGCCCAGCGCCGTATGCTTTTTCAGATACGCCTTATCGAACGGATCGACTTCGACCACCCAGCCGTAATGGGTGTCCGGCAAGCCGGAGGCGGCGGCCGTCTCGGCGAAGTTCTCTTCGCAGGACAGAACCGTGTTCCACAGCGTCACGCCGCCGGAGCAGTTGGCGAAGGTGCCCGTCACCGCCGTCGCCCCCTTGAGAGCGGGAATGCCTCTGGCCGGACCGGTCAGCTCGAACTTGGTATAGCCGTTGATGCGGCGCGCGTAGGAGGAGCCGGCGTCCATCTTCCAGACGCCCTTCTCGTCGCGGTACACTTCGATGACGGACATGCCTTGGTAATACAGGCTTTTATCCAGCTGTTCCTTCGTCATTTTGTCCCCTTCGACGGGGCCGAGTTGGAAGATCGTCGTATATTCGTGGTTGTTGACCAGAAGGCCGCGCACGTTGGAGCCGTCGATCGGGAAGAAGGCGTTGTAGTCGCAGCCGGAGCCGAATCGCTCGCCGGCCGGATTGATGACGTCGTCGTAGGCCGCTACCACGTCGTACTTGAAGTTCGCGGGCAACACGAGGTTATCCTCGGTCGTCGCCTCGATCGGATCGAAGTATCCGCTTACCCGATTCGTGTTGAAGCCGAACAGATGATTAGCCGTTGCAGACGCGGCGGAAGCTTTGCCGTCGAGCACTCCCAATCCGGCCGAGGCGGCTGCCAGAGCCGCCGCGCCGGTACCCAGGTAAGAGAGAAACGTTTTGCGGTCCATCGTTTTGCTCATCCTTGTCCACTCCTTAGGCATCATTTCTCTAAGTGTAGCGGGGGTTTGTTAGGGTAGGGTCAGCGAGAGTTATATCTTGTGTAAACTTCTACGATGTTCCATCCGTTCCGAAGGCCGGAAGCGGAAAAAAATTTTTTTAAGAGGATGTCGATTTCCCCGTCTTCGGTTCGTCGTCTTAACAGAAACGCAAATAACCAAGAGGAAGGAAGTTGAATATGACGGCACAACTGAACGCTTACATTCACTCGGAGGACGCCAAGACGCAAGCCGCATTCTACGCGCAAGCGCTGGGAGGGGAGATCGTCTCCACGATGACGTACGGACAAATCCCGGGAACGCCGGAAGCCATGAAGGATAAAGTCATGCACATGGCGCTTCGCGCAGCCGGCGGGAACCTCTTGTTCCTGTCCGACTCCGTCGGGCTCGGCGGCCCCGACTCCTCCGGAACCCCCCGAGGCTTGCGCTTCATCGCGCTGGCGCTCTCCTACGGGGACGAAGCGGAGGCGCGCCAGGCCTTCGAGAAGCTGGCCGAAGGCGGCGAGGTCAAATATCCGTTCGAATTGCAGCCTTGGGGAGCCTACTACGGCGAGATCGAAGACAGGTTCGGGGTTAATTGGCAGATCGTGAAGCAATAAAGCCAAAAACAGCGGTTGGTCCGGGATTCGCTCCGGGACGCCGCTGTTTTTCTTTTCCCGTTAAATCAGACACTCTTGCCTTGCCTTCTCGACGGCTTCTTCACGGCCATTCACTTGCAGCTTCAGATAGATGGACGATCTATAATTGCGGATCGTGCCTTCAAAATTGGCGAGGTTAAGGGAAGGCTCCTTCGAGGGAAATAAGTACCGGGCCTAAAAAAAGCGACGTCTCCCTCGCGGAAACGTCGCTTGTGCGTTTATTGCTGGCTGGCCAGGTACTGCTCCAGCTGCTCGAACGTGCCGGCGAAGCCCTGCTTGACCATCGGCTTCATGGCGTCGAACGCCGCCTGTTCTTCTTCCGACGCGTTCAAGGGCCCGCCGATGAAGGTGACGGTCGTCTTGCCGTTCTCTTCGGCGAAGGTCAGAATGTTGATAATCTCCAGCGGCCAGTTCGGGTTGAACGGAGCCCGGATCGTATTGCCCTCTTCGTCGCTGAACGATTGAACGTACACCAGCTTCTCCGGCGCGATCACTTCCTGGTACACGAACTTCCCCCACATGCTCATGCCGTCGGGAGACTTCTGGCAGCCCAGGAACAGTCCGCCCGGACGAACGTCCATCCTGCTGATCTCGAGCGAGAACCCTTTGGGTCCCCACCACTTGCCGAAGTGGTCCGGCTCCGTCCATACCTTGAATACGAGTTCGCGCGGGGCGTTAAACTCGCGGGTCAGCAGCACTTCGTAATTCTCCTTGGATTGGACAGTCACTCTAATTCCTCCTTGTAGTTATGATTTTCCTTATTATCCATTCGGCCCTTCGCCGTCTCTAGAGCGCTTGGGAGGCCTGAGAGAGCAGCGAGCCTAGCAAGGCGTAATCCGGAGCGGCTCCTTCTTTGATCTTGATCCACTTGCGCTCCGGCGGTCCCTCGAAGCCCTTCGGGAATTCGATCTCGGACGGATTCATGATCATGAAGGCAATGGCATCCTTCGAGGGCGAGATCACCGCGGCGTAATGACCGTTCTTCAGAAAATGGGGCTTCTTGTATTGAATTCGCTCCTCAACCGACGGGATGGTCTGATGAACCATCTCTCTCAGCCGTTTAGACAGCTCGATCTGCCACTGGGGTCCCAAGTTCTCAATGAAAGACGTAACCTCTTCGTTCGCCACTTCATTTACCATCTCCTTTGGGCTCTAATTCGCTTTCCATGACTATAATATACCCCAATAGGAATATTCCTGTAAAGGAATTTTTTAAATTTTGGCAAAAAAATCTCAGCGCAAACAGGCCGCAACGTCTCCGTCGCAGCCTGCTTGCCTGTTAGAGGGGGGCGAACGCAGGAGCGTCAGCCCGCCAGCCAGCTCTCGCAATCGTCCGCCAGCCCTTGCATCTCGTTAAAGAAGACGCCGGCATGGTAGCCGTCGCATACGGCATGGTGGAATTGCGCCGATATCGGCAGCCGGGTTCGGCCGTCCTGCTCGTCGTATCTCCCCATCGTGAAGATCGGCAGGAGATACGCGCCCTCGTTGTAGATGTTCAGGTTAAACCCCGTGAAGCTCACCCACGGGATGCTGGAGATCGGGAAGGCGTTCGGCGGCTCGTCCGGCTTCGGGAACAGCCCCTCGGCATTCCTGTAGCTCTCGATGTCCTCCAGGCAACGGGCGTGGAAGGTTCCGAAGCTCTCGCTGAACGGAGTCCAGATGCTTGAGAACGTCTTCTCCTCTTCATGGAAGATGGTGTAGGCGGGAGTCATCCGGTCCCAGCAGCCCAGCCTCCCCTCGGCGTCCATGCCCATGCGGAATTCCCGATGGCGATTCACCACGGTCGCGATCATGTGGATCAGCGCCGGATACAGCTTCATTCCCCTGCTCTTCAGTTCCTTCCTCAGCAGAGTGATGTCGATAGGGGCGGTCATGCTGTACGTGCATCGCACGCGATTGAGATAGTGTTCGAAATAAGGCTTGCGGCTCCAGCTGTCGATATCGATCGGATGGAAAATCATCGTTATACCCTCCTAAAATAAGTTTTTATTCTAGGAGGGAACATCGACGGAGATAACCACGTCCATCTCTCTCATTCCTTCTCTTTTTATTTGGGGACGACCGCGACCCACAATTCGTTGCGGTTCTCCTCCGGCGGCAAGTACCGCTCGATGGCGGGCACATAAGCAAGCTCGTACCCGGAGACCGGAACCCACTCCGTATAGAGGCGCCGCCACAGCTCCGCGAGGCCTTCCGGCCCTCCTTCCGCCTCGAACACCGCCCATGTCGCCGCCGGGAAGTCCCGCTTCGTCATCCCTTCGGGCGGCGATCGGTCCGAGACGATGGAGAGGACGTAATGGAACTCTTCGTTCCGGCCGAAGTCGCCGTCGGCGCAGACTCCGAGAATCCCGCTCACGGGGTGATCGTCTGCGCGAATGTCCCACAATCTCCCGAACAGCCCGTCCTGCGCGGCATTCGCCCACAGGCCGGGAACGACCTCGAACGCGCGGCTCATGGGTACCTTCTCTTGCACGCCGACGATGGAGAATCCCGGCATCTCTTCGATTCTGTAATTCATCTCCGCCACTCCTTGGATCGAGATTTGGAAGGAGATCCGCGGATAGGCTTTGAGCTTGGCGCCCGCGCTCCGCGCGGCGGTGGGAGTCGTGCCGTGCAAATTCTGGAACGCGCGGGCGAACGCCTCCGGCGATTCGTAGCCATACTTGAGCGCGAGGTCGATCACTTTGATCTTGCCGTTCTGCAATTCGAATGCCGCCAGCGTAAGCCGGCGCCGCCTCACGTACTCCGACAAGGATACGCCGGCGATAAACGAGAACATCCGCTGGAAGTGGTACGTCGAACAGCAGGCGATCCGCGCCGCCGCTTCGTAATCGACCTCCCCGGCAAGTCGATCCTCGATATAGCCGATCGCCTTATTCATTCTATCGACCCAATCCATTCGCGATTCTCCTCCCTACACCCAGGATACGGCAAGGAGAATCCCTCGTCCGTGCAATCCTTGCACGAATCTGCAAGGTTGTCCGAGTCTTCCTGTCCCGGTTCCTATCCTCTACTCTTCATCGGAAATGAAATCGTTCGTAACGGACCGAGGCAGCCGGAACCCCTCGGCGCCGGAAGTCTCTCTTGAACGCGGCCAGCATGGGGGCCGGTCCGCACATATAAACGGATTTGCCCGCCAACCCGCCCTTCAATTCGTCGGCCAGGCGCTCGACGGAGAGCCTGCCCTTCTCGGCCGAATAGTGCATGTGCAGCTTGAAATGCGGATGACGCCGCACGGCTTCAAGGATCTCGGACAAGAAGAAGGCTTCCTCCGGGGTTCGCACCGTATAAAAGAAATCGATCCGATACTCGAGCCGATGCGGCATATCCCGAATCCAACTTAGAAAAGGGGTGATGCCGATTCCGCCAGCGATCCAGATTTGATCCTTCCCGCCCCGCCGATAATCCATCTTGCCGTAGCCGCCCTCGACGACCGCCCGGGTGCCGGGCATCAGATAGTTCTGAAGATATCCCGTGTAATCGCCAGCGGCGCGAATCGCAAGCCTCAGGCTGGATTCCCGAGGGGAACTGCAGACGGTGAACGGATGCCATTCGGATAAGGCACGGTTCCCTTTGAAGCGAATGAACAGGAATTGACCGGCTTCGAAGCTCATCCGCCCGGTCTCGGGAGCCAGGACCGCTTCGATCGCTCCCTCGCCGAGCCGTCGCACTTCCGCCACCTTATAGATCGCCCTGCGCCTTACGAAGCGTGCAATCAGTTCGGTGTACAAGTAAGAGACGATTCCGACCCCCATGGCGGCTAACAAGAGGCCGAACGGCACCGAAGCCGATCGAACGAGCGGATCCACGAGCATGGCATGAGCCGTTCCCATAATGAAGAATACTCCAATGAATTTATGGGAGATTCGCCATCCCCGATAGCCGAGTCGGATGATTCGCCGGATGATCGGGATGCGCGGAGCCAGGGACAAAAGAATAAGAAGGATGAATCCGCCAAAAGCGATATAACCGGGCGCCCGCCCGGGAGGCACCTGATCGGGGTTCAGCGGCATCACCAGGAAATGCAAAAGGAGGAGCAAAAAAATCCATGTGCCGGCCTGTCGGTGCAAGGCGTACATGCGATCAAGGCCGCCGAAGAAGCGCTCCAATACTCGCGACCGCGTCGCAAGCAATAAAGCGAAGGCCATGAGGATCATCATCGTAGAGCCGATCCATTCCCCCGCATACCGGAGAGCCAAGTCCGGACGCCTGCCGTCATCGGCGGGGGGAAAGACCAGCCACGCGCATGCGTTGGCAAGCGGCAGAGCCGCGAGAATGAGATTCCCTGCGCTCCACCCCCGCCGACGGACAAGCCCTTTGAGAACCATAGACATAACTTATCCTTTCTCGATGGAGAAGCGAACTTGGAACCCTCGCTACATGCGAGTCTTTACATAACCTTCTCCGCTTCCGGGTCCGTCTCCTTCTTCTCTTGCTTCAGAATGGAGCCGTACTCCTGGGTCCAAGTCCACATCGCCTCGAAGATCGGCTGCAGCCCCTTCCCGCTCTCGGTCAACTCATATTCGACATGCAGAGGAACGCCCGGATACAAAGTCCGCGTGACGATCCCCTTATCCTCCAGCAGGCGCAGCCGATCGGTCAGCGTCTTCGGGCTGATCGGCTGCAGCTTGCGGCGCAGCTCGCCGAAGCGCCGGGTTCCGTTGAACAATTCGAACAAGAGAAGGAGCATCCACTTGCCGTCCAGGAGCTCCAGAATCGGTTCGACTCGGCCCGGGCAGGATCGATCCATCATCGCGATCCCCTCCATACTTCATTTTTTGAAACTATTGCACTTAAATGTAACTACTTTTCAAATGTATCATAGATCCCTTACGATGTGAATCAGGAACTGCGAGGGTCCGGACCGGGCAGCATCCACACATCCGCCATCCGAAGAATACGGAATGGAACATACCTTGAGGAGGAACCTCTCTATGAAAACGATAATGTGGGCGACTTTAACCGCTAACGGCAATTACGCGCAGTCCGGTCCCGAGAACCCGCCGAAGCCGGAAGCGCTTGGCGACTTCGCGGCGCAGGCCCAAGCGGCGGGCAACTTCATCGTCGGGCGCAAGACGTTCGAGGGCATGCGCGGCAACGGCGGCCCCGGACCCTTCGCCGATCTCGATATCGTCGTCGTCTCCAAGAGCGCCTCGGCTATTCCCGGCGTAACGGTGGTCGGATCGCCGCGGGAAGCGTTGAGCTACCTGGAACGGCGAGGTCATCAGGCCGCTCTGATCGGCGGCGGCGCGGACATCCACAATTCTTTTCTGAGCGAGGGGCTTGTGGACGAAGTGATCTTCAACGTGGCGCCCGTCTTGGAAGGCAAGGGACTCAACCTGCTCATCGATCAAGAGAGCTACCGGTATCGGCACGTGGAGTTGCTGGACTGCAAGCCTCTCGGCGGCGGCGTCGTTCAACTGCGTTATGCGGTCCAGGATCGTCATTGACCCCGTTCAGTTAAGTAAATAAAATAGGACCCTCTAACCTCATTGTCCTTATCGAGCCAAGATCCGTGCTGATTTCAGCACGTTTTCTTTTTTCCGCAATTGCCAGCCCCCAACAATCCCTAAGGTTGAAAAAACGTAACGGACACAGACGCGCCTATTTTGCAAAAAAACGCCTATTTTGACCATCGGATGAGTCATTAAGAGCCGTGACGTTCGTTAGAATGACGGCTAAGGAACGAGGAACGAGTCCATGAAGTCGAGAATAGCCTTATCGCGCGATGACTTGTTCCCGTCTCGGGCCGACGGAGATCGCCGATATGGCGACGCCTATCTTCGATTCGATAAACTCGACATAACGCCTAGCGGCCTCGGGCAGGTCTTCATACCGACCCATCCGAGAGATATCGCGATTCCACCCCGGAAGCCGCTTATAGACAGGTTTGGCGGAGAACAATCCGGCGGTGACCGGGAATCGGTCCGTGAACCCCTCCTCCGTCTCGTACCCTACGCATACAGGGATCTCGTCCAAATATCCGAGCACGTCCAGATTCGTCAGAGCGACCGTCGTCGCCCCTTGGATTCCGCAGCCATAACGCGTCGCTACTGCATCGAACCAACCGACTCGCCTTGGCCGGCCGGTTACGACGCCATACTCGCCGGCATCTCCGCCCCTGCGGCGAAGCTCCTCGGCCTCGGCCCCCTCCAACTCGGTTACGAACGGTCCGGCGCCGACGCAGCTGGAATAGGCCTTGGTGACGGCAACGACCTCGGTTATCCAATGAGGCGGAATTCCCGCACCGACCGAAGCATGGCCAGCAAGCGTGGAAGACGACGTCGCGAACGGATATATGCCATGGTCCGGGTCCCGAAGCGCCCCGAGCTGTCCTTCCAGAAGAATCGTCTCTCCTCTTCCATGGGCTTCATGCAGCAAAGAGGTCGTGTCGCAGACATACGGCGCCAGCGGCTCGGCATGCCCGCTTAGCCGTTCGATCCATTCTTCGGCCTTGACCGGAGACTGCCCGTAAAGATGCTGAAGCAACACGTTCTTGCTCTCAAGCAAGCGCTCGATCCGCTCGCGCAGACGGAATGAATCGAACAGATCGGCGACCTGGATTCCGAGTTTCGCATATTTATCGGCATAGAAGGGGGCGATTCCGCGCCTCGTCGAACCGAAGCTCCTTCCCCCTAATCTCTCTTCCTCCAGCTCATCCAACAGGGGATGCACCGGCAGTACGACTTGGGCCCGCTCCGATATCCTTAATTGGGGATCGGGAACACCGCGTTCCGATAAGGATTGCAATTCGTTCCGCAGCACCTCGACGTCCAGGGCGGCTCCCGGGCCGATCACATTCACGACGTTCGGGTAGAACACTCCCGAAGGAAGCATGCGCAGCGCGAATTTTCCGAGAGGATTGAGAATCGTATGCCCCGCGTTGCTCCCGCCTTGATATCGCACCACATACGACGATTGCGCGGCCATCGCGTCCGTCATTTTCCCTTTTCCTTCGTCTCCCCAATTCGCACCCACTATTGCCTTAACAGCCATCTTCTCTAACCTCCAGATTCTGTAATAGCTTGCAGAGTTAATGATAAAGGCAAAGAAGTATATTAGAATAATTGATATTCGTAATATCCGATATAAAGAGAGGTAATGCCGGGTGGAAGTCAATTTGGAGTGGTACCGCGTTTTTTATTGGATCGCGAAAACGGGCAGTCTGTCGCGTGCGGCCGAGCGTCTTCACATCACCCAACCGGCGGTCAGCCATACCGTTAAGCAGTTGGAGAGCTCCCTCGGCGGCCAGCTGTTCTTCCGCACGACTAAGGGAGTGACTCTGACCAAGGAAGGCGAGGTGCTGTTCCATTACCTGGAGCAAGCGTTCAATTACGTGGAGATCGGAGAAAAGGCGATTGCGGAGATGAATCAATTAAACAGCGGGGAGATCGCGATCGGGGCGAGCGACACGTTGTGCAAGCATTTTTTGCTGCCTTACCTGGAACGGTTCCATGAACGTCATCCCTCCGTCCGGATCCGGGTCACGAACCGGACGACGCCGGAGACGCTCGCGCTGTTGAAGGAGGGCAAAATCGACTTCGGCATCGTAAGCTTGCCCGCTTTGGATAAGCAGGTCGATTTCCGCGAGAGCGCGCCTTTGCAAGACTGTCTCGTCGGGGGAACCCTATATCGGGAGCTGGCGGCAGGCCGCGCGACCCCTATCGACGCCCTGAATGAGTATCCTCTCCTGCTGCTCGAAGCGGGAGCCAGCACGCGGCGTTATCTGGACGATTACGCGGCATCGCATGGCGTTACATTGAAGCCCGAATTCGAGCTGGGAAGCATCGACCTTCTCGTCCAATTCGCGCGCAGCGGATTCGGCCTGGCCTTCGTCATTCGCGATTACGTGCAAGAGGAGCTAAGGACGGGCGAGCTCGTCGAGATCCCGCTTAATCCTCCGATACCCGCCCGTCATATCGGGATCGCCACGCTTCGAGGGGTTCCCTTGTCCTCGGCGACGAAGTCTTTTCTACAGCTGCTGCCCTGATACTTTGATTGGCGATATAAACAAACGAAATAGCATATTGTTTACACTAATCATAAACGTATTTATAATTTGGCTATATATTGAATAGACAACATCAAGCAGAGAAGGAGGCTCAACCCATGAAAGAGAATGAACCGCCGTTATCTAACGCCCCGGTCCGAGACGTCCTTCAATTCCAATACCAGATCTCCTGCCAGATGCTCGACATCCATCTAGCCGGCCTGGAAGACGACGAATTTCTCTGGAGGCCCGCCTCGACGGGGCTTCATCTGGTTAACGAATCGGGGGAATGGCGCGCGGATTGGCCGGAATCGGAAGGGTACGAGATCGGACCGGCCAGCATCGCTTGGCTGACGTGGCACATCCTGTTCTGGTGGTCCATGGTCCTTGACCATTCGTTCGGGGACGCTGCGCTGACGCGTGAGAAGATTCCCTGCCCCGGAAGCGCGAAGGAAGCGATCGATCGAATTCGTCAATTGAGAAAAGAATGGGAGGCTGCGTTCGCCCGATTGCCGGAGCCTGAACTGCACTCCCGCTCGCGAACCAAGTGGCCCTTTGGCGATAAGCCGTTCTATGAGCTTGCCGCCTGGCTCAACCTGGAGCTCATGAAGAATGCCGCCGAGATCGGATATGTCCGCTTCCTGTACGCGGCGCGCCAAGTTTGAGTTCGAGCATGTCCGTGATATAATATAAATTATATTTTCGGACAATTCGGAGCGATCGGAGGCGGACCGGGATGGATCAGTGGATCGAACTATTGGTGCTGTCCGTCGGCCTTCTCGCTTCGATCGGCTCTCTCTCCTCGCTCTTCTTCTCCGCGAGGGAGGTCGCTTGGAGCCACCACGCGGCCGCCGCCGGTCCGACTCCGTGCGTCCCCGTCGGCCTTCCCCGGCTGAACGTCATTCAGCGCTGGATGGCTCGTACCGTCAGGCGCAAGGAAGCGCCGGATGGCGATGCGGATTGCTCCCCTCTCTATTGTATGTTCCATACATTCAATAGGGAGGACAACAATGACCAAGATGACGATGCCTCGAGGATGGGCGAAGCCCGCTCGCCTCGCTTGGATCGGAATCATTCCGATCCTTCTATTAAGCGGATGCTCGCCGGCATCCCAGTCGGCCCCGATATCCGCCTCTTCGCCGGGGTTCTTTAACCACTACTTCATCTATCCCTTCTCGTTCCTGATTCAATCTATCGCGAATGCCTTCGATGGAGATTACGGATTGTCGATCATCCTGATGACCGTATTGATCCGGTTCGCGATCCTGCCGCTTATGATGAATCAAACCAAGAAGCAGACGGCGGCGAAGGAGAAGATGGCCGTCCTCCAACCGGAGCTGGACGCCATTCGAGAGAAGTATAAGGACGATACCCGCCCGGAGGCCAAGCAGCAGCAGCAAGCCGAGGTCTTGCAGCTCTACCGGAAGCATCAGTTCAATCCGCTCGGCATAGGCTGCCTGCCGATGCTCCTTCAATGGCCGATCACCCTCGCCTTCTACTACGCCATACGCCGGACCCCGGAGATCGCGGCGCACGACTTCCTGTGGTTTAGCTTAGGGAAGCCGGACATCGTTCTGTCGCTGATCGCCGCGGCCGTGTATTATGTCCAGTTCCGCGTATCGCAATCGCAGTCGGCGCAGCAGCTGCAGAACTCCAACCCGTCATTGGCGTTCCTTGGGCTGCTGTCCCCGATCCTGATGGGCGTCTTCGCCCTCATGATGCCGGCGGCGCTGCCGCTGTATTGGGCCGTGGGCGGTATCTTCCTGATCGTTCAAACGATATGGCTTCACAAAAGGTATTCGAAACCGGCGCCGGCCGATCGGCCCGTTCCGGCGGAATAGAGCAAGGAAGAAAGGCCGCGCCTGGCGCGGCCTTTCCCCTGCTTCTTGCTATCTCCGCGGCGCTCCCTCGGCACTACGGCGGTCTTATTCGAAGAGCAAATACCAGAATAACGCGACTTCGTCTTTATTTCTCGGAATGCCCCGATACAGATAACGGTCGACTCCGCCCAGGACAAAGCCGCAGCTCTGATAGAACCTGCAGGCGTTCACGTTGTTGTTCTGGGTCTCCAGCATAAGCCCGGGCATTCCGCCGTCCTTGGCCCATCGCTTGGCCCGGTCGATCAGCTTCCGGCCGATGCCGAGTCCCCTGAACTTTCGGTCCACCGCAATGTCTTCGATTAGCGCGTATTTGTTCCAGTTCCGGGTCAACGCGATGCGTCCCGCCGCTTCATCGCCGGCCCAAGCCAGATATCGGATTCGGTCCGGGCCGCCGACGGATTCCGAGCAGTCTTCGTCCTCGTTCTCCGCGTCTGAATTTACTTCGTCCTTATAGCTCTTCGTATAGCTCGGAACGGACTCCACCGCGAAGCCGAATTCCCGCCCCTTCAGCGAAGGAACGAGAATCGAATCCACGACGAAGCTGTCGTCAATCTTCCCGTAGGCGTCCTCGTCTCCGGCCGCGAATTCCCGAATGACAATATCCATGCTTTTCACCTCGAGTTAAACGATGCTTGACGCCGAAGGGCCTCCCGGTAGATCGGCAGATCCTGCCCGTACTTATGCGGTAGTCGAAAAGGATCGTTCATAAGATCACCTACCCTCATGCATCTGGGATCTATTTCCTGCCGTAATAGGGTTAATAATACCACCCGAACCTAGCATGCGGCTATTCCCGGCGCGATTCTCGCTGCTATAATATGTCAGGTCAGGAACACAGGAAGGGAGCGCGGCGCCGTTATGGTGAAAATTCTGATTGCCGACGACGACCCCCATATTCGCGAGCTGATGAGCCTCTATCTGCGGAACGAAGGCTTCGAAGTCGCGGAGGCGGACAACGGCGAGGATGCGCTTGCGCTCGTCGCGGCGGCGGACGTCCAGCTGGTCATTCTCGATATTATGATGCCGCTCATGGACGGCTGGGAGCTGTGCCGGGAGATTCGCAAGCGGGATGCCGACCTCCCCCTGCTCATGGTGACGGCCAAGGGGGAAGCGGTTCACAGGGTGAGGGGCTTCCAGCTGGGCAGCGACGATTACTTGACCAAACCGTTCCACCCCATGGAGCTGGTAATGCGGGTCAAGGCGCTGCTGAAGCGGTACCGGATCGCCGCGTCCCGGCTCATTCGACTGGGCGGAATCGTGCTCGACGGGCGCAGCAACAAGGTGATCCGGGACGGCGAGGAGCTGACGCTGCCCCTTAAGGAATTCGAGCTGCTGTTCAAGCTCGCCGGCCATCCCGGACAGATCTTCACCCGCGAGAGCCTTATCGTCCAGATCTGGGGGATGGATTACGAAGGAGACGACCGGACGGTCGACGTCCATATCAAGCGGCTGCGGCAGCGCTTCGCCGGGGATGCCGAGCATTTCCGTATCGAGACGGCCCGCAGCCTCGGCTACCGGCTCGTGGTGAACGCGGAATGAAGACCTTATACGTCCGTGTCGTGCTGACTTTTCTGGTCATCATTATCATCAGCCTGTTGTCGTCCTTGATCGTCGGTCTCGCCCTGTTCCAGCCGAAGCTGAACCGCCTCGGCCAGGAGGAGATGACGGGCGCCGGCGAGCGGATTATCCGTCTCTACGAGCTGACGCGTCCGCAGGACCTCGACGGCTTCCTGACGCACGCTTCCAAGCTGGTCTCCTATCCGATGGTTCTGTTCAGCGACGAGGACCATTACCGGTCTTACGGCCGGGAGATGAAGAAGCTTCCTGCCAGCCTTGCCCCGCAGGCGGTTCGGCAGGTTCTGGACGGGCGAGCTTACCGTTCCGCGCTTCGGGGCGCGGACGAATTGACGGTAGGCCTCCCGTTGGCCTCCGAAGGCCGCACCTACGGCTTGTTTATGTTGACCTCTTCCAAGAACGAGGGGACGATTCTGCAGCTTCTATCAGCGCTTCTGCTGCTGGCGCTTGCCGTCGGCAGCCTGTGCATTGTGGCGGCGGCCCGCTATCTGGTGAAGCCCCTGCGGGCGTTGACGGCGGCGACGCGGGAGCTGGCCAAGGGCCGCTTCGACGTCGAATTGCCGGCGAAGCGCCAAGACGAGCTCGGGGAGCTGGCGCGCAGCTTCAACGGGATGGCGCGCGATCTGAAGCAGTTGGAGCAGATGCGGCAGGACTTCGTCTCCAACGTCTCGCACGAGATCCAGTCGCCGCTGACGTCCATCTCGGGCTTCGCCGAGGCGCTCAAATCCCCGGGGCTGACGACGGAAGAGAACCGCTCCCGTTATATCGACATTATTTTGTCCGAGAGCGATCGGCTATCCCGGCTAAGCGACAACCTGCTGAAGCTGGCGTCCCTCGAATCGGAGCAGCACCCGATGGCGGCGCGGACCTTCCATCTGGACGAGAGCATCCGGCAGGCCGCGGTCGCCTTGGAACCGCTGTGGTCCGCCAAGCGGCTGGACCTCGAGCTGTCGCTGCCCCCCGTGCTTAAGATTCAGGCCGACCCCGACCAGCTGAACCAGGTGTGGACGAACCTGCTGGGCAACAGCATCAAGTTCACCCCGGAAGGCGGGAAGATCGCCGTCGCTATCGCTCCCGAAGGCGACGAATATAAGGTCACGATAACAGACACCGGGATCGGGATTCCGACGGAGGATCTCGATCGCGTCTTCGAACGGTTCTATAAAGCCGATCGGTCCCGCCGAAGCGGCAGCGGCAGCGGCCTCGGGCTGTCCATCGTCAGGCGGATCGTTCTCCTTCACCGCGGTCGGATCGAGGCGGCCAGCTCCCCCGGGCAAGGCACGACCGTCACGGTCCGGCTGCCGCGGAACGCCGCTCCAATCTCCCCGTCTCGTTAAACGCTTCTTCCGCCAAACTCGCGCGAGTTCACGCTCCGTTCATATTTCGCTTCTACTCTTCCAGCGTAACGGATATTTCAACGATTGCACTGGAGGCTAAGCGATGAGTACTTTGGCGGATAGTTTGTTGGGGGCGTATAAGTGGCTAACCCCGTATGAGATGGTTTTGTGCGCGATCGAGCTCTTCTTGCTAGGATGGTATGCCTTCCCGGCTCGCCGCCCTTCCCGGTGGATCGACTTCGTGCCGAGCGCGGGCGTGCTGACGTCCGCCCTGAGCCTGCTTCGCGGGGATGCGACCCTGCCGGCCTTGATTCTGTACGGCCTGAGCGGCTTGCTGTTCCTGTGCACGGCGAAAAGAATCTGGGCGCCCAAGCGGCAAGCCCCGCTTCCCAAGCGCAAGAGACTCCGCGCGATCGTCCGCGCCGCGTCGTGTCTCGCCGCCATGAGCCCGATCGTCCTCGCGCTCCTGCTCGCCGGGGAGATGCGCTACAACCCGGCCAGCGACTTCCGGGAGTTAAGCTACTCCGAGGCGTTCATCCGGTTGAACGAGCGGCTGTCCAAGGAATATCCCTTCGGCGACTGGAAGCAGGTCGATTGGGAAGCTATGGAGCGCAAGTATGAGCCGATCTTCCTGGAAGCGGAGAAGAAGCGCGACAAGGAGCTTTATTACAAGACCCTGCGGGAGTACCTGTTCTCGTTCCGGGACGGTCACGTCAAGATCGTCAACGAAGCCCTGTACGAGGACAATCCCGTCTTCAAGCGAGAGGCCGGGGGCGGCTTCGGCCTCAGCGCTGTCCTGCTGGATAACGGCCAAGTGCGCGTCAGCCTGCTGCTTAGGGGCAGTCCGGCGGAGCGCGGCGGAATGGCGCTGGGCGACGAGATCGTCGCCTGGAACGGGAAGCCCGCTTCGGACGTCTATCGGGCGACGGCCTGGAGCGAGAATCCGACGGCGACGGACGGGGACCGGAGGATGAACCAGGGCCGGTTCATGACTCGGGCGGCGGTCGGGAGCCGGGTGGAGATCGAGTACAGGAGCCGGGCGGAGAACAAGTTGAGAAAAGCGACCTTGCAAGCCTATGACGACGACTATGCGACCCTGAAGGCCACCAAGGTGAAGCTGAAGATGACGGATGCCCCTGTCGAAGGGCGCGTCTTGGAGAACGGATACGGCTATATCAAGATCCGGTATTTCCTGCCGAACGATGCCGTGCCCGGTCCCGCCGAATCCTTCGCGGAGATGATTCGAGATTTTCGGAAGCGTTCCGTCAAAGGCCTGATCGTCGACGTCCGCGATAATCCCGGCGGCGATGACGATATGGCCGCGGCCATCGCCGGTTATGTAACTTCGGAGAAGCGGCATTACGAATCCGTCAGCTATTACAGCCGGACGACGGGCCGATTCGAAGAGAATGCCGGAGAGACTCTCGTCATAACGCCTAAGGGGTCGAGTTACAAAGGAAAGGTCGCCGTCTTGGTCAACCACAACACGGCCAGCTCGGGGGAGGGCTTGCCGCTCGTGCTGAAGGGGCAGCCCCGAACCGTCCTTGTCGGCTTCACCTCCACGAACGGCTCCTTCGGCGTGATGAGCCGTCCGATCGAGGCGAAGATGCCGGAAGGCTACCTGCTTCGCTTCCCGGACGGGCGATCTCTGAACGCCCGGGGCGCCGTTCAAGGCGACAGCGACGGCCAGGGCCGGGGCGGCGTCTCGCCCGATATTCAAGTGCCGCTGAACGAGGAGACGTTCGCCGCGAAATATATCGAGGGGCAAGACGTCGAACTTCAAGCCGCCGTCGAGGCTCTGGAGAAGATGGGCCCCGCCTAGTGAAGGCGGAGACTTGGGTCGATGGCAATGCCTGCTAGAGCAGAGGTGAAGCTTTTGGTCACAGAGCGCAAATCCGACCGAAGTCTTACCTCAAAGACATATGGTATACTTAGGAAATGTTTGCGCCCTAGAACCGACAGGAGGAATCGTACCGCCATGAGATTATTCGCTAAAAGAATCCTTCCGCTAGTCCTGTTCGCCTTCCTAGCGATCTCGCTTCATCCCTTGGCGCCGACCGCGTCCGCCGCGGAATTCACCCGGCTGCCGCAGCCGGAATGGACGGCCGCGATGCCGGCCAATACGTCAACCGAGCCCGACTCCAAAAATGCCTACTACTTGGGAGACAGACGCCTTCCCGTCGTGTCCGACGGCAACGGCTCCAGAACCGCCTATACGTTCTTGTTCCAAGCGGATCGCTCTTCCGGCAAGCTCAAAAGGATCTACAAGCTGCTCGCTCTGGACGACGCGACCGGGAAGACGAAGTGGATGCATACCGCCCCGCTAGCCTATAACTCGTTCGACATGGATCTCAGCGGCAACGCCTACTACATCGACAAGGTCAAATCGGGCGCCCGGACGCTAGACAGGCTCGTCGCCCTGGATTCGAACGACAAGCAGCGGTGGGTCAAGACGTTCGGCGGGTCCAACAACTACAAGGTGCTCGGCGACGGCCGCATTGCGGTCATCACCTTGGATGCCGGATTAGACACCACCCTCACCCTGTATTCGAAGGAAGGCAAAACTCTCTATACCCGGAAATTCAAGGACGCCGGCATTCGCCATATCCAGGGGGATTACGTCGGGGTCGTCAACTACAAAGCGCCGAAGAGCACGACGACGATCGAGATCTATTCGATCTCTTCCGGCAAGAAAATCGCGACGGCCGTTCTGCCGCCGGAATATTTCAATGCCGTACATGCCGAGTTCGACGTTCTGAGCGGCGGAACGCTGCTCGTCCCCGTCTATCATGCGAAGACCGGGGTCGAGACCTTATACGGCTACTCGCCGGACGGCAAATTGAAGTGGAGCCGGGTTCTGCCCAGATCGACGCAGGACGGCGAGTACGGTTCCGATACCGTCTATGGAGGCGTCGTCTACGCCAAGACGATTTACGACTCCTTCTTCGTCTCCGTCGGCAACAACTATCTCGTCCAAGAGAAGAACAAGCTCAGCCTGTACGACACGAGCAACCGATTGATCGCGGCTAAGACGTTCGACGATTTGCCGGGTCAAGGCTCGCTTCAACGGCTGGGCGACGGAAGCATCGTCTTCGGCGCGACCGAGAGACCGGGCTTCCTGCCGACGAAGCCCGAGCCCAAGAAGGCCGCCTTCTATGTGATGGATTCGCGGACGCTGCAGGTTAAGCACTCTCTGGTGATGGAAGATGCCCTGTTCAACCAGGCAGACGTCCGCTTCTACGACGCGAACACGTTCTATCTCGATTCGAGAGGAAGTCTCGCGAAGTATATTTTGAAGTAGCCGAATCGGATAGCCTTCCCGATTCCGATTCCGATTGCGACGACGAGCCGAAGTCCCTTATCCGCGGGCTTCGGCTCGTTTTTTGTGTTCTTGCTAGGGGCAGGCGCTAGCTCTAACTGCCCATAAAATAGCGTCATCCGGAACCGCTAGCGCATCCCATCTCCCTTCGCCGCCCAAGCGATTGGGCAGTTGGAGTATCCTCGCGCCAAATTGACAGATTTTGAGGGATCAGATTATAATACACACTAAGCCTATTAAATAAGTTTGAATTAAACAAAAAAAGTTGATCCGGTTATGAACCGGATCCAGTAAAGGAGGGCGTCTCATGCCCAATGTTCAAACGTTCAAAGCGACGGCGCATCTGCAAGACGGAGTCAGGGTTGTCACGAATGTCAGGCAATTCGAACTGATCATCGACGAGCCGAGAAGTCTGGGCGGCACGGATACGGGCATGAATCCCGTTGAAGCGCTGCTGGCCTCCCTCGGCGCCTGCCAGTCGATCGTGGCCAGAGTCTATGCGCCGAAGTTCGACGTGAGGCTGGAGGATTTCCGGGTCGAAGTCGAAGGGGACCTGGATCTCGACGGGTTCTTCAACCGCTCCGAAGTTCGCCCGGGCTACTCCGATATCCGGTATACGTTCTACGTCAAGACGGACTCGCCCGCGGAGAACGTGGAGCGGTTCGTGCAATTCCTGGAGAGCAAATGCCCGGTCGGAGATACGATCGCGAACCCGGTTCGCCTTAAGCTGGATCGTATCGTGATCGAGCCCTAATCAACCTTTTAAGCCGTTCCCCTCTCGCTGAATTCCATATGGAGCAAGGGGAACGGCTTGCCCGATCCGTCCAGCTCCGACCGCCCGGTCTGCACGAAGCCGAACCGTCTGTAGAACGCGCAGGCGCCTTCGTTCTGCTCGTTCACGTCGACTTGCAGCGCTCTTCCCTTAAGCTGCTGGGCATGCTCAATCAGACGGGTGCCGATGCCCCTTCCGTGGCGATCGGGATCGACGAACAGCATCTCGATCTTGGCGCCGTCCAGCCCGATAAACCCGGCCGGTTCCCGGTTCTCGTCTCGGCTTACCCAGATCTCGACGGCTCTTAAGGCCCCGTTCCGAACGATCCCGCGGTAAAATTCGATGTCCGATTCCGTCAGGAAGGTATGGGTCCGACGGACGGCCCGGTACCAAATCTCGACTAACCGGTCGTGATCGCTCTCTTGGTAGGGGGTAATCTCGTTCTCATTCGTCATGCAAGCTCCTCCTAAAACGATGCCATGATTCCAACTGCATCTAGCGATATTGCTGCCTTCTCATCCATTGGGTCGCGACCCACTTCTCCCCGGCCGTCACGGGATTCCCCGCATGCAGCGTCAATTCGTTCAGCCTCTTGTCGCCGTAGAAGTATTC
The DNA here is from genome assembly GCF_014212175.1 of Cohnella xylanilytica. Taxonomy (GTDB): domain Bacteria; phylum Bacillota; class Bacilli; order Paenibacillales; family Paenibacillaceae; genus Cohnella; species Cohnella xylanilytica. The sequence goes on along the minus strand of NZ_JACJVR010000020.1, from coordinate 80,734 downwards.
GAAGTAGACCGCGCCGCCCTTCTTGGGCGCTACCCCGAACCGAAGCGACGGGAAGTACGTTTCGCCGCCCTCTTCCACGTCGTTCAGATACATGACCAGCGTGCTGATCCGGTTGTTGACGACGTCGCCGGACGCGAAGTAGTCGTAGTGGGGCTGATACTGCTCGCCGGGCCCGTAGTGCAAGATTTGCAGCGGCTCGGCATGCGCGAGGGGGACGTTCATCAGCTCGGAGACACGGGTCTCGATCGTCCGAACCCATTCATTCTCGCTCTCTTCGAAAAACATGCTGCTGCCGGTCCGAACGTCGCTGACGACGCGGGACTGGCCGACCTTGGCCCGCCTCATGCGTTCTCCGGCCAGTTCGATCAGGGCGTCGCACTCTTCGAAGCTTAATACGTTGTCCAATATCAGAATCAGAGGCTCGTCAATTCTCCCGACAATCGGAATCTCCCGGTCGCCCGTTCGAATCTTGTTGCCGGCCGCATGGATAATCGTCTGCTCTTGAATGGTCATCGGTTCATCCTCCAATAAGATTCATTGAGGGAAGCAATCGAATGGCATGAAGTCAGATGATCTGAGGAAAAGCGAAGCTTCTGCTCGCCATGGGTATATTCAGTTGCCCGGGAATGATTCCGCCTTCCGTTCTTCCCCGTATAACTCGTTCATATGCTCGATATGCCCGACTCCCCAGTCGTTCATCGCCTGCAAGACGGGGGCGATCCGCCGCCCGTACGCGGAGATGGAATATTCGACCTTGGGGGGAACCTGGGGATATACCTCGCGGCGAACGATATCGTGGTATTCCAATTCTCTTAACTGCTGAGCGAGCATCTTCTTGGTGATGTCCGGAATCGCCTTCTGAAGCTCGCTGAATCGCAGGGTTCCGTTGTTGAATAGGTTAAGCAAAATAACCGGCTTCCACTTGCCGGTCAGGATGTCCAGCGCCGTCTCGAACTTGCAATAAGTCTCCACTCGGTGCCCTCCTTCCCTTCCCCTCCCGAGGTTACTTTATCTATACCGGGTTTAGATGAAGTGCCTACTTCCGAATCGTTCCTCTACAAAATATTATAGGTCTGGGCGTCTAAGACGTACAAGAGGAGGCGAACGGAACGATGAATATCGCGTTATGGATCGTGCAGGGGCTTCTCGCGCTCGGATTTATCTTCTCCGGTTGGATGAAGGCGTTCCAATACGAGAAGGCCAAATCGTCCTGGCCTTGGGCGGGAGAAGTGCCGAGAGGTTTGGTATTCTTCATCGGCATCGCGGAGCTGATCGGGGCTGTCGGCCTGATCGTGCCCGAGGCGACCGGCATCGCGCCCGTTCTGACGCCGATCGCCGCCATCGCGCTGGCCGTCGTCGTGTTGCTGGGAGCCGGATTCCATATCCGTCGCAAGGAGAGCCGGCAGATCGGCGTGAACGTCGTATTCCTGGTATTGGCCTTATTCGTGGCGATCGGTCGCTAAGAGGCGCCGATCAGGTTCTCGAACTTGCGGAACGGCTCGTTCGGATAGCGTAGGACAGGGAGGCCAAGCTGATCGTCACTCCCCAAGTCAGGAAGCCTCCGTATACCGGGAGCAGCACCCAAGGGTCGAATTCCGGATTGTCCGCGAGGTCGATAGTGCCGGCGATCAGCCTGGCGAAGGTCGTCAAGCCGATGACGATGAAGAACAGACCTCCCGCGCAGGACGGGACGAGCAGCATCCAGCGCGGGACCCTTCTTCCCCAATCCCGGACCAAGGCCAGCGCGAGCACAGAGGCGATCAACGCCAATAAGGCGGTCGTATCGATGCCGCGGACGTACAAAGATCGGCTGAGGGGATCGGCGTCGGCCGTCATCGAAGCATGAAGCTCCTCGATGCCTTCGGCGGAAGCGAGGAAGGGCACTCCGTTCGCCCATAGCGTCTTAAGAATCGCGTAGGGAACGAGAGCAAGGGATGCGGCATAGCCCCACTTGGTCGATAGCCGCCAGGACTTCGTCTTCATCATGGCCTATCTCCTTTCGAATCCATCGTTGCCGTTATGGTATGAAGCGGACTTGAAGCCCGTATAGGGTAGAGAGAGCCGGTTACTCCCGAGTCGGGGGCCCGGCTCTCTTCCTTTTTACATGCCATCCGAGTCTATTCCGTCGCTTCCGCCTGAACGAAGAACTCCTTGTACTTCTCGTAGTCGGCCCTCTTGCATTCCATGATCAGGCGAGTGCCGTTCTCTTCGTACTCGGTCGACCGAACGTGCGCGTTGGCGTTGAAGTAGGATACGAGCCGTCCTTCCGAGAACGGGATCACGACTTCGCACAGCATGTAATCCCGGAAGATCCGCTCTCTCGCGAGCGCGATCAGCTCCTCCAAGCCCGCTCCCTGCCTGGCGGAGAGATAGACGCTGTCCCCGTCGGCCCGCGGGTAGGGCTGGCCGGTCAGATCGGCCTTGTTGTAGGCGTAGATCATCGGAATCCCGTCGGCGCCGAGCTCCTCGAGGGTGGAATTCGTCACCTCGATATGCCGCTCGTATTCCGGGTTGGACGCGTCGACGACCTGGATGAGAAGGTCGGCTTCGGCCACTTCCTCGAGCGTCGAGCGGAACGCCTTGACGAGATAGTGCGGGAGCTGGCTGACGAAGCCGACCGTGTCGGTAAGTAGAAACGACTTGTTGTCCGGCAGCTCGATGGCGCGGACCGACGTCTCCAGCGTGGCGAACAGCATGTCTTGGGCCAGCACCTGCTTGCCCGAGTCCGGCATGAACCGTTGAAGGACGGCGTTCATGAGGCTGGACTTGCCCGCGTTGGTGTATCCGACGAGACAGACGACGGGCACGCCGGTTTTGTGCCGCTGCTTGCGCTGTACTTGGCGCTGGGCGACGAGCTTCTCGAGCTCGTGCTGGAGGGCCGCGATCCGGTCCTCGATGCGCCGGCGGTCGAGCTCCAGCTTCGTCTCGCCCGCTCCCCTGTTCTTCAGGCCGGAGCCGCCGCCTTGCCGCCCGAGCGACTCGCGCAGGCCGACGAGGCGGGGCAGCATATACTGCAGCTTCGCGACCTCCACCTGAAGCTGGGCTTCCCGGGTGCGGGCCCGTTCCGCGAAGATGTCGAGGATCAGAATCGTCCGGTCGATCACCCGCTTCTGCAAGGCGCTCTCCAGATTGCGGATCTGAGAAGGAGAGAGCTCGTCGTTGAAAATAACGGTCGAGGCGTCGCTCCCTAGCGCGAGCGCCGACAGCTCGTCGATTTTCCCCGTGCCGATGTAGTGCGAGCTGTTAATCTTGACCGCGTTCTGGGTCAGCTGCCCGACGACCTCGATGTTGCAGGCTTCCGCGAGATTGGCCAGCTCCTCCATCGAATAGGCGAAGCCGGGGCGGTCGTTCAAATTCACGCCGACGATGACGGCGCGGTTGTTCGGTTGTTCCATAGAAGGTCCTCCCCTTCACAAGTCGGATTTGGGTACAAAAAAACACACGGGCGCCGCGGCCTGTGCGTTCTGCGTACGGGGAAGAGGACTCCGGAACGGCGGCAAGAGACTCCCCCTATGTCGGGTCGGGGAGTGCCTTCCGCGCTTCCGAATATACAAGTCGCATGAGACAGACTTATCCTGAGTCCTCTGCACACAGGCAGAACCTTGGCGCTAACGATTAGCCGCGCGAAGAACGAACCCGGATAAAGTCAATCACACGCAACCCTCCGTTCCAAATAAAGTAAAGCCATTCTAACACGGGAAGCCGCGGGATTGCAATCGGGAGGAAATTGTCGAAACGGCGGTTGTGCAAAATATGGTAGAATGAGAGGGACGAATTCTTCTCATTTTCTAGGGAATATACGACGTTCATTGCTAAGAGAAGGGACGATTAGCATGCCTTATGCGAAGAGACTTGGGGCTTCCTTGTTAGTCATTATGATCCTGAACGGCTTGATAGGTTTAAAACCGGCCGGAATCGCCCTGGCCGCGGCTCCAACGGCGACCATCGAAGTCGACGACGAATTGCTGACTATCGGCGAGTCCACCCTCGTGACGATTACCTTCTCGGAGGCGGTGACGGGCTTTACGATTGCAGACCTTACGGAAGAGAACGGCACTCTCAGCGGGCTTCGCACAGACGATAACACCACGTTTACCGCTACGTTCACGCCGACGGATGGCATAGAGGATACCGACAATGTCATCTCGCTCGACAATACGGGAGTGAAGGATAACGCCACAGGCACTGCAGGATCGGGAAGCACCGTCTCCAACAACTACGCCATCGATACGAAGCAGCCGACGGCTAATTCCATCGCCGTCTCAGACGCATTGCTGGCAGCCGGCGAGACCGCCTTCGTGACGTTCACCTTCTCGGAGGCGGTGAAGGACTTCGCGAACGACGATCTGACGATTCCGAACGGTACGCTGAGCGCGGTCAGCTCATCCGATGGCGGCGTCAGTTGGACGGCGACGTTCACGCCGAAGGAAAATATTCGCGCATCGACCAATTCCATTACGCTTGACAAATCGGGCTTGACCGATCTCGCCGGCAATCCGGGAACCGGTTCGATGAGCTCCGGCAATTTCGCCATCAACACGGTTCGACCGACGGCAACCATCGAGGTCGCCGACACATCGCTGTCGATCGGCGAAACGTCTCTTGTGACGATCGCCTTCTCGGAGAGCGTAGGCTTCGGGAATGACGATCTGACGGTCCCGAACGGCACGTTGAGCATGGTTAGTTCCTCCGATGGCGGCGTTACTTGGACGGCGACGTTCACGCCGGCGGCCGACGTGGAGGATCCGACCAATGTTATCGAGCTCGATAACTCGCGCGTAACCAGTTTCACCGGATTACGGGAGCAGGCACTACCATGTCCAATAATTATGCGGTCGATACGAAGCGGCCGACGGCGGCCGTCGCAGTCGAGGACCCTTCGCTGACCGCCGGAGAGACCTCCCTCGTGACGATCGCCTTCTCGGAGGCCGTGACGGGCTTTACGCTTGCAGATCTCGCGGAAGAGAACGGGACGCTCAACGGGCTTCGCACAGACGATAACGTCACGTATACCGCTACGTTCACGCCGACGTCCGGCATCGAGGATACGACTAACGTCATCTCGCTCGACAACTCAGGCGTCATGGATCGCGCAGGCAATGCAGGGGCCGGAAGCGCTTCTTCCAACCACTACGCGATCGATACGAAGCGACCGACGGCTTCCATCGTCGTCGCGGACTCTTCGCTGACGGCCGGCGAGACGTCCCTCGTAACGTTCACCTTCTCGGAGGCGGTGACGGGCTTCGCGAATGACGATCTGTCGGTTCCGAACGGGACGCTGAGCGCGGTCGCCTCGTCCGATGGCGGCATCACCTGGACGGCGACCTTCACGCCGGCGGACAACCATAGCTCCTCCGCCAACGTCATTACGCTCGACAACTCGGGCCTAACCGATCTCGCCGGCAATTCGGGGGCAGGCACGACGAGCTCCAACCCCTTCGCCATCGCCACGACGCAGCCGACGGCTTCCATCGCGATCGCCGACTCTTCGCTGACGGTCGGCGAGACGTCTCTCGTAACGATAACCTTCTCCGAGGCGGTGACGGGCTTCGCGAACGACGATCTGACTATCTCGAACGGCACGCTGAGCCCGGTTAGCTCTTCCGATGGCGGCATCACGTGGAAGGCGACGTTCACGCCGAAGGCCGACGTAGAGGCTCCAACCAATATCATCGAGCTCGACAACTCGGGCGTCACCAATGCTTCCGGGAATGCGGGAGCAGGCGTTACCGCGTCCAACAACTACGCGATCGATACGAAGCGGCCGACGGCTTCCATCGCGATCGCCGACTCTTCGCTAAAGGCCGGCGAGACGTCTCCCGTAACGATAACCTTCTCCGAGGCGGTGACGGGCTTCGCGAATGACGATCTGACGATCGCGAACGGCACGCTCAGCGCGGTCGCCTCGTCCGACGGCGGCATGACTTGGACCGCGACGCTTACGCCGGCGGCCGACATCGAGGATACGACCAATGTCATCTCGCTCGACAACACGCGCGTGACGGATCTCGCCGGCAACGCAGGGGCGGGAAGCGTCCATTCCAACAACTACGCGATCGATACGAAGCGGCCGACGGCGGCCGTCGCCGTCGCCGACTCTTCGCTGACCGCCGGCGAGACGTCCCTCGTGTCGATTACCTTCTCGGAGAAGGTGACGGGCTTCTCGAATGACGATCTGACGATCCCGAACGGCACGCTCAGCGCGGTCGCCTCGTCCGACGGCGGCCTCACTTGGACGGCGACGTTCGCGCCGACGGCCGACATTCGGGCCGCGACCAATACCATTACGCTCGACGACTCGGGCGTAACCGATCTCGCCGGCAATCCGGGGATGGGCACGACGAACTCCGGCAATTTCACCATCGATACGGTGCGGCCGACGGCGGCCGTCGCAGTCGCCGACTCTTCGCTGACCGCCGGCGAGACGTCTCCCGTGACGATAACCTTCTCCGAGGCGGTGACGGGCTTCGCGAACGACGATCTGACCATCGCGAACGGCACGCTAAGCGCGGTCGGCTCCTCCGACGGCGGCATCACCTGGACGGCGACGTTTACGCCGAAGGCCGACGCGGAAGCTCCGGCCAATGTCATCTCGCTCGACAATGCAGGCGTCGCCAATGCTTCCGGGAACGCGGGGACAGGCATGACCGCCTCCAACAGCTACGCCATCGATACGAAGCGGCCGACGGCGGCCATCGCGGTCGCCGACTCTTCGCTGACCGCCGGCGAGACATCCCTCGTGACGATTACCTTCTCGGAGAAGGTGACGGGCTTCGCGAACGACGATCTGACCATCGCGAACGGCACGCTGAGCGCGGTCAACTCGTCCGATGGCGGCCTTACTTGGACGGCGACGTTCACGCCGAAGGCCCACACTCGCGCGGCGACCAATACCATCGGGCTTGTCAACTCGGGCGTCACCGACCTCGCGGGCAATCCGGGGCAAGGCACGACGAATTCGAACGTCTATTCCGTCATGACGGCGCGAGCGACCTCTTCATCGTCCAACGACGGGCCGATTCTGTCGACGGACGGCCGATTAACGCTGCCGGCGGGCCGGGCGGGGCGAGTCAGCTTGGGCGAAGAGGTCTCGGTCTACGTTCCGGCAGGCGCCACGAATAAAGAGCTGACGATCACGATCGTCAAAGTGCAGGACGTTCAAAACCTGCTCTCCGACGAGCTCGCGCTGAAAAGCTCGATCTATGACATTCAAAAGAGCATCCCGGAGAACTTCCTCCTGCCGGTTACGATAACCTTCGCATTTGACCCGCAAGCTTGAAGTCCGATCAGAGAGCGGCGATCTTCTACTACGATGAAGCGAAGAAAGCGTGGGCAGAAGTCGGAGGAACCGTCGGCGATCGCCATATCGCCGCGCAAACGGACCATTTTACGAAATTCGCGGTATTCGCCGTGAATCCGCCTTCCACCGATAAGCCTTCCGAAGGGGAGGCGGCCTTCAGCGACATCTCCGGACACTGGGCCGAGACCGCGATCCGGCAAGCGGTTGGCGGCGGAATCGTCGACGGCTATCCCGACGGCACCTTCAAGCCGAATCGCACCGTGACGCGCGCGGAATTCGCGGTTATGCTCATGAATGCCTTGAAGCCGTCGGCCGAAGGAACGGCCCTCAAGTTCGCGGACGCCGCGACGATCCCGAGCTGGGCGCGGCAAGCGGTCGCCCAAGCGGTTCAAGCCGGCATCGTCAACGGCTACGACGACGGCTCCTTCCGCCCGGATGCCGAGATCGCCCGTTCGGAGATGGCGGCGATGATCGCCAAGGCGCTGAAGCTGACTAGCGATCCGAAGGCGTCTAGCGGCTTCGCGGACGACCGGAGCATCCCGTCTTGGGCGAGAGGAGCGGCGGCGGCCCTGAAGGAGCTCGGCATCATGGGAGGATCCGGCGCCAACCTCTTCGACGGCAGCTCCAAAACGACAAGAGCGGAAGCCGTAACGGTCCTGCTGAGAATGCTGGCGCAGATGGACAAGTAACTTCCGTCGCCGGCTTCACTATGCCTGAACAACCATGCGCAAAAGGCCGGACAGCCCTCTCGGAGGAGGAGCTGAACGGCCTTTGCGCTGCTGCGGTTATCTCCTATCGTTAACCCAAAAAGGCGATAGAACGCTTTACTTTTCTCGCGAATGCAATCGGATCGTCGATCGACTCCCAGTGAATATACATCAGACGAGGCTTCTCGAACAACCAATGGTTATGGACCGCCGTCACTTTAATCCCGTTATTGCGGAGATTGGACAGCAGCCGGTTGACCTGGTTCTGGAAGAGCGCCGTCTCCCCCAGACACAACGCTCGCCCCGATTTGTCCAGCGATTCGAACGAGAACAGCTGGTACCGGACGAGAGGGGACGTGGTGCGTCTTCCCAAGATGGCGGCGTTCACTTTCCGATTCCTAGAGACGAAGCAAACGGGACCCTTCGTAATTTCATGCTCCGTTCCGCCCAGAATGGCCGAAAATTCGTTGCACAGCCTTCTGAATTCGGGGCTTGCCTTCACGCGGTTCGCCAAAAGTAATCATCCTCTCCGTATATTCATAACACAACCGTATGGCTCGCCCGTTACCCCAGGAAGGCGATCGATTCTTTGGTTCTTCTCGCGAACACGACAGGATTCATGATGGCTTCCCAATGCATATACATTAAGCGAGGATTTTCCTTCAGCCAGTGGTTATGAACCGCGGTCACTTTAATCCCCCGCTTGCGGAGGTTCGACATCAATCGGTTCACTTGGTTCTGATGGACGGCGGTCTCGCCCAGACAGAGCGCGCGCCCCGACTTCAGGGATTCGAATGAGAACATCTGCATCTGAACCAGAGGCGAGCGGGTTCTTCTCCCCAGGATGGTCTCCTTCAAATTCGTCATCCGCGTGACGAAACAAACCGGCCCCGCTTCAATCTCCGATTCGCCTCCCAGTATCCTCCCGAATTGCATGCAGAGCCTTCTGAATTCCGGTCTAACCTTCGCTTTGGGCATAGGGATCCTCCTTTGTTCGCTTTCAGGATCAATCTATGAGGCATGCAGACAAGCGAATTGTGCGGATCACTAACGTCGTCAAAAACCGGCGTATATGCGGACGTCCCTCGCGAAAAATCGAATAAGCCTATGCACGAGCGCACAGGCCTCTTACGGTCAAAAAAAAGAAGTCCCGGGGGAGGGCGGGACTTCTTCAGGGGGATAACTTAGTAATCAAGCCGGCTTGTGATATACCCGGATACGTGCCACGAGAACGTATCGTCATAGAATTTGTAATAGTTCCCTACCGGTTGACTTAACCCGTATACGGTACCCGGAATCCCCGAAGCCACCAACGTATAGTTCTTATAGATGTCGAATTTGCCTTTGAAGCTGGCCCCGAAGAAAAATACGGAGATCACGAGAATCAGAGAATAAACAAGCCGCCGCTTTTTCATCATTTCACTCCCTTTGTAAGCGTTTTCTCTCCCCAACACGAGTATATCACGACCCATCCAGAATATCCATATATTTGCATTAATGTCGAAGGGAGGTTTAGCCGATTTATTCAAGCGAACGGCGGTTCGCCCGCGCTGCCGCTGGTGCGGAGCCGCGCCGGAGTTTCAAGATTATCACGATACCGAGTGGGGATTTCCGGTAAGCGACGACCGCAGGCTGTTCGAGAAGTTAAGTCTGGAGAGCTTTCAATCCGGCTTGAGCTGGCGCACTATTCTTTTGAAACGCGAGAACTTCCGTGCAGCGTTCCATCGCCGCAATCGATCGCGCTGTCGAAGGAGCTCAAAAAGCAGGGTTGGAAATTCGTTGGACCGACTACCGTGTACGCCTTCATGCAGGCGATGGGGTTGATCAACGATCATGTCGAGGATTGCTTCATCCGGGAAGCGGTCGAGCGCGAGCGTCAACAGTTCCGGCGTCCCGGGGGAGCTGCTGGCCGTCGTTAAAAGCGGCAGCATTCCCTATGCTCCCTTTCCTGTTCAACGCCAAGACAACGATGGCCGCAGCAGGCCGCCAACCGGCAGCCTGTCGCAGCCGCTATATCCTATCGTTTCCGCCGCTTCCATAGGGATGAAGACCTCATCGCTTACCTCAAGCCGGACAGAAGCAGCTGCCATACGGCATCGAAAGCTTTATCGATCTCCGGGTCCTTCCATTCAGGCGCATGCGCGGGATGGTGGAAGCTGCTCGTCCCCAAGAACAAGGCGCGGGCCCTGCTTGCCTCATCCCCCGGCCTGAACTCTGCCGTCTCGACCCCGTATTCCAGAATCGATCGGATTTGGCCGACAAGTCCGTCGACATGGACCTTAATCAATTCCTCCGCCTCGAGAGTCACGGCGGCGTACATCGCGAACATCTCGGGCTCTTCCGCGGCGTACGTCCGTTTGTGCGAGATAAGGGTTTCAAACCACGATCGCAATCTCGACTCCGCGCTTCCCTCCCGCTTCTCCGCCACCGCCTGCAAGGGGAGCAAGATACTATTATATAACCAACGTTCCGTGACGGCTTCGCGCAATGCCGCTTTGCTTGGGAAGTGACGATACAGAGATCCATGGCTCACTTGAAGAAATTTGGCGATATCGACGACGGATGTTTTCTCCGGACCATACCGGCGCAACACTTGCTCCGCGGCGTTTAGGATCGTTTCCCTCGTTAGAGGCGCTTCGGCAGGCATCTTCGCCACCTCATCTCACGATAGTAATTTCAAAAATCATTATTGCATTTTTGTCATCAAAATACAAACCGGATTAGCGGAGTTCCGCTTCCCATAAAAATAAATATCAAAATTGTATTTTTGTTACTTGATATTTGTTACGCAGTAGGTTATATTGGTTTCAACAACCAATCCACCGTATAAAGGAGTTTTCATCCATGCGAATCCCTGCCAAGTATCGTCAGTTAACTTTTGTGTCCGCCATGTCGATCCTGTTCACGTTCATCATGTCCGGAATTATGACCTACGTTCTAGAGGGCGGGTTTATCCCGCACTTCATGAGCCTATGGATGAGGGATTGGGGCGTTGCCTTCCTGATCGCATTCGGGCTTAACTTCTTCCTTCCGGTCCGGATCCGCCGATTCGCGAGCCGATTCAATCGCAGCAAGGCCGTATCGACGGTCGTCTATGCATTCGCCATATCGCTTATCATGTCGCTCATTTTATCCTTCGTCTTGACCGCCGTCGCCGCGCACGGGTTCATTCCGGGATTCGCAAGTCACTGGATGAGCGCATGGTCCATCGCCTTCAGCATCGTCTTCGTATTAAACTTCTTCTTGCCGCAATTGGTGGGCCGGTTCGTCGCCATGCTCATCGCTAAACCGGCAGAGGCTCGAGCCAGCTCCTATCACCCGGAAGGAATGAAGACCGCATAAGCCAGCTCCAGGCGAAAGAGGCTGTCCCAAAAGTAAGTTTGAGCTCATTTTAGGAACAGCACCCTATGTGAAAAATGGTCTGGAATTACAAAAAAGGCGGCGTAAGGGAGGTTATCCCTTCGCCGCCTTTGCATGTTCTTGATCGATGGCCGCCTTCTTCAGCAGATTATGGGCGAGCGAAAGCCATCCGACCTCAAGGCTTACCTTCGGCAAGCCGCGAAGCAGAAAACGTCGGAATCCTCGGTTGTTCTTCACTTGCCCAAACACACTTTCCGGCTCGACCATCCGCCGAACCGATAGGGCATATCCTTCCTCGCTGCGGAGTTTCTCCCGCACCTGTTGTTTGTAACGTAGATACTTCAAACTAACGCTGATTTCACGGTTCCCCTTAGCTTTCGTGCACGCACTCTTCAGCGGACAGCCTTCACAACTAACGCTCCGGTAGTGCCTCTTTCGAATTTCAAAACCGCTTTCGGTGGTTTCCTTCTTTTCGTTTCGAAAGACTAGTTTCCGTCCCGCCGCACATGTCCAGTTGTCTTCCTCTTCGTTGTACTCCCAGTTGTCGATCTTGCTGATGTCCTTCTGCCAAGCCTTTGATTTCTCTTTATGAAAGGTGCCGTACTTGACCAGAGCCTCGATTTCTTCACTCTCCAAATAAGCGTAGTTCTCTTCTCCACCGTACCCGGCATCCGCGATAATCGTTCCCGGCAGCTTGCCAAGAGCGGCTTTAACCTTCTCCAAATGAGGCTTCAAGCAACGCGTGTCCGTTGGACGTTGATGCAAGCTATATCCGATGATGAGCTGATTTTCCGTTCCGATCTGCACATTGTAGCCCGGCTTGAGTTGACCATTGCGCATGTGGTCTTCTTTCATGCGCATGAACGTGGCATCCGGATCCGTCTTGCTGAAGCTGTTGCGGTCGCCGAGAATCTCCCGCTGGATTTCATACTTTTGCAGCCGCGGAAGGAGGTCTTTATGTAGCGTCCGCACCGCTTTCTTGAGGGGCTTGTCCTTCGGTTTTTCTTGAAGCTTAGCCTCAAGCTGTGCAACTGCCTCAGCCAGCTTCTCGCTGGTGATTTGCGCGGCTTCGCCCAGCTCCGGAAGATCTCGTCCGACATGCTCTTGCTCGTCTTGGCGCTCGGTCTCCGCAATTGTCGCGAACAGGGCCTGGACTTTCTCCTGAAGCTTGGCCTGCTGCTTGACGACGACCTTTCCCCAGACGAACGTATAGCGATTGGCGTTGGCCTCGATCTTGGTACCGTCCACGAAATAGTGATCCAGCTTCACATAGCCCGATTCCACCAGGAATTGCAAAACGGCCGTGAAGACGTTCTCGAGAACGGACTTCATTCGCTCGGAACGGAACCGGTTGATGGTGCGGAAGTCCGGCCGCTGCCTGCCGGCAATCCACATGAACATGATGTTCTCCCGGACGGCTTTGGTGATTTCCCGAGAAGAGTAGATCCGCTGCATGTAGGCATAGATGATGACCTTGGTGAGCATCTTGGGGTGGTAGCTATCCCGGCCGCCGCCAGGGTAAGCCGAAGAGAAAATACGGTCGTCTAAGCGATTGACGGCTTCGTTAACGACGCGCACAAGGTGATGGGGAGGAATGTCCTCCTCGAGGTCCATTGGCAGGCAAAGTTGGTCCATGGTATAGTGAATGTACAAAGAAACCGTTCCTTTCGTAAATGGTTGGGTGGTACCTCCATTTTACCAAAGAACGGTTTCTTTGTGTTTAAGGGTGAAGGTTTTCTGAGAGAAGCGATGAGGAAAATAAGGGTGTGTATCTCCTGGAGGAGCGAAGCGTTTGCCTTTGCCGCCGTGAAATCCCCTTGTTACGGGGTTACCATTCCAAATTTCACGGCGGCAACAGCAACCGGAAGGAGATACATCCCCCAAAAAAAATTTCAATCGCTACCTAAGAAGTAGGGGCCATCCCTAAGTCATTTGGATGACTTTTGGGACAGCCCCTTTCTTGTGGCCGCAAATGGATATTGCTCTCCCTTTGTATATCTGTTATATAATACATATAACAGATAGAACGAAGGCGGGTCGACGCTCGCCGCAACCCAACCTTATGTCAGTGCTATAAGGAGAACGATTCATGTTCATCGAGCTGGATCTGCAATCGGAGAATCCGCTATACGAGCAATTAATCGACCGGCTGATCGAAGGGATCGCATCGGGCGCATTGAAGCCGGGAGACCCGCTTCCGTCCGTTCGGAATCTGGCGGAGAGTCTAGGCATCAATCTGCATACGGTCAACAAGTCCTACACCTTGCTGAAGCAGGACGGGTTTCTGCAAGTGCACCGGAAGAGAGGCGTTATCGTCCAGCCGGACGCGATGCCGGGCGTGACGGCGGAATTCGAGGCCAAGCTGTTCCGGCAGCTTCGTTCGCTCGCGGCGGAAGCGGCCGTGCGCGGAATGACGGAAGAAGCATTCGTGAATCAATGCAGAAGGCTGTATGGGGACGCCATCAGGAAGCGCGGAGGGGACGGCCAATGATGACGAATGGAACCTTCATAGCGGTCGCAAGCCTATACTTTGTTCAAGCGCTGTTGATCGTCGTACAAAATTTCTTCGGTCCCCGAACCTTGCTGTTCGGAGTAGCGATTCCGCCTGACGAGGCGCAGGACCCGGCCGTCCGGCGGATACGCGTGCAATATGCGATTGTGATGGGAATATTCGTGCTGGTTGTGGCCGCCGCTTGCTTCTTATGGATTCGGCACCGGGACGCTGCGCACGCTTTGGTATACGTTCTGATCGCGCTGTTCCTTCTATTTCCGCTCTCCGGCATCGCGGTCGCGATCTGCAGACAATCGGCGCTGCGATTGAATGCAATCCGCGATTGGCAGGTCCCCGTCGACAACAGAAGGGTAGCCAGCATCTCGAACAGACGGCATCGTGCCCCCGCGTTCGGCTTGCCCTGGTTCGGCGCTCACTTGGCCGTAATCGCGGTGTGCGTCGTCATCGCCATTGCGAAGTGGGGCGATATCCCGGATTATTTCGCCATACACCGGTATGCGGACCGGATGCCGGACTGGTATCGCTGGTATTCTACCAAATCCCTCAGCTCCGTCTTCTACGAGAACTTCGGACAGCTTATCGTAACCGGACTTTTCATGCTTCTGAACCTCCTTAACGGCAGAGCAAGAACCTCTCTGGATCCGGCAGACCCGGAAGGCTCGCTGCAGAAGCAAATCCGGTACAAGCGAATCCACTCATCCACGATATGGGGCATCTCGCTGGCCGCGACCGTATTCTTGGGGCTGTTCCAAGCGGGCAGGCTATACTCGATCCAATTCGACTTGTGGATCCATTTGGCGTTCCCGCTTATGCTTACGGCCGATCTGCTGCTGCTGGGCATGTTCGTTTATTTGAGGGTGCGGGGACTGGACCAGCAACGAGATGCTCCTTCGCAGGGCGATCGGTATTGGAGAACGATGGGCATGATCTATTCCAATCCTGAGGATCCGGCGATTATCGTTCCGAAGCGGTACGGCATTGGCTGGACTGTCAATATGGCCAGGCCGATGGGCCGGTTAACGATCGCAACGATTGCGGGAGTCTTTATTGTGCTTTTGGTATGGACATGGCTCCTGACCGAGTAATATCCGGGATCACGGAATCGCGTATTTCTACCGAGGAGCGATCGTATGCCGATGAATGCAGCCGTCAGGTTGGCGCAAAAAATCAAAGACCGCGATACCCGGCATAAGCTGAAGAGTTATCGGGACAAAGCGGGGCTCATCCGAGGACGCAACTTGGAGGCATGGGACGACAAGCGGCTGCAAGCGGAATCTCTCCGGTTGAAGCAGCAAGCGCAATCGGGCACGCCATTGGACGAGCTGCTTGTCGATGCCTATGCGCTAGTCTGCGAAGCCGCGAAGAGAAAGCTCGGTTTGCGGCCCTACGAGGTTCAGATCATGGCTGCCATCGCTCTGCACGAGGGATTTTTGATCGAGCAGCATACCGGCGAGGGGAAGACGCTCTCTGCCGTTATGCCTGCTTATCTAAATGCGCTAACCGGCGCGGGCGTTCATGTGCTGACCTTTAACGATTATCTGGCCAAGCGGGATGCGGAATGGATGGGCCCGATCTATCGGTTCCTCGGGTTAACGGTCCAATCGGTTCAAGCGGGTATGAGTCTATCTGAGAA
This sequence comes from Cohnella xylanilytica, assembly GCF_014212175.1. Lineage (GTDB taxonomy): Bacteria > Bacillota > Bacilli > Paenibacillales > Paenibacillaceae > Cohnella > Cohnella xylanilytica. The sequence goes on along the minus strand of NZ_JACJVR010000020.1, from coordinate 65,222 downwards.
AAGGGAAGCGTACGCCGCGGACATCACCTATGTGACGGCCAAAGAGGCGGGATTCGATTATTTGCGCGATACGATCGCGCTAGACGAAGCCGATACCGCGCATCGCCCCTTCCGCTACGTTATCGTCGACGAAGCGGATTCGCTTCTGCTCGACGAAGCGCGAGTGCCGCTCGTCATCGCCGGCGAGCCGGGCTCTTCCGGCAGCGACGGCCTTCGCTTCGCGGAAGTAGCCAGGCAGCTCGCGCAGGAGGAGCATTACGACTTCGACGAGTTCAAGCGGAACGTTTATTTGAATGAAGCGGGCGCGGCGAGAGCGGAATCGCTGCTGGGATGCGGCAATTTGTACGAGAGCCGTAATAGCCATTTGTTATCGTCGCTAAACTGCGCGCTGCATGCGGAGGCGTTATTGAGAAGAGACGTCGATTACATCGTCCGGGACGGCAGAATCGAGCTGATCGACGAATATACCGGCCGCGTGGCGGAGAACCGGCATTTGCCGGACGGGCTGCAAGCCGCGCTGGCGGCGAAGGAAGGGCTGCAGTCGAGAGCCGGCGGGAACATTCTCGGGACGATTACCCTTCAACACTTCCTTAGCTTGTATCCGAAGATTTGCGGAATGACGGCTACCGCTCGCGTCTCCGCAATGGAATTCGAAGCGATTTATGGGCTGCAGGTCGTGCCGATTCCGCCGAACCGGCCAAACATTCGGATCGACCAGCCGCACCGGATTTATACCCATAAAGAAGCCAAACTTAAGGCGCTTGTACAAGAGATCTCCTCCGTCCATGCGGCGGGACGTCCGATTCTCATCGGGACGTCAAGCGTCGAGGAGTCCGACAGGCTGGCGAAGGCGCTAGCGGCTGCCGACGTGCCTTGCCATGTTCTTAATGCGAAGAACGACGCGGAAGAGGCCGAGATCATCGCCAAAGCGGGAGAGATCGGCGCCGTGACGGTGTCTACGAATATGGCGGGACGCGGCGTCGACATTCGGCTCGGCGGCGGCGACCCCGCGCAAGCCGAAGCTGTCGCCAAGCTGGGCGGGTTGTACGTGATCGGCACGCACGTGCACGACAGCGTGCGGATCGACAACCAGCTGCGCGGGCGTTCCGGCCGCCAAGGCGACCCGGGAGCTTCCGTCTTTTTCGTAAGCTTGGAAGACGAGCTGTTCCTTCGATTCGGCATCGATAAAGCGATTCGCGAGCTTAGGCAGGACGAGGCTCTCGAAGAGTCGGTGCTCGTCGGCAAAATCGCGCATCTTCAGCGCGTCGTTATGGGTCAAAACTTCCATCTCCGCCTGGAATTGAACCGTTATTCGGATATGGTAGAGGAACAGAGGCGTATTCTGTACGGGGAGCGGCTCGGAATTTTGCAAGGCGAGAAGCCGATGAGCCCCTCGGAGCGGCGGGTGCGGCTTTATTATATCGACAAGTTCTGGGCGGACCACCTGGCATACGTTGCTTACATTCGCGAAGGCATCCATTTGACGAGCCTTGCCAACCGCAATCCGATCGACGAATTTCATGCGCAAATCATCCAGGCATACGAGCAAATTCCGGCTAAAATCAATAGAGAGACGGCGAATATGCTCGCAAGGCTCGGAGGTTCGAACGATCCGGCGAAGTGGGAGGAGTTCGGACTCAAGACCCCCTCATCCACCTGGACTTATATCATCAACGATCAATACATGGAATACTTGCAGAAGCCCGGTTCATGGGGCCCGGGGACGATCATCGCTTATTGGATTCGCAAGCTTCTGAGGCCGGTATTCGGATGGGCTAAATTATGATGCGGCGACATCCAATGTAACTGTAGACTCCAGATAGAGGAGGTTCATTGAAAAGGTGAAGCTGGATCGCCTGCTCTCGATTATTATCCTGTTGCTTAACCGCAAAAAGGTGCTCGCGCAAGAGCTGGCCGATCAATTCGAAGTATCCGTGCGCACGATCTACCGCGATATCGAGACGATCAATCAAGCCGGTATCCCTGTCGTCACCCATCAAGGCGCGGGTGGGGGAATCGCCTTGATGGAAGGGTATCGGCTGGATCGCAACCTGCTGACCGACGAGGAGCTGGCGACGATCGCAACGGCGCTGCGGAGCTTGTCGACCTCTCAAGCGGGCCCCAATCCGGAGCTGCTGCTCGAGAAAATCGCCAGCGTGATTCCGGAGTCTCGCTCCATGGATTTCGATATTCGCAGCAAGCAGCTGATTGTCGATCTGTCGTCCTGGGGGCGCAAAGGCCAGCTCGAAGAGAAGCTAAAATGGCTGAGCGACGCCGTAGAGAGAACCCTGTCGGTCGGCTTTACATACTGCAGCCCGGACGGCCGGACCTCGGAGCGGATCGTGGAGCCGCATACGCTTGTGCTGAAGGGGCAGTCCTGGTACCTCTACGCCTATTGCAAGCAGCGGGAGGGGTTCCGCTTCTTTAAGCTGCACCGGATGAGGGATGTGGTGCTGCTGGAGCGTCAGCCGTTCGAACGGCGCGCCGTGTCCCCCGAGTCGCTGCCGTGGAATGCCGAGTGGTTATCGCCGGAGCGCTCCTCGGTTCGCCGAATGAAGCTGGTGCTGAGCTTCAGCAAGTCCAGCAAGCATCTGGCCGAGGAATGGTTCGGCGTGGAAGCTCTCAGCGACAGCGGCGACGGCCGGTACACGGTAACGGAGTATTATCCCGAGGACCGATGGCTATACGGGTTTATCCTGAGCTTCGGTCCCGAAGTCGAGGTGCTGGAGCCTTGGCATATACGCGAGAAAATCCAGGAGCTTGCCGAGGCGACGGCTCATCTTTATAGCGGTGCCGATAGAACTTGACAATGGGTTGTCAGGTTTCTCCTTGTATGCTGAGGATGTCGATGGCCCAGAGCAGTCGATAAAAAACGCCTAACACCTTATAATCCAAGGAGAAATGACGATGACCACAACGTTGATTGCCTGCCAGAGCTGCGGCATGCCTATGCCCGAGAGCGCATTGTACGGAACGGAATCGAACGGGGAGCTGACCTCGGAGTTTTGCAAATACTGCTACGAAAACGGCGCGTTTACTCAACCGGATCTGACAGTTGAAGGAATGGTCGAGCTGTGCACCTCGATTCTGGTGGAGGAAGGCAAGGAGGAACAGTCGGCTAGAGCGATGCTGCAGGCTTATCTGCCTTCGTTGAAGCGTTGGTCAACGGGAATTGCTGCTGATGCGGCGGAAGGCCCCGACCGGATCGTGGAGCATTCCGGGCTGCGGTTAGCGGGACTGTCCGCGCGGACGACGAATCGGCGCGAAGCTTCGCCGGACGGGGCAATTCCCCAGCTGTGGAGTCGATTCTGGTCGGGTCCGGGGGGACAGCTGGCGGCGGCTTCTGCCGAGCCGGGCGTCGTCTACGGCTTGTACTATGACTACGAGGATGGGGCGGACGGCGAATATTCCGTGCTAGCGGGCGTATCGGCAAATGCGGGCGGGGGCGGCGAAAGTCCGCTTAGCTCGAAGGAACTGGATAACGTCGTCGTCCCCGCCGGAAAGTATGCTGTGTTCGTAACGCGCCGCGGCCCCTCTGTACAGGTCGTTGTGGAAGCCTGGCAACGCATCTGGAGATGGGCGGCCTCCTCTACCGGCTACGAACGGACGTTCGCCGGCGACTTCGAACGATACGACGAGCGGTGTCATAATCCGGACGATGCGGTTGTCGAGATTTTCATTGCGATTAAAGCTTAATCCTTCGTACACTCTCCATTTGGCCGGCTCTAGGGTTCCCGCAACTGCGTCCGACGCGGCCTCTCGACTCTTACTCTTCCCCTGTCGCCGCCGGATTCTCGTCGTACGAGATCCGATCGCGTCAGCTGCCCGCGTACAGCTTCGCGTTCCCGAAGCCCGCTTCGCTCAGGGCGAGAACGCGTTTGCGCAGGAATAGCCTGCACCTCCGTAGAAAATATCGAAGTATTCCGAGATTGATCACATGCATGCCAAAGGAGGTTGTCCGCGTGAAGACCATCACCGTGCAGAGTCTCGCGGATCATTTCAAGCTAGAGGTGGTGGCGGGCGGCGGGCGGCTCGACCGGGAAATTTCGCGTTCTCGGGCGCACAGGCCGGGCCTGGAATTCGTCGGTTACTTCGAATTTTTCCCGATGGAGCGCGTGCAGGTGCTGGGCCGCAAGGAGATCACCTATCTGCTGCAGCTAAGCATCGAGGAGCGGCTGCTTCATATCGGCAATATCGTCAAATACCATCCGCCCTGCTTCATCGTGACGGCCGGACAGCAGGAATTGCCTTATCTGAAGAAGTTCTGCGACGAGGAAGGCATTCCGCTGCTGCGTACGCCCGAGGCGACCGTGGAGTTCATCGCCAAGCTGGACGGCTACCTGGTGAAGGCGCTGGCGCCGGAGCAGTCGATCCACGGCGTATGCGTGAACGTATCGGGAATCGGGATCTTGCTGCGGGGCAAGTCCGGTATCGGCAAAAGCGAGACCGCGCACACCCTCATCCGCAGAGGCCATCGGTTCGTCGCGGACGATATCGTCGTGCTCAAGAAGCTGGGCCCGGCGCTGCTGATCGGATCGCACAACGGGACGACCCGGGAATTCCTCGCGCTGCGCAGCGTCGGCTTGATCAACGTCGTCCGCCAGTACGGGCGAAGAGCGTTCCAGGACGAGACTCGCATCGTGCTCGATATCGAGTTGACGACCTGGCGGGAAGGCGAGCTCAGCAACGCGCTGGAGCTCGAGCCCCGGTTCACCGATTATATGGGCGTACAGATTCCGCATATCCAGATTCCGCTGCAGCCCGGCCGCGATGTCGCCGGTCTGATCGAAGCGGCGGCCAACAACTGGTATCTGAAGCAGCTCGGCTACAGCGCCGCGGAAGAATTCATGCAGCGAATTCAGAATTCGATGGACTGACGAAGAAGCCGGCAACCCCTTCGAGAGGAGGTTCCCGGCCTTTCCCCTTTCTACCCTGCCCTTTACGCTATTTCCCCGATGTCATGCTGTCCGACAATCAGCTTCACCGGCTCCAAATAAACGCGGGTGACCGCGGGCTTCGTCACGAGATCGATCTCGATATCCGCGACTTTATATCGGGCGAGCTTGCCTTCCCTCTTATCGTACACGACATTGAATTCCTTCAACCCCAATTGGTGAATCAGAACGGAGGACCCTACCGACAAAGCGGCCGTCTCGTACTCCCCATGCTCGAATAGGACTTCCGAGAGCAGTTCATCATCCATATCCACAATCGTGACTTGCTGGCAAAAGCGATAGTTCATTTCGCGGACTTCTCCTCCCCCGTAAATCTGCAGATGTCGACGCGGCTCAACGCATGCATCGTGCCGTTCACCTACATTATCGGATCGTTTCATTTGCCAGTGTAGGACAAAGTCCTCAAACGGATTGAATGCCCGCTTTTTTTTCGCAACGGATCATTTGCTTATCCCCGCCCCATGCGTTATTATTTTATATTGACATATTTGCAGGTCTATACAAGGAGGCTCTGTCGCCGATGTGCCCCCGTACCAAAGAACAGAATGAGCTCATCCGCATGCAGCGCAGAGAACAGATTCTGGACGCCGCCGCGCACGCCTACTTCCGCACGGGCGGCAGCTTCGATATTCGCGACGTCGCCCGCGAGGCCAAGCTTGGTTACGGCACGGTATACCATTATTATCCCAACCGGCATTTATTGATCGAAGATGTGCTGGGCAGCGGCTTCGAGCGGTGCGAGCAGGCCTTGGCGGAATGGGCTGACCTCTCCGGCGGCGGCCCGGAGAACAGGAAGCTGTTGGCGTATTGCATAGCGCTGCTCCGGCTGTGGCAGTCGGACGCCCGCGCCTATCTCGTCTACAAGATGGCGATGGAACATTACGCGGGCTTGCCCGAGAAGGATCGGCCCCCCGCCAAGAGACGATTTATGGAACAACTGTACGTTCCGCTCCAATCGATCGCCCAGCGCGAAGACGATAGCGTCGACCACATGCTTGCCGTATTGGTCGGCTGCTGCGGACTGCGCTACTATGCGGGCAATTCCGAACTGGACGTCGATCGAATCAGTCAACTCGCCGTTCAAGCTATTACGAAGGAGTCCTGGAACGAACATGGTCATTTTAAAAAGCAAGCATGAAATCGAGGCCATTCGCAAGGCATGCCAAGTGGTGGCCGAATGCCATCGTACAATCGCCCCGCTCATCCAACCGGGTATCACGACGAACGAGATTGAGCGCATATTCGAGGAGATTATTCTGAAGCATGGCGCCAAGCCATACGAGAAGGGCTATAAGGGCTATCCGTATGCGACCTGTGCCTCCGTCAACGACGTGATCGCGCATGGCTTTCCTAACGATAAGCCTCTTAAGGAAGGCGATATCGTGACGATCGACACGGTCGCGGAGCTCGACGGCTGGCTCGGCGATTCGGCCTGGAGCTATGCGGTCGGGAAGATCTCGCCGACGGCCGAGAAGCTGATGCGCGTCACGAAGGAATGCCTTGACCTCGGCATCGCGCAGGCGCAGCCCGGCAATCGGCTCGGCGACGTGACGAGCGCGATTCAGCAGCATGCGGAATCGCACGGCTTCGGCGTCGTGCGCGACCTTCTCGCCCACGGCATCGGCCGGGATCTGCACGAGGAGCCGACTTATATGCATGTCGGCAAGCCCGGCAAAGGCTTGCGCATCAAGGAAGGCATGGTGTTCACGATCGAGCCCATGATCACCGAAGGCGCCTACTCCATGACCATCGATCCGGATGGCTGGACCGCGCGGACACGGGACGGCAAGCTCGCCGCCCAATACGAGCATACGATCGCCATCACGGCCGAAGGTCCGCAAATTTTGACCGCGCAATAGAACAATTAGAAGCCGACCACGTTGGGGTCGGCTTCTTTTTTTACTATCGAAGCTTGAAAAAGGTACTTGCTCCGAACGGTTCCCGGTCGTGATGGTTTGCGTGGTCGGTCGGCTTTGGTTCTGCCTGCTGCCGACGCCGCAAAACTGGGCGCTCAACATCCTCCTGACCCGACTACCGGGCTGTGGCTGGCTCCGGGGTTCCTGCAACGGTATCCAGGGAGTTCTTGAACACTTGTGCCCCGATGGTTAAAATCTCTTACGCTAGTAGAGCCACAAATGAAGAAAGATCATACCTTGTCTCGTCAGTACCGATAGCTGACGGCTAGTGATTAGCAAATCGGGGAATCCCAAAATCTATATGTAGAAATAGGAGGAATTTGCTGGTTCATTGTCGAAATCAGATCTTACTATGTAACACGAGGTGAACTCCATGTCCAAAGTAATAACCTTTTATAACCATAAAGGCGGCGTATCTAAAACAACAACAATTTTTAACCTTTCCCATTATCTTGCAGGAGAAGGTTACAAAGTACTGGTTATTGATGCTGATCCGCAGTGCAATCTAACCGAAATTATGTTGTCTCCTACAATTGAGCGACTAGACAAGGAGCAGGAAGAACAAGGATTTGATAACGAATTACCAGGCACAAGCCTTCTTCAACTTCTGCAGCCAAGAATTGAAGGGGCTATTCCTCAAGTTAATATTGATAGTATTATAGTGAATAATATAGTGGATAATTTAGATCTGATTCGTGGCGACGTTGCTTTAAATAGTATCGAGGATGCGCTTGCTGAAGCCCATGGTCAAAGGACATCTAATAAAATTCATGAAAAAAGAACTTATGTAGCAATAGGAGATTTCGTTACACGTTTTGGTGAGAGGCATAACTATGATTATATCCTATTTGATGTGGGTCCAAGTTCTGGTGCTTTAACGAGAAGTTGCTTCCTTGCTTGCGATGCCTTTTTTATTCCAACATCACCTGACAGATTCAATGTGCAAGCAATCGGCTCGCTATCATCAATTTTAGATCGATGGGTCTCGGAGCATGCTCAAATATACCAAGATTTCAAAAGCATTGGACTACCAGTTAAATTAGGTAAACCAATATTCTTAGGGGTTACGATTCAAAACTTCAAGACAAGAAATGGTCGTCCAAAACCAGGGTATCAATTATGGATGGATAGGATTCCTTTAACCATTGACAGCAACTTATTTCCGGTACTGAGAAAGCATTCAAATGACTCAATTGACTTAACGGCAGGTTTAACTCGGGAAACAATAGCTGTTACAACAATACCTGACTTTGGAAGTTTCGCTCCACTGATGCAGGAATATGGAAAAGCAGTATTCAATATATCACGAGACGAAACGGCCATTATTACGGATTCGAGCCAACCTTGGGGAGGAGCTACTTGGAGGGACGCTGAAAGAAGAGCCCTGGATTTTAAGTCTAAATATAAAGATATCAGCGACAGGTTGGTGCAGCAATAGTGCAGAATGAAATTCAACAATTTGAATATTATTTTGTTGCTTTTATTGATCTACTTGGATTTTCTGCTATGGTGAAAAGTGACTTGGAATCAATTAGTAATGGGGAGAAATACATAAATAAACTATACAAAATACATCAACAAACAACCAAACTAAACGAGACAGGACTACAGCTTCAACTAGTTCAGTTCTCAGACTCAATTGTTCTTGCTACAAAGTACGATAAACAAAACTTTAATGACTTTCTAAATAAAATAGGCAAATATCAATACGACTTGTTTTCCGAGGGAATTTTATCACGAGGCGGTATAGCCTTTGGAAAACATTTTTATAGAGACGGTTTTATGTTTAGTCTCGGTTTAATAGAAGCATATAATATCGAAACGAGCTTAGCCAGATACCCAAGAATTATCATATCGAACGATCTGCTCGATATTGTTACTACTGGCACTGATATATTAACAGAATTACCAATAATACGAGAAAATGATGGTCTATGTTTTGTCGACTATTTTAGGTTTTCAAATGCCGAGAGAATCGACACGGATAGGGAATTTATTACTACTAATATCAATTCAAAAAATCCATCCATTCGTGAAAAATATATCTGGCTTGCAGAGTACTTGAACTTTAAGCACCCCACTATAACACCATTAACTACTCGGTTTAAAACAGTATAGCTCTTTGTCACCATAAGCAGCACACCACCAAAATTCGTGGCAGTCACTTGGGCGTACCTTGCCCCGGTTGACTGCCACTTGTTGTCACGGCGGTGGCAGTGAACGAGAGTCGTAGCGAAGGTGCGGCAGAGCAAGTTTTGTCACGTTGCCACCCGAAGATATCGATGTGAACCCAAGGACAACATGGCAACACAACGACAGATTGTCCGGAATTGAGACTTGAAGGTGACAAAGTGACAAAAGTGAAGCTCGGAACCGCAGAAAAGGAGCGAGCGGAAGTGCTACCACGGTGACAGAAGGTAACCAAGGGTGACAGAACAGAACAAGAGAAGAGCAAATATATATTTCTATGTTAAAGCCTAGCGCTCCTCCTTCGACCCTACCGGGGTTGTGGCTGAATCATTCTTTTGATCTTGACCGCCAGCAACAAACGGAACGCCTCCGGCTCCGTTGCGACCACTCCCCCGAAAAAATCCGTTCCGTTGCTCCCGAACCGGGAGATGCCAACCACGCCAAGGAAGTGAAGCGAAAGTGCTCCCAAAGGTGATTAAGCTCCTGCGACGAGCCAGCTTATGGATGACCGCAAGCGAAGTCTCCGAGCGTTCAACGGCAACCTGATCCGACCACCCCGCTGTGGCTGGCTCCGGATCCCATGTAATCATTTACAGCCGACGATTATTTGCAAGCTGTTGGACGAAAAGCAAAAGAGGGCTGCAACAGCCTGCCTCCCGGCAACCTGTCACAGCCCCCTAACCCGCGTTCGACGCGGCTTCTCGGCTCTTATTCTTCTCCCTTGGCAATCGGATTCTCGTCGTACGAGATCCAATCGCTCCAGCTGCCCGCGTACAGCTTCACGTTCTCGAAGCCCGCTTCGCTCAGGGCGAGAACGTTCGGCGTCGCGGTGACGCCGGAGCCGCAGTAGACGACGAGCTCGCGGTCGCGCGGAAGGTCGGCGAAGTGCTCCGCCAGCGCCTCGGCCGACTTGAAGCGGCCTTGCTCGTCCAGCGCACCCTTCCAGAACTTGTTGCGCGCGCCCGGGATGTGCCCGGCCTTCTTGTCGAGCGGCTCCGCCTCGCCGCGGAAGCGCGGCGCTTCGCGCGAGTCAACCAGCACGATGCCGTCATCCCCGAGCGACTCGCGCACCTCGTCCATCTCGACGAGCATGTTGTGCTGCACGGTCGCGAGGAACGTCGCCGGGATGAGCACCTTCTGCTCGGCGTTCACCGGGAACCCTTCCCGCTTCCACGCCGCGAAGCCCTCGTCCAGCACGAAGACGTTCTCGTGGCCCAGGTAGCGAAGCAGCCACCACAGGCGCGAAGCCATCGCCCCGCCTTGGTCGTCGTACGCGACGACCCGCGTGTCGTTGCCGATGCCGACGCGGCTCAGCCGGCCGGCCAGCTCCGCCGCGTCCGGCAGCGGATGGCGGCCGCCGTGCTCCCCGACCGGGTCGGACAGGTCCCGCTCCAGATCGAGATAGACCGCGCCGGGAATATGGGCCTCTTCGTACGCCGCGCGTCCGGCGTCCGGCTGCCCCATCGCGAACCGGCAGTCGACGATAACCAGGTCCGGCTCGTACAGCCGGGCCAGCAGCCATTTGAGAGATACTACGTGCTTCATCTCGCTTCCGTCCTCCTTATCCTCTTTTCCACCATTATTGCTATCCTCACTTGGCGACAATCGCCGGCCTCTCCGAAGAACGCTTCGAATAGGCGAGAGCGACCCCGATGATGACGACCATCAACACGGCGACGGCCGTGAACAGCCAGCGGGTCATGCCGACCTCGAAGCGGTCGAGCGACCAGCCCGCCAGCTTCGGCAGGATCGCCCCGCCCAGCAGGCCGCTGGCGATGAGCAGGCTCGTCGTCCGCTCCGTCATGCCGGGCACGGCCCGGTTCGTGAAGACGAGCGCGACGGCGAAGATGCCCGATAGAGCCAGACCCGCGAAGAAGGTGAGCACGAACATGGCCGTCACGCCGCCGGTCAGGCTCATCAGAGCGAAGCAGATCGCGGCGGCGAAGCAGGTGCCGAGCAGGTACGGACCGCCGCCGAAGCGGTCGGCGATCGCGCCGGCGAACATGCGGCCGATCGTCATCGCGCCCCAGAACACGCTGAGCGCGAGCGTCGCGGTCGCTTCGGTCAGCCCTTCGTCGGAATTAACGAGCACGGAAGGAAGGTAGTGAACGAAGCTCATCTCCAGCCCGACGTACACGACGAAGAACAGAATGCAAGCGCCCATGACGACGGCGGCGTTCCTTCCCAGCCGACTGCCCGACGACGACGGCGCATCTCCCGCGCCATGAGCCCCCGCCGCTCCTTGACCGATCCCGGCCGGCCAGAACCTCCACCAGCAGAACAGCGAAGCGACCGACAGCAGCCCGACGACGCCGAACGCCATCCGCCACTGGCCGAGCTCGATGAGCGCGGCTCCGGCGAACGGGATGATGAGCGCCCCGATACCGAAGAACGTCTCGACCCGAGTCATCGCCACATTGGCCTTCTCCCCGGCCCCGCCGATGATGAGCGAGCCGACCAGCGCCTCGACGATCCCGAAGCCGAAGCCGGTGACCGGAGCGATCGACAGCATGACGCCCCACGGAGGCAGGGCCATATAGAGGAACTCGATGACGGCCATAATGCCGAACGCGGCGAGCAGCAGCGACTTGCGGCCGATCCGGTTGATCAGCCACGGCGAGCACAGCGTCCCGACCAAGCCGCCGAGGAACTGGTGCATGACCAGCTGCCCGCCGTCCCCGTATTGAATTCCGTAAGCGTGAACCATGGGCTCCATGACGGCGCCCAACACCAATTGGCCCAACCCGATCGTTAAATAAGCCAGGCAACCCAAGAAGATAAGCCGGGACATGAAGACGGGAATCCCCTTTCCACTGCATAGATGGGCGGCGATCCGCCCGAACGAACCGTTCTATTATACCATGAACGCGGGAGTATGATATCTTGGAAGGAGAGAATCCGGTCGTCGAGGCGGCCGTGAAGCGAAGGGGAGAAAATCGTGAAAAAAACGCCGCCGCCCGAATTCCGCATCGGCCCTATGACGGAAGAGGACGCGGAGGAGATCTGCGCTTGGCGGTACCCGCCGCCTTACGACTCGTACCAATGGCCGTCCTGGGAGCGGATGAAGGCCGAGGAACGGGAATTCGGCGATCCCCGCATCAGGCGGGAGCAGTACGCATCGGTGCGCGACGAAGAAGGGCGCCTGGTCGGGTACGCGCAGTTCTTCCCGATGGTCGGGGTCGTGCGGCTCGGCGTCGGGCTGCGTCCGGACTGCTGCGATCGGGGCTGGGGACCCGCCTTCATCGGAGCGGTCGCCGCGGAAGCGGAGCGCAGGGCCCCGGACGCCGAGATCGATCTGGAGGTCGAGACGTGGAACAAGCGGGCGATCCGCGCCTACGAGCGGGCCGGCTTCGCCGCGACCGACCGGTACGACCGGAGAGCCTCCCACGGCATCGTCTCGATTCTGTGCATGGTGAAGCAATAAGACCGCCCCCGCGGGCGGTCTCTTGCGTTCGCGAGCCGTCAGTCGAACAGATCGCCGAACATGTCCATGACGCTTTTCTTCTTCTTGTGCTTGTAGCCCCCGTGTCCGTGCCCGCCGTATTGGTGGGAATCGTAGGACGGCCGGTGCGAATCGTTCGGATACGAAGGCGGCCGCCGGTGCTTGTCGTCATCGTCGTCGTAGTACCACCGGTTGTAATCGTCCCGCACCTCGCGGACTTCCGTCATCAGCTTATCCAGCTCCCCGCGGTCCAGCCAGACTCCCTTGCAGCTCGGGCAGATGTCGATCAGAACGCCGTTCTTCTCGACTTCCCTCATTCTCGTATCGTGACATACCGGACAATTCATGCTTAACCCAGCCTCCTTATCCTTATTATGCTTATCTACGTCCGGAAGTATGGATGGTTTCGGCCGGCGGCGCGCCGATCCCCGTTACGGAGCCAGCCGATCGTAAGCCTCCGCGGAAGCCAGGTCGAGCGCCGTGAGCCCTCCCGCGCGCCAAGTGGTGAGCCGCAGCGTAACCTTCCGGTAATCGATCGCGATAAAAGGGTGGTGATTATGCTCCTCCGCCAGCTCGGCCACCCGGTCGACGAACCGGATCGCATCCGGGAACGTCGGGAACAGGTACTTCTTGACGATGCGCTTCCCCTCCTCGACCGTCCATCCCGGAAGCGCCCGCAGCCCTTCCGCCAGCTCCTCTTCCGTCAACCGCTTCTTCCCGTCCATGCTTCGTCCCTCTCTCCGCCCAAGGGCTTTTTTGCGAAAAATACGGCCATCATCTCTAAACCTTTCGCTCGAACCTGTCGATAAAGCTAGTAATAGTGTCGGCGAACGTCCGTCCGGCCGCGCCAATCATTACTCTCAAGCTGGGGTGTACGAATGAAGAATTCAACGATTATCGGTCTAATATTGGGGTTTGCCGCCCTGGTTGTGGGTATGATCCTCAAAGGCGCCCCGCTCGTCTCCCTCATCAACAACCCGGCGGCCTACGTCATCATCCTCGTCGGCACGTGCGCTTCGGTGTTCATGGCGTTCCCGATGAGCGAGATCGCCAGGGTCCCGAAGCTGTTCAAGCTGATCTTCGTCGAGCAGAAGCTCATCTCCAAGAAGGAAGTCATCGCCCTGTTCATGGAATGGGCGTCCATCACCCGCCGCGAAGGCCTTCTCGCCCTCGAAGCGAGAGTCGAGGAGATCGAAGACCAGTTCCTCAAGAACGGAATGCGGATGATCATCGACGGCAACGACCAGGAGTTCGTGCGCGACGTTCTGCTCGAGGACATCTCGGCGACGGAAGAACGCCATAAGGCGGGAGCGCTCATCTTCTCCCAGGCCGGCATGTACGCTCCTACGCTCGGGGTTCTCGGCGCCGTTATCGGTCTGATCGCCGCCCTCGGCAACCTGGCCGAGATGGAGCTGCTCGCCCACGCGGTCGCCGCCGCGTTCGTCGCGACCCTGCTCGGTATCTTCACCGGGTACGTGCTGTGGCACCCGATCTCCAACAAGCTGAAGCGCTTGTCCAAGCGCGAAGTCGAGCTTCGGCTCATGATGGTCGAAGGGCTGCTGTCCATTCAATCCGGCGTCTCCACGACGGCCATCCAGCAGAAGCTCTCGGTATTCCTGACCCCGACCGAGCGCCTCGCGATGGCGGAGAAGGAAGAGACGGAACGGGACCAAGCCGCCACGGCCTAATGCGTGGTGAAGAAATTAACGTCCGCCCCGCCCCAGAACCGCAGGCGGAGCCCGATAACCGCAAGCCCGCCCTCTCCGGCGGGCTTGTTCTCGTTCTACGGCGCTTGTCTATTCCGTTCTTCGCGCCGCTTCCGTTCTCCTGCCCACTCCAGCAGATTGCGCCAGATCGCGACGATATCCTCGCCGTACTTCGCCCCCGGATAGGACCACTTGCCGTTCAGATCCTCCCAATGCGGCGCGGCCCCTCTCCACTGCTTCCTCGCGATCGTCCGCAGCCCCGCGTCCGTCTCCGGATCCGGCGCCGGCACGCCATCCGGGAACGGCTCCCGGCTCGCGAAGGCGAAGAGCTGCCGAATCTGCCGTTCGGCGAGAGCCTCCGACAGCGGCCCGTCTCTTCCCGGCAATCCCCACAGGTCCGTCGGCCGGGCTTCCCCGATCGGGCGAACGCGGCCGTCCGCCAGCGCCCGCGTCTCGTACAGCGCTTGGCAGAACGCCAAGTCGCCGCGCACTCCGTACCGTTCGCCGAGCCGAATGTACGCCTCGGCCAGCTGCGCCGCCGCGGGCTGGCGCCGCCGCGCCGCGAACCCCGCCAGTTCGCCCGCCGCGCACGCGGCCGCGCCCCGAATCGAAGTCTTGCCCGACGGCTCCGCGCCAGGACGCTCCCGGAACAAGCTCCTTACGTTCGGTCCCATCTCCCGGCTTCCCCTCCAGCACTCTCTCTTCGATAGGACGGACTCCCAAGTTGTCCACCCTCCTTCTTCATCTATATTCATCTTCCCTCGCACATTTGAACTTCATTTCCGCTCTGTTACAATGATTACGGAATATTCCGCTTGTCCGGGAGCGGCTCCTAGCATTCGACATTCCCGCCTGGAGGCGATCTCGGGACTTCCGCAGGGGAGCCGCGCCGGAATTGTGGATAACTCCTGGACAACCGGCAGATTTAAGCAATCGGCCCCTAATTAGGCCTTGAATTTGGAAGTTCCGGTTACTTATACCCACAGCTTATAATAAAATGTGCACAATTCTGTGGATAAACCGAAACTTGTCCACAGATTTGTACACAGCATGTTAACGACGAATGCACGTTCGCGGGAAAAAGAAAGGGGAATCCGTCGTGTCGGAAGATGAAGCATGGATGCAAGAAGCGATACGCCAGGCGAAGCTCGCCGAGCAGATCGGGGAAGTGCCGATCGGGGCGGTCGTCGTCCGGGACGGCGTCGTCGTCGGCGCCGGCTACAACGTGCGGGAGACGACCCGCGATCCGACCGCGCACGCGGAGATGGTCGCGATCCGCCAAGCCAGCGAGGCTCTCGGGGCCTGGCGCCTGCTGGGGTGCACGCTGTACGTGACGCTGGAGCCTTGCCCGATGTGCGCGGGAGCCATCCTGCAATCCCGGGTGGAGCGCGTCGTCTACGGGACGAGCGATCCGAAGGCCGGCTGCGTGGGCACGCTCATGGATCTATTGCAGGACCGGAGATTCAATCATGTGACCGAGTGGACTTCCGGGGTGCTTCGGGAGGAATGCGCCGCTTTGTTAACCGACTTTTTCCGGCGCTTGCGGGTCCGTAAATAGGGTTCCGGCCGCCGCGTCGCCTTCCCGTCCCTTTCTTCCGTGCTCGTTCATATGGTGCTTCTGCAGTTGCACGATCAAACGGTCCGCCTCCTCGCTGACTGCCACAATCTCGGGATCGGTCAGATTGCCCAGGACGTTCGCCATATCGTACAGCTTGTTCTGCAACAATTGGAGACGATGGATAAGAAGTTGGGTATCCATGTAGGTCTTCTGGCCGCTCCTTCCGAATAGGGTTTGTCATCCGAGCGTTAACATCCGTGATCTAATCCCATTATAGGATAAAAACATCGGGGATGATGTAGAACAGTGTCGAGGTAATTGGCGATATTTCCATCAATTTCCGACATCTCTGGTACCGTCGAACTATTACTACGGTCATTCCGCATACGCCTGATGCGGGTCGAAAAGGAGTCGAAGAACCGATGACGCCTCATTTATTGCTTGTCGAAGACGATGAAGCCCTGCACCGGGGCATCGAGTTCACCCTTCGCCAGGAAGGGTTCGAGGTCACCGGCGTCCGGCGGATCGCCGATGCCGAGGAAGCGCTGCGGCGGCGGCCGTTCGATCTGATCGTCCTGGACGTCCAGCTGCCGGACGGCAACGGGTTCGACTTCTGCGCCCGGCTGAGGCAGACGTCCGATACGCCCGTCGTCTTCCTGACCGCGAGCGACAGCGAGATCGACATCGTTCGCGGTCTGGACCTGGGCGGAGACGATTACATTACGAAGCCGTTCCGGCTGCGCGAGTTCCTGTCCCGGATCCAGGCGGTTCTTCGCCGCCACCTGGCCGCCCGTCCGGCCGCGGCCTCCCCCTCCGTGCTGCAGTCGGAAGACCTCGTCCTGCACATGGCCGAGATGCGGCTCGCGAAGCAGGGCCGCGACATCCCGCTCAGCGTGACCGAGTTCCGGCTGCTCGCCCTGTTGATGAGCCACCCGCGGGCGGTCCTGTCGAAGGACCAGATCCTGCAGCACCTGTGGCAGGACGGCGGCGAGTACCTGGACGACAACACGGTCGCGGTCAACATCCGCCGGCTGCGGGAGAAGATCGAGGACGTGCCGAACGATCCCCGGCTGATCACGACGGTGCGAGGAGCCGGATACCGATGGAACGGCTGAACGAAGGCCGGCGGAGGGCCGCCCGCCTGTGGCGCAATCCCGGCGTTCGCCGGCTGGCGCTGCTCGGTCTCGCCTCGCTGCTCGCGGCGCTCGCGCTCGCCTGGGCGTACGTGGCGTATGAGACCCACCGGCTCAAGCAGGATTGGCTGGACCGCGACGTCCGGCTGATCGGCGAGCTGGCCGCGGCCCATCCGGAGCTGGCGGACGAGCTGCCCGCCTTGTTCGCCTCCGGCGGCGCCGACGGCGACCCGGAAGCGCCGGCTCGGGGGCGCGAGCTGGCCGCGAAGTACGGGCTCGACGGCGATCTGGACAACGCCCTGCTGCCGGTCGTCTCCGCCTTCGAGTCGCGGGGCCGGGCCGTCCTGCTGGGCGGCATCGGCGTGTTCGCGCTGGCGCTTGCCGTCCTCGTCATCCTGGAGTTCAACCGCCCCTTCCGGGAGATCCGGAGATTGGCCCTCTCTCTGGAGAAGGCCGTCAAGATGAACCGGCCGATGGACTACCGCCTCTACGGCGAAGGCGAGCTCGGTCTCCTCGCGCACGGCGTGCAGGAGCTGTCGCTGCGGCTGCAGGAGACGATCTCCCAGCTGCACCGGGAGAAGGACTTCCTGAAGGAGACGGTCGCCGACATCTCCCACCAGCTCAAGACTCCTCTCGCCTCGCTGATGATCTACGTCGAGCTGCTGCAGGACGCGCGGACGAGCCCGTCCGACGCCCGCGAGTTCCTCGAGACGTGCCGCCGCGAGCTGGAGCGGATGGAATGGCTGACGCTGACGCTTCTGAAGATCGCGCGGCTGGAAGCCGACGCCCTGGAGCTCCATCCGGCCGTCTCGGCGCTGGCCGACACGGTCGAGCAGGCCGTGGACCCGCTGCGCAGGCTGGCCGATGAGCATGAAGTCCGCATCGTCGTCGAGGAACGGGAGCGGATCGTGTTCTCCCATGACGAGAGGTGGCTCGCGGAAGCGATCGGCAACCTGGTCAAGAACGCGATCGAGCACAGTCCGCCCGGCGGCACGGTCCGGATCCGTTCCGAGCAGACGCCGATCTTCGTCCGTCTGACGGTGAGCGACGAGGGAGAAGGGATCGAGGAGCGTCATCTCCCCCATATTTTCAAGAAATTCTACAGCGCCTCCTCGGGAGGAAGCGGCGTCGGCCTCGGGCTGCCGCTGGCCAAGTCGATCGTGGAACGGCACGAAGGCGTCCTGTCCGCTTCGCGGGGCGAGTCGGGCGGAACCCGCTTCGTCATCGCGATTCCGAACAGCCGGGCCTCCTACCGCCCTCCTTCCCTTACAGAACTGTAAGCTGAGGCCCCGTCCCTTGTAAGGTTGACGGTCTATACTTGCCCTATATCATACAGGGGAAGGATGAACAGGAAATGAACGTAATCGAAGCCTCCGGGTTGGGGAAGCGATACGGGCACGACAGCACGATGGTCGAAGCGTTGAAGGACGTCAGCTTCAGCGTTCCCCAAGGGGAGTTCGTGGCCATCGTCGGATCGAGCGGCTCCGGCAAGAGCACGCTGCTCCACCTGCTCGGCGGATTGGATCGCCCTACGTCGGGCACGGTGCATATCGACGGGGAGGATCTGTACGCACTGAAGGAGAAGGAGCGCGCCGTGTTCCGGCGGCGGAAGATCGGCTTCATCTTCCAATCGTTCAACCTGATCCCGGTGCTGAACGTCGAAGAGAACATTCAGCTGCCTCTTCTGCTCGACCATCGGCAGCCCGATAAAGTTTACATTAACGATCTGATCCGCACGCTGGGCCTCGACGAACGGCGCAACCACCTGCCGTCGGAGCTGTCCGGCGGCCAGCAGCAACGCGTCGCCATCGGCCGCGCCCTCGCGTACCGGCCCGCGATCGTGCTCGCGGACGAGCCGACGGGCAACCTCGACAGCGTCAACGGACGGGAGGTTCTGGAGCTGCTGAAGCTCGCGGTGCGGCAATACCATCAGACGGTCGTCGTCATCTCCCACGACATGAACGTCGCCGCGGAAGCCGACCGGGTGCTGCGCATGCAGGACGGCCGGCTGATCAGCGACACGCGCGGGGGGAACGGCGCATGAAGAGCTACGTCGCGCTATCCGGGCGGTATCTGAAGCAGCAGCGCAAGCGCTCCGTTCTGACGGTCATCGGCATCGTCCTGTCGGTGGCGCTCATCAGCGCGATCGGCACGATGGGCCAGAGCATGCTCGACAATATGCTCCGGCAGGCCATCTACGAGCAGGGCTCGTACCACTTCGCCTATCCTTCCGCGGACAAGAAGCTGTATGACGAGCTGAAGAACAACGTGCTCGTGAACGAAGTCGGCGTCTACAAGGAAGGTCCCGAGACGACGCTGGACGGAGCGTTCAAGCTGACGCTCGCCGAGGCTTCCCCGGAGCTGTTCCGGCTCGGCCCGATCCACCTGCAGGAAGGCCGGCTGCCGCAGAATCCGGACGAGCTGGCGGTGGAGCAGTGGATGCTGGCGCACCTGCCGGGCACTCCCAAGGTCGGGGACAAGACGGAGCTGACCGGCCCGGACGGCAACAAGCATACGTACGCGATCACCGGCGTCGTCATCAACTCCAGGTACGGCCAGCAAGAGGCCGAATCGACGGCGTATACGCTGCTGGGCGGCCAATCGGCCTCTACCGGGAAGCTCGCGCTGTTCGTCACGCTGAAGCCGGGCGTCGACATTAGCGACCATCTGGACCAATTCCGGAAAATGAGCGAAAACGCGTTCGCGCCCAACAACCGGGTGCTGACTTATATGGGCGAGTCGTCGAGCGACGACGTCAACCGCGTGCTCGGCATCATCTTCGGAACGCTGATCGGGCTGGTCGTTCTGTCCACCGCCGCGGTTATTTATAACATTTTCCACATCTCGGTTCTGGAACGCATTCGGCAGTTCGGCCTTCTTCGTACGCTGGGAGCGACGCCGTCGCAGATTCGGGCGCTCGTGTTCCGGGAGGCGACGACGCTGGCCGTCATCGGCATTCCGCTCGGGCTGCTCGTCGGGTGGGGAGCGCTGTGGGGCGTCATCCGGCTTATGCTGTCCGCGGGCTTCCAGGTTCTCCAGATGGAGGACTTCCAGCTGACGTGGCACGGCTGGATCATCGGCGGAAGCGTCCTGATCGGCCTGCTCTCGGTCTATCTCGCCGCTTGGCTGCCCGCGCGCAAGGCCGCTCGCGTCTCTCCCGTGGAAGCGGTCCGCGGGGCCGGCAGCATCGTACGGGAATCGATCCGGCGCGGCCGCATTCCTTCCCCGCTGCAGGGCTTCGGGGTAGGCGGCAAGATGGCGGCTAAGAACATTCGACGCAACCGCAGCAAGTTCCGGATCACGACGTTCTCGATTATTATCAGCGTCGCCCTGTTTATCGTGTTCCACTATTTTACCCAGGAGACGCTGACGCTGACGGCCGATACCAACGAAGAGAACCGGGTCGCCTTCTCGATCTACAAGAACTACAGCGCGCCGGAAGTAGGCGAGGACGGGAAGACGCAGCCCCCCAAGCCGAAGAACGACTTCTTGACCAAGGAGCAGATCGACCGGATCGCGGCCGCGCCGGGCGTCCAAGGCGTCTACGGCAACTACGATCCGCTGGGGGAAGTGTACGCCTGGATACCGGATTCCTTGTACAACAAGGACTACTTGAAGGTTACCCGGCAGGAATCGTCCGAGGTTCGGAAGCTCGACGGGGCCGATTATCGGACGGCCTACGCCTACGTGCGGAAGTACGACGAGGCCCGGCTGAAGGAAGCCGCCAAGTACCTGGTGTCGGGCACGGCGGATCCGGCGAAGCTGGAGGCGCAGAACGCGGTGCTTATCGTGGAAGCGATCAAGCCGCAGGATCCGCAGACCGGCAAGCGGACTCTGCTCGATCTCGTTCATTACAAGGTCGGGGACAAAATCAAGCTTGACCTGACGGGAACGAGCGGAGATCCGGAGAATGAGGCCGTGCCGGCGAAGTTCGGGGAAGTGACGGTCGGCGGCATCCTGTCGCAATCCCCGTTCGATGGGACCTACCTGGAGCACGATCTGGCCGTGATGGCCCCTGTCGCCGTGTTCGACAAGCTGGTCGAAGTGATGACCGCGGACGGCGGGTGGCAGAGCACGGAGATGACCGGAATCGACGTCGCCCTGAAGGACGGGGCCGACGCCGGAGCCGTGCGGCAAGTGCTGCAGGATACGGTGAACTCGCTGCCGAACGCCCGGCTCAGCGACTATGTCGCCGAGCAGAAGAACGAACGCCAGTTCATTCTGCAGATGCGGATCTTCGTCTATGGCTTCCTCGCGGTCATCGGGCTAATCGGCAGCCTCAACATCGTCAACACCGTGCAGACGAACCTGCTGCTGCGGCGCCGGGAGTTCGGGCTGCTGCAGGCGGTCGGCATGACGATGGGGCAGCTCAAGCGGATGGCCTCGCTGGAAGGCGCCTGGTACGGTGTGCTCGGAAGCTTCTGGGGCCTGCTGTTCGGAGCCGGGCTCAGCTACTTCCTGTTCGCCGAGCTGTCGAACCTGCAGGGGATGCCGTTCCGCTTCCCGTGGGGTGGGGCGCTTATCGCCTGCGGCGCCGCCTTGGCCGTCGGCCTTATCTCGGTGCAGGGCCCGCTGCGGCGCCTGTCGAAGATGAACCTGATCGAATCGTTGCGCGAAGAGACCTAGAGAGACAGAAAGAGGCAGAGAGAGGCAGAGAGAGGCAGAGAGAGAGATAGAGAGAGACGCGCATGGATTGGATGGCAGCGGAAAGCCGGACCCAAGGGTCCGGCTTGTCGTCGTTCAGTTGATGTAGAAAAAATAAGGGCCATGGCGTCCGTTACATTTCGGAAGGGGCCGGTTTTGCCGAATTAGCGGCGCTGGTGTCCGTTAACGCGTTTAGGACCGCCCTGCCGCGTCCTTGGCCGGTGCGCAGGAATCGCGGGACACCCATTCGGTCGGAAGGATGATCCTCTTGGACGGAACCTCGACGCCTCGGATGAGGTCGTCGAGCAGGGCGACCGCGCGGAAGCCGATCGCCTCCATGTCCTGGCGGACGGTCGTCAGGGCGGGCCTCACGCTGCGCGCCGCTTCGACGTCGTCGAAGCCGACGACCGAGAGGTCGTCCGGCACGGTCAAGCCTTGCTCCGCCGCGGCGGTCATCGCCCCGACGGCGCTGACGTCCGAGCAGCAGACGACCGCCGTCGGAGGCTCGGGCAGGGCGAGCAGCCGCTTCATCGATTCGTAGCCGCCCTCGCGCGTGAAGTCGCTGATCGCGATATATTCGGGAGGGTACGACAGGCCGTTCTCCTCCATTCCCTGGCGGAAGCCTTCGTACCGCAGATTGCCCGAATACGAGCCGGGAATGCCCGAGATGAACGCGATCCTGCGGTGGTTCAGTTCGGCCAGATGCCGGACCGCCTTGCGGATCGCTTCCTCGTTGTCGGACGAGATCATGCCGATATGCTCCCCGCTCATCTCCATGTCGATGAAGACCGCGGGCAGGCCCGAGTCGATCAGCTCGCTAAAGTCCATGTCCGCCTCCTGCAAGCCGAACACGAGCACGCCTTCCACGTTCCGGCTGCGGCAGTGCCGCACCAAGCTGTACTCCTGGCGGATCGTGGCCTGCGCGAGGTAGATCAGGTCGTAGCCCCTCGCCTTGAGCGCCTCGTCGATGCCGCCGAGCACGCTGCCGAAGAACGGGTGCGACAGCCCCGTCGTCAGGAAGACGCCTAGCGTCATCGAGCGCTGCCCGACGAGGGATCTCGCCGCCGCGTTCGGATGGTACTGCATCTCTTCCACGAGCCGCATGATCTTCTCGCGGGTCGCGGCGTTCACGGTCGTATAGCCGTTCAGCGCTTTGGATACCGTCGCGACCGACACTCCCGCGGCCTTGGCGATATCGCGTATATTCACCGGCATAAGCCAACCCGCCTTGCCTTCGCATTTTTGACAATCGCTATGTTAAAAATACCGTGATTCGGGCGGCTTGGCAATGCGTTGCCTTTGCGTTTGGCCGATTATTTGTTATAATGGAATCGCTTCGCGCGCCCGTAGCTCAGCAGGATAGAGCGACAGTTTCCTAAACTGCAGGTCGTACGTTCGAATCGTATCGGGCGCGCCAGTTTCTCTAAAGCCTTGTCCCATATGGGTTCGCAGATTATCCGTTCCAACTCTGTGCTGGTGAAAGACCGACAGTCTTGGGGGTAAAAAATGCGTGAACTGTAAGGATTAACTCGGACTGTTGGCCTGAATGGCAATGACAACCCTCCCGCACAATTTTTCGTGCAGGAGGGTTTTTGTTATGCAGGTCGATCCGCGAAGTGGGCGAAAAGTCATTCGAGGCACAAGAGGTGCCGCTGATCCTGTTGTGGATAAGGATCGAGCAACCTTACTGGATCAAGCGTTCCAGACCTTTTATGCATCCAAGAAGGCGGAAGGGATGCGGGAGAGGACGTTGGAGGAGTATATCTCGAACTGGAGATACTTCCGAGAATGGTTGGCACATGAGGTGACCGGGGTTCGATATATCCAACAAATATCTGCGGACACCATTCGGTCATATGTGAACAAGAAATCCGTCTATAATGCGCCCAAACCGTGCGTAATCGCCGATACTTGCGATTTTTGAACAAAACAGCAAATGACCTTCGACTCTTTTCAAGTCGAAGGACACCTCTGTGCCCGATCCGACTTACTTGCCCCCAACCCTCAAAACAAGGGCTCTGAAGCGCCCTTTCTTCTCTTGAGAAGGCTCCGAATAATCCTGCCACGCTATCGAGTAAGTCCCTTCGAGATGGATCGGTTCTTCCCGGTTATCCATCGTGCCTTTCCCTGCGTGTTCAGACCAGGCAAGGGTCCCCGAAGCGATCCGTCCCTCGTGAAGCAAGAAAGCCGTATCAACGCTTCGATGCTTGGTCGGCTTGTCCCAGTACAGATGCTCATTGGTGATCAGGATCGCATATCCAATGGTGCCGGGCCGACTGGCGACGATCTGCTCCAATTTCTCTACGTCCCGCCAATAGTCATATCTCGAAATGTCTTGCGCCGCTTGGTTTTTCAACGTGAACGTTTCACCTTGAACGTTGCACGTCAAAAGCGAAGTCTTATAACGTATCTCGATCGCAATATTATGCTCACCCTGCTTCTCCGCCCAAATGTCTGTCTTCAGCCCGCCACCCATTTCTCGATTCGTCGTGACTCGCCAACCTTGGGATTGTAGCAGGGCAGCGAGTGCATCTCGAAAATCAAATTGGGAGCGAAAAACAGGACGGAAAGAAGCAAGATCGGAGAGCATTCCCGCCGCACCGTTCGACCCCAAAGATGAACGAACTGGTGCGTGATTACCTTTGGATTCTGAAGGTATTGCCGGCAGTGGAACAACGTTCTTGACTCGTTCTACGCGTTCGACAGGCGAGACATTTACAAGCATGTACTGAAACTCGCCATACGGTGTCTCAATGCCGCTATAAGGCATCCAATTCACTTGATACTGTCCGGATAGCCGAATAGGCTCCTCGCGCCCTCTGGTCGTTCCTGCGCCGGCTTCTGTGCTCCATTTGAGTTCTCCCGTCAGGATCCGTCCTTGCGTCAATCGGAATTGTTCGTCTATTGTTTGTTTCCCTTCCCCACGGCTTGCAAAATAGTGCGGATCATTGGTGAGGAAGATCATGTAGCCCTCATGGAATTGCTCTCCGTCCACCACATGCTCAAGCCGTTCGATGTCGCAGAGCACGTCATACTTGCCGCAGTCTTGCGCACCATGATTGGCAAGCCAATATGATTCACCGTTTACAGTGGCCTCTAATCGGCGCGTCTTGTACTTGAGTTCGATAGCCGTTCTCTTATTCTCTGATTCAACGACAATATCCAGATAGATACGAGTAGCCTGCGGCCGATACTCCAAGCGAATTTTCGTCGACGGCTCTGCAAGATGCAACTGCCAGGCAAGCGCATGCTGAAAGTCGGCTTCGCTTGAGAAAATCGGTCGTTCCACTGATAAAACTTGTAGGACTCTCGATATGTCCATCATAATCCCCTTCTGGTTTCCGACATCCCTTGTTTTCTTCGACAACGCAACGGTTTTTCCTGTTACTGGTTTCAACTGAATCTCTTGATCTGAAGTTATGATGTAATTCCATGAAATGTCCGGAGCAATCTGGTGATACGTGTGTTCTTCGCTTCACATGTCCGGAAAAAACGGGCGACATGTCCGGTCGGATAGGGTTCTATGTCCCTTCCATATCCGGGCGACCGGACATATCCATTGAAAAAGCCTCCCACTTTTGTCTGAATATTCGTGCAGCATTCCGAAATACCGATATTGTTCCTCATCATGCCGAGTCGCCACCCGAAATTCCCGGACATTAGACGCGGCCTCACCAGATTCGACCGGACATATCGTCATGCTCGCCCCTTTTTTCCGGACATATTGAGCCCAGCCCTATGATCCAACCATGAAGTTTGTCTCTCGAGTTGATATCAATACTTGATATCAACAGATAATTTTCATATCAAGCATTGGCATCAGAAATTGAAATCAACTGCTGATAGATGTTTTTACCGGGAAGAATCAGAACCAAGCGGATCTATCAACTACACCGTGCGGCCTGCTTGGGATTGCTACGACTGAAGTACCCTGCGGGGACTGATGTGAGAAGAGCACAAACTTGGCTTGTATTGTTTCGGAGGGGATCTGCGTAAAAACTCGGGGGCATTCGAAAAGTCGTGGATAAGTCTAACCCTATCTATAATGTCCGGAAAAACGGGGTTGCCCGATCTTTATCAACTTTGATTGGCGGATATTATTGAATCACGATTACAGAGGATCATGCCCACGGTGTGCAAGGGACTATTCAAACGGAGGCATGAGGGTGAAAATTAGAGCCCAGGAAATACTGGGCTTGATTTCGAATACGCCCAAAAAGTCGAATCAGCCGCACTTCCTCGAAGGAAATGCGGCTGATTCCGTTCCGCGACGGAAGTCGTCCACGCGGAGACGTCGGTAACCACCTTTATTATAACGAAGGTATGTAGATCTCACCAATTCCAAGTTGGCATTATGTGATCAAGCATACCTTCACTTTACTTGAACATCGTTACAAACAATCCTACATGGAGATCGATCGTCGCAGGTAGTTTTTTTCTTCTCCCCACAATCATACTTCTCCTTCTATAGAAAAAACAAAAAAAGAAACGGGGCCCCGGGCCGGATTCATGAATGTGTACACTTTCCCGAAAAGATTCCTGTATGCCAAATCCCTTGTCCCACAAGGGATTTAAGCATTTCATACAGTTATACAGGAATCTCCTCACATATTAACCGGCAAAACTTTAGCCGCGCAAAGCGCGGGGCCGCCCTGGCGGCCGATTGGCATCGGTGGAGGAGAAGGAGGAGGAGGAGGAGTATTTTTACGAGAAGAGAGGACAAACAAGAAAGATTTCTGTATGACTGTATGACCGCGTAAAACCAACGATTTCAGATTTTGTTTTATGTATGGGGTTCCTGTATGAGATTTCTGTATGCAAATACTTTCCGTATTGCTTTCTCACTGTGTCCCCCATTGCCATCGATTCCAGGCCGACTTCTCGCGGTCCAGATTCACACAGCAAGCAATCACGAACGCCACTGAAATGCTGCGGGCTTCCCCTCGCAAAGCCAGAGTACTGACTTCACCCATGCTTAACAGCCGGGGGTCTTTCGCGACAATCACTTTGCGATTGTGCTTGTGGACGCGGTTTGCGGTCAGCAGTCAATCATGGCTTCTTCGAGCGATTGCGGTCTTCCGCAATTATACGCCGGAAGTCGCTTACATCGGCAACTTTGTTCTCACGAGAAAACCAAACAAAGTCTTCTTTCCTTGAGAAGATAAACCGCTCGCAATTCATACTGCTATAACTGTTCAGATAAGCCAGGTGGAGCCGGCTCTTGAGGACAATTCTCTTCGGCATGAAGGGTTGAAACCGGCCGAGCAGCAGCACGCGACTGGTGAGGGGAACAGTTACTTCCGTATCCAATCGTCCATGCCCGGGGGACGAGAAAAACCCCCGTTCCTTCTCTTCAAGCCAGTGAAGGCTGACCGGATGATCCGAACAGATGAAGTCGCCTAGCGTTTCGGGACTGTAGATGACCGACCAGTTCCTCGCCCCGAGCGGGTGAAGCACGGCGTCCATGGTATCGAGCACGTTTCGGACATGCGTATTGTTATCGAAGGAAACGGTGTAGCGCTCTTCGAACGCAAAGTCACGCAAATCCTGATACGAGACCTTCGGGACCTCCTGCCCGTCAGCCGCCATCCGTTGCCGTGTTCCTTCAAATCGTTCTTCCGTAGCCACGACTTCCTGCAGCGTTATTTTCGCGACCTGTTCCATAAAGTCAGCAAATATCCTGCGCCTTATCGGGGTACGGACTTCAAGAAGAGCGATGTAGTTCATCAAGAAATTGTAATCGTCACCGTCCGGCAGTTGAAGCGTCTCACAGAGCGTTCGCACAACGGGGGCCGTCTTATCTTCCAGATCGGCAAAGACATCTTCGATTGCGTCAGGCTGAACGTCGGGAAGGTCAACCGTGTATAAATTTCTTTCAAATCCAATCCGCTCCGGCTTGCTCTCAAACTGGCTGCCCGTTTCGGTGTTGAAAACGAAGAGCGGGCTTTCCCGATTGCCCTTCTTTGTGAAACCGGACAGATGAAAAACCGGAACGTAATGATGTCTACGCTTTTCGTTTTGTCCCCCGCTCACGCTTAATCCCCCCGACTTTTTCACTTTATTTCCGTTGGCGAAGTCTACAGTGTTTTAGTGCTCCCTTATCGTTCTACTTCCCGGATTATCGGCTCATCGGTTGAGATGACATCCACGATATGGTCTAGGCAGGACATGCCGTAATGTTTGAACGGCCCGGGATAGTCATCGGAAGCAATTGTGCCGGTACCGATGTAATCCAAATATCTCGACTTCGTATAAACGCGAAAGATTTTCCCCGTGAAAATCTCGTAATCGTCCCAGACCGTAAATGATTCGTTTCGGATCGAGTAATCGATATAATGCTCGAAGTCAATTTGAATGACAGGTGAATCAGCATCGATGTTGATCGAATAACTGTCCCCAAGATTCCTACCTCCGACCATGAGTGGTTCAGGAGTGTTACCCGCTTTGCTTCTGCTAAAGAACAACCGTAATGAATTCACCGACGGCTCCGTCAGGCCGAGAAAAAAGATATCGGTTATATCCATCAGATCTTCGTATCTCACAACGTTCCTCCCTTGGATAACGATATCAATAAGTGCCCAGTCGCCACCGGTTCCACGCAGGCTTCTCGCGGTCCGGATCCACACAGCAATCAATCACGGTATCCTCTTCGACCATGTATGATTCCGGCTCCTCGCTCCCATGAATAAACTGCTGGATCCACCGGCGGCTCGATTGTATGCCATTACCGTTTGCAAACAAGCGATGCACCGGGGCATTAGGTTGCACCACATCAACCGTATAAACGCCCATTCGCTTATTGCCGGTAATTATGAAGTATGGCTCGTCCAATCTCGCCTTTCGTCCGCTAATCACCTGCTTCGGCATTCGCGAGGCTGGCCGCGGCGACTCCAGTTCCGCGATGACCTCACAGAACTGCTCAATCAGCCACTTCTCTGTTCCTCTCGCTGGCAGCCTGCGTAGCGCTTCGCCCACCTGTTTCCAGGTGACTTCGATTTCCCGCGCGTTTGGCGATAGTTTCACACGGTGTGCCGCAAACTGTGCAGCGTTCAGCGTGCCAGTAACCTTGAACTCAAATAGAAGCGTAAAATTCTCACCTACAATCCATGCGTCGGGAATCGAGCCAGGATTCGGGGCCGTATCCTCTGTTTCCTTCCGGGGGAAAGGGGCGACGCCGACAATAACCTCGAACGGTTTCGTTTCGGCTGGCGGGTGCTCGGCAAACAGCAGGAAGCGAACATCGCCGTAATCCAGTTCCGCGGCGCCCGGGATCAGTTGCTCCAAAAACGGCCAAAGCAGGGCCGCTTCGTTCATGGCGAGCAGGCTCATGAGGATATTGGTGCAATGATTTTCGCGTTGCTTATAGTGGTTGAAAAGATTCATGCGAGTTTATCTCTCCGTTATCAGAGATACCCGAACCCCTCGCGAAATGTAAGTAAAGTCGTGTGAGGTTCTCTACGTCTCTCGTATTATTTGCAAACTTTTTCCTCTTCCTTCGCCAACTGTTGGATTCGGGCCATCACCTTGAGCAGGCTCGCCGGCCCCTCGGCTATGACAAAGGAATTCACCTCGGTTACACCATTGACTGAACAGGTGAGCGTATCCGTCCAACCGTCGCAGACCATACCGGCATCCAGACGGGGATCCGGTTCTTGCTCCCACGGGCGGGAGAGAATGACCTTCGCGAGGTTCTGGAAGACCCGTTGGGAAGCGACCCAGCGATTGCCGTTCGGTAAAGCAAATGGCAAGTCTTCCCCATCACATTGATACTCGACTGTACCATCCGGGAGAAAACGCAACTTGTAGTACCCAAACGGATAGCCGGCGAAGAACTCCGTTTGAATCCATTCGACGTAGGACAATTTCATCCCCCCATCCAATTCAACGCATAATCTTCCAATGGAACACCCTCAACTTCGAAGTAAAACCCTCGCCTTGTCTCGTGCAGCCGGGTCAACACGCGGAGAATTGGCTATAACCTTTAACGCTTCACGTTGAAGCCCGCTCTCCGCAATTCTGCGGGCCGCTTGAATGCACATTCTGATGCCGCCCTCGTCTTTTCCGGTCTGTCTCATCTGCTCTCTAACCGGTCTGTCGTTAAACCCTGGCTTGTCCCAGAGTTCAAAGTAAGTGACGTATACCTTCTTTCCGCACATCTTCAACTCAAAGTCCAGGTCTGCTGTTCCCGACATCTCTTCAAACTCCTTTGGGAGACATGTAATTCCCAAGATCACTGCATTACATTCCAAGGGATCAACTCAATCAGAGTCTTCACCCCTGACGTGCCGAATGGATAAATATTTTCTCTCCGAATGGATGATAGATTCACATATCCAATCGGATCCAGTTCCTCGGGCCAATGATCTCCGGGACGCTTGTACATAAACAACCTGCAGCCATCCGTTGTAATGATCCGGGTGCAGTTTGGAAGCGGCAATTTATCGATATAGTTCTTGGCTTGCACATAAGCAGGCTCAAGGGCTGACCCGCTGCCTTTGCATTCGCATATCATCACACAGTTCTGATAGTCTTTCTCCGAGGATGGCGGACGGTTGAAGAAAGCAATATCTGTCCGGTTCCATTCGATCGGCATGAGTTGCTCTGACCATCCGAGGCCAAGCATGAGAGGGGCAATCATATGAGCCACAATTTCATGCTCCGACGGTCGTTTCCGATCGGCTTGTTTCTCATACCACTTTGATAAACGCCGTATCCGCTCCATCGTCTGAACCACTCGTTCGACCGAGTCATTCGCCAAACCGGCTGCGAATAATTCCTCGCCCAGTTCCCGAGAGGATAATTCTTTCGAATCCACAGTTGGGAGAGGCCTCAATGAACGTTTTGGAAAAGAGACCCCCTGAAGTAACTTACTGATACGATCCTCATGAACCATCGTGATCGTTCTTTGCTGCTTGTAATTGGCAAAGAGTGGTTTCAACGCGGTTTGTTCCGAGTCCAAGTGATTGATCAAACCGGTCTCCCACTGAACCCGTCTACAATGCTGTGAATCCCAACCAAGTACGTCGCCAAAAGCGTCGGACCAAAAGTATTGGTCGTCCGGGTGATCAGGAATTCGACCGATGGCTAGGACACGTTTTCCGGTTCGAAGTAACACGTAATCTCCTGTTTTAGGTTCTGAACAAAAATTTGCAATCTGCTGTACCATTTCTTTTGATACATTGTTTGCGTAATAGCGATCCTTGTTCTCGCCAATTGGACCAAAACTGCCAGGGCTCATGAACATGATGTCATGTTCCAAAAACACCTTCGAATAGTCGCGGGCCCCATCACCTGCCGCAATTTGCCATATTCTCAACATGCCCACCGCCCTTATGATCGTAACGTATAAATGGTATAATAGATCAAACAAACGTTCCCCTGAAGGAGGAGCCATGCCCTTCTTTACATACGGCAACTCAACATTTGATTACGACCTCATCACGACCGAAGCAGCCGACGACGTGAAGATCTCGGTCGAGTGGATGGAAGGCATCACCGTAACTGCACCGATCCATGTTACACCGGAACAGTTGACGCCTGTTCTACGCAAGAAGGCGCCTTGGATCATTAAGAAGTGGAGCGAATTGAACGAAATCGCCAGCCCTCCTGTCCCGAAGGAGTTCGTAAGCGGCGAGAAGTTCCCGTATATCGGGCGCCAGTATCGGTTGAAAGTGCTTACAGGGCGCGATATAGAGCAACCGGACTTTACTTTCCGTCAGAACGCCTTCATTGCCACGATACCGCAACACTGGGACAAGCAAACTCGCCGCAAATGGCTGCGAAATGCTTTCCAGGAGTGGTACATTTCATTCGGATCGGTGAAACTGAAGGAACGGCTGATCCGTTTCGCCAAATTGCTCGGCGTCCAGCCAACAGGGCTTACGCTGAAAGAACAAAAAATGCGCTGGGGCTCCTGCACGAAAACCGGCGATATCTTGATCAACTGGCGGCTCGTGATGGCCCCTGCGCGGGTCATCGACTATGTACTTGTCCATGAACTGGCTCATATGAAAGTCCCCGACCATTCCGCCGACTTCTGGCGACTGGTTCGAGGGATATTGCCGGATTACGAGGAACGTAAAGAGTGGCTGCGGGTGAACGGACCGACGTTGACGCTGGAATAGGTCACTTTCGCCTCTTGGTTGTGCCCCCGCCCAGTACAAGCCGCTGAAACTGTTCGACCGGCAAGCGGTACTGACCAATCCCACTTTCCTCGATGATGTATGCTCGAAGTCTTCCAGCGCGAACGGCCTCAACGATAGCGGTCTCCGATACACCCAGGAAAGATGCTACTACGGCGACAGTGCGTGTTTGCTCTATATCGTGTTCCCGGCTGACGCTGTATACCAATCTCTGGATCCAGCGAACCACACGCTGAAGGGCTTCCGGCCCCTCGCCGATGTCGCAAGAAATTGTACGTTTCTGGCCGTTCTCAAGGATGGTCAGCCGCACGCTTGGAATGTCTGTCACGTTCGCCTCGTAGCGGTCATTCCAAGCCTGATACGGGGCATGCTGCAGTACGGTGGATAAGTCTTCATACTCCCGAGGAGGTAAAGGAACCATCCTGCCGCCGGGGAAAAGACTTGAGTCATTCAAAAAGATCCCGCGCGGCATCAACCGTGCCTCCAAATAACCGCCCGCCTGCGCTCCATAATAAACCAATTGGACTTCCTCGATCATTTCCGGAAATGAACCTCCGCCAACTTCACGATCTCCCCAGGGAGCCATTCCACCTTTTCGCGATCGCATCGACTGATCCGCAGTTTCTTCTTCAGGCGGGAGCGCATTTCACGTTTCACGTCTTCTTTCTGCGTCCACTCGATGACGAAGAGATTATCGATCTCGGCAAGTAGCGTGCGGGTCAGTTCCTTGATGTCGTCATTGTTCTCGTACTCGGACCACATCTCTTGCTTGATCAACTGGTAGAACGGATACTCGTGAGGCTCGAAGCCTTCGTCCTCGATCGTCTTCGAGCGGTTACGGAGTTCGTCGATCAACTTTTGCAGTTGCTCGGCTTTCTCCTTGTCATCGATACGGCGCTGCTTGTAGTTCGCCAGAATCTGCTCCAGACGTTCGCGAAGCGACGTGTAGTAGACGGGGTTCTCCTGCAGTTTTACCCGAATCTCGTGCTTGATGGCGTGCTCCATCTCGGACGCCTTGGCTTCGTCGGATTGGGCCTCGTCCAGTTTCTTTTTGAATTTGCTGGAGAGGATGTCCACCGGGTCATGCAAGATCTCGATCTTCTGGGCGATGAGGTGTTCCTTGATCAGTTGCTTGACCTTCTCGCCGCAGTCGGAAATGTCCATTTCGGGGTCGCGGAACCGCTGCTTGGCATATTGGCGCACTTTCCCCAGGAATTTGAGATCTTCTCGATACGGAATCGCCGCGGGATTGGGCATCACCATGTCCATGCTCTCCGCGAATTTCTTGAAGGCGACATCGAACTCATTGCGTACGTCCTCGGGCTCCAGCACTTTCATGCAGGCTTCGATATCATCCTTGCGGATATAATCGAAGAAGCGCATTGCCGACCGATGCCGGGTCTGCAGCCGCGGCAGTTCGCTATCAATCGGCTTGAGGGCGCCCTGAACGTCCGTATCGGTGAAGATCGACAGCGCTTGTTTCAGGAAGCCGGACACGCCGTAGTAATCGATAATGAGGCCGTACGATTTGCCGTCATACGTCCGGTTGGTTCGCGCTATCGCCTGGAGCAGATTGTGCTCTTTGAGCGGCTTGTCCAGGTACATCGCCTGAAGGATCGGCGCGTCAAATCCAGTGAGCAGCATGTCAACGCAGATAAGAAACGCCAGTTTGTCTTCTTTGAGCGGCTTCTTGAACCGTTCAATGTATAACTTTTGCTGCTCCTTGGACAAATGGTATTTTTTCATCCGGTCCTCATCATCGTTACCGCCCGAGAAGATAATGACCGACTCCGGGCCATTCAGTTCATCCAGAATCTCTTTATAAAGTACCGCCGCTTCCCGGTTGATGGCAACGATTTGTGCCTTGAAGCCGTTCGGCGCGATGTGGGTCTCGTAATGGTCAATGATATCCATACAGATCTTGCGAATCCGCTGCGGCGCCCCGGTGATTGCTTCTTCGGTCGCGTAACGCTTCTTGATTCGTTCCCGGTCATCTTCGGAGTATTCCTGGAACATGCGGTCGAACAGTTTGTCCAGCGACTCGCCCTGTACGTGCATGTCCGTCAGCCGGCCTTGGTAGAAGATCGGCACCGTTGCCCCGTCATCTACGGCCTGCTGAATCGTGTACTTGTCGATGTAAGGCCCGAACGTCGCGACCGTGGACTTATCTTCCTTGTCGATCGGCGTACCGGTGAAGGCCAAGAAACAGGCATTGGGAAGCGCCGCCCGCATGTTCGCGGCAAGACCCCCATAATTTGTGCGGTGCGATTCATCAACGAGTGCATAGATGTTGTGCGCCTCATTAAGCACCCTGGAACCGCTCTCGTCCACATACTCCTCGAACTTCTGGATCGTCGTCATGATCGTGCGGCCCGATCCGGCTTGAAGCAGTTCCCGAAGTTCCTTGACCGTCTTCGCCTGTTGCGGGTTGGGAAAGCCGCAGCGAAGGAATGTCTTCGAGATCTGCGTATCAAGGTCCGTCCGGTCGGTTACGACGATGATCGTCGGATTCTCCAGTTGCTCGATGCGGCGCAGTTTAACCGATAGATAAACCATCGTGATCGACTTGCCCGAGCCCTGCGTTGCCCAGACGACACCCCCGCGTTCTCGGGGAGTCTTGGCCGAGAGAATGCGGTCAATTGCCTTGTTCGTCGCCCGGAACTGCTGGTAACGCGCCAACTTCTTGATCGTCCGGCCGCCTTCCGGCTCATATACGACGAAGTTTCGCAGCAGGTCCAGTAAGTTGGCTTTGCTGAACATACCTGCAACGAGCACATCCTGTCTTGTAGGGGATTCGCCGACGTCGGCGATCTTCAACGGATAAGGATCCTTCCACTCCCCAAAGTGCCGCGACCGGGCCCCAATCGTCGCGTACTGGGACTGTTCGTTGCAGGTCGCAATGACGCAGAGGTTATAGTGAAAGAGCCGCTCTGCCTGTTCCCAATAACGGATCAGTTGCTTGATCGCCTGCGCCTGTGGGTTCGTGATCGTCGGGCTCTTGCACTCGATCACCGCCAAGGGAATACCATTTACGAATACAACAATATCCGGGATGATCGTCCCGGTCGGCGTATTTACTCTGAACTGGTTGGTGACAACGAACTCGTTGCTCGTCGGATCGTCGAAGTCGATGATTTTAACGGTCTGGTTCTTCTTACCCTTCCCGAGATCCTGCTGGACAGAGAGGTAGTTGACGACCTTATCATGGAACTGCTCGTTGGCTTCCATGAGACTCGCGGCTTCCAAGTGTGTTACCTCACGCAATACTTTGCGTAGGTTGTTCTCGTCCAGCCATGGATTGAGCCGCTGGAGGGCAGCCCGCAGGCGGTCCTCCAAAATGACTTCACGCTGGCTCTCGCGTTCCTTGTCCAGTTCCGAGGCGGGCACATAGGCGAACCCAAGCCCGACTAACTGCTCGATCAATCGCTCTTCAACCGGGCTCTCGTACGCCCAGTCCAATCGTTCGGTCATGTTTTCACCACCTCGGCCTCTTCTTTGACTTTCACCCGGACTTTGCCGGTGAGAAGGACTTGCATGAGGGCATTCTTTGAACGAAGCAATTTATCATACTTATCTCTTTCAACCCTAAGTTTCGAGTCAACAGACCCCAAAATTTCAGCGATTTTCTTCTGTTCCTGTAAGGACGGGATCCCAAATGGGAGTTTTGCAAACTCACTGTTCTTGATGAATGGTTGGTCAGAGCCAACAAATGTTATTTCAAGTTGCTTGAGAAATTGTGGGCTTTGTAAGTACAGAAAGATATATTCCGGGTGGTACTTCGTAGTATCGAATACCAACTTACCAATTCTTTGATACAGTATTGAAGGTACATGTTTATTTTTTATAATGGCTATTTTGAGTTTACCGTTTGTAATTGGTCTATTTAATGCCATTATTATGTCATTTTCTTTGAGAAGAAACTTTTGATATTCGGTTGCGAACGGTGTGGGAAGATATATAAAATCGTCCTCAAGCATCTCGCCATACCCGATATTATTAATTCTTACAAGAGGGATTCCTTTCTCCACGTAATCACTTGCCTGAAACCCGTAGCCTGAGACAATCTTTATAAAACCATGATTTATTTTCCACTCCTCCGGTATCTCCCCGATATCCGTCTGCTGGAACCGCGTATGCCCGATTCCTTTCGTGAGCAGCCGCTGCATGAGCCCCTTCTTCACTTTCTCGGTCTGCTCGATGATCGCCTCTGTTTTCTCGATGGCTTCATCAACGGACGAGAGGATGGATGCGATTTTACGCTGTTCGGAGAGGGGAGGGACCAACACATTTATTTTTTTTATATTTGCTTTTGAAATACCGTACACAGTTGCTCCGGTAGCAATTCGAATAAATTGATTCCTCACAAAAGGAGGAGAAAGAAAGTACCTCTTAAAATTGAGATCAAGTTCTTTACTGCTTCCTTTGGCAATAATAGTGTGTAGTCCCGAGACAAAAGTTTCGCCGCTCTTATTTTCAATTACAACACTTTTCCCTATACCGTCATAGTCTTCCGATGCATCTGCAAATACAAGGTCCCCATCATGTAGAAGAGCATTTTCTTTCACTTCTTCGATTGATATATCGACTCTTGGCAACCAAGCAGAATCTTTGGCAACATCAAATTTCCCATTTCCTCTTTTATGAATGTCGCCGTAGTGCAAGTAAAGGAATCCGCTATCTCCTAACGCAGACCGTGAAAACGGCATCCCCCCATAAAACTCAAACAAATTCCCCAGGCTTTCTACCTTCCACTCATTTGGGATTTCAACTTTACCTCGATCATCCTTACTCACCAAAACCCAACTCCCTCAAGTATCCGTTCATTACCGCCTCTACCTCTTCGCGTTCCTTCTCCAACCGCCGCAGTTCGGAAAGCGCCTCGGCCACATCGATTTGCTCCTCTTCTTCGGCCGTATCAACATAACGGGCAATGTTCAGGTTGAAGTCGTTATCGCGGATCTCCTTCAGATCCACGACCCGGGCATACTTCTCCACGTCCTGCCATGCATCATAAGTCGCTTCGATCTTCTCTATGTCCTGATCTCGCAGCGTGTTCTGATTTTTACCTTCCTGATATTCTCGGGAAGCATCAATAAACAGAACCTTGCCTGCCTTGGCCGGATCATTCTTCTTGTCGCGATTGATGATGACAATACAAGCCGGAATGCCCGTGCCATAAAAGAGGTTGGACGGCAAGCCGACAATCGCTTCAATCAGATCCTCATCGAGAATCTCTTTGCGGATCGCGCCTTCTGCCCCGCCACGGAAAAGCACACCGTGGGGCATCACGACGCCGGCCTTGCCCTTGTGGTTGAGCGAAGCGATCATATGCTGGACGAATGCCAGATCACCTTTGTCCTTTGGGGGAATTCCAAAGCGAAAACGTCCGTAGCCGTCGGTCTCTGCTTCTTCGCGGCCCCAGTTGGCGAGCGAAAACGGCGGATTGGCGATAACGCGGTCGTAGAGCATCAGTTCGCCGTCTTCGACCAGTTTCGGGTCGCGAATCGTATCGCCGCGCTCGATGCGGTGGTCGCTCAATCCGTGCAAGAGCAAGTTCATCTTCGAAATCGACCAGGTGTTAAGGTTCTTCTCTTGCCCATGAAGAGTGAGGTTGCGCGGATTGCCACCCTTGGACTTGATGTAGTCAACCACTTGGACAAGCATACCGGCGCTGCCGCATGTCGGATCCATAACACGCATGCCTTCTTCAGGCTTGATAAGGTGAACGATCAGTTTCACCATTTGCGTGGGCGTGTAGAATTCGCCGCCCTTCTTGCCAGCGTCGTCCGCGAACATCTTGATCAAGTATTCATAGGCCCGGCCAAGCATGTCCGGCTCGGACAGTTCTTCATTGCCCAATCGTAACGAATCGAAATGCTGCACCAATTTCACAATCGTTGCATCGGACAACCGCCCCTTGTCGTTGAAGTCGATGGGGGTCAATACCCCTTCAAGGGAACTGTTCTCTTCTTCAAGCGCCTCGAACGCCTTGTTAATCGCATCCCCGACGTCTACGGTAATCTTCTTGAGACTTTCCCAACGCGCCCGTTCGGGTACGAAGAACTGGTGCTCGTCTCGATCCGTCCAACCGTAGTCCTCGCCTTCTTCACGCTGAATCATTTCGGCTTTCTCCACAAACACGTCATTGAGCCGCTTGAGGAAAAGCATGCCGAAGATGTACTGCTTATAATCACTACTATCAATAGAACCGCGCAGGATATCCGCGGCTGCCCATAAATGCGATTCGAGTTGCTGCTGCGTCAGTTTTGCCATAAGGACCTCCAAGTATGGTATTGATTTGATCATAACGTCAGCACGCGACAACACCTCGTCAGCAAACGGATGTTCGCAACGCGCTGTTTCACTTTCCCATCCTTTCAAATTCTACGGAATCCGACAAAAGTCCTGCTATGGCGGCATGATTCCATAACTGCCCGAATAAATAGTGCAGCCGCGGCATCAACCGCGGCTCTGTAAGTCCTTGTACCGACGAAGGTAGAAGTGCCACCTGGAGGCATCACTTTCTGCCTCGGGGGTCTGTACGGTGGCGTAGACTTCCTCAAATTCACTTTGGTACTTATCTCTTAGTGCTTGAATCTCGATTTCGAGGAGCGCCTTCTCATCGTCATCTGCAAAGGATCGGCCTGATTCCGAATACTGCCTCACCAACTCCAAAAGGGAGATGACGCTTCCGTCTTGCAATCGAAAAGCCGTATTTGCGGGCATCACATTGCACGTTTCACGCTGAACGCCGAGAAACCGCCCCTCATGGATCCATTGTTGGATTGCTGTGGTCGAAACATCGAGTGCCTCGGCAACTTCATCGAGTGAAAATACACGCGAATTCTGAACTTCTTCCTCCACAATCTAACCCTCCCGGTCGTTACGAACTTGCAAAAACGAGCGCTATACAGTCACCGAAATATTTTCCCACTTCGGAAAGAGTATAAATCGTTGCCAAACTAAATCACCTCACAAGGAAATCATACCATGCGCCGAGTCGATAGTGAAGGATTTCACAATGTCTGGTTATTCGGGAATTGTTCCGATATTCAATCCGCTCATACAGAAAACACATTCAGGAATCTCATACAGTAAACAATCCCGAAAAGCCTTGCGGCACAAGGCCATACAGTCATACAGAAAACTCTCCAAGTTGCTTATCCCCTGCAATATTCTTCTCCTCCTTCTCCATCCTATCTGTCACTTGCGACTTATCCGGCGACTCACGCCGGCCAAGACTTTTTGCCAGTTTTAGATGTGAAGAGTTTTCTGTATAACCTGTATGGAACCTGTAATCCCTTGTCCCGCAAGGGATTACACATACAGAAAACTCCAAAGGAGTTGGTTCACATTCATGAATCTGGCGCCGGCCCCCCTTTCTTTTTCTTTCTCTGTAGAAGGAGGAGGAACGACGATAAAGAGAAAGCGCCCCTGTCGGGGCGCTTAACTCCAGATCATGAGGCAACATAGGTGATGCCGAGCCACAATTCAGGGCCAAGATACTTCCGTCCCGTCGAGAGATCGGGCACCTTCTCCAGGAGACGCTGATTGAACTTTTTCTTCGTAGTTGCTTTCACGCCATTTTCCTGGCACCATTCCACGTATTTATGATAGAACTCCTTCCGGGGGTAGTTCTCTTTCGCATCTATTTTGCAGCATTCGGCGAGGAATCCGGCGATGTTGTCGGCCTCCTGCATGTACTTCGTCAGCGCTTTCTCCAGCGACGGCCCCGTCGTAAAGCCCTTCTGCTGATCCAGTCTCCGCAAGGCTTCAAGAGCGAGATTGAGGAGTCCGCTCAACTCTTCACCGCTCGTCAGGCGATCCAGCAAATGGGGATCCTGTCTCCCCTCGAATGAGTACGGAAAGGGAATGACGATCCAGCGACGGAAGAAGCCGTTCGATACATCGCTGCTGGTCGGCGGAACGTTGGCGGAGAAGATGAGGCGGGCGAACGGCCGGAAGTCGAAACCGTCCTTTCCCTTGTACTCGGCGTTAATCCGGTCTTCACCGGTGAGCGCTTTGAACGTCGAAGACGTATCCAAGCCTTTATGCGAAATATCCGCGAATACGTTGATCAGTTTGCCTTTCAACTGTACGACCTTGAATTTATCTCGCTCCAGTTGGTGCAGCGGGACGTTGGACACATTGGAGAGACCGACAAACTGTTCGAGCAACTTCAGTAACGTGCTCTTGCCGTTGGCGCCAGTACCGTGAAGCATGAACGCCTTCTGAAAACGGTTTGTCGGAAGCAGGCTATACCCGAACAATTCATATAGGGTCGCTACGACATCCGCGGGGACGATCTCGGAGAAAAACTTTTTGACTTCGGGGCACTTTGCATCCGGGTTGTAGGTGACAGGAATCTGAATCGAGGAAAAGCGATTCGGGGTGTGCGGCAACAACTCGCCGGTGCGCCAGTTGAGCAGGCCATTCTGGACGTTGATATAGTCATCCACTTCGTTGAAGGCTTGGATGGGCTCGCCGAACAACTTCGTACGAATCCAGTCCATCGTTTCGTTTACATAGGCTTGCCGGTACTTACTTCCCAGGAGGTCCAACGCTTTCTTGCGGAGTTTGGCATCCCCGCGGGCCTGGTAAACGCCCCCGTCGTATGTGTAGAAGTCGGAACCGTTGACGCAGGAGGGCATCAGTTCAAGCAACTTCCGGCCAAGTAGGACAGGTTGGAACCTTCCGTTTTCGAAGAAAGTCTCCGGATCCATGGCTGGCTCTTGTTCCTTGGGAGCGACCTGTTCGACAGGGGCTTCACCGACAATGCGCTTCAATTCATCAATGGTCCTGCCAGAAGCAAGCCAATCTGATACATCCCCGCTTTCCGTCAACCCCGGCAACGGGACAATCTTGATCGTCTTCGCCAGATTGCGGAGCAAGGCGGCGACTTTATCGGCGTGCTCACGTCCGGGCTCATCGTTGTCCGGAAGAATGACAATTGTGGCGTCTTTGAACGGCTGATTGAATTCTTTGTGATTAGGCCAACTACCAGCGCCGCACGGATTGGTGGTCGCCGTCAGTCCATGTTCATGAAGGGTGTCGGCATCCTTCTCTCCTTCTACGATGAACACCGTCTCCTGCGCCTGAACAGCGCGGATGACATCCGGTAGCCGGTACGGTATCTTCGTTTTAGGGCCACCCATGTACCATTTCCCATCCTGCCAATGATACTGATATACCTTTTTGTTCTTACCCGAGCCGTCAATTCCAATCAGGTGAACAGGATTCCCATCTGCATCCGTATAGACATGTTCTCTCTCGTGTTCCCGATACTTTTCACGCCGACTGTTCATGACCTTCGTATCTTGGTTGTTCTTCTGCTCCATCCGCGGGACATGAAGTCCCAGCCGCTTGGCAAACGCTTGGGCATTTCCTGAAGCGCCACAGCCAAAGCAATGAAACGTTCCGTTATCCCGATTGACCGAGAGGGAGGGATTTTTGTCATCATGGAAGGGAAAATTTGTTTTACCTTCGTTGCCATTCCAACGAATCGGTGACTCCAGCGCATCTTCGTAGAATTGTGAATAGTCATTCATGGTGTAGTTACCTCCATCTTATGAATGGACCGCTGGGCCCTGGCGGTCATAAGAAGAGGCTGGAGTGGATAAGGGCGGCATCTGGGCCGCCCCTCCCCAATTACGCGGCTTGTTTAACGAGGTTATCCCATTCGTCTTTCATCTGCTTTACAAAGCAGCACATACAGATGCCTTGATCATCCATATGAATGATTTCCGAGTAGGCAAACGTCATGAAGCCATGAATGCAGCGGTCAATATATGCCTTATCCTTGCCGAGCCGCTTGGCCAACTGACGGAACTTCAAGAACTTGACTGTGGAAACTCTCTCTTCGTCATGGATCCAAGTTACCTTGACACAAACGTCACATTTCACATTTCTCCTTTATTGAGGGGATGAATGTTGGGCTCACTTGCGAAACCCAATAAAGGAGTTTGAAGACACAACAAAGAAAACTGCGCGGGTCAAGTATTTACTGAATCGTGCAGGTAGTGAGAACCTCCTTGTTTCGGAATTCAATGCAGCCAAAGGCTGGCTGCCATAATATAATAGGAATTTAACGGCCGAAATGCCGAGGGTGGGTCAGTTAGAGGGTATTCGGAGGACATCTTACAATTTCGATTATAAGGAGGCCACCCACCAAAAATCCAATGTTATCACATAAAAATTTATCGACAGTATTCGACAAGCCACAACCTCAGTATTCACCTTGGCCGTGGCTTGTCCGTTTGTTTCTGCTTTGATATCTCGATATGCATTTGAATGGTTTCCATTATCGTATACAAGTCGTGATGACCATAATTGGGTAACCGCCGCTCTTCCGTTACCCCGACGGGCTTATGATGCATATGATCGGGTTCCGTTACTGTCTGGTGCTGTTTCTGTTCATGAGGTTCGTTATGCCATTTCCATTGATGGCCCCGTTGATATTCCCAATCATACTGGTACTTCTTCTTTTTCCCTGTCTTGGTATCGACAAGTTCAAACACCGTCATATAAGTGTCATCGACGAATTTAATCGTTTTGTGTACAATTGCCCCTCTGCTGGGTTCTTCACCAAAAAACCCATCTTCTATGGAGTCGATTATGT
This sequence comes from Cohnella xylanilytica, assembly GCF_014212175.1. Lineage (GTDB taxonomy): Bacteria > Bacillota > Bacilli > Paenibacillales > Paenibacillaceae > Cohnella > Cohnella xylanilytica. The sequence goes on along the minus strand of NZ_JACJVR010000020.1, from coordinate 22,918 downwards.
CAGGAAAAGAACGCTTCAAGAAATCAAAATTTGTTCCGTAAATGTCCTGGTTACTTCGCTTCATTCATATCCCTCAACTCATCAAGCAAGGCCAGCCAGATTGATGCATCCCGCTCTTCTTGTGCGGTGCGTTCCGTTTTGGCTCCAAGTGTCATCTCGTACGTGCCTCCGTGCTTCTTCATGAGCCGGGAGATCTCATCCAGCACTGCGTCACGATGGTCAACCGCATCGTCAACTTGCTGCTCCTGCAATTGATGCTCATACATGGCAACCACTTCTTCAAGTGGAAGTACCTCTCCAGTCCTCATCACGAATGAAACGGTCTCGGGGATGCGGTTGTGCCGATGGTTGCCCTCCCGCTTATAACCCAAAAATCTTCCTTCATCAATCCATTTATTTATCGCCTGGACGGATACCCCGAAGATACGAGCCAATTCCCCGGTCGAGAATGTCCGTACAGGTTTTGCTTGGTTAACGGTTTCTGCCATGAGGCGAATTAGACCTCGAAGGTCTTTCCGAAATGCAATTTGCTTGCGTGGATTGGTTATGACGATGTAATCGTGCAGCACGTTGCTTAAGGCACGATAAAATTCCGGGTCGGCTTGTTTGATCGTATGCTCCAATACCTGATCGCTCTTCTCGATGACCAGTTCGACTTCCTGCTTTGTAGACATGAACATCACCTCTTGCCTCCATTCTACCAAACTTAAACCAAAACTTCAACATAAGTTAAACCGAAACTTAAACTATTGTATGCCCCATTGTTTCCAACCATAACGGTTTTTATCCCTACAAATGAAAAAAAGCACAAGAGCACTCGTGCTTTACGTTCCACTCGGACACGAGCCCGAGCGACAATGACCAAGCCCTTGAACCTCGGTTTACCGTCTGCTATGATATTGATGACTGTGGGAGCCGGCATAAGACTGTCCGTCATCTCATGCGTCAACATTCCAGTCATATCAAGGCTTTTCGGGTTTTCGCAGGGGAGCGACAGTTTCCTAAACTGCAGGTCGTACGTTCGAATCGTATCGGGCGCGCCAGTCCAATAAAATGTTCAAGAACCGCACTCGTGTGCGGTTCTTTTTGCAGCTCGCAGCGATTCCATTCGGCGCTAATGGTTTGTCTGTCGCTCAACGGAACGTCGGGCCAGGTAACAGAGGCCGATGACGATGCAGCAGCACGCGGAGTAAATCGCAACGTAGAGCCATAGCGGAATAAAGACCTTAAGAATACCGAACCGAATCAGAAAATAATGGGAGGTCGCGATCACGGCGGCTGCGGCAATCAGCCAGCGCCAATTCCTCAGCCAGAAGATCGAGGCTGTTATCAGCGCGGTTTTCATAAGTCCATACAGGGTCGTAAAAAACGTATCGTCGCGATAGATATCCTTGAATATCCCCGGCTCGAACAGCCGAAGCCCGCTCAACATAGGGAAAAAGACAAAGGTATACACCAAGGCCAGCGTATAGACGAAGAAGGAGACGGCTCGAATCGGCCGGCTTCCTGCATAGAACCGCCGTATCCACCACCTCGTTAACGAGAAGTAAAAAAGCAAGGAGGCTATCGTATACGGGATTCTCCACCAATGATGCTCGTAAATGCCCAACCGCAAAAAACAAAATTCGATTCCCCCGAACAGCAAAGAGAAGAACGCGATCCAGCGGAAGCGGAGCTGGAAAACGGCGATCAAGGCAGCGATCGTCGGGATCGTGAAGGTATTGGAGACGGACGCCCCGATCATGTTGTCCAGATAGCGGATCGGGGTAATCCGCGGTTTGTATTCATAGGCGGCGAGTACGACGACGATAACGATCTCGAAGATGTAGATCATGCCGGCGAACGACAGGTAGGCGACGAAGGTCCGATATTGCTTCGTTCGCGCGAGCATCCAGACGAGGACCGCCGTGGAGAGGATAATCAGAATGAGATAAGGGACATAGTTAGGCACAGGTCTAAACCTCCTGAACCTTACTATGTCCCTTTACAGTTGCTGCCATGCCGCAGCGGATATCCCTTCCGCCGCATCGGCCATCGCTAGAACAGCCTTCGCAGCTCCTCCGCTTCTACCTCGACCTGCGGCTTGAATGCCTCGGATCGCATATAGCGGCTGAGGCCGAATAGGAACTGCCGTCCTTCCGGCGTCTCCCGAACCCGATCGGCGTCGAGCGCGCACGCGAGCAGCTTGCCCTTCAGAACCCGGCACTCGAACAGGAAGCCCAGCTTGTGGTTCCGCTCGAAGTTGTCGATGGTCCGGACGATCGGCGCAAGTTCCGGCGGAAGGTCGTCCAGGATGAACGACCGGGAATGCATAACGAGGCTCCACCACGGGTAGGTAGAGTGCGTCTCGCTGGGGAAGTCGGCGAGAGCCGGGTGCCCGTTCTCGATCAAGAGGCCCATCGTTCCGATCGGAGTCGGCTTGCCCATGCTCTCCGAGATCGAACGGAACATCGGATAGCACCAGAAGTCGGTGCAGTACGTCCCTTCGATCGCCCGCGACACGCGATTCGGCTTGGGCATGAGCAGCACGTTGGCCCCCCGCTCCAGAAGCCGGAGCACGTCGTCGCTAAGCTCCTCCGCCCAGTGGATGCCTGCCCAATCGGCCGCAACGGCCGTCTCCTTCGGATAGATCCACAGATCGTAGGTCTTGCGTATGTCCGTGTTCGCCACTTCAAGGGCGAAGACCGCCTTCGTCATCGCGTCCACGGAAGGCAGCTCGAAGCCGAGATCGGCGATATCGATATAAGCCTCGCCGTCAGGCGCCGACGCCCGAGCATGCCCGCTCGCGATTGCGCCCTCGGAGGTTCGCATCTCCCAATGAAGCTCGATAGGCCCAAGCGGCTTCCGGCGATAGTAGGCGAGCTCGACATGCGCGTCGAAGCGCTCGCCCGACGCGTAGTTGAACTTCTCGAACCGGGCGAGCAGCACCGCATCAGAGCAGTAAGTTCGCCATTCCTCCGGCGTTACGAGCCCTTTGCTGTCCATGAAGGCGTCCAGGATGCCGACCAGCGCGGTGCCCTGGCCGCTGAAGTCCTGCAGATCGAGCAGTTGGAAGCCCGCGAGCTTCCGGGATCGGAAGGCGGCCTCCAATTCTTCCTTGTAACAAGCGACGGCCAGTTGGCCGGAGTTGATAAAATATCGTTCTGCGAGAGGACCCATCCCCTTAGCTTCCAGCCGGTCCCGGAACGCCTCCAGGTTCCGCGCCTTGAGCGAACCCGTATACTTCTCGATCTCGGCGAACCTGGGGAACGTGGCGTACTGCCCGATCTCGTGCGAGATGACCGGGATGCGGGGAATGAGCTCTTCTTCGGCTGCCTCTGCCCGCACGGTCCGGGTCTCGGTGCCGTATTGAATCTGAATGGCGCTTCCCTTGCGCTCTTGATCTTGGTCCTGCTCTTGCTCTCCCTCTCCCGCTTCCGTTCCGCCGCCGGAAGGCCGAATCTGCTCGTCGTAGTCCTTGAGGGTGCCGGGCCGATCGGTCTGGACGTGGCCGAGAGGCGCGTCGCACATCGCATACGAGCCTCGGAACAGGCGGTCCCGGGAGAAGCGGACGCCGCAGTAGAAGTCCTCATGGGGCGATATATACGGCGCGAACTGGAAGTTGTTCGAGCCTTGCGTATACAGACGGCGATCGTCATGCGACTTGTACGCTTGAAGAATGGCATCGATCCGGCTTTTGCTGCCCCATAGCTCGTTGCCCAGCGACATCATGACGAACGATGGATGATTGCCATAAGCCTCCAGCATGGCGAAGCCCTCGCGGATCAGATAATCCTGTTCGGCCGGATGATGCCTCTCGTCGGACTCGTCCGTGACGGTGCCCCAGAACGGGAGTTCCGGCTCCATGTAGATGCCGAGCATGTCGGCGGCGATGAACGCGGCCTCCGGCGGGCAGCACGTATGGAAGCGGTAATGATTGATCCCGTAGGATCGGGCGATGCCGAGAATGCGCAGCCACTCCTCCACGGAGGTCGGCGCGAACCCGGTCAATGGGAAAATCAACCCGTCATGCTTGCCCCGCAGAAAAGTGCGGACGCCGTTGACGGCGAATTTGTCCCCGTCCGCCTTGAACTCCCGCAGCCCGACGATCGTCTCTTGCGAGTCCAGCGTCTCGCCGTCCGCGTTCTTCAAGCGGACGGTCATCCGATAGAGATAAGGCTCCGCATCGCTCCACAGCCGGGCTTCCTCTCCGAAGTCGAATCGAACGGATACGTCGCCCGAGCCGGAGTCGAAGTCGGACAACGCGTATTCCCGCTTCCCCACGGCATGCTCGTGGCCGTTGAAGCCCGCCGCCGAGACGGTGAGGAGGCTCCCGCCGCCTCCAACCCGCCGAGCTTTAACGACGACCGACCGGTCCGCTGCGTTCGGATAAACCTGCACGTCCCGCAGGTACGTCTCGCCGGCGAACTGCAGCTCGATTCGGCCCGTAATTCCGTTCCAGTTGGTCTGGGTATCCGGAGACGTTAAATGGCCGCCCTTGGTCGGATAGCCGGTATTGTCGACCCGGATCGTAATCGTATGCCTGCCCGGGGCTAGCAGACCGGTCGCCTCATACAGATGGGGCGTGCTCAGACTATTCCGCGTTCCCGCCTCCCGGCCGTCGATCCAGACGGTGGTCACTCGCGTCCGTTCCAAGTACAGATGAGCCGTCATACCCGCCAGTTCCTCGGGAATGTCCACCTCTCTCGAGAACCAGGCCCAGCCCTCGAACCGGTATTCGTCCGTCAAGTGCCCAATCTCGACCGCATCGTTCCGCGCGCCCTTCCGCGCATGCGAAGTCGTTCCGGGCAGCTCCATCTCATCGTCGAACGGCAGCCGCAGTCCGCTCTTATGCTCATCAAGCTGAACCTTCCATGGTCCCGATAAGTCGATCTTCGTAAGCAACGATCTCCCCCGCCTTCTCCTTCATAATCTCGCTTCGGATCCGCACTCCATCTTTCTATCATATAGGAGGTTGAAAAGCGTATCCATGAGACGGCGATTGGATTTCTATCGTTCTCGTTTGGAGCTGCGGGGTCATCTTCGAAGATGGACGATTGGCCTGCCGATTTACGCGCAGGATTTGCCCGTCTCGGCCGCGGGCGGGGTCTCCGTCGCAGTCGCCTTGCCCTTGTTCAAGTAGGGAAGCAAGGAGAGCAGTCCGATTGCGGCCAATCCCGCTCCGACCCAGAGCGGCGACGCCAGCCCCATGCCGCGGTCGATGGTCATTCCCCCGATCGCGGAGCCGACGACGATGCCGAAGTTGACGACGGACACGTGGAACGTGCTGACGAGCGGGCCGCTGTTCGACACGCGCGATACTCGCGTCACCATGGCGGGATTCATCGTGACCCCGGACAGCCCGATGACGACGACGGCCGCGACGGCGATAACCGGAGAGGCGGCGAACACGCCGAACAGGACCAAGGCGGCGGCCAGCACCGTCAAGCCGATGATCAGAATCGGCATCATATACCGGTCGGCCAGCCGGCCGGTGACCGTATTGCCGACGACGGTCGCGACGCCGTATATACCGAGCAGAAGGGGCACCATTCCGGCGTCGAAGCCGGCTAGGTCGGTCAGAATGGGCGAGAAGTAGCTGAAGGCGGCGAACGTCGCGCCGATGATCAGCATGCTGGTCGCATAGGCCGCCCATAGATGCCGGTTCTTGAACGCGGCCAGTTCGCCGCGGATGCTGACCGAAGCCGAGTCCTCCTTGGGCGAGCTCGGGATGAGGAACAGCCCCATCAGCCCGGATACGAGCACGAGGACGTCCACCGCCCAGAAGCTGGAGCGCCAGCCCCAGTGCTGGTCGAACAGCATCGCGGCCGGCAGCCCGACGGCCGTCGCCACCATCAGCCCGCCGAGCACGATCGAAGCGGCGCGGCCACTCTGCTCCGGACGGACGAGCGTCAGCGCGATGGCGATCGATACGCCGAAGCAGGCCGACGAGGCGATCCCCGTGAGGATCCGCGCCGCCATCATGAGCTCGTAGCTCGGAGCGAGCGCTCCCAGCGTTTGGCCGGCCAGGAAGAGGAAGGCCAGGGTCAGGAACGCTTTTTTGCGAGGAACCTTCAGCAGTCCGATCGTCAGCAGCGGCCCTCCGACGATCATTCCGGCCGCATAGGCCGAGATCAAGTAGCCGATCGCCGCGACCGACACGCCGAACTCCTCGGACAACGACGGCATGATGCCCGCCACCATAAATTCGGACGTGGTCATCGAGAAGATCATCAAACCCAGCACATAAATCGCGAGAGGCAAAGCCAACAACTCCTTTATAGGTTTTGATTTTTTTGTAATAAACAGTACAAAAATAGGCGCGCCATCCCCTCCTTGCCTTAGTTATGCCAGACTCGGATTTGTAACGAATAGTACAAAATTGGCCCCGAAAAAGCCGCGTCCCTCCGGCAGCATTCCGCTTCCGACTGCTTCCGAAGTAAGCGCAGCCCCAAGTCCCCGACACGGCTTGCTTCCCCATGCCTCTAGAAGATGGCGGCCAAAATTCCGTCGACGATCCGCGCGGTCAGCTCGCGATTCATCGTTCCCGAATGCAGCACCCGAAGGCCGTAGTAACTGCTCAGATAAAGGGCGGTGAGCTCGCCCGCGTCGCGGTCCGCGGGAATCTCCCCGTTCGACTGCCCCTCGGTCATCGCTTCTTCGATCGCCCGCTCCAGCAGGTTCACGTGTTGGTTGAAAATCCGCTCCACGGACGGGTCGGACTTGCCCCGCTCGGCCGAGGCGTTGATCAGCAGGCATCCCCGGTCCTTCGCCGCGGAATTCTCCCGGATCTCCCATTCCAACAGCTCTCTCAGCCGTTCCTTCACCGGCTTGTCGGCCTTCAAAATATCCAGTTGGGTCGAGATCCCCACCTGATGATAGCGGGCAAGCGCCTGCTCATACAGCTCGTGCTTGCTTCCGAACGCATTGTACAAGCTGCCCCGGCCCAGTCCCGTCTCCTTGCACAGATCGTCCGTCGAGCAGGCTTCGTACCCGCGGGACCAGAACACCTCGATAGCGGCGTCGATCACGGCGGTATCTTTGAATTCGCGGGGCCTTCCGCTTTTGCTCATCGGGGACGCCTCCTCTTATCCGTTCATTGCTCGTTGCCTCTAGGATATGAATTTTGTATCGATCTGTCAAATATTCTCGCCGTTCCGAGTACGCGATTCCGATTACGCTCATACTCTCTACTGGAGATTAGGCTATCGAAGGAGGAGTGGGCAATGAACGGGAGTTCTCGCAAAGACGGCTTCGTGCCGACGTATCTGTTGGAACGATGGTCGGAGGAAGGGAGCAGGGAAGCGGCGGAGACGCTGGACGAGAGGAGGGTCCTGCGCGAAGAGATCGATTCGTTCGCCCGATCCGGCGCCGGGCCCGAGCGCGACCGGGACGATGACGGCCGCGCGGAACGTATGATTTTCGATTGTCGGAACGTGCCGAAGATCCGGAACAACCTCGTACGCGGCGAAGGGCAGCCGCCGACGCACGACGAGGACGTGAACGCGGCGTACGACAACGCCGGGCATACTCTCGGTTACTTCAAGCACGTGCTCGGCCGCAATTCCGTGGACGATCGGGGCCATGACCTGCGCTTCTACGTGAACTACGGAAGACATTACGGGAACGCCGAATGGATCCCCGAGACGAAGATCATGATCTTCGGAGACGCGGACGGGCGCCAGCTCACCGGATTCGTCAAGAGCCTCGAAGTGGTCGCGCACGAGCTGACGCACGGAATCACGCAGCACGTGAACGGACTGCGTTATACGTTCCAATCGGGCGCGTTGGACGAGCACTTCTCCGACGCGATCGGCAGCGCCGTCAAGCAGCGCGCGAAGGGCCAAACCGCCGAGACGGCCGATTGGCTCATCGGGGACGAGATCGTAGGTCCGGAATTCAAAGGCGTGGCTCTGCGATCGCTGAAAGCGCCGGGAACCGCCATGGAAGACGATCCCCAGCCGAGCCATATGGACGGATTCAAGGACACGGGGAAGTTGGACAACCGCGGCGTGCACATCAACTGCGGCATCCCGAACAAAGCCTTCTACCTGACCGCGCTCGAGATCGGCACCGACTCCGCCGCTGTTCTGTGGTACACGGCTTGGAAAGACAAAACCATCATGAAGCCCGACGCCGCCTTCAGCGACGCCTTCGAGAGCATTCTGAAGGCAGCCGGGCTGTTGACGAACCAAGGCAAACTTCCCGAGATTGCCGTTAAGGCGGTCAAGGAATCGTTCCGCGCGGTAGGCGTCTACAGCTTGGCAAGCGTTTAGACAATGGGCCGATCCGGATTCCTTACGGGTCGGCTTTTTATGTAGGCGTAGCGCCTTGAACAACTCCCGGGAGCGTGATAAGATCGGTTTGTTTTTTTGCCAAAAATTGTTTGAGTCGCCGCGTGGGGAGTGCTTGCATGTCGTTCGCGCCACCGTCGATGTTCCGATCTAATTGGTCTAGCTCCCGTCATACGGCTTCGTCGACCTTGCCGTTCCCGGCGATGAGGCGCTATGAATCACAGCGCGATATTCCGGAGAGGCATAGGGACCTTCTTCCAGCTCTACACGCCGGACGGAGGGCTCTCGGGACCGCTCTTCTTCTTCGAGCATTTCCGGATGTACGCGAATTCGGCCCACCGGAAGAGTAGATGCCCGGCGGAGAAGACGATTCCGAACACCACTCCTTGCCACAGCTTGCCCCATCCTTCCAGCAGCCCGAACAACAAGCCGATTACGATCGGCATCCACAGCGGAATCCACAAGTCCCGCTTGTCCCAGATCGGGGAAGATAGACGGTCGACGAAGTAGTCTTCCTTGCGCAGACGGCGGTTATAGTCGACTATCCAAACGGCCAGGAAGCCAATGCCGTCCAAGTAATCATGATCGCCATCTAGAAGGTTCAGCGGGACAAAATACAAACCTCCAAATACAACCGCATGAATGATATTCAAAAGATAAACGTCCGCACGCCGATGCACGTTCCTTCGCCCTCTCCGTATACATTCTCTTCCATACATGGTACATTTATTTTAGCAAAATGAGTAGATAATCCGCCTAAAAAGAAAGATTTTGGGACCGGAGGAGGATGAATGGTGGAAACGCTTCAATTCGCCGATACCGCGAAGAGACTGGACGTGCGCAACGCTTGCCTGGACGATTCCACGCTCGATAACGTCAGCCTGCAGCGCTGGCGCGTGAACAACGTGACGCTGGCCGGCACGAAGATCACGGACGCGAACCTGAGCGATCTGGAGATCGACGGGGCCCAGCTTGGAGGCGCCTATATCCGCAATATCGGCTTGCCGCCCGAAGGGCATCCGAACCATGTGCCGAACGCCGTGCAGCGGCCGCTCCGATTCGAGAATTGTTACTTGGCCGGCAGCCGGATCGAGGATTGCAACCTGAGCGGAGTGTCGATCAGCATGTGCAACCTGTCGGGCATGACCATCAACGGCATCCTGGTAGAGGATCTGCTGAAGGAGTACGAGAAGGCGCAAGCCAAGTAATATCGACGGCGAAGAACCCTTACCCCATCGGGCAAGGGTTCTCTTCATGATCGCAACGCGATCCCCGCGGTGAACGTATTTATCGAAAAAAGCTTCGGGGAGCGGATAAGTGGAGACTTTCGGAAGAGGCTGCTTGTACATGATCATCGGTATCGTCGTGGTTTCGGCGTTGGCTGTCATCGTAGGCGGCACGATCAACATCCCGTGGATCATCGCCATCCCTCTCGTCATCCTCGCCTTCTGGATCGCATCGAAGAAGAGCAAGCGATGAAGGGGACCGAGCCCGCTCGATAAGACGGATTTTTCCGCTTGTTGGGCGGGTTCGCGGTGCGGATGAGCCGAACAAGACGGGTTTTTCCGCTTGTTGGGCGGGTTCGCGGTGCGGATGAGCCGAACAAGACGGTTTTTTCTGCTTGTTGGACGGGCTTGCGGTGTGGATGGGGCCAACAAGACGGGTTTTTCCGCTTGTTGGGCGGGCTCGCGGCGCGGATGAGCCGAACAAGACGGGTTTTTCCGCTTGTTGGACGGGCTCGCGGTGCGGATGAGCCGAACAAGACGGGTTTTTCCGCTTGTTGGGCGGGTTCGCGGCGCGTTTGAGCCGAACAAGACGGTTTTTTCCGCTTGTTGGGAAACGGCGCCGCGAAGGTAACAAGCGAAAACCCGGAGGGGGCGCCCTCCGGGTCCGATCCATTCGCTTTTCCATCGCTTATCCATCGCTATCCCGGGTCAGTGGAACTCCACGTCGATGCGGCGCTTTGAGTCGCCCTTCAGCTTCGGCATCCGCACTTCGAGCACGCCGTTCTTGTAGCTCGCCTTCACGCCTTCCGGCGACACGTTCGCGGGCAGGCCGACCGAGCGCTGGAAGCGCCCGACGTACCGCTCGCGGCGATGCATGTGCTCTTCCTTCACTTCGTTCACCCGGTTCAGCGTGCCGCTGATCGAGAGGATGTTGTTGTCGATGTCGATGTTCACGTCTTCCTTCTTCTCCAAGCCCGGAATGTCGCAGGAAGCGACGACTTCGTTCTCGGTCTCGTAGACGTCGATGTCGATGCGGCCGAGCCCCTGGCCCCAGCCTGACTTGAACAGGGAATTCTCGTCGGAGAAGAGGCGATCGATCTCCCTCCGGAAATGATCCAGATGGCGGAACGGCTCGTACGGTACCAATGCCATAGGACAATCCCTCCTTGGTCTCTTGCGATCCAAGTATGTATTGCCCGAATCGCACCGAGCTTATTCGGACGGCAGCGGCCTTCTCCCCGCGAACCCGTCCTGCCAGCCGTGGTAATGGGTCGCGCGCTCCTCGCCTTCCTTCCAGCAGATCAGCGCCGCCTCCCCGTTCACCAGGGCCGGGAAGTCGATGAGCCCCGGGTGGATCATCTTGAGCAGCACGCCGTGGCGGCCGAAGTTCCCGATCGCCATCTCGATCTCCATCCGCATGAAGTCGAGCCGCCCTTCTTCCTCGAAGAACGGGTCGCCGCCGCCGGCGGCTCCTCCCCCGGTCCGCGTTCCCGCTTCCGCTTTCTTCTTCCGCAGCGCGATCATCCGCTCCTCGTACTCGTCGGTCATCTCCTGCAGCCCGCGCAGCTCCTCCCGAAGCCGCGGCAGCAAGGCATTGGCTTCCTCCGGCGTAAAAATCCGGTCGCTCATACGTTCCACTCCCCCTCGTTCCGATGAATATCCGCTAGTTCTATCATACCGGAGAGAACAGCGGCGAGCCAAACCCGACCCATCTTTCGCGTAGAGGCGTCCGGGGCGGCGTAGGCTTTGAAGGTTGAAGGTGGAAGGTGGCTGATGGATAACGGTTGAAGGATAACGGTTGACGGTCGCGAAGCACCTGTGCTAGAATCAAACTCATCTTAATTCATATTATTGTACTAGGAATTCTTGTATTGACCGGTCGACCGGAGATGCACGAAGCGGACGCTTCTGTGGCATCTCCTTTTTTTATACCCCGCGATGGAGATGATGAGATGTCCGCAACCTCGACGACAAACGGAGCCCCACCCACAACCGGAACCGGAAGCCCCGGCTCCTCGAGAACCCGAACCGCTCTGGCGAACCTGATCGTGGAGAAAAACGTCTCGGTCCCGATGCGCGACGGAACGCTTCTCAAGGCCGACGTCTACCGCCCGGAAGGGACCGCCAAGCATCCGGTTCTCGTCATGAGAACCCCCTACAACAAAGACGACGCCCAGACGATGAACTACGCGCACCCGACCTGGTACGCCGCCCACGGCTATGTGGTCGTCGTCCAGGATACGCGCGGAAGATGGACGTCGGACGGCGAGTTCCGCCCGTACTCGGCCGAAGGCGAAGACGGCTACGACACGGTGGAGTGGGCCGCCTCCCTGCCCTACGCGATCCCCAAGGTCGGCATGTACGGCTTCTCCTACGTCGGAGCGACCCAATGGCTCGCCGCCGCCGAGCGGCCGCCGCACCTGGCCTGCATCGCCCCCGGCATGATCGGCTCCGACTCGTTCCAGGGCCGCGCCTACCGCAACGGCGCGTTCTCCTTGGCCAGCTCGCTCTCGTGGGCGCTGTTCGCCAGCCAGGACTCCGCCATCCGGCGGAAGCGGCTCGACTGGCTGGCCGAGATCAACGCGAGCTACGCCGGCATCCACGGCCTCTACAAGCATCTGCCGCTAAGCCGCACGCCCGGCGTGAAGAGCGAGCTGTTCCCGTTCTACAAGGAATGGCTGGACCACCCGACGCGGGACGAATTCTGGCAGGGGCAGTCGCTCAAGGACGCCTACGACCGGATCGAAGTGCCCGCGCTCCATCTGGCCGGCTGGTACGACCTGTTCCTGGACGGCACGATCGAGAACTTCCTCGGCGTCCGGGCCCGGGGAGCGACCAAGCTGGCCAGGGAGAACCAGTACCTGCTCGTCGAGCCGTGGTTCCATATGCCGTGGTCGAGGTACGTCGGCGAGCTCGACTTCGGCCCGGAAGCGGCGAACCGGATCGACGAGCTCCAGCTGCGCTGGTTCGACCGGTGGCTCAAGGATGACGAAGACGCCTGGCGCGAAGAACCGCCCATCCGCTACTTCGTCATGGGCGACAACAACTGGGAGCAGGTCGGACAGTGGCCGCCGCTTAAAGCCGTAGATACGCCGTTCTACCTCCGCAGCGAGAGCCGCGCCAACTCGATCAACGGAGACGGCCGGCTGTCCGCCGAGCCGCCCGGGGAGGAGCATCCCGACGTCTACGTCTACCACCCTTCCATTCCGGTTCCCGCCTTGGGCGGGCGTTCCGGCGCGGTGCCGGACCTGACGCCGATGGGGCCGCGCAACCAGCTGCCGATCGAGGTGCGCAACGACGTGCTCGTCTACACCTCCGACGTCCTGACGGAGGACGTCAAGGTCGTCGGCGACCTGCGCGTCGTCTTGTACGCGGCGACGAGCGCGGAGGACACCGACTTCGTCGCCAAGCTCGTCGACGTGCACCCGGGAGGCGCCGCCTACAACGTGGCGGAGGGCATCTTCCGGGCGAGCTACCGCGAGTCGCTCGAACGCCGGGAGCCGGTGCCGCCCGGCGAGGTGATCCGCTACGAGCTCTCTCTCGGAAGCACGGCGATCGTTTTCAAACGCGGCCATTCCATTCGCATCGACGTCACGAGCTCGCTGTTCCCGACCTACGACCGCAGCCCGAACGTCATCGCGAACCCGGGGGACGTCACCGAAGCGGACTTCGCGACGGCGACGCAGACGATCTACCACGACTCGCGTTATCCGTCCCATGTCGTGCTGCCGGTCGTCCCCGCTACATAAACGCCCATCATCGGAGGATTCATGCGCACATCGCTATCGTTCAACAAATCGTTCAACAAGTCGTTCAACAAATCGTTCATCTGGTTCGACCTGGGCTACACGCTGGTGTACCGGCCCAGAGAGCAAGTGTTCCGCCGGTTCCTGGAGGAGAACGGCGCGAGCCGGTCGCTGCGGGACATCGAGATCGCCTACCACCTGACGGATAAGCTGTTCATGCGGGACTATCCGGGCGCCCTCGCCAAGGGAGACGCGAGCTTCTTCCCCTGGTATCTCGGAGTGCTGAACTACAAGCTGGGCCTCGCCTTCGACCTGTTCGAGCAGCACCGGCGGCTCCGCGAGCTTCAAGAGAGCTTCCGCGCGGAGTGGGCGCCCTACCCGTTCGCCGAATCGGTCCTCCGCTCCCTGAAGGAAGGGGACGTCGGCGTAGGACTCATCAGCAATTGGGACGGCACCGCCCGCCAAGTGCTCAAGGAAGGCCATCTGGCCGACTACTTCGACCACATCGTCATCTCCTCGGAGGTCGGCTGCGAGAAGCCCGCGAAGCAGATCTTCCAGCATTCCTTCCGGCTCGCCGGGGTGTCGCCCGAGGAGTGCCTGTACGTAGGCGACAACTATTACGACGACGTCGTCGGCAGCTCGGCCGTCGGCATGGACGCCGTTCTGGTCAACCGGTTCGGCCGGCTCGGAATCGAAGAGATCGCCCACGAGCCGACGATTCCGTCGATTCAGGCTTTGCCCGCCCTATTAGATCTGCCATTCAAGGAGGAGTTATCCCGATGAGAAAATCGTTCAAGCTCTACCCGTCGGCCGCCAAGCTGCTGGCCGTGCTGTTCGCCGCGACGGCCTTCCTGTCCGCGTGCGGCGGCAACAACGCCAACAACAACGGAGCGGCCAGCCCCTCCGGCTCGAACTCGCCGTCCGCCCCTGCATCCGAATCCGCTTCCGCGTCCGGAGAATCGGCTTCGCCGTCGTCCGGAGCCGCGACGGATTCGGCCGGCGGCAAGGACGGCGGGCAAGTCGTCGTCGTCATCCCGCAGGACATCGACTACCTCGACCCGCATCTCGCGGTCGCCGCGGGGACTTCGGAGGTTCTTTTCAATATTTTCGAAGGGCTCCTGAAGCCGAACAGCAAGGGCGAGCTGCAGCCCGCCATCGCCGAATCGTACGAGATCTCGCCGGACGGCTTGACCTATACGTTCAAGTTGCGCGACGGGGTGAAGTTCCATAACGGCAACCCGGTCACCTCCGCCGACGTGAAGTATTCGTACGACCGCCTCGCGGGCAAGGACACAGGCAAGCCGCTTCTCTCCTCCTTCGCCAGCGTCGATACGATCGAGACGCCGGACGACAAGACCGTCGTCATCAAGCTCAAGGAGAACAACACGTCGTTCCTGACCGCCCTGACGTCCGCCGTCATTCCGAAGGATTACCAGGACAGCAACAAGAAGCCGATCGGCACCGGTCCGTTCAAATTCAAGGAGTATGCCGCCGGCCAGAAGATCGTGCTCGAGAAAAATCCGGATTACTACGTCAAGGGCCTCCCCCATCTCGACCAGGTCGAATTCCGCATCATCACCGACGCCGAAGCCGCCTACCTCGCCTTCAAGTCCGGGGAGATCGACCTGTATCCGCGGATCGGCACGGAGAAGCTGGCGGAGCTCGGCGACGAATTCGGCCAGCAGAGCGGTCCGCAGAACCTCGTGCAGGAGCTCGTGCTCAACAACGCGAAGAAGCCGTTCGACGACATCCGCGTCCGCCAGGCGATCAACTACGCGATCGACAAGGACGAGATCATTCAAGGCGTCGCCCTCGGCCAAGGCCTCAAGGTCGGCTCCCATCTCAGCTCCGTCCTGAAGCAGTATTACCAGGAAGGCCTTGAAGACCTGTACAAGACGGACGTCGAGAAGGCGAAGAGCCTGCTGGCGGAAGCCGGCTACAAGGACGGGCTCAACATCACCATCTCCGTGCCGTCCGTCTATCCGTTCCACGTGAACACCGCCCAAGTCATCGCGCAGCAGCTGGAGAAGGCCGGCATCAAGGCGAAGATCGAATCGGTCGAATGGGCCGTCTGGCTGGACCGCATTTACAAGGGCCGCGACTACGAGTCGACGATCATCGCCTTCGACGGCAAGCTGAATCCGTACGACATCCTGAACAAGTTCCTGTCCGACGCGCCGAACGACTTCTTCAACTACAAGAACCCGGAGTACGACAAGACGCTGAAGAGCGCCCTGACCGAAGTCGACGAGACGAAGCGCGCGGACCTGTACAAGAAGGCCCAGACGATTCTCGCGCAGGACGCCGCCGCCGTCTTCATCCAGGACATCTACGCCTCCGTCGCGTACAAGAAGAACCTGGCCGGCTACCAGCTGTACCCGATCTACGTGCAGGACCTGTCGACATTGTACTGGGAGAAGTAAGAGCGCTGGACATTAAGAAAAGCGCAGAACTAACGGGGCCGCCACCCGCGGCCTCCGGGGGAGAGGGAAGATGAATCTCGCATACGCCGCCCGGCGCTTCGTCACCTTGCTGCTCACCGTCTTCTTCGTCATCCTGGTCACGTTCTTCGCCTTCCGGATCATCCCGGGCAATCCGGCGCTCGCCATCCTGGGCACGGAGGCGACGCCGGAGCAGATCCAGGAGCTTGAGGCGAAGCTCGGCACCGACCTTCCGCTCGGGGAGCAATTCCTGCATTGGATCGGAGGAGCCGCCGCGTTCGACTTCGGAGATTCGCTCCGCTATTCGGAGCCGGTGCTGGATCTCATCGGCGCCCGGCTCCCCGTCACCTTCTCGCTGGCGCTGCTGGCGCTGGCGATCACCGTCCTGGTCGCGGTCCCGCTCGGGATCGCGGCCGCCCGGCGGCGGGGCAAGGCGCTGGACCTGATCATATCGGCCGTCACGCAGATCGGCCTCGCGATTCCCTCCTTCTGGTCGGGAATCGTTCTTGTTCTTGTTTTCGGCGTCATGCTCAAGTGGTTCTCGGTCAGCCACTACGTCCCGTGGTCCGAGAACGCCTGGCTGTCGCTCCGCTCCCTGCTGCTGCCCGCCGTCGCGCTGTCCATTCCGCAGATCGCGATCGTCGTCCGGTACCTTCGGACCACGATGCTGGAGCAGCTTCACCTGGAATACGTGCGGACGGCCCGCAGCAAGGGGCTGAGGCCTTCGACCGTCTACTACAAGCACGTGCTCAAAAACGCGCTCATCCCCGTCGTCACGGTCGTCGGGATGAACTTCGGGGAGATTCTGGCGGGCAGCCTCGTCATCGAGCAGGTATTCACGCTGCCCGGCCTGGGCCGCCTGCTCATCACGGCGATCGGCAACCGCGACTACCCGCTCGTGCAGGGGCTCGTGCTGCTCGTCGCGTCCATCGTCATCTTCGTCAACTTCGTCGTCGACCTGAGCTACGCCTGGTTGAATCCCAAAATCCGATTAAGGTAGAGGCGAGAAGAAGCCATGAACTCGGGCAAGAAAATTACGCTATGGATCGGGCTGACGCTTGTCGCCCTGCTGTTCGTCCTGATGGCGGTCAGCCTGTTCTACGTGCCGTACGGCGCGAACGAGATGAATATCGCCGGACGGTTGCAAGCTCCGGGAGCGGCCCATTGGCTCGGCACCGACAACTTCGGCCGGGACATTCTGAGCCGGATTATGGAGGGGACGCAGACGGCGTTTTCCGTCGGCTTTTTTTCGGTTTGCATAGGCTTGGCCGGAGGCTTCCTGCTCGGAGCCGCCGCCGGGTACCTCGGTCGCTGGGCCGACGAGCTTCTGATGAGGGCCGTGGACGCTTTGATGGCTTTTCCCGGTATTCTGCTCGCCCTTATCCTCGTTACGATCTTCAAGCCGAGCCTGGGGCAGACGATTATCGCCATCGGAATCCTGTTCATACCGAGCTTCGCCCGCGTCATCCGCGGCGGCTTCCTCCAGACGAAGGAGGCCGACTTCGTGAAGGCGGCCCGGGGCATGGGGGCCGGGCATGCGGCTTTGATTTTCCGCCACATCGTCCCTCATATCTTGTCCTCCGTCATCGTCACGGCATCGCTCTGCTTCTCGGCCGCCATTCTGGTCGAAGCGGCTCTCAGCTACCTCGGCCTCGGCGTGCAGCCGCCCGACCCGAGCTGGGGCCGGATGCTGAACGAGTCGCAGGCTTACATGAGCAAGGCGCCCTGGTACGCCCTCGCGCCGGGCCTGTTCATCACGCTGACGGTGCTCGGGTTCAACCTGCTCGGGGACGGCATCCGCGATCTGCGGGACCGGCGGGCGTAGGGGTTAGGGTTTATAACGGTTAACAAAGGAGGGATCGTCATGTTGTCAGCGCCAACCGAAGCGCCGCCGCTTCTCGACATCCGCGATCTGCGCGTCGAACTGACGACCGCCCGCGGGCGGTGGCCGGTGCTCGAAGGGATCGACCTGCGCGTGGAGCCGGGCGAGACGGTCGGCATCGTCGGGGAATCCGGCTGCGGGAAAAGCGTGCTGTCGCTCTCGCTGCTCGGCCTGCTTCCGCCGGCGATGCGGATCTCGGAGGGCGAGATCCGGTACGAGGCGGGGCGGCTGCCCCGCGAGGGAGAAGAAGCGTTCCGCCGCATTCGGGGGCGGGAGATCGCGATGATTTTCCAAGATCCGATGTCCTCGCTCAATCCCGCCCTGACGATCGGGGAGCAGGCGACGGAGATGACGCGCCTCCACCTGAAGCTGACGAAGCGGGAAGCCCGGGAGCACGCGGTCTCCCTGTTCCGCAAGGTCGGGCTGCCGCGTCCGGAGGCGCTGCTGAAGGAGTATCCGCATCAGCTGTCGGGAGGCATGCTGCAGCGCGTCATGATCGCGATCGCCCTCTCCTGCGCCCCCAAGCTGCTCATCGCCGACGAGCCGACGACCGCGCTCGACGTCACGATCCAGGCGCAGATTCTCGAGCTGCTGAAGACGATCCGGGAAGAGGACGGGACGGCGATTCTGCTCGTCTCCCACGATCTGGGCGTCATCGCGGACATGTGCGACCGCATAGCCGTCATGTACGCGGGGCAGGTCGTCGAGGTGGGAACGGCGGAGGAGCTGTTCGACTCGCCGCGGCATCCCTATACGCAGGGGCTGCTTCAGGCAGTCCCGACGCCCGCCAAGAAGCGGGAGAAGCTGCTCTCGATTCCCGGCACGGTGCCGGCTCTTCACGAGCGTGGCGCGGGCTGCCGCTTCCATTCGCGCTGCGCGTACGCGACGGAGCGGTGCCTGCTGAGCGCGCCGCCGGTCGTCCGGGTGTCGGGGGCTGGCGGGGGTGCAGGCGCAGGGACGGGGGCAGGCGCGTTGGCGGCGACGGGAGCGCATGCCGTTCGCTGCTGGCTGGCCGCCGAGGAAGGAGGGCTGCCCCATGCCGCAGGTTGAATGCGCCTCTGACGCGAGGGCGGGGGCGAGGGCGGATGCGGTTGCGGATGCATTGGCGGCTGCGGGGGCGGGTACGGGAACGGGGGCGGCACGGACCGATGGAGACGCGCCTTCTTCGGCCGAGTCCCGCTCCCCGTTCGCGGAGAAGCCGCAGGACCCTCCTCTCGTCGAGATCGAAGGGCTGACGAAGCATTACCGGACGGCCGCCGGATTCGGCGGGGCGAAGAGAACGCTGCGCGCGGTGGACGGCGTGTCGCTCGCGATCCGCCGGGGCGAGACGCTCGGCCTCGTCGGCGAGAGCGGCTGCGGCAAGTCGACGACCGGCCAGATGGCCGCGCGGCTGCTCGCGCCGACGGGCGGGCGAATCCTTTTCCGGGGAACCGACGTCGCCGGGCTTCGAGGGCGGTCCTCCAAGGAGCTTCGGAGGAGCATTCAATATGTTTTCCAAGATCCGTACGCTTCTCTCAACCCCCGGCTCCCCGTCTCCCGTCTGCTCGAGGAACCGCTGCTCATTCATCGGATCGGCGACAAGCGGGAGAGAGCCCGCCGCGTCGAAGAGATGCTGGAGCGGATCGGCCTTGGCGGCGGCACCTTCGGGAACCGGTACACGCACGAGCTGAGCGGCGGGCAGCGGCAGCGGATCGGCATCGCGAGGGCTCTTATGCTGGAGCCGGAATTTCTCATTCTCGACGAGCCGGTGTCCGCTCTCGACGTCAGCGTGCAGTCGCAAATTCTGAACCTGCTCAAGGAGCTGCAAGCGCGGCTCGGCCTGACGTATCTGTTCATCTCGCACGACCTGAACGTCGTCCATTATATGAGCGACCGGATCGCCGTCATGTATCTGGGCAAGGTGGTGGAGCTCGCGGAGGTGCGGGAGCTGTACGAGAAGCCGCTGCATCCGTACACGCAAGCGCTCGTCTCGGCCATTCCGGCGGAGAACCGCCGGGAGCGGCGCGAACGTATCGTACTGAAGGGAGACATTCCGAGCGCGTCGGCGGTGCCTTCGGGCTGCGCCTTCCATACGCGCTGTCCGTTCGCGTTCGACCGCTGCCGGGCCGAAGCGCCGGTACTGCGGCCGGCCGCGCCTCATGAGGGGGAGCGGCGGGTGAGCTGCCATTTGTACAGCGGACATCATTAAGGGGAGGTACCGATGAAGATGAGCGCAACGACGAAAATCGGCATCCTGTCGGACCTGCACGTCGATCATAACAACGCCGAGGGGGACCAGACCGTGCAGGAGGCGCTGGCCCGCGTCGCCCGCGAGCGGGATACGGACCTGCTCATCGTCGCCGGGGACGTCTCCAACGACTACGAGCTCACGCTCAACGTCCTGCGCGAGATCGAGGACAAGGCGGGCGTTCCGTGCCTGTTCGTGCCCGGCAACCACGACTTGTGGAACCTCTGGCACCCGGACCGGGATGCCTGGAAAATTCACGACGCGCTGCAGGCGTTCGAGCGGAATCTGTCGGCAGAGCCGTACGAGATCGGCACCGATTGGGTCGTCATCGGCGACTCCGGCTGGTACGACTTCTCGTTCGGCGACCCCCGCTTCGCCCCCGAGAAGTTCGCGGAGATGGAGCATGGCAAGCGGGTATGGAAGGATAAGCTGTACGCGAAGTGGGACCGCTCGCCCGGCGAAGTGAGCGAGTATTTCCGGCTGAAGCTGAAGGATCAGCTGGAGTGGTACCGGGACCGCAACGTCATCCTCGTGACGCACGTCGTTCCCGACGAGAGGCTGACCGTGCCGACTCCGAACGCCGAGTGGGAATACTTCAACGCCTTCCTGGGCAGCCGGAGCTACGGGGAGCTGATCCGCCAGTACGGCGGCTCGGTCAAATACGCGGTATCCGGCCACGTCCACTATCGGAAGAGGCTGCAGGCCGGCGACACGGAGCTGATCTGCAACTGCCTCGGCGACAAGCGGGAATGGCGGCATTCCGAGCGGGCTTACGAGGAGATCGACCGGGCCTTCGTGACGATTACGCTCGATTAGGCGGTCGATTGGCGGGTGCGGTTAGATGGGGCGGTTAGGCGAGGTGGGTTAGGCGAGGTGGGTTAGACGGCCGATCGGAATCCGGATACAATAAGAGACAACAGAGACGATTCGTGATCCGGACGAAAATCGGCGGAGGTGGCACGCGTGAAAATCGTGATCGCGCCGGACAAATTCAAGGGAAGCCTGACCGCGCAGGAAGCGGCTCGGGCGATGGCGCGCGGCGCCGCGAAGGCTTATCCCGGCGCGGAGCTGCGGCTCCTGCCGATGGCCGACGGCGGCGACGGCACGATGGAGTGCCTCGTCGAGGCGACGGGCGGCCGGTACTTGACGGCGCGGGTCCTCGACCCGCTCGGCCGCGAACGCGAGGCGCGGCTCGGACTGCTCGGCGAGGGCGGCGAGACTTGCGTCGCGGAACTCGCCGCTTCCTCGGGCCTGACGCTGCTGAAGCCCGAGGAGCTGGACCCGATGCGCGCGTCCACCTACGGCTTCGGCCAGCTCATTCGGGCCGGCCTCGACGCGGGCGCGCGGCGGTTCACGCTCTGCCTCGGCGGCAGCGCCACCGTCGACGGCGGCGCGGGCCTGCTGCAGGCGCTCGGCTTCCGCCTGCTGGACGGCGCGGGCGCGCCCATCGGCCCCGGCGGCGGGGCGCTGTCCGAGCTGAGGTCGATCGACCTCGGCTCGGCCGACGCCCGCCTGCGGGCGTGCGATTGGGTTGTCGCGTGCGACGTCGACAACCCGCTCACGGGGCCGAGCGGCGCTGCCGCCGTGTTCGGCCCGCAGAAGGGCGCGACGCCGGAGCAGGTGCGCCGGCTCGACGCGAACCTCGGGCATCTGGCGGACGTCGTCGCCGATGCCACGGGCTCGCGTGTGCGCGACCTGCCCGGCGCCGGAGCCGCCGGCGGCGTCGCCGCGGCCTTGCACGCGCTGCTGGGGGCGCGCCTCGTGCCCGGCGTCCGCCTCTGCGTCGAGGCGTCGGGCCTCGACCGCGAGCTGGCGGACGCGGATCTCGTCCTGACAGGCGAGGGCCGCGTCGACGCCCAGACGCTGCGCGGCAAGACCGCCTACGGCGTCGCGCAGGCGGCACAGGCCCGCCGCGTGCCCGTGCTCGTCTTCGGCGGCTCCGTCGCCTCCGACCTGGACCCCGCCGCTCTCGCCCCCTTGGGCGTCGCCGCGGTCGCTTCCGCGAGCGAGCCCGGCATGCCGCTCGCGGAAGCGTTCGCCCGCGCCGCCGAGCTGCTCGAGCGGCGCGTCCAGGAGACGCTCCGGCGCTATGCCGCCGGCGAATTCGGCCCGCGATAAGCCGCTTTCCCCCTGCCGCGTTTTCCCAGCAAAAAAATGCGGCAGACGCCTTTTCTTTTCGAATAGGCTGTGCTATACTATAACTCGTTCGCTATTGAACACAACTTATCGAGACGTGGCTCAGCTTGGTAGAGCGCTTGCTTCGGGAGCAAGAGGTCGCAGGTTCAAATCCTGTCGTCTCGACCATCTACGACATCAACGGTTGCGGGTCCTTTTGACCGCAACTTTTTTGCGTTCAGGGCGATAGTCACAAAGGCACCCAGCCGGGTGCCTTTGTTTGCATTACGACGATTTCTGCGCTTCAAACTCCTGAGCCGGCCCTTCTACATACCAATCCCGGGCTCCACCCTTATTTGTCTTGGAGAGAAGGTCGATCTTAACGACGTTCCCGTTATCCCTCTCCCAGAACAAGATCGCTCTGCCCTCCTCTTTGTTCAGAAGAAGAGCGGGCCAATAATCCCCGACCTGCAAGGCAGCCCGCCGCTCCTTGCTCATAAAAGCGGCATTAAACGAAAAGGCTTCTTGTTGGGCGAGCCCATTCGTGAACTCGATAGCGCCGTCCGCGCTATTGAGGAGTTGCCAACCGTCAGTCCCGCTTCTCTCGTTAGGGAATTTCGAGGCCAGCACGGCTTCCGCTCTAAGCCAGCTGTCTTGGATTTTCTGGACGACTGCTTTATCCTTCATCCGATCGAATATGGGCGTTTTATATTGGATATGGGCACTTCCTTGTTCCATTTTATCCGCCGAAGTGGGCTCTATAGATGCTTCTGTATACTTGGATGCGATCACAACGGCTCCCGTAACGGCAATAGCGATCGCTCCCGTCGCCGCCAATTTTTTGATCTTTATCAGGACCTCCGCCGTCTCTTTTATGGGGTGTATGTTACTTCACCGGCGTATTACCCACATCTTCCATGTATACCCTTATTCTAGACGATTATATCTTTAAAAGGAATTACACAAAGAGCCTAAAATCCGCTGCCTCGTTCTCTAAACATTCCTGTA